>JBNJGY010000022.1:0-34625 GCA_051748045.1 Thermotogota bacterium
TAATTTTGTTTTAAATTTATTAATATCATAATTTAATTTTAGTTGAGATTCATCTTTTTTATAGATATCAACATAGTCTTTGAATTCTTTCTTAAAGGCTTTTTTTTGGTCAGTTAGTTCATATATTTCTAAAACCATGTCATTTAGTTTTGATTCTTCAATTAATATTTGATAATCAACTTTGAATTTCTTTTTTATAAAACTATTGAACATATCTTCAAAATGATCACCATATAATGTTTTTATAAAACTATAATTATAAAGCTCTTCAGGAAAAATTTCCATATTCTGTTTTTTTAGTTCGTAAATTCTTTTTGATTGTCGTATAATTTTGTCTCTTAATTTATTTTTTTTATTTAATTTTGGTATTGGTAGTTGTTTTAAATCACCAACTTCTAAATCTACACTTCCAGCAAGAAATTTAAGAATATAAGTAGTTAACTTACTATTTAAAAGCCCTAAAAAGAAAAAAATATGGTTATTATTTTTTGGGAAAATAGCACTTCCTTTACAATCAAACATCATATTTTTTGGAAGATATCTAAATGTAGAACCTTTTGATGTTGTCATGGTATAGGTTATTCCTTCTCTGAAATAAAATTGTTTTGAAGGTAAATGGTTTCCAATTTTTTGTAATTCTTTTTTGCTTTTTTCATCATAACTAATCAACCAATAATAATTTCCAAACCATTTTCTATGAGGTCCTCCCTTTACATAAGGAACCCATCTTTTATTTGATTCTTTACCTTCAAAATTAATTTTTCCTTTAGGTATTTCCCAGTTATACCTTAAGAATTTTTTATTATTTCCTGTAGCTATTCCTTGACGGATATCACAATATTCTTCTAAGGTGGTTTGTTTAAATATTTTGTAGAAATCTTTTTTTAACCAATAAACAAATTTTTCTCCTGGTATGTTTTTAAAAATTTTTTGGTCTATATCATAAATAATATCTGAGTGTTTGTTTAAGTTGAGAAGTGAATTTCTTTTAGAGTCTTTTTTATCTATATTAGTTAAATTTATAAATTTACTTTTTTTGATGTTTTTTTTAGTTAATATATACAAAGCAGTATCAACTAAAGCATAGTTAAATACACCACCTAGTCCAAAATGAACAAATCTTTCTATATTTAATTTGTTTAATATAAGTTTTCTAGTTTCTTCGTATGAAGAAATAAACATAAAAGTTTGAGGTGTAATCATTGTAATTACACCATTTTTTTTAACCATTGATTCATTTTTAGCTATAAAACATGTGTATAGATTTTTTTTATAAGAATCATAATATTTTTTAATATATACTTTTAAATCATCACTGTATTCGCTTGAATCTGTATAAGGCGGATTAGCTATTATAAGGTCATATTTTTTAGATAAGATTTCATGAAATTTATCTTTAGTTTTATTTACTTTCTCATCTGGTAGCAAACTACCTAACAATCTTTCTTCTTCGATATTTTTATCAGGCGAAGATAAATTAAATTTAATATTATTTTTATAACCATCTTCCAAAGCTTTAAGAGTTAAAGAAAATTCAGCTATTTGTAAAGCTCTTTCATCGATATCTATTCCATGAAGGTTTTTCTCTAATATATTTTTAATAGATTCATCTAATGAAAAACCTTCAGATATATATAAATCTTTCAATTTATCGTATATATATACTAAAAAGTTTCCACTACCGCATGCAGGATCTAATATTTTAATATTTAGTGGATTCTCTATTAATTCAAAACTATTATCCACCATATATTTTACTACCCACTCAGGAGTAAATATTTGAGATTTTGTTAGCATGTCTTTTTGATCAGAATTGTAAAATTGATAAAACCATCCCATAAGATCGTCTTTATTCCAAAAATCATAATAATTTAAAAATTCTTCAATTTCATCATAAGTTTCATTGTTTAGTTTTATTAAAAACTTGTTTTTGAAATTATTAAAAAAGTTAATTTCTTTTGAAGCTAATTCTATCTGTTCTTCAAAAGACATATTTTCCATGTCGAGAGAAGATTTTTCATTCACTATTTTCAAAGAAATTATTGCATTATAATAATTAAAAACAGTATCTTTTTGTATTTCAATATAATCATATCTTGTTTTGATTTTTTTTGATAAATGTTTAAAATTCTCTTTGGAGACTAAATCTTCAATATAAAAAGCTTCTTCATAAGGTGATAAACCTAAAATTTCCATAGAGTTTTCTATATCTTCTTTAATTATTTTTTTGATTTTTAATGATAGTTCTTTAATTTTTTGTTCCATAGAATCCTCCGTTTCACTTATTGATTTCAAAGCTTTCTATAATTTCGTTTGTTGGAGTGTATATCTCTGGCGTATCTTTTGAAGGTGCATAAGCAACAGAATAGACTGTAAAAATAGTTTTTTCTTGAAGTATTTCAACATTTACATAGTTTAGATGCCTTAAAAGTTCAAATTCTTTCCATGGAAGAGGTTCTGCTGTATGAAGTTCGTTTAATTTTGAGCCTCCACCAGCTGTAGTTATAAAATGAATGCCATCTTTATAATGCCTTTCATATGAATGGATATGCCCGTTGAAAACAGCATCTACTCCGTATTTTTTGAATAAAGGTAACCAATGTTTAGTGTTATAATGACCTTCGGGTTTATTTTCTTCCATTTCTCCATATTCTTGTGCTTGTGTCCAGAAAGGATGATGAAAAGATACAAAAATAAATTTTTCTTTATCTATGTTTTTTAAATCATTTTCCAACCATTCTAATTGAGTTTCGAATTCTGGATTTGTTTCAGTTATATTTGAATCTAAAAAAATAAAATGAATATTCAAATAATCCATTGAATAGTATCTTTCATTATCTTCTCCACCACCATTAGGAAGATCCAGCGCTTTGTAATATAAAACATCATTATATTCATGGTTACCAAGAGTAGTATAAACTGGTACTGAACCATTTAATTTATATGATGCTTCAAAATGTTCAGCCCACATGGATTCATCATGACCTTTTTCAACTTGGTCTCCAACTCTCGCTATAAAACTTGGATATCCATGGTTTTTATATATAGTATCTACAACCAATTCATGTCTTTCATTATGAATTTGAGTGTCTCCGTAAACTACAAAATTAAAAGGCTTAAATTCATCTGGAGCTGTTCTAAATTGTCTTATTAAAGAAAGATTTCTTTCGCTTCCATAAGATTCAGGCAATTCTATATAATAGTAGTATTTAGTATCTGGTTGTAAACCTCTAATTTCTGATTGATGATATTCTTTTGGATAATTATTTTTGATTTCAGATATTTTTTCTCCATTCTTAAAAATATGAATTATTGATTTTGAAGGAATAGATGTTCTGAAATTAAAAGTAATTCCATCAGGTTTAACATTTGTCAAAGCTGGTAAATAAAAGAAATCATTATTTTGTGATTTCAATTTAATGTTAGTAGATAAATTAAAATACTGTTTTTTTGAAAAATTATCGTTGTCCAATTCTATGTACAAGTTCTCTTTTTCAGGATAATAGAATTCATAGTTTCCATCTTTATCTGTATAAGTTTTTGTTAATATGTCTTCAAAAAATTTTTCTTTTAAAGATAAATTTATGTATTCTAAATCATTAGCTCCTTCTATGTCAATTTTTCCGGAATATGTTTTATAGTTTATATTTTTTTTATCCATATAGCTTTTATGCAATAAAGCAATGTTCTTTCCTGTTTCAAATGATCTATTAAAAGAAAAAATATCACCTGGTTTTAATTTTTGAAATTTAGGAGAAGAGAAAATTCTATTTCCATTAGTGAACATTCTTCCTATTTTTTCTTCATATGATCCATAAATCATAGCAGCATTTTCTATTTGAATTGAAAAAAGGTTTTTGTTTAAAAAACTTTTTGAAATATAATCATGAGGAACTCCATCATAACTTAATAATTCATTCATCTTTAAAAGTTGTGATTTATCTGAAATATTTTTGATTTTCGTTATTAATTTCAAAGTATTTCCTTCTATAATATAATTAGAAACAACTTCGTAATTATCTGATTTTTCTTTTACTTTATAACCAAGTTCTATTGGTTCTATACTGATGTCATTTTTTTCATGGTTTTGGATGATAATTTTATGTTCACTTAAAAAGCTTATCTTTTTTGCATTAGAATATAATGATTCGATTGTTCCTGTTTCTTCATTTAAAACCAGTGTGACTTGATTATTTTGTACGAATAAATTTCCGGAATTTTCAGAATATCCTTTTCTCAAAGTATTATTTGATGTGAATGAGAAAACAGCAATTAAGAGAAAAATACTCAACAATTTTAGCTTTTTCATGTAACTACCTCCATTTTATAATTATATAAATTTTAGTATAATGTTAATGGTTTTAGTTTATTTTAATATTACTCATTATAATTATAATATATATTAGTTTTTTTTAAAAGAAAAATTTTATGAAATTCAAATCTTTGAGGAGGTTGTTATAATGAATTTTTTCATTATTACAGGAACATCAAAAGGTCTTGGAGAAGCAATTGCTAAGAAGCTAGTTTCTCCAGAAAATCAATTGGCTTGTATTTCACGTTCTAAAAATCTTGATTTAATTGATTTAGCTGATCATAAAAACTGTGTTTTGGACTATTATGAATTTGATCTGACTAATACGAAGGATATAAAAGGTTTAATGAGTGAAATATTGAGTAAAATAGATATAAATAAAGTGACAAAGATTACTTTAATAAATAATGCAGGAACTGTTGAACCAATAAAACCAATGGGAAGGTCTGATGATTCAGATATTCAAAGAAACATTACTCTCAATTTGATTTCACCTAGTATATTAATTAATAATTTTATAAAATATACAAAAGACACACCTGTAAAAAAAGATATTTTTAACATTTCTTCAGGAGCGGCAACAAGGGCTGTATATGGTTGGGCACCTTATTGCTCATCTAAAGCAGGTATTAACTTATTAACCCAAACTGCTGCTTTAGAATTAGAAGAAACTGAATATAATGTTTATTCTTTCTCACCTGGAGTAGTAGATACTTCTATGCAAAAGAGGATAAGAAGCTCTTCAGAAGAGGATTTTGTAGAACTAAATAGGTTTATAGGACTTAAAGAAGAAGGTAAACTTTTAAAACCATCAATGGTTGCAGAGAAGATAATCGAAATATTAGAAAACAACCAGTTAAAAAATGGTGGTATTTACCATATGAAAGAGTTCATTTAGTAGTTTAACCCCTTTAAAAACTTGATTATAGTATTTTTTTATGGTAAAATTCTATTATAACTTGTTATAAAAATTTATTAGGGGGTGTTTTAATGAACAAAAAGGAACTTATCTCAGCCATAGCTGAAAAAATGGATGCATCAAAAAAAGACGCAGGAGATTTTATTGATTCTTTTGTTGAAGTAGTTTCATCATCTCTTGAAAAAAAAGAAGATGTTAAATTAGTAGGATTTGGTACTTTTTCTGTATCAGAAAGAAAAGCAAGAAAAGGTGTTAATCCACAAACAAAAGAACCTATTGAAATTCCAGCGAGAACTGTACCTAAGTTCAAACCAGGTAACGAATTAAAAGAAAGAGTAAAATAAAATTAAAAGAGGCTTTTAAGCCTCTTTTTTTATATTCATCTTTAGTTTACAATTTATATTATCAATATTATATTAGCTTAATAGTATTGTTTTATAATATATAAAGATTAACTCTTATGAGTATGGAGGTTTTAATTATGGAGAATAAGTTAGAATTTTTTACTATCAGCGATGAAGAAGGAAACGAAAGACATTTTATGTATGTCGATACTTTAGATGTAGATGGGAAATCTTATTGGATTTGTGATGAAGCATATCCTGATGAAAATGGCGAAGAAATTATCTTAGGAGATAGTGTCGTTTTTAGAGTAACAAAAGAAGGTGAAGATTTTGTTATTGAATCAGTTGAAGATGAAGAAGAACATAATAAGGTTGCTGAAGAGTGGGAAAAAATAGAAGAAGAAGAATTTGAAGATGGTGACTATGAAATAATACAAGTTGAAGATGAAGAAAAAAAATAATGATGTGCTAAGCACATCATTATTTTTTAAGTACCTTTTATTTCATATGGATTTAATTCAATATTACCAAAAACTTTTTTTTCATGACTGAAGTTGATATATTTACCGTTTATAAATTCAACTTTGTCAGGAAGAATTATATCATAATCAATAAATTCTTTTAAAAGTTCTATAAAGGAATTCTTTTCTAATACTGTGGAAATATATATAGTTTTATCATCTTCTGATTTTAATATAGCCGCCCTATTTCTTAGTGGACCTGATTTCCAAGTTGAATATACTTTTCCTTTTTGGAGTTCAATATCCTCTATCCAATAATTAGATGTTAAATCTTTACCCGATAAAGATATTTCTTCAGTCAATATGGCACCAAAATCTTTAATAGTAAATTTCAAATAAGGGAGATCAAATCCAAGTGGTTCTTTTGTTTTTATGTGGTTGTTGTATTCTTTTAACCCAGTCATACAAGTTATAACTGTCTTTTTTTCTCTATTTTCAATTTTTTCTTTTGCTTTAGGAGAAAGATAATAAGCATACGGAACTACTAATAAATCATATTGTTCAAAATCATCATCATCAAAAACTATGTCTATATTCTTTTTCATTTTTTTAAATGCTGAATATATTTCTATTAAACCCATATAGTAATCAAAATCTTTAGAAACGTTGTTAATTTTATGCATCCAATTGCTTTGATAATCAAAATATATTGCTATTTTAGCCTTTTCTCTATTTTCAAATTTCATTTCTTTTAGTTGTTTGATCATTTTTAATCTTTCTGAATTTTCAATACTACCATCATACCCAATTATTCCATTGTGGAATTGTTCAGCACCATAAGGTATTGCTCGCCATCTAAAATAGACTAAATCTTCAGCGCCATGTAAAAGAGGTTGGATAGAAGCATTTTTAAGCCAGTCAACCGAATAGAAAATATTTTTTTCTTGCCAATTCACTCTACCAGGTTGTTGTTCCATGATGGTAAATGGTTTTTTCTTGAGAGAATACATCAGATCAAAATTGAAAGCAGTTATCATTGGGTTATATTCTTGAACAGGCATATAACTATCATAAGAAATAAAATCATAAAGTTCGTGGTGTTTTTTGTAATCTATTTCACCAAAATTAACCATGAAATTATGAGTAATTGGTTTGTCTGAATATTTTTTAATTATATCAATTTGTATTTTGGCGTATTCATGTATTCCTTCTGTAGAAAATCTATAAAAATCTAGCACTTTATGAGGATTCAAAAAAGCATTTGTTTTTTTAGGAGTTTCAATTTGAGAAAAATCATTATATTTTTGTGACCAAAAAGCCGTACCCCAGTTTAAATTGAGATCGTCTATGTCGTTATAATTTTTATCTAGATATTTTCTAAATGACTCGTCACAGTCTTCACAATAACAATAAGTTGTATTTTCACAACCAAATTCATTGTCTATTTGCCAAGCGTATAAAGATTCAGACTTTGAGTATCTTTCAGCCATTTTTTCTATAATGATTGCAGAATAATCTCTGTAAACCTGGCTGTTATAACAATAATGTCGTCTACTACCAAAATTTCTAACATGACCATATTCATCTTTTTGAAGAATTTCTGGATGTTTTCTAACTAGCCAAACTGGTGGAGTAGCAGTAGGTGTTCCTAGTATTATTTTTAAGTTCAAATCTTTTGCTTTTTTAAACACTTGATCAAGAATATCAAAATTAAAACGTCCTTCTTCAGGTTCTAAATCTACCCACATAAATTCAGCAACTCTAATAATGCTTATACCATTTTTAGCCATGGCTTTCATATCTTTATCAATTCTTTTTCTATCCCAATGCTCTGGATAATAATCTACTCCAAACATCAAATTCCCCCTTTAGTGGATGCTCTCAAAACTAAATTAGTCTCAATTTTCACATCTTCAGTTTTTCTATCAGGTTTTTTCAATCTTTTCATTAAAGTTTTTACTATTTTTTCTCCCATATTGAATTTGTCATAGCTTACAGTACTCAAAGAAGGAGTAACCATACTAGATAAATCAAGGTCATCATAACCCATAACCCCTACCTGATCAGGTATTTTTATTCCTGCTTCATGTAAACCTTTTATAGCACCAAAAGCCAGTAAATCGTTGAAAGTAAAAACAGCATCAAATTTTAATTTTTCTTTTACAGCTTTTTCTATAATTCTTTGACCTTCATTTATTCTATGAATCCTATCTAATTTGCCAACTACTTTGTGTAATTTATCAGAATATTTTATACCGTTATCTTCTAAAGCAGATACATATCCTTGATATCTTTTGTTTTTTCCAATTTTGAATAGAAAGTTATCTATCATCATGATCCTTCTTCTGCCTGATTTTATTAAATAATCAACAGCTTCGTAAGCTCCATGGAATTCATCGGTAAAAACATTATCAAATATTTTCCCATCAAAAGGTTGACCTGCTAAAACAGTATTTTGTTTTAAATTATAGATATCATAATATCCCATTTTATTATTGATTGGGAAAAGAATTAATCCATCTACTCTACTTTCCAATAATGTCATTATATTTTTTTTTTCGTTTGGCAATTTCCCCATGGAATTCATTGATATAACATTATACCCATTTTTACTGGCTTCGAATTCAATACCTTTGGAGACTTCTGCAAAAAAAGGATTTGATCCGTCAGAATATATAACTCCTAACAAACCACTTTTTTTTCCTCTTAATATAGAAGCAGAATAATTTTTTATATATCCCATTTTTTCAGCGGTATTCAAAATAACTTCTTTTGTTTTTTCAGAAATGTCTGGATGGTCTTTAAATGCTTTAGAAACAGTGTTTATTGAGACCCCAACTTCAGTTGCTATATCTTTCATAGTGACAAATTTCTTGTTCATTTTTTTTCATCCTTTCTAAATCTAAATAATTTAGCTGTAAAAAGATCTTTTTTTCTAATAGCAGCATCAATTTTTATTTCTGGGTATATTGTAATTCCTCTTTCCATTAAAGCTTTTCCAGAAAGATTTTCTCCTGTTTCTTCTATTTTATACAAGCTTTTTTCTTCTAAACCTCTTAGTTTTATATTATAAGAACTAAAATTATTAAGAGCTTTTGGATTTATATAAACAAAAAGAACAGTATCATTGTTTTTTGTGTATTGTAAAGCTTGATAATTATCTTCATAAATAGAGTTTAATAAATAATACTTTCCGTGTTGAATAACGTTTCTTATTTGTTTATATAGCTCTATATTTTTTTTTGCTATCTCGATGTCTTTTATATCAAATTCTTTAAG
The DNA here is from genome assembly GCA_051748045.1 of Thermotogota bacterium. Lineage (GTDB taxonomy): Bacteria > Thermotogota > Thermotogae > Petrotogales > Petrotogaceae > Geotoga. Next base: position 9,316 of record JBNJGY010000022.1, read on the forward strand.
GTTAGATCCAATTCCTAGAGAACCTGCCATAGAAACTTTGAATCTAAAATCAAGAGGGTAGGTATTTTTGCCTTCCCAATCAGTCACCCAACTTCTCATTATAGAGGTTGGATAAACCATAGAAAATCCTTCTTGGATATACTGTCTATCAAAAGGGTTTGTGTTATCTGAAGGCCATACTTCATCATAAAAATTCATAATTCCTAAATCAACTCTTCCACCACCACTAGAACAATTTTCAAAGATTACTTCTGGGTGGTTTTTTCTTAAACTAATCATAATATCATAAAGATTTTTGACATAATAATACCAAATTTCTTTTTGTTTTTCAGAATTTTTTTCAGGCCATCCAGATTCAAAAACATATCTGTTCATGTCCCATTTAATATATTTTATATTGTGATTGTTCAATAAATCGTTCATAAACTCTAATATATATTCTTTAACTTCTTGTTTGGCAATATTAAGAATTAATTGATTTCTTTTTTCTGTTTTTGGTCTATTAGGAAAATGTAAGACCCATTCCGGGTGTTTTCTATATAGTTCACTGTTTGGATTAACCATTTCAGGCTCAACCCATAAACCAAAATCCATGCCAAGTTTATTAACATATTCTATTAATGGGGTTAATCCATCTGGAAATTTATTCTTATTAACAAACCAATCCCCAAGACCTTTTGAATCATCGTTTCTATTTCCAAACCACCCATCATCCATAACGAATAATTCTATTCCTATATCTGCTGCTTTCTTTGCTAATTCTTTTTGGTTTTCTTCATTTACATCAAATAAAGTAGCTTCCCAAGAATTGTAAAGGACCTTTTTTTGAGTATCAGAATTATTTTCAGGGAGTATTTTTTTTCTTGTATAGGAATGCAAGCAATGAGTCATATAATCAAAGCCTTGATTTGTGTAACCAAAAACAATTTCTGGAGTTTCGAAACATTTTCCAGGATTCAAAAAAATATTAAAATCCCATTCGTTTAACCCCATAGTAACAGCTATTCTTTCATATAGCTGCTTTTGGACTTCTATTTTCCAGTTTCCACTCCATTTAACCAAGCCAAAAAATATTTCTCCGTTTGATTGATTTGCTGAATAATCAACTGCTATAAAAGGGTTTAAAAAAGCGCTTGTTTTCCCCAACCTGCTTTCTAAAATTTTCTTACCTTCATTTATTGGTTCTTTTCTTTTTTGAAATTCATGTATCCACATTCCAGTTAAATAATTTATCTTTGCTTCTTTTTTATTTGGTATATAAAATGTTCCCGATTTAGCGTCTTCTATTTTTATTATATTTTCATTATTATTTTCAATTATTTGATGTCTTTCAATTAAATCAAATTCTTCTTTAATATTATAAACTGTTGTTATTTGAACATTGTAATGAGTATCAACATAAATCATTTTCAATTCATTCTTTTTAATAATAAAATCCTTTAATTCTAAGACAACATCTCTTGTCCCATCTTCAAAATTTATTTTGATATTATGCTCAACAAAATTGCCTTCTCCTCTAACTGGTAATTCTTCATCCCATAGCCAATAATCTCTATCTATATAATTTTCTATTCCAGGATAATCGCTTTCAAAAACAAGTTTTGGTCCATAATAAGTATTTTTTATATGTCCATCTTTATATTTAGCAAAACAATATGCTGTATTTTTTGTTTCTAAAATCCATAAATTTCTATTTTCAATATATTTTATAGCCATAAAATCCTCCTATTATAATTAACGTTCACTTGAATTTTATAACTGTTTACAAGAAAAACAAAATCTACTATTGAATATATATTTATATCGTATTTCATTTATTCATAAATATTTTAAAATATCATCTCTTTACACAAAAAATAAGAATTTTTCAGTTCTTGAAAATTTATTTATTCTTTTCTAACTAAAAAGACTTACAAGAATAAATTGTTATTATTAGATTTATGATATAATTTATAAAGATACTATAAGCAGGTATAGGGGGTAAAAAATGGATTTGAATCTTACTTTGATTTCAGTTGATTTTTTAAGTGCATTTACTGGAGGAATTTTAGCCTTTTTTAGTCCATGTGTTTTACCTTTGATTCCTTTGTATTTAGGGATATTATTTATAGATATACAAAATCCTAAACAGGTATTTAAAAGATCTATAGGCTTTTTTATTGGGTTATCATTATTTTTTTCATTATTGGGTATATTATCTGGAAGTTTAAGTGTGATTTTTATAAATTATCAAAAAGAAATTAATATTTTAACTGGATTATTAGTAATAGTATTTGGGGGGCTATACCTTCTTAATAAATCTCTAAATTTAAAAATTAAAATGAATTTGAACAAATATAAAGATGATTCTTTCTTTTCTGCAATAATTTTAGGTATAATGATTGCATTAGTTTGGGTCCCTTGTTCTGGTCCAGTTCTAGGGGCTATTATGTCTATGGCAGCTTCAAAAACTAATGTATTACAATCAGGTCTTTTATTGTTTATATATTCTTTAGGGATTTCTTTGCCTTTTATCTTTATAGGTAGTACGGTATCGAGATTGATGAAGAAAGTAGTGATTGGAGAACCAAGGTGGTTAAAGTATCTTAGGGTTATAGGGGGTATTTTGATTATACTAATAGGAATTCTTATATTTTTTGGGAAATTTAACGACTTACAAGGAGTGATTACATGAAAAAATATATTATGATAATTTTTAGCTTTATTTTAATTAGTTTATCCTTTTCAAATTTTAGTGAGGTTGCTATAAATGATTTTGATGATGCTTTTAAAATAGCAAGAATAACAGATAAAAAAATTTTGTTGATGTTTTCCACCGATTCATGTAAATATTGTAGAATCTTTAAAGAAGAAACTATGCAAAATGAAGAACTTAAAAAGTGGTTTCAAACAGAATTTATATTAGTAGAGATAAAACCAAAAATGAATAAAAAAACAACTTTTAAAGGAAAAGAATATACTTATTTACAACTTTTTGGAGTTTTTAGTGCTAGAACAACTCCTTCGTTTGTATATTTAAATAAAACTGGTGAAGTGCTAGGTTCTTTTAAAGGTCTTTATGAAGATGAAATATATATAAAACTTTCTCAATATATGGCTTATGAAAATAAGGAAGAGGTCTCACTAAAAGAATTTCTGAAATCAAAAAATAATTATGAAATAAAGAAAAAAGTAATTGAAATTACAGATGACGAAGCAAAAAAATTGTTGGAAATAGATCCTAATGTAACTAAAGAAAATAATGGGAACCCTTATAAAAATTTGATCACAAGTAATAAAAATGAAGATAGTTTTTTAATTCTTTTTGTGAAATGATTTTATAATCATATTTTCTAAAAGGAAATATAGTCACTAAATATTTACAGTATATTCAAATCTCTCATTTTTTACAAAAGATATTATCTATATCATAAAAAAATTGTAATATATATTATTATTTCTGTATAGAAAGACTTGTATCATATAAATGATGGGATCAATTTTGATCGAGGTGATTATGTTGAAAGAAAGATATAGCTTTTCTAATCCTAAATTATCTTCACAGTTTGAATTTATTAAGATAATGAAAGATGAAAAAAATACTGAGTACATAAAAAAAATTGCAAAATTAAGAAGAGGGAATACAAAAGAAAACGTTGAGAATAACAATGAAAAGCCAAACTATTAAATCTTTTGAAGAACAAGAACCCATTATAAAACTTTACAATTTTTGTATGAATATAGGTGATTTTTCTATATTAAAAGATATATCTTTGGATATATCTTTTAATGATATTGTACTGTTATATGGACCTAGAAACTCTGGAAAATCTTCTCTTTTAAGGTCTTTTGTTCATTTGAATGAAGAGTTATATAATAATGTTGAAGGTAAAGGTGGTATATTTTTTGAGGGTAAAAATGTAAATGAACTTGATAGGAAGTATCTTAGATCTCAAATTACATATGCTGATCCGACGTTTGTTGAAAATTTGAATATTTTGACTTTGAACGAAATATTGAACTTATCTTTAGGTTTGAAAATAACAGATATTTCAAAAGAACATTTTGAAATATTAGATAAATTAGGCCTTTCAAAGAAATTTTCTGATTTAGATAATATAAAAAAACATAATTCTTTAAAAAGTTGGTCTATTGCTGAAAAAATATCTTTAATAACTTTTATTTCTTTAGCCAGAAACCCTAAAGTTTTTATGTTTGATTCTATTCTTGATCATTTAGATGATTTTCTACTTAAAGATGTAAAAGAAATTCTTTATCAAATAAAAAAAGACAGAACTCTAATAATTTCAACAAGAAATTTATCGCTTTTTAGTGATATAGCTAATAAAATAATTTTTATCGAAGATGGTAAAATACAATTCAATGGAACTATGGATAGTTTCATGTTAAATTTTCCAAGGTAAACTCGCAAAAGCGGGTTTATTTTTTTTATTTTCTTTGATATAATAAGGTTAACAAACTAATATTATGAGGTGGTATTTTGGCTATTATATCAATATTGAGTGGATTTGCAAGTATGATCATAGCAATTAAACTCACCAAAAAGGTACACTGGGCTATGTTAATTGCAATTTTGGTAACTTCTTTGATTTCTATGAATTTAGGTTATATTTTTGATAGTGCAAAAATAACTGCAACAACATCTAATTTTTACGAAGTGCTTGGAGTTATTTTTGGAATTTACTTGATATCTGATACTATGAGAACTTCAGGTAATTCTGAAAAATTTGCAATTAATATCAAACATCTGTTCAGCTCAAAACAAGCTGTTGCTTTTATGCCTATGTTTTTAGGGCTGCTTCCCATGCCAGGGGGAGCAATGTTTACTGCACCTATGGTAAAAGATATTTCTGAAAAATCAGAAATATCTGCTTTGAATTCTGCTACGATGAATTATTGGTTTAGACATTCTATGGAGTTTTTTTGGATACTTTATCCTGCTATAGTTATGGAAAGTGCTTTAACAGGTATTTCTTTAACGAAAATATTGTTAATTCAGTTACCTATAGGAGTTATTTCTCTTGTTGGTGCGTGGTTTTATTTTAAATTGGGAAGAATAAGAGTAAACCATAATTTAGAAAATTGGAAACATCTTTTTGTTTCTCTTTTCCCAATATTAACTATAATGATTGGAGTTATTTTTCAGCTTCCGGGTTATTTGGTAGTTCTTGCAGTTGCTTTTATCTATGCTATTTATTATAAAAATTATAAAGGATTTTTGAGAGTAAAGTGGGAAATTTTATTATTGTTATTTTTTGTTTTTTGGTACAAAAACTTTGTAGAAATTTCTCATTTATCTGAAAATTTTGTCCAAAATTTAAATGAAATAGGTTTAAGTCCTTGGCTTATAATTATAGTATCACCAGTGATAATAGGTATGATAACGGGCATAACCCAAGCTGGATTCGCTGTAACTATGCCTATTACTATATCCCTAATTGAACAAGGCGCTTTACCTTTATTGCCGGCTACACTAACAACGTATTATTTTTCAGTTATTGGTGTTTTGATTACTCCTGTTCATTTATGTTTATTGTTAACTTCTGAATTTTTTGGAGTCAAGATATCAAATATGGTTAAAAAGATGATTTGGCCTTTGATATTTTCTTTAATTGGTTTTTTAATAATGTTTTTAATTGTATACATATAAAAAAAGGTGTGCTTTTTAAGCACACCTTTAAATCTAATACATTGGGATTCAGGCGATTACATCATACCGCCCATTCCACCCATGCCGCCCATTCCTGCGCCAGGGTTTCCTCCCATATCATCATCGTCTTTTGGTTCATCTGCTACTAATACTTCTGTTGTTAATAACATTGAAGCTATTGAAGCAGCATTTTGTACAGCTGATCTTGTAACTTTTGTTGGATCAATTATTCCTGCATCAAACATATTAACATATATGTTTTTCAAAGCATTGTATCCATAAGCTGGATCATCGTTTGATAGTATTTTATCTATTATTATAGCCCCTTCAACTCCTGCATTTTTTGATATTTGTCTTACTGGAGCATCTAAAGCTTTTAATACTAATTTTCCGCCGATTAATTCATCGCCTTCTAATTTTTCAATAGCTTTTTCTACAGCTTTTATGGCTCTTAATAAAGTTACTCCACCACCAGCAACCATACCTTCTTCGACAGCTGCTCTTGTAGCTGATAAAGCGTCTTCTATTCTATGTTTCTTCTCTTTTAATTCAGTTTCTGTAGCAGCTCCAACTTGAATTACTGCAACTCCACCGGCTAATTTAGCTAATCTTTCTTGTAAGGTTTCTTTTTCATAATCAGAAGTTGTATTTGCTATTTGACCTCTGATTTGTTTTACTCTATCTTCTATATCTTCTTTTTTACCTGCTCCACCAACAATTGTAGTGTCATCTTTTCCAATTCTAACTACTTCAGCTGTTCCTAGATCTTCTAAAGTAACATCTTCCAAAGAGAGTCCTACTTCTTCAGATATAACTGTAGCTCCAGTTAATGTAGCGATATCTTGAAGCATAGCTTTCCTTCTGTCTCCGAATCCAGGAGCTTTTACTGCAGCAGAATCAAGAGTTCCTCTTAATTTATTCAAAACTAATGTTGATAATGCTTCTCCTTCTAAATCTTCAGAAATTATTACCAATGGTTTTCCAGCTTGAGCTACTTTTTCTAAAGCAGGTACAACTGATTTAACAGCAGAGATTTTTTTGTCTGTAATTAAAATGTATGGTTCTTTCATTTCAACTTCCATTTTTTCAGTGTCAGTTACAAAGTATGGAGAAACATAACCTCTATCAAATTGCATACCTTCTTTGAAATCAACTTGGGTTTCCATTGATTTTGAATCTTCAACGGTAATAACTCCATCTTCTCCTACTTTATCCATAGCTTCAGCTATATAATTACCAATCTCTTCATTGTTTGCTGATATAGAAGCAACATGAGCTATATCTTCTTTTCCTGATAATTTTCTACTAACATTTCTAATTTCTTCTACAGCTTTTTTCGTAGCTGTTTCGATACCATGTTTCATTAACATTGGATTTGCTCCAGCTGCTACATTTTTAAGCCCTTCTTGGATCATAGCTTGCGCTAATACTGTTGCAGTTGTAGTTCCATCACCAGCAATATCGTTTGTTTTTGAAGCTACTTCTTTAACTAATTGAGCACCTAAATCTTCAAATTTATCTTTTAACTCTATTTCTTTTGCGATTGATACACCATCGTTAGTTATTGTTGGAGAACCCCAACTTTTTTCTAATACTACATTTCTTCCTTTTGGACCTAATGTTATTTTTACTGCGTCAGCTACTTTGTTAACGCCTCTTTCAAGAGCTCTTCTTGCCTCTTCTCCGTATCTTAATTCTTTAGCCATTATAAAAGCACCTCCTGTTAGTCTTCAATTTTTGCTAAAATGTCTTCAACATCGATAATAATGTGGTCTTCGTCATTCATTTGAATTTCGGTTCCAGCGAATTTTGCAAAGATAACTTTGTCGCCTTTATTTATATCGTAATCGTCGTCTAAAGTTCCTACTTCTACAACTAAAGCTCTTTGAGGTTTTTCTTTAGCAGAATCTGGTAATACAATACCACTTTCTGTCTTTTTTTCTTCCACTACAGGTTTTATTAAAAGTCTGTTTCCTAAAGGTTTGATGTTCATCAAAATACCTCCTTTTAAATTTATTGGTGTTATATTTTTTAACTAAATTTAGCACTTATAAACAATGAGTGCTAATACATACTTATGATATCATTCTTTGCTTAATTCTTCAATGTTTAAAATTGGCGAATAAAAACAAATAATAGCTATTAAGAATAAATAATAGTGAATAATAGCAAAAATCATTAAAATATTAAAAAGTGTTTATAATCATCATATTAATTGATTTTAAGATTAGAAAGGATATATAAATATTTATTCAAGAAATGATAACATAAATTATTTTTATTTTTATATATTATTTAGTATAATAAAGTTAGTTAAACTAACTAATGGAGTGGTGATATGTCAAAAAATCTAACAAATTTAATATTTTATTCTTTTATAAGCAGTGTTTCATGGGCAATTTATAAAGTTGTTTTTAATCTATTTTTAAGAGATATTGGTTTTGGGAATGATTTTATCGGTCAAATTACCTCAATAGAAATGATTGGTTCAGCTATTATTGGTATTATTATTGGGGTTCTTGGAGATAGATTTGGTAAAAAAAAGATGTTGTTCATTTCATCTTTGGGATTTGGGTTGCTTTTAATTGCGAGAATTTCTTTTCCTACACAAGAAGTTCTTTATACTCTTTCATTTTTCAGTGGGGGCTTTATGACTTCTAGAATGTTATTATTAAATTCTTATATAGTAGACATTACAGAACATTCAGTTAGAGGAAAAGCTTTTGGTTTTAATTTTGGTGTAATGATGGGGTCTGGACTATTTGGCAACTTTATTGGTGGGGTTATGGGTGAATTTATTGGATTGAGAACTACTTTATTCATAGCTGCATTTGCATATGTTATTTCTATTTTGTTGATATTTAGAGTGCCAGAGAGTATAGGTGAAAAAGATAGAACTTTAAAAGAGATATTCGATTTATCAGAATTCACATCTGATCAAAAAGAAATAGTTAAATATTATTTTTTAAGAACATTTTCTATAAGTTTTGGAGCAGGTCTTTTTGTTAATTTTGGTAATTTGATATTTAAGGATATGTTTGATATGAGTCCAGCAATGATTGGTATAGCTTTATCTATAGCCCAGCTTGGAGCAGCAATGGGCTCTATTTTATCACCTAAGTTGGGTAAAAAATTTGGTCCATTTAGATATATGAAAACGCTTAGTTTAGTAGTAGTTCCTTTGATTATAAGTCTTGGTTTTGTTGGTAATCCTTATTTGTTTACAACATTATATGCAGTTCGCTTTTCGTTTATGAATATGACAAATCCTGTTGGTATGACGATAGTTTTAAGTTCTTTACCCAAAGATAAAGTTACCACTATTAACAGTATAAGAAATTCACTTAATTTTGTATCTAGATCTGTAGCAGCAGTTATGTTTGGGATTATTGTTGCTTTACCTTCTGGATATACATATCTTTTTTTAATAGCTTCTATATTCTATTTCATTGGCTATTTAATGCTAAAAAAGATGTTTACTCCGATAAAAAAAGGAAAAATACTACACGAATTATATGGTAATGACGCTTAATATATAAAATAAGAGGATAGTTTAACTATCCTCTTATTTTTATTTTTCTTCTGTATTATCTATATGTTCTTTATCTGAATTTTTCGGTCTTTGCCATATAGTCTTATTATTTTTTTCATCGTAAATTGAGTTTATATCCTCTGGTATATTCATGTCATTTACATGTTTTTCTATAGCTTCTCTTAAAATATCATAAGGAAGTGAAGTTATAAACCATAAATCAGATAAAAATATCTTGTCAGTTTTTCTCACTGGTGATTTATATATAGCACTTTCAACTGCTTTTATAAATATTTCAAAAGGTTCTTCTTTGGTGAAACCTTTTCCAGTATCTTCTCCAAAAACTTTTGCCATTTTGATTCCTCCTCAGGCTTCTCTAAGCTTAACATTTTTGTTTTTTAATTGTTTTAATATTTTTTCTTCTATTTTATTAACTTCTTCATCTGTAAGAGTTTTTTCGTTTGATCTATAGATAATAGTTATAGTTATACTACTATACTCAGGGTCAATTCCCTTTCCTCTGTAGACGTCAAATATTTGTAATTTTTCAATTATTTTTCCTGCACTTTTTATTATATTTTCTATTTCTGAAAATTCCGTTGTTAATGGAACTATGAATGAGTATTCTCTTTTAATTGCAGGATAGTCATAATTTTTTGAGGCTTTGTTAATTATTTTTGATTTATTTTTTATTATGTCTAAATCAATTTCGGATAAATATATCTCGTCTTTAATATCATATTTTTTATCTGCGGTTTGTGGATCCATTAACCCTATAAATCCTATTTTTTCTTTGTTTAAATATATTTCTGCAGTCTGAGCTTGCGAAAACCCTTTTATTTCTGCTCTTTTATATTCTACGTTTATACCATTTTCTTCGAAAATATAATCTAAAGAACCTTTTAATGTATAAAATGAAACTTTTCTTTTGTCAGTATAATCCGATGGGCTTTCTTCTCCGGTAGCTAAAATAACTAAATGGTTTGGTTCTTTAACCCCTGTTTCTGAAGTCTTGTCTTCTAAAAATACTTTGTTTATTTCAAACATCTTAATATTTTTATTTTGGTTTCTATAGTTATAAGATGCTGTTTCTAATATTGGATACATTAGTTCTGGGATTAAGTATTCTAATTCAGAGGATAAAGGGTTGACTATTTTTACATTAGTTTCTGATTTCCAGAATTTATTTTTACTCATTAAAGGAATATTTTTTGTTTCATGATAGCCTTGCTGTCTAAGAATACTAGCAATTTTTTCTTTAAAATTATAATTATCACTTTTACTCCCTTTTAAAAAAGTGCTTTCTGGAGCTTGACTTTCAATGTTATGGTATCCATAAATTCTTCCAATTTCTTCAACTAAATCAGCTTCTCCTTCTATATCGGGTCTATTTGTTGGAATAGTAATTTCAAATCCTTCATTGTGTCTTTCAAAAGCAAAGTTTAATCTTTTTAATATATTTTCTATCTCTGTTATAGATATATTTTTGCCTAATTTTGAATTTAAATAATTTATTCTTAAAGGTTGTTTTTTATTTTCTATTTTTTCTGGATAAATATCAGTTGCTTGACCATCTATTTCGCCGTTGGCGTACTCTTCAATTAGTTTGGTCAGTCTACCCATAACAAAGAATGCATTGTTAGGATCTACACCTCTTTCAAATCTGTAAGATGAATCTGTATTTATTTTATGATGGTTAGTTGTTTTTCTAATATTAATAGGATCAAAATGAGCTACTTCAAGCAATATTTCTTTTGTTGAGGAATTAATACCAGATATATTTCCACCCATTACACCACCTAAAGCTAATATTTTTTCTTCATCAGTGATTAAAGTTTCATGACCAATTAATTCGTATTGGGTTTCATCTAATAATTCAACTTTTTCTCCTTTTTCTGCTTTTCTAACTATAATTGAATTTTTAACGGTTTTCATATCAAAAGCATGAACTGGATGACCTGTTTCAAGCATTATATAATTCGTAATATCGACAACATTATTTATACTTCTTATTCCAGCCATAGCTAATTTTTTTACTAACCATAAAGGAGATTGCTTTATTTTTATATTTTTCATTTTTAAAGCTGTATATCTTTTACAACCATCATATTTTATTTTTACAGGAAATGAATCATCGGAAGTTTCTATTTTGTTGTGTTTTGGAAGTTTAAAATTTTCAGCTGCGTTTATTGCTGTAAACTCTCTTGCTGTCCCTAGATATGATAGTAAGTCGGGTTTGTTAGGTGTAATATCCATAGATACTATTTGATCTTTTATTTTAAAATATTCTATAAAATTTGTTCCAGGTTCAACATTTTCAGTTATAGTATATATTGCATCAGAATTTTCTTCTAATCCAATTTCTTCTAGTGAACAAAGCATACCATTAGATTTAACACCTCTGAAATTTCTTGCCTTTATTTTAAATCCATCATACAAAACAGCACCATCAATGGCAACTGGAACAAGGTCATTTTCTTTAACTGTTAGATCACCGGTAACTATATCTAAAGTTTCAGAACCTAAATTAACTTCACATATGATTAATTTATCTGCGTTTGGATGTTCTTTTATCTTTTCAATTTTTCCAACTATAATATTTTTTAATTTATCACCAAAGGATTCCATTATTTCTACATCTGCTGTGTGTAGTTTTAATTGTTCAACTAATTCTTTATAATTTATTTTTAAATCTATATAATCTGTTATCCAGTTTTTTGAAATTCTCATTTATGCCCTCCTTAATCAATGAATCTTAGGTCGTTTTTAATGAATTCCCTTATATCATTTATATTATATTTCAACATTGCGAACCTTTCTATACCTGCACCTAAAGCAAAGCCTTGCCATTCTTCTGGATCAAGCCCTACACTTCTAATTACGTTTGGATTTACTAATCCTGCTCCTAAAACCTCAATCCAACCTGTGTTTCCGCAAACATTACAGCCTTTTCCTCCGCAAGATATACAAGTTAAGTCAACTTCAAAACTTGGCTCTGTGAAAGGGAAGTAGCTTGGTCGTAATAATATATCTATATTACTTCCGAAAAAATCTCTAGTAAAGCTTTCTAAGTAATATTTAAGATTAGCGACACTAACTCTTTTATCTATATACAAGGCTTCCAATTGATTGAAAACAGATAAATGGGTTGCGTCCATTTCATCTTTTCTAAAAACTCTTCCCGGTGAAATGATTGCCAAAGGTGGGTTTTCTTTGAGCATAGTTCTTACTTGCACAGGAGATGTATGAGTTCTCAATAGAGTTCCTATATCTGAATCCATATAAAAAGTGTCTTGCATTTCTCTTGCTGGATGCCATTCAGGAGTATTTAAAGCATCAAAATTATACCAAGGTTTTTCAACTTCTGGGCCTTCAACTTGTTTAAACCCATGATTTGTAAATATATCTATTAATTCTCTAGCTGTTTTTTCTATCATGTGTTCTTTTCCACGATTTTTAATAGCTCCAGGAATAGTTATATCTATCCAATTTTTCTTTTCTTTTTTTTGTTTCTCTATTTTTTGAATTTCTTTTAGTTTTTTTTCAAAAATTTCTTCAACTTGATTTTTAATTTTATTAACAGATTGGCCATATTCTTTTCTTTTATCTGGTTCTATTTTTGATATTTCTTTCATAAGACCTTTGATCTTACCTTTTTTACCCAAATAAGTTGATTTGAGATTTTGAAAATCTTGTCTATTATCTATTTCCTTTATTTGATTTTTTAATGTATCTATTATTGAGTTATCTATCATTCGATTTTTCCTCCTCGATATTTTCAGTTTTAATTATATTTATTTTTTTTGTAGAAATATAAGCTATAAAAAAGTTAATTAAAATTGCAGTAAAAAACAGATAATTGTAATTTATAACTATCGGTGGTAAAAAATAAAAATACAATGTAAGTATATAAATAAGTATTTTAATCCATTTTAACACAAAAGTATTTGCCAATATTACTGAACTAACTGAAAAAAAGAATAATCTTTCAATAAAAATATAGTCTGTTAGAAAATTTGATATTAAAATAATAGATATTATCATTATGCTGAAAAATATTATTTTGTTTAAAAACTGTTTAACATAATTAAAACTCAAAAGAAAATAACTTTTCTTAGTAAAAGCTTTTGAAAAGATTCCTGATAAAAAAATAAACGAGATTATAAGAATCTCTTTTGCTGTTTTAGATATTTCGAAAATCTTAGATTGATTTATATTTTCATCAACAGTTATATAATTTGAAATTAGCTCATTTTGTAGTTTTGATATTTTATAATTAATTATGTTGATTTCAGGCATTATTTGCTGAATATATTGAGCGTCTTTTGGTAGAAATATATTTAAAGAACCATTTTCGTAACTCAATAGAGCTTTTGTGTTTGCTGGTTTTTCATTAACTTTTTCAATATTATCTATATCAAAAGGAGCTTCTCCAATAAAATGAAAAGGTTGATTATTAAAAAAGTAATCTGTGATTATATTAACTGAGTAAATAGAAGTAAAAAAAATCAATATAATAATAAAAAAAGATTTTAAAGTATTATTCAAGGCATGCCCCCCTTTTTTTTGCTATTTTTTAAACAGTTCGTCTATATTAAATTCTCCAGTAGAGTCATCTCGTAAAATTTTCATTTTTTTATATTTAATATTTTTTATATTACTCTCAATTTTATTAATGTCTTCTATTTCTTTACCTGTATATATGTCTTCAAAAAAACTCCCTGTTTTGTAGGATATTTTATTACCATTTTGATCTATAACTTCATCAGAAGTAGCTTCTATTAAGTCTAAAGAATTAGTTATTGTTAAGATAGCTCCATCAGTTTTATACTTTGAGCATAATTCAGAAATTTCTGAAAATTCTTCTGGTTTTATTGTTTTTGAATCAGTTGAAATAACTATTAAATGTCTTCTTTCTGGTTTGTTTTTTAAAATATCCACAATATTTTTATCCCATAATTCTGGGATGACTATGTGTGAAAAGCTTCTTCCTATCCAGCTTGAGTTATTGGCAACAAGCTCATTTACAGTCACTTTTTCAGAATATTTTTCTGGATTTGTTATTATTTTGAAGAAATTTTTGAGTATAGTCTTGTGTTTTTTTGTATATATACCAATGGAATTTCCTCTTTGTAAATGAACTTCGGGAAATTTTATTTTTGGTTTTATTATTCTTAAAACAAAATTATTTTGTTCTGCACTTTTAACCATTTTTTTCACCTTCAGAAATTTTTTTTCTGATATAGTTAACTAAGTTTTTTGTTTCTATTGTTTGGGTTTCATCTTTTACTACCCCATATTCATCATTTGATAAATATAATAAAGGTTTGTTTTTTGATAATTCATGAACTTCTAATACTTTTCCTACAACTAATTCATGATCTCCTTCTGTATATATTGATTTTACTTCGCATTCTAAAGCAAAATATCCATCTTCTATATAAGGAGTATTTATTTTTGTAGAATCCCGTAAAGATATATCTAAAGCTTTTAACTTATTTCCTTCTTTACCTGAAATTCTACCTATTCCATGAGCTTTTTTAGCATTATTTTCATCAAAGAAAGTAACAGTAAATTCTTCTGTTTTTTCAAGCAATTCCCAAGTATGCCTAATTTTTTTGATTGCAAAAGCAAATAAAGGTGGATTTGCTGAGACAGGCATACTCCATGCAGCTGTCATTGAATTAACTTCTTGCCCGAATTTAGCCGTTATTGCACAAACTGGCATATGTAATTTGGAGAAAAAAATATTTGGTTTCAAGTTAAACCCCCCATTTAATTTGATAATATCAATATTAATTATAACAAATAATAGTATAATTTTAAATAATAACCTCTAATTATATTTAAATGTGAATAAATAGATGTATTTATAGAAAGTTTATGTATGGTATAATTGTTTTAAGAATCTTAATTATAAAGGGGGAGTAATAATGAAGATTTTTTTAGACACAGCTAATATCGAAGAGATAAAAAAAGGTGTAGATTGGGGCATTATTGATGGAGTTACTACTAACCCCACACTTGTTTCTAAAGAAAATGCGGTTTTTGAAGACAGAATCGTTGAGATTTGTGAAACTGTTAAAGGTCCAGTTAGCGCAGAAGTTATTTCAACCGATTATGAAGGTATGATAGAAGAAGCTGAAAAATTAGCAAAATTAAATCCCCATGTTGTTGTTAAAATACCAATGCTTCCAGAAGGAATTAAAGCTGTTAAAACCCTATCAGAAAAAGGTATAAAAACAAATGTTACTTTGATTTTTAGCCCATTACAAGCTTATCTAGCTGCAAAAGCTGGTGCGACTTATGTTAGCCCTTTTATTGGAAGAATGGACGATATAGGTAATACAGGAATGGATATTGTTGGAGAAATTGTAACTATTTTTGAAAATTATCAATATGCAACTGAAGTATTAGTAGCTAGTGTTAGACATTCAGAACATGTTTTAGAAGCTGCATTAACAGGTGCAGATGTAGTTACTATACCTATGGGGGTTCTTGAAAAAATGTTTAAGCATCCAATGACAGATATAGGTCTTGAAAAATTTTTAAAAGACTGGAAAAAATACCAGGATTATATGGATAAAAAATAAAATGGGCTTGCCCATTTTATTTTTATGAAAATTTCTTTATTTATGGAGGGTTTTTATGAAGAGTTATAGAAAAGAATTATGGTTTAATACAAAAAAAAGAAGAGAACTGATTAATATAACTCCAAAAGTTAAAGAATGTTTAAAAGAAAGTGGAGTTAAAGAAGGGTTAGTTCTTGTAAATGCTATGCATATTACAGCTTCTGTTTTTATAAATGATGATGAAAGCGGTTTACATAAAGACTTTGAAATTTTTTTAGAAAAACTAGCTCCTGAAAAACCTTATGAACAGTATTATCATAATGGTTTTGAAGATAATGCAGACGCTCACATAAAAAGAACAGTTATGGGTAGAGAAGTTGTAGTTGCTATTACAGAAGGAAAACTTGATTTTGGTCCATGGGAACAAATTTTTTATGGCGAGTTTGATGGTAAAAGAAATAAAAGAGTTTTAGTAAAAATTATCGGAGAATGATGTTATGAATAAAAAACATGTAGCTCCAGCAGATACTTTTGTATGGAGAACCGCTGAAAAAATATTATACCCTATCTTTGACAAATTTTTGGATATAAAAGTTGAAAAAGAAGTAAAATTACCTGAACCACCTTTTTTGCTTGTTGCTAATCACACTCATTTTTTAGATGGCTTTTTCCTAAGTTATGCTATAGATAAACCTATTTCTTGGGTTGTTGCTAAAGGAAATTTTGATAATAAAGTATTGGGATGGGCTTTGAAATCAATTGGATCGATATCAAAACAAAAAAACAAACCGGATATGCTTACAATAAGAAATATTTATAGAACCTTTCAAAAAAAAGGTATAGTTGGTATTTTTCCGGAAGGTTCGGTAGCTTGGGATGGTGTTTTTGGTAATGTCGCCAAAGGGACAGATAAATTTATAGATAGAATGAAAGTTCCTATAGTAGCTGCTCAAGTCTTTGGAGGCTATCTTTCTAAGCCAAGGTGGGCTGATAAATCAAGAAAAGGACCTATAGTAATAAAATTAGATGTTTTTGAAAGCAAAGAAGCCTTGAACTATATAAATGTTTCTGAATGGGATTGGCAGAATAAAAAAAAGAATGTTTATAAAGGTAAAAATAAAGCAAAAGGATTAAAACGTATTATTTGGTTTTGTCCCAATTGTAATTCATTTCATTCTTTTGAATATCATAACAATAGTATGGTGTGTAGTAAATGTAATTTTACTCTTTCTGTTGATAAATATGGATATGTAAATGGAAAATCTGTAAAAGAAGCTTTAGTAAATCAAAAGAAAATTTTAAAAGAAAAATATATAAAATCTGAATCATTTGAATTTAAAAAAGTCGAATTAATTCATTTTAGCGGAGATAATAAAAATGTTTTAAAGGGTGATATGAAATATTCAAAAGGATATTTGTATATCAATGGCATAAAAATTGATATGAAAAAAATAAAAAATGAATCAACTTTTCTAAAAAAAATATTTGAATTTTTCTATGAGGGCGATTTATATAGGTTGAAAACTAATAATTCCTCTCTCTTGCTAAAAAATTTATGTGCTATCGTTAAGGAGGAAGATGATGTTTTGGGATATGATTGATGATTTTGTTTATATAACATTATTTTTTGCTTTGGCAATTTTACTAAAAAAATATATTCCTGGGTTAAAAAGATTTATTATACCTAATTCTATATTAGCTGGTTTTATAGGGTTAGTTTTAGGTCCTAATGTCTTAGGCTTAATTCCATTAGATGCAGAAGGATTAGGCACTATTATTTATCATTTAATGGCAATAGGATTTATTGCTCTTTCTTTGAGAAGTGTGAAAAAGGATAAAAATGTAAATGCTTTAAACGCTGGAATAATAATCGTTTCAACATATTTATTCCAAGGGGTTTTGGCTATGTTTATGTCTTTTGGATTTAATTTATTTGATAAAGATGTAAATCCAGGTATGGGGCTATTATTTCCGTTAGGATTTGGACAAGGTCCGGGTCAAGCTTTTTCAATTGGCACACAATGGGAAAAGCTAGGTCTTCTTAATGGTGGAGGAGCAGGTTTAGCAATAGCTGCATCTGGGTTTGCTTGGGCTACTATTGGTGGTATTATAATTTTAAATATTCTTGTAGTTAATAAAAGGCACAAACATGAAGAATTAAAAGTGGTACCAAAGAAAGAAATGCTTGTTAAAGATTATGAATTTTCAGACATGGACGGGATGACTATTCAGTTTGTAATTATTGGAGTAATTTATTTTTTAGTATTTCTTATAATACAAGGGCTCAAAATTTTATTAACTCCTTTAGGAGATTTGGGAGCTACTTTAGCAACAACTCTAGAAGGGTTTCATTTTGTTATCGGAGCTATTGTGGCTTTAATTTTCAGAAAGGTTTATGATAAATTGTTTGAAAAAGGAGTTGCAGAAGAAAATTATTTAAACAATTTTTTATTACATAGAGTATCTGGACTAGTTTTTGACTTTATGGTAGCTTCATCTATTGCTGCTGTTATGTTTGCTGAAATTAGTGGAATTATATTTTATATTTTAATAACTTCTCTTATTGTAGGTATAAGTACTTATGGTTTTATTTATTTCATAGTAAGAAAAACAATCAAGAAGCATGAATTAGAAAATAGAATAGGATTTTTTGGAATGCTCACAGGAACAATTTCCACAGGTATGTCTTTGTTAAGAGAAGTTGATCCAGCTTTAAAGTCAGGAACTGCCGAAAATTTGATTTATGGTTCTGGAATGTCTCTTGTTTTAGGAGCTCCTTTATTGGCAATTCTAACTTTTCCTGCATTAGCGTTAAAATCTGGCGATACAATGTATAATGTTTATGCTTTAATAAGTCTTTTTGGATATGCTGTGCTTTTATTAGTAATTTGGTTATTCAATAACAAGAAAAAATAGTATTTTAATATTTTTTATAGCTTAGGGAGGAAATAAAATGTATGAAAACATTAAAGACAAACCAACTATAATTGTAAATGGCCTTTCAAATAAACAGCTTTTGGAAGTAATGAAGAAAGTTAAAGAAATTGAAGGGTTACCTGAAATAATTTTTGCATCTGTAACCCCTACTAGTTGTGAATGGACAGTTACAGATTTGATTAATGAACTGACCGCGGAACATGCAGAAATGAAAAAAGTCACAAAAAACTTAAAGAACGGTACATATAAAAATAATGAAAATAAAAGTTAAAATCAGCTGGGGACGACTTTGTCCTCAGTTTTATTTTTATTAATTTAATATATTGAAATTTATTGTTACGACTGATATAATTTTAATATGTAAAGCTTATTATCCTGGAGGTGGATCTTTTGAAATTTTCTCAAAAGTTCGTTTTTGTAGTATTATTTTTCTCAGTAGTACCACTACTAATATTTTGGTATTTTAGTTACAACACTGCAGAAGAAGCTATAACAAATCTAACAACTAATCAACAAGAACTGGTCACTAAAAATTTAGCTTCAAATGTAGAATCCTATTATTCTGATTATTCAAAATCTTTAGAAAGTATAGGTAAAATAGATTTTATAAATTCTTTTGTAAAATCTTTATCTGGATATTTTAATTCAGCTGAAAATCCAACAGAACTATTCAAATACGCATATAACAATCTAAATCCAGAAGAAAATTTTGCTGATTTAAACAAATTGTCTAGAGATAACTATTCTGTTCTTCAAGATGAATTTGGAGACGAGGGTTTCAATGTAGAAGATTATGATTTGTTCCATTCAAGATATCATACGTCTATGATAGACTTTAAAGATGTAGAAAATTTAGAAGATATATATCTTGTAGACAGAAATGGGTATGTAGTTTATTCAGTAAATAAAGCTGAAGATTACGCTATTAATTTGAATGAATCAAATAACAAATTGTCTGAAATGTACAACCTTTTACAAGAACAAGATTCTGAAAATCTACAACCTCATTTAATCGATTTTGATTACTATTCAGAAAAAGGTAAAAATTTAGCATTTTATGGAATGGTTTTATATAATTATGCAGTTGACGGTTATTTGATAATTTCTAAAGATATAAGTTCATTACAATCTTTAGTAAGTCTTGGAGATAATGTAGAAGATAAATTATTTTTGACAAAAACAGATGGTACTTTGCTAAATAATGTAGGTAATAGAAATGCTTTTGAATCAACTAAAGATATTTCATTCGTTGAAGGTATGTCTGGTTCTTTAGACTATGAATCTGACGAAGAAATGGTTCTTGGGGCTTATCAGAAGATATCTTTAGAAAATGGATATGACAAAATCGTAATAATGGAAAAATCACAAGAAGAAGCTTATTCCGCAATTACAAATCTGAACAGGTTGAACATCATTATTATAGCTGTTGTAATAGTATCCGTATTAATATTGGTTACTTTATTTGCAAAATATTTATTAAAGCCTATTAAAAATATTCAGACTAATGTAGAGTATATTTCCAACGATGATTTATCTCATGAATTAAAACAGGAAAGAAAAGATGAATTTGGACTTATTGGTAATCTGTTTGAGAAAATAAGGCAAACTATAAGAGAGATAATTGAAAAAATAAAAAATGAATCTTCAAGTATTAATAAAGGTGCAGACAGAATAGAAGAAAGTGCTGTTCAAAATGTTGAAGAAATAGAAGGCATAAGAAGTTCAATAGAATCAATCCAAAGAAATACTGAGTCCGTTGCAGCATCCGTAGAAGAAACTACTGCTTCAATAGAAGATGTGTCAGCAGGAGCTAAGAGTATTTCTCAATCTGCAAATGAATTATCAGAAAAAACTTCTAGTATAGTTGAAAAAATAGATGGCTCAAAGAAAGAAATTAACTCAATGATGGAATCAG
This sequence comes from Thermotogota bacterium, assembly GCA_051748045.1. Classification (GTDB taxonomy): domain Bacteria; phylum Thermotogota; class Thermotogae; order Petrotogales; family Petrotogaceae; genus Geotoga. The sequence goes on from JBNJGY010000022.1 coordinate 29,922, forward strand.
TGGATAAAATAGAAACACTTATGAATACAAATAATAGAAGTATACAACAATTATCTGGACAAACTGATTCTATAAGAGATATAACAGAATCTATACATGATATAGCAGAACAAACTAATTTACTTGCTTTAAATGCTGCCATTGAAGCAGCAAGAGCAGGAGAAGCTGGAAAAGGTTTCGCAGTAGTTGCTGATGAAATAAGAAAACTCGCAGAAGAAAGTTCTGTAGCAGCTGGTAAAATTGAAAATAATATTGATGTATTGGTAAATGATTCTTCAAAAGTTGCTGATGAAAGTAATAAGGTTACAAATAATGTGAAAGAGATGACAGATAGTATAAAAAATGTTGCAAGAAGCTTGGAAGATGTTATATCGTCAGTAGAAGAAATTTCTACAATGATTGAAAACACTACAGCAAGCTCACAAGAACAAGGAGCGTCAACAGAACAAATTAATGATTCAATCAATATGATCAATAAATCTGTTCAAGCAATAGTTAGCGAAGTAAACGATATATCAGATAAAGTAGAAAATCAATACGGTTCAATGAAAGAATTACAAAACCTTTCAGCAGATCTTAATCAATCAATAGATGTACTAGAAAATTATTCTAAAAAGTTCAAACTTTAAGGGGATAGTTAACAAAGATAAATTATATAGTTACTATTTTCAATAAAAAGGTAACGTAACATAGTTGAAGGTTAACATAATTTATTGTATTATTTAAACAGAGATAGATCCCCCTATCCCCCCTGAGATAAACCCAGAACATTATTTGCCGGATCCCGCGATTAGGATCCGGTTTTTTTTATGGAGGTGTAGCGTTGAATATACCAAATTTTTTATTTAATAGCGGAGTCTTGCACAGAGTCAAAATGCCTGGAAGATACTTAGGTGATGAATATAATCAAATTAATAAAAAATCAAAACACACTATTTCTTTGTGTTTCCCTGATTTATATGAAATTGGCATGTCTCATACAGGTTTTCAAATTTTATACAATCATTTTAATAACTCTAGAGATAATGTTTCATGTGAAAGAGTTTTTTTACCTTGGAAAGATATGATAGAAGAAATGGAAAAATCTAATATAGATCTTTTCACTTTAGAAAATTTTAAATCTATTAGACAAACAGATATTTTAGCCTTTACTCTTCAGTACGAATTGAGTTACACAAATATGCTAAAAGTTATAGAATTATCTAAGATACCTCTTTATTCAAAAGAAAGACAAGAAACTGATCCTATTATTATGGCTGGTGGGCCTTGTACAACTAATCCTGAACCAATTGCAGATTTTATAGATGTTTTTTTCATTGGTGATGGAGAAGCAGTAATAGATGATATTTCAAGAATAGTAGAAATGGAAATAACTCGAGAAGAAAAGATAAAAGAATTTTCTAAAATAGATGGATTTTATATCCCAACTTATTATAAAACAATACAGAGTGAGAGAGGTTTAGCTATTCCAAAACCTAAAAATCATCAAATAAAAGAAAGAGTGAAAGTAAATAAAGTTGTTGATTTAAACAAATATGATTTTCCAACTGAACAATTAGTACCAAATATTCAAATAGTACATCACAGAGCCAACATAGAAGTAATGAGAGGTTGTAATAGAGGGTGTAGATTTTGTCATGCTGGTATGTTTTATAGGCCTGTTAGAGAAAGAGACTCTGAATTTATATCTAAAAAAGTTAAGGAAACAATACAGAAGACCGGGTTTAACGAAATCTCTTTATTATCCTTAAGTACTTTAGATTATTCTGATTTGGATAATGTTCTAAACAATATTCAAGATTATTTAAAAGAAAATAGAATTAGTATTTCATTGCCATCATCAAGAGTAGATAAATTCGGGCTAGAAATAAGTCGGAAAATAAAAAGTGGAAGAAAATCTGGATTAACTTTTGCTCCTGAAGCTGGAAGTCAAAAATTGAGAGATGCAATAAATAAGGGTATTTCAGAAGAAGATATAGATGAAGTAATGAAGATAGCAGTTGAAAATGGTTGGAGAAAAGTTAAACTCTATTTCATGATTGGATTACCAACTGAAACTGATAAAGATGTAGAAGCGATTGTAGAATTAGCAAGAAAAATAAAAAAAGAATATAAAATAAAAAATTTAAATGTAAATGTTTCTATTTTTGTTCCAAAAACACATACTCCATTTGAATACGCTGAATTTTTAGATATGGAAACAATAAAAAGAAGAATAAAAATTTTATATGATATGAAAAAATATAAAATTAAATTAAGTGTACATGATCCTTATGAAAGTTTTGTGGAAGCTTTATTAGCAAGAGGAGACAGAAATCTTTCTAAGTTAATTGAATATATTACTTTTGAAGAAGACGGTATTTTTCAACAGAATGATAAAAACTTTAATTTTAGTTCATGGGGAAGAGGTTTACAAAAGTTTAATATAGATACTGAAAAATATTTGAAAGAATTTTCTTTAACTGAAGAAAAACCATGGAAAGTTATTGATACTTTGATCGAAGATAAATTTTTAGAAAATGAATGGAAAAAATCAAAAGATCATTCTTTAACTCCAGATTGTAGATGGGATAAATGTTCTTTGTGTGGAGTATGTATAAATAAAGAATATGAGCTAAAACTCAATAAATAAAAAAGTCCAGCCTTTAAAGGCTGGACTTTATATATTAAATCATTTATTGTTTTCATCTACAATTTTTTTAGTATCTTTTGCAATCATAAGCTCTTCGTTAGTTGGAACTATCATAACGGTTACTTTTGAATCTTTTGTCGATATAATGCCTTCTCCACCATTTAATTCTTCGTTTTTAGGATCGTTTATTTCTACTCCAAAAACTGTTAAATATTCACAAACTCTCTTTCTTATTTCTGTTGTATTTTCTGCAACTCCAGCGGTAAAAATCAACACATCTATACCTTTCATAGCTGTAGCATAAGCTCCTATATATTTTGCCATCCTATAAATATATACATCTAAAGCCATAGCAGCTAATTTGTTTCCTTCATCTCTAGCTTTTCTAATATCTCTCATGTCAGAGCTGACATAATCAGAAAGTCCATAAACTCCACTTTTTTTATTAAGCATTTCATCAACATCGTGTTCTGAATAGCCATTTCTCATTAAAAATAAAGGGATTGCTGGATCAATATCTCCACTTCTTGTTCCCATAACCAATCCTTCTAAAGGAGTTAAGCCCATTGAAGTGTCGATAACTTTTGCGTGTTCAATAGCAGCAATAGAAGCACCGTTTCCAATATGAGCAGAAACAATTTTAAGGTCCCTTTTTCTTTTATTTAGCATTTCTCCAGCTCTTTTACAAACGTATCTATGAGATGTTCCATGAAAACCATATCTTCTAATTTTATACTTTTTATACATTTCATAAGGGATTGGGTACATAAAAGCCTTTTCTGGCATTGTTTGATGAAAAGCAGTATCAAAAACTCCAACTTGTGGAACTCCAGGTAATAATTTTTCTGCTGCTTTGATACCAGTAATATTAGCAGGATTATGTAATGGAGCTAGATTTGAATTATCTTCTAGTGCTTTTATAACATTATCATCGATCATAACAGAAGATGCGAAATCTTCACCACCGTGAACAACTCTGTGACCTACTGCTTGTATTTCACCTATACTCTTTAAACAACCGTATTCCTCATCTGTTATCAAGTCGATTACTACCTTCAACGCTTCTTCATGATCTTTTACTTTTACATCTTTTTTGATTTTTTTACCTTTACAATTTTGTTCTACCTTTGAATCATCTAGCCCAATTTTTTCTACAATACCTTTGCAAAGGAGTGTTTCATCCTGCATTCCCAAAATTTGATACTTAAGCGAAGAAGAACCACTGTTAATAACAAGTACTCTCATTTGACAACCTCCTAAAAATGTACAGTCCCCCTAAAAATAGGGGGACTGTAGGTTTTATTTAATATAAATTATATTTTGTTTGCAGAACCAAGGATGTCAATTCTTTCCATTACCACTTTTTTAACATATTCCATAGCTTTTTTTTGATATTTTCTTGGGTCAAACTGTTTAGCATCATGCGCTAAGAATTCTCTTAATCCAGCAACATAAGCTATTCTTAAATCAGTATCAGTGTTAACTTTGTTGATACCGTATTCAACAGTTTCTTTCAATACATCAGCAGGAACACCTTTAGAACCACCAAAATCTGCCCCGTATTCTTCAGCTATTTTAACGTATTCTTGTACTACGCTTGAAGCTCCATGAAGAACTAGAGGTTTCCCGGTAAGTTCTTTAACTTTCTTCAATCTATCATAATCAAGTTTCGCTTCACCTTTAAATTTGAATGCACCATGAGATGTTCCGATTGCAGGAGCAAAAAAGTCAACTTCAGTTGTTTCAGAGAATTCTTTTGCTTCGTCTACATTAACGAGAACACTTTCTGCTGATTCTATGTTATCTTCAATTCCTGCTAGTTTTCCTAATTCAGCTTCTACAGAAACTCCAGCAGCATGAGCTATTCTTGTAATATCTTTTGTGATTCTCATGTTTTCTTCAAAAACTTCGTGGGAAGCATCGATCATAACAGATGAATAGCCTGCTTTGATTGCAGCCATAATAATATCAAAATTTGTACCATGGTCTAAATGTAAAGCGATAGGAATATCAACTGTGTTAGCCATATCCTTGATCATGTTTACAAAAAACCTAGCCCCTCTGTAAGGGTC
>JBNJGY010000023.1:0-30654 GCA_051748045.1 Thermotogota bacterium
CTTCCAACTTCCAACCATAAACCTTCAACAGAAATTATGTAATAATTTCTACCATATGACCTACTTTGAGTTTTTATATTTCGGAATTTGTTTTTAATAATTTCATAATTTATTTTTTTGGTAATTCTGTTGATACATAAATTAAACACGATATAAATTGACTAATATGACTATAAAGAGTAATATAATAGTGTAGAATAGGTGTGAAATAATTATCTTTTTATTTGGAGGAATCATATGCTTGAATTAAAAGACATTGGTTTTATTACAGAAGATGGAAACACAATAATAGAATCGATCAATTATAATTTTGAAAAAGGTAAATCTTATGCAATTTTAGGAAATAATGGTGTTGGAAAATCTACATTAGCAAAAATAGTAATGGGATTAGAAAACTATTATAAAAATCACAAAGGAAAAATATATTTTCTCGGAGAAGATATAACAGATAAACCTGTTGATGAAAGAGCCAGAATGGGTTTAACTTTAGCATGGCAAGAACCAGCAAGATTTATAAACATGTCGGTTACTGATTATATTACTCTTGGAGGTAAATTAAAATTAACTAAAGAAGAAATAAAACATTATTTATCAATGGTTGGTTTAGGTGATAAGTATATAAGAAGAAATGTTGATAAGACCCTAAGTGGTGGAGAAAGAAAAAGAATTGAATTGGCATCTATCATGGCCTTAAAACCAAAATTGGTTGTTTTTGATGAGCCTGACTCTGGAATAGATATGATGTCAAATCAAATGATTGCTGATATTTTTGATGAATTAAAAAATAATGGTTCAACAGTTCTCACTATTACTCATAGAGAAGAAATAGCATTGCTTGCAGATAGAGCTTTATTATTATGTCATGGAACTATTCACAATGAAGGTCAACCAAGTTATATAGGAAAAATATACAAACAATTATGTGATGTCTGCAATCATATAAATTCTCCTGAAAAAGATATGGAGGTAAAATAATGCCTATAGAAAAAAACTACTCAAAAGAATTTGAATACATACAAAACGCTTATGAAAAAGCTGGCGGAGACGTTAGTAAGTTATTGTCTAAAGATATAGTATCTATTATCATAAGTGGAAACCAAATCTTAGGGAGAAATACTGTTGATGGCGTTAATGTCCAAGCTGAAACAAAAGATAATAAAGTAAAAATGGTTATGGAAATAGAAGATAATGTAAAACTTAAAAAACCTATACATTTATGTGTCGGGTATCTAAAAGATTTTGGAGAACAATTATTAGATTATGAATTCAAAATTGGAAATAATGTAAATGTCAATTTTGTTTCTCATTGTTCTTTTCCAGCTGCAAAAGATATTTTACATAAAATGACTTCTTATATGGAAATAGGTGATAACTCAAAAGTTAATTATGAAGACGTTCATTTCCATAACGAAGATGGGTTAGTTAATTTAGATACTTTTTATAAAACAAAATTGGGAAAGCATTCTAAATTAGATAATAGATTTACTTTAACAAAAACTAGAGTTGGAAAGATGAAAATAAAAATGGATGTAGATCTTGATGATTATGCATCAACATATTTAGAAACAAAAGTTAGAGAGAAAAAAGATGACTATGTTGAAATTGAAGAGATAATGAATTTGAATGGAGAACATTCTTCAGGTGTTGCAAAAACCTTTGTTATAGCAACTGATGAATCAAAAGCTCTTGTGAAGACAGAAGCTTATGGAAACGGTGATTATTCAAAAGGTCATATTGAATGTGATGAAATAGTAGATGGACCTAAAGTTGATCTTTCAACTATCCCTATATTAAGAGTCAAAAATGAACTATCTGAACTTACTCATGAAGCTTCCGTTGGAAGAATAAACTCTGAACAACTGGAAACATTAATGGCAAAAGGACTTACTGACGAAGAAGCTACAGAAATGATAATTCAAAGTATATTAAAATAAAAAACAAATTCTCCTGAAAAGGAGAATTTGTTTTTTTATTCTATTAAAGTTAATGCATAATTAAAAGCTGTCTCAACATAAAAGTCTTCACCAACAATCTGTGTGTTGACAAAGGGCACTATTACATCTGGTTCAAATTGACTACCTTCAATTAAATTTTGTTCAACATCATAATATTGTAAATAAGGTATTAAAAAACTATATTTCCAGGGTGTTTCTATAAATAGAGACTCTGAAGAATGTAGTGTATATTCTTCTCCTATAAAATGCGTATATTCCAATGAATCAAAAAAAGAAATTAATAAATTTTTATGATTATTATGTGTTTCATCTACTATAAAAACTATTTCATTTTTGTATTCATTTTTAGAGTTACCAGTTTGCAAAGTTGTAAAATCTTTATCTTCTTTAATATACTTATTAGATATCACTGACAAATGATGATTTACACTTTGTTTTGAATACCCAAAAATCTCATTTTTTTCGAAGAAACTTAAAAAATATTTTATATTAGAAAAATTCTCTCCAGATATATTTCTTAAATCTATTATCAAAATATCAGTCAAAGATATTTTCTCCATTTCTTTCATTAAAGTTTCTTGAAAACTTACAAAATCAAAAGAATCTAATTTTAAATAGCCTATATTATCCCCTATGATTTTTGATTCCATACCTTTTATATCTGATCTGTTTTCAGTTACAAAATTTCCCATATTATAATACTCTTCATAGTCTTCGTAAGTAACAACCATTGAGTAGTCGTTCTGCCCATCAGAAAAAACTAGCTCTGAAGAATCTTCGCCTTTTCTATAATAATTATAGTATGTAGTGAAAAATATATTTTCAAAAGCTTGTGAATTCAAATTATTATAAAATGTAATATCTTTGACTTTTGAGAAAATATCTTTTGCTGGTTCACCATCGATAGTTTTTAAAACGAGCCCTTCTTTTATATCAAATGATATAAAATTTTCAAGGAAATAACTTATATTAAAAGATTTTATTATAAGTTGTCCGTCTTTATAAGAAAAGTTCATAGGAACTGTTTTTATGTCTTTCATAATTCCAGAAACTCTTATATTTGGATCTTTCAAAACTGATTGAAGTTCAAAAATGAGATAATTAAAATCTTGATTGTTATTTGTTTGGGACACTTTGTTTTTATAAAATGCTTTCATTTCTTCAAAAGAGAAATTTTGTAATTTTTCTTTTTCATTTAAAAAAACATACGATTCTTCAAGAGAATCAACAAAAAAATTAAAAAAAGACAACCTGTCATTTTTGTAATCTTTTTCATACTTTTCAACTATTTCTGAATATTCTTTTTCCATATGTTTTTGTATAGCTAAATCTGAATCTCCTATGTAAAAAATTTCCTTTCCAAAATGTTCGGTAATGCCTATCAAATCAAAAGCAAAACCCATAAATAAAATAATTAAAACTATAACAATAGAAAAAACTAAAACTTTTTTCATATAAATGAATCCTCCTGATATTTAATCAGTATATACATTTTTTCTGTATATATTCAACCTCTTAAATGATAATATTATCAAATAAGCTATAACAAGTCCACCACCAAATTGAATTATATTCCAAGGTATTCCAAAAATAGGTAAAATAAAATTACCATATATCAATATTTCAGTGAAAAAATATGCAATAATCATCCATAATCCAGATAAAGTCATTCCTATTAGTGTTGAAAAAGAAAATAAATCTTTGTCTTTATTTTTCATAACTAAACTTAAAACTAATATGATCAAAGGAATTATAATGGATGCAGTTATAATTGTTGTTTTCACATTTGAAATAGTAGAAATCAGCGCTTCTTGTGATTCTAAATCCATTTGTTGCATGAGCTCTGCTGATTTTTCTTGGTTTTGTACATTCACTAATAAGTTAGTTAAAGTGTTGCTTACCCATGTACCAAAAGCTACCCAAATTGCAATTCCAGATAGACTGATATAGAATTTTTTTGATTTTTTTCTTTTTTCTGTTTTGTGTCCAAAAAAGCCAACTAAATACCCCATTAAAAATTTAATGATTAACGTTGGTAGAGCCCAAATAGCATAACCACCAAAAAGATCAGCCATTGCAGAACCTATACCTCCTGCAAGTCCTCCTATTAAAGGGCCAAATAAGATTGAAGCTAAAAAAATCATAGCATCTCCTGCATGTATATATCCTTGTGTAAAAGGTATTGGAATTTTAATAACAAAAGTAGCAACAAATACTAAAGCTATCATCATTCCAGCATATATTATACTTTTAACCTTCAAAACCTATCACTCCTTAGTTATTATTTTCCCTTTCCCAGTGTTTTTTGAAACATAAGCTTTTTTATCTGCACTTTCTAAAAGTTTTCTATAATTTTTTGATTCATTGGAACATGTTACTCCAGCGCTAAAAGATAATAATTTATGGATTTCTTTTATATACTTATAAAATCTATTTATTATTCTTAAAGCGTTTTCTTCGTCAGTTTTTCTGAAAATAATAACAAATTCATCTCCCCCATACCTGTAAGCTATATCATCATCTCTAATATGTTCTTGAAAAATATCAGCTACTTTTTGGAGAATTTTATCACCTGCAAAATGACCAAGTGAATCATTGATTTGTTTGAAATTATCTAAATCAAAGAAAGCTACACATATTTGTTCTTCTTGTCTTTGGAAGGCTTCTAAATCAACAAAAAGTTTTGAATGATTATACAATCCTGTTAACCCATCTCTCTCAGCAATACTTTTTATTTCATAAAATTTTTGTGAATGCTCTAAAGTGAGTGACACCATCTGTGCAAAAACTGATAAAATATTAAGTTCTTCTTTTGAAGGCCTTAAATTATTTTCAGGTTCATCTACAGATATATATCCAATTAAATTATTTTTTCCATCTCTTAAAACAACTAACAACAAATCATTTGGATCCCATATATTAATATCTTCTTCAAAAGAATTGATATCTATATTATCTCTCAACTGATAGAGGAATTCCTTTTCTATTCTATCAGCTCGTGGAATAAAATAAGTTTCTCTATATCTGTATTTTTCATCAATAAATTTTGTTATTGATGATATGGGTACATTTTGTTTTTTTATTCTTTCGAACACATCATTTTCTATACCTTTTTGTCCGACTCTTTTAATTGTTGAATTGTTAAAATCAAACAAACTTATTAAAACATGGGAATATCCTAATTTTTTATGAATAATATCAGCAATTTCATCTAATATTTTTGTATTGGAACTTTTTAGAGAAAAATCTTTTATAACATTACTTAAGTCTAAAGTTATCTCATTGAATTTTTTTAATCTTTTATTTTGTATTATTTCTTGATTTTTTTCATTTCTGGATTTGATAATCGAATAATATAATACTAAAAACATGAAATTAACTAATATAAACAAATATCTAAAAGGACTGTCACTGAACTCTATATATAAATATGTATAAGGTATTAAAGTTAAAAAGTGTAAATATTCAAAAATGAACAATTTAAGGCTGAATTTATTAATGCCATCAACTATTATTGAATTAATTATTTTTGAAATAGTTATGAATAGAAATAAAGATAAAAGTGGTGAAAATCCATAAGAAACTAAAGCTGCCAAAGAATACGTTGATGAATAGACTAGAACTCTGTATATTTTTCTTTTAATTTCTTTATTTTTATTTCTACTAAAAATAAGAACTAACGAAGATATAAGGATATATTCAGGGCCTAATACAAAAGCGAAAATAAAACCAACAGTATTACTTACTAACCTGTTGTTTTTTAGCCAATATATTTTTAAATTATCAGATGCATAGGTAAGTAAAATAACAAAAAAAGCATCCAAAAAATTAACATCGGATATATCAATTTTTAATAAGTAGAAGGTAAATATCGATACCAAAAATAATATAAGATTTTTGAGCTTTAAATTCATTTTAATCCCCCGTTATCTTTTCTTCTATAAATTATAACATAAAATACATTTGTTAACTATATTAATATATGAAAAATTCATTTTGAAAAGAAATAAAATCATAATATAATAGATATGTCAGGAGTGTGATTTATGAAAAAATTATCAATGATATTTATCTCTTTAATTATCTTCTCAAATTTTTTTGCTCAAGAATTCTATAAAAATGGAATTAACGAAATTACTTATAAAGAAAAATATAATAATTACACAAATACATCAAAGCTAAAAATTATTAGCCATAGCCCTTTGAAAGTCTCTTGGAAAAGTAAAAATGACTCTACCATAGTAGAATTAGATGAGAATTTAAATACTAAAAAAATGACTTATATATCAAAAAACATAAATTTAGAATTAGTAAAAAAAGAAAGAATTATATATCTAGAAGGTACTTATGAAGGGGAAAAAATAAAAAAACAACTTATAATAGATGGGGATCATTGGTATCAGCTTTTTGTTTTTTCTTTTACTGATTTTGTTTTTTCAGATGATAAAAGTAGAAACTATTGGGTTTTTAACCCTTTTGACATTTCTATGAACGAAATGAAAGTAAAAAAAATTGAAAAAGATTTTATAACAATTAATGGAAAAAAGATTGAATCATACTATTTAAACACAAGACTTACAGGACTGATGTCTATTTTTTGGAAAGGTGAATACTGGTATAATTCTAAAAATGGAATGTATTTAAAATATGATGGACTTAATATATATCCAGAAATTCAAAACGTAGTAATTACAGCAGAAAACTGGAGGTGATTTTATGTTCGATGGTTATATTTCTTTTTTCGGAACAAAAGATCTAAAAGCGAATGAAAATTTCTATAAAAATCTTTTGGGACTTAAATTATACAAAGACCAAAAAGTTTGTAAAATTTATGAAATAACTGATGGTTCTTATATTGGATTTTGTGAACACATGGAAATAACACATTCCGAAAAAGGTCCCATGCTAACTTTTTTGACTGACAAAGTCGATGAATATTATAAGAATCTTAAAAAGTCAAATATCGATATAATACAAGAACCAAAGTTAAATGAAAAATTTCAGATATATCATTTTTTCTTAAAAGATCCTGATGGGTACACTGTAGAAATCCAGAAATTCATTGAGCCCGAAGTGAAAAATATTTTTATTTAAAACATCTATTAAAACACCAAAAATCTAAAGATTTTTGGTGTTTTTTTATTTATGAATCATCTCTCATTTTAATAAAAACATGTGTTCATTAAAACTCTTTAATAAAAGTTAATCTTTAATTATTATAAAAGTTTCATAATATAAATGAAAGAGGTGAATATTTTGAACTTAAAAGTTATAGGTTTTTGGGGAGCATATCCAGAATCAAATTCAGCAACTTCTTGTTATGTTGTCTCTGATGAAAATAATAAATTAGTTTTGGATCTTGGATCAGGCGCGTTATCAAAATTGATGAAATATGAAGACATTAATAAGATAGATGATTTTGTTATAACACATTTTCATTATGATCACTTTGTAGATATTTACCCTTTACAATTTAATGCAATGATTCAACAAAATATTGGAAAAAGGATAGAACCTATTAATATTTACACACCCATTGATAATCAATACTCAGACACTATGAATTATAAAAACTCAACAAGAAATGTTATGTATAATGAAGGCCCAATTTTTGATATTAACGGATTTATGGTTACTTTTATAAAGACTAATCATGTTATAGAATCCTATGCAATAAAAATAAAGAAAAATGGAAAAACATTGGTCTATACAGGAGATACTGCTTGGTCAGATAAATTAGTTGAATTTTCTAAAAATGCTGATTTACTTGTATCTGAGGCAAGCCTATTTGATGGCATGAAAGGGAAAGTAGATGGGCATATGACAGCTGGAGAAGCAGGAAAATTAGCTAATTTAGCAAATGTAAAGAAATTACTTTTGACTCATTTCCCACATTTTGGTGTATTTGAATTATTGAAAAAACAAGCTTCAAATAATTATGGGGGAGAAATAGTATTAGCAAAAGAAAATTTAAACATAAAACTCTGATTAGGAGGGTTAAAATGAAAAAATTTAAGATTCTTATGATTGTTAGTTTATTCATGGTTCTAAACGTATCTTTATTTTCAGCAAATAACCAAACTGAAGGGGAAGCTGTTTATGGCGGAGAAGTTGTAGTTGCAATTCCTCAAGATCCTGATTATTTAGATCCTCACAGGGCAGCTGCTTCGGGAACATATGAAATGATGTTTAATATATTTGAAGGTTTACTTAAACCGAATTCAAATGGAGGTGCCAGACCAGCTGTAGCAAAAAACTATGATGTATCAGAAGATGGTTTGACATATACATTTGAATTAAGAGATAATGTTTATTTTCATAATGGTGAAAAAGTAACACCAGAAGATGTTAAATATTCTTATGAGAGATTAATGGGTGTAAATGGTGAAGCTTTATCGACAGATTTTGAAAATAATGTTGAATATGTGAAAATAAAAGAAAACAACAATATAGAGATAAAGATAAAACAAATTGATACTTCTTTTTTATATAATTTTACAGAATCAATTTTACCTAAATCAAACGATGGAAATCATAATAAAAATCCAATAGGTACAGGACCTTTTAAATTTGTAGAATATTTGCCGGGGCAAAGAGTAGTTATGGAAAAATTTGAACAATACTGGGAAGAAAAACTTCCTTATTTAGACAAAGTAGAATTTAGAATTATAACTGACCCTCAAGCAACTTTAATAGCTTTTCAAGCTGGAGAAATTGACATGGTACCTAGATTAGGAACACAATATATTGATTTGATAGGTAAAAATGGGTATATAATCTCTGGTGAGCAAAACCTTGTTCAATTGATTGCTTTGAATATGAATAGAAAACCATTTGATGATATAAGAGTTAGAAAAGCTATAAATTATTCTATAGACAAAGATTTGTTAATTGATGCTGTAGCTAATGGCTATGGAACTAAACTCGGGTCTAACATGTCACCGGTTATGGGAAAATACTTTAAAGAAGGATTGGAAGATAAATATTCAAATAACACTAAAAAAGCAAAAGAATTATTATCTCAAGCTGGATTCCCAAATGGTTTTGAAACTACCATAACAGTACCATCAAATTACAAATTTCATGTTGATACAGCACAGGTTATTGTAGAAATGTTAAAACAATCTGGTATAAGAGCTCAAATCGAACAAGTAGAATGGGGTGTTTGGTTAGACAGAGTATACGCTGGTAGAGATTACGACTCAACAATTATTGGGTTTACAGGAAAACTTAGCTCATACGATATTTTAAAAAGATATTTAAGTTATTATTCAAGAAACTTTTTCAACTATAACAATCCAGAATATGACAAAGTGATAGAAAAAGCAACAAAAGAAACCGATTTAGATAAAAGGATTGAATATTATAAAAAAGCACAGGTAATTCTTTCTGAAGATTTACCAGCAATATATTTAATGGACCCTAATTTCATAGTAGCTTTACAAAACAATTTAGCTGGATACACTTTATACCCTCTATACATTCAAGATATGGCGGTAATTCATTACGTAAAATAAGGGTGATATCACTTGATATACTATCTTAGAAGAACTTTTACAATGCTCATAACAATTTTTTTAGTAAGTCTTATAACTTTTTTTGCCTTTCAGATAATTCCCGGAGACCCTGTTTTATCTAAACTTGGAGTAGATGCTGACGAGGCTCAAATTGAAGCATTAACAAATGAATTAAACTTAGATCAACCAGTACTCAAGAGATATTTCTCTTGGGTATCTGGTATTTTTACAGGCGATATGGGAAATTCAATAAGGTATGATAGAGAAGTAGCTGTAATGATCTTATCAAGACTACCTGTTACTTTTTCTTTGGCAATAATAGCTATGTTATTGGTTATTATTTTTGGTATTCCAATTGGAATATTATCTGCAAAATACGATAAAAAAACCTCTGGATTTTTAATCAATTTTTTTACTCAAGTAAGTATGGCAGTTCCTTCTTTTTGGACAGGGATTTTACTAATGTATCTTTTTGGGCTAATACTAAATTGGATAACTCCTGGATCTTATACTCCTTGGTCAGATAATATTTTTGAAGCTTTTAAATCTTTAATATTACCTTCTTTGGCAATAGCTATACCCAATATAGCAGTTGTTGTAAGGTATCTAAGAAATACTATTTTAGAACAGAAAAATCAAGATTATACTAGAACTGCTCTTTCCAAAGGAGCTAAACCAGGTTATGTTCTTGTGAAACATATATTAAGGAACGCATTAATTCCCGTAATTACAGTCTTAGGTATGATCACAGCAAAGATTCTTGCTGGGAGTATAATAATTGAACAAGTTTTTAGTTTACCAGGGCTAGGAAGACTTTTGATAAATGCCATATCAACAAGAGACCTACCACTTGTTCAAGGTATGATATTGTATTTTTCAATTTTAATAGTGTTAATTAATTTTATAATAGATATTATTTACAAATTAGTTGATCCACGAATTCAGTACACTTAAGGGGATTTAACAATGAAAAAAAATATAAATTTTAAAATAGGTTTTGTATTAGTTGCTTTACTATTTGTTTTTATGATGGTTAGTTTAGTATATACCCCATATGAAGTAACAAAAATGGACTTTTTAAATAAATTACAAAGTCCATCTTTAGATCATATTATGGGCACAGATAACTTTGGAAGAGATATTTTCAGTAGAATCATGACAGGTTCTCAAACAGCGTTTTTTGTAGGAGGCCTTGCTGTAGGAATAGGGCTTTTTTTTGGAGTCATACTAGGTTCGGTATCTGGATACTTTGGAGGAATCATTGACGAAATAATAATGAGATTTATGGATGCTATGATAGCTTTTCCAGGAATTTTATTCGCTCTTATGTTCGTTGCGATTTTTGGTGTTGGTATAACAAATACCATTATAGCTATCGGAATAATGGCAATACCTAATTTCGCTAGAATAACAAGAAGTAGCTTTATCCAACATAAACAATTTGATTATGTAAAAACAGGTATTGTTGCAGGGGCATCATCATCTAGAATAATATTTTTTCATATACTACCAAATGTATTGTCTCCTATTATAGTAGCTTCATCATTGGGATTTGCTACAGCTGTTCTTTCTGAAGCTGCGTTAAGCTATCTTGGTTTAGGAGTACAACCTCCATATCCAAGTTGGGGAAGAATGTTGAATGAATCACAAGTATATTTAACCAAAGCTCCTTGGTATGCTTTAGCCCCTGGGATAATGATAACTCTTACTGTCTTAGGTTTTAACTTTCTCGGTGACGGATTAAGAGACTTCTCAGATAAAAAGAATTGAGGGATTAAAATGTCAAATAAATTAATGTCTATAAATAATTTAACCATACAATTTGAAAATGAAAACATAAAAACAATAGCTGTAAATGACGTTTCTTTTGATATAAAAGAAAGTGAAATAGTTGGTCTTGTTGGTGAATCTGGATGTGGAAAAACAGTTACCTCTTTAGGTTTGATAGGATTACTTCCAAATTCAGCTGACATAAAATCAGGAAAAATAATTTACGAGAATAAAGATATCTTAAATATAAAAGAAACCCAAAAGAGAAAATTAAGGGGTAAGGATATATCAATGATATTCCAAGAACCTATGACATCGTTAAATCCTTTATGGAAATGCGGAAAACAAATAGGGGAAACTATAAAACTTCATCATAAAATAGGAAAATATGAATTAAAAAAAAGAGTTTTAAAAATAATTGAAAATGTTGGTCTTCCTAACCCTGAAACGATTTACAACAAATACCCTCACGAACTATCTGGAGGCCAAAGGCAAAGAGTTATGATTGGAATAGCTATTTCTAATCATCCAGATCTTATAATAGCTGATGAACCTACAACATCTTTAGACGTCACCATCCAAGCGCAAATCATTGAATTATTAAAAGATATAAATAAAAAAGAAAAATCTTCTATTTTATTTATATCTCATGATCTTGGTGTAATACATGAAATAGCAGATAGAGTGATTGTTATGTATGCTGGTTTTATTGTTGAAATTGCTAGTAGAAAAGAATTATACTCAAATCCAAAACACCCTTACACATTAAAGCTTTTACAATCTATACCAGTTCCAGAAAAAAAAGGTAAAAAGCTAGAAGCTATTTCTGGTATCGTACCAAGAATAAGCGGGGATATAAGTTATTGCCCTTTTGTAGATAGATGTTCTATTGCAAAAGACATTTGTAGAGAAAAACTCCCTGAATTAGAAGAAAAAGAAAACAATCATTTTGCTAGATGTTTACTAACTTGAGAGGCTGATAATATGTCAAACTATATATACGAAGTACAAAATTTAAAAAAATTTTTTAAATCCCCTAAAAAAAAGCTTTTTGAAAAAAATAATTATTTAAAGGCTGTTAACGGGGTGAATTTCAAAATAAAAAAGGGCGAAACATTTGGCCTTGTTGGAGAATCTGGTTGTGGTAAAACAACTGTTGGATACAACATGATAAAGCTTCATGAACCTAATGAAGGTAAACTAATATTCAAAGGAAAAGACGTAACAAACATAAAAGGTGATGAGTTAAAAGAGTTCAGAAGTAACGTTCAAATAGTTTTTCAAGATCCATATAGTTCTTTAAACCCAAAGAAAAAAATAGGTTGGATTTTAGAAGAACCTTTAAAATCTCATGGAATGAAAGATAAAAAAGAAAGATATAATAAAGTTATAGAAATGCTTGAAGATGTTGGTTTTGAAAATGATTATTACAGTAGATACCCTCATGAACTATCAGGTGGTCAAAGACAAAGAATAATGATCATACATGCTTTGATGTTGAATCCAGATTTTGTAATTTTAGATGAATCTGTTTCAGCTTTAGATGTGTCGGTACAATCTCAAATTTTAAATCTTTTAAATAAACTCCAAGAAGAGTTTAATTTAACGTATTTATTTATTTCTCACGATTTAAATGTTGTCCATTATATTAGTGATAGAATTGCTGTTATGTATATGGGTGAAATAGTAGAACTCGCAACCGCGGACGAAATATACCACTCTCCAAAACATCCTTACACAAAAGCTCTTTTTTCTGCTATTCCAAAAATTACTAAAGAAGGAACGAAAAGGATTATTCTTTCTGGAGATATACCTGACCCTGCTAATCCTCCTAAAGGTTGTAAATTCCATACAAGATGCCCTCAAGCAAAAGATAAATGCAGCAAAGAAATACCACATGATTATAAGCTAAACAATAATCATGTAGTTAAATGTTTTTTATATGAAAATGGAGGAGAAAAATGAAAATATCAATATTATCTGACATACATGTTGACAAACAAGTAGTAGAATCTGATCCTGTAGAGATAGCACTGTTAAAAGTTTTAAATGAGGATACCCCAGACTATTTAATAATCGCAGGTGACATAGCAGACGATTATCAGAAAAGTTTAGAAATACTATTTTATTTAGAAAACAATACAAAAACTAAAATTTTATTTGTTCCAGGTAATCATGACTTATGGAACAAAGAAAATTATATTGAAAACACAAATGAAATTTATTTAAAGCTAAAAGAATTTCAAGGAAATCTCTCTAATGGGCCTATTATCATAGGGGATTGGGCCATTGTTGGTGATGTAGGTTGGTATGATTACTCATTTGCACATGAAAAATATTCTTTAGATGAACTCTCAAAAGGAAACGATTTTAACAGACATTGGAAGGATAAAAAATTTGTTAACTGGGGAAAAGATGATATAACAGTAACCAATGATTTCAAAAATAAAATAAATTCTCAAATAGAAAAATTGAAAGACAAAAATATTATACTGGTTACCCATGTCGTAACTCACGAAAAATTCACCGTTAAGAACCGAAATATGTGGGAATATTTCAACGCTTATTTAGGGACTCAAAATTACGATGAAATATATAAGAAAGATCAGGTAAAATACGTAATAATGGGCCATGTTCATTATCGAAAGAAAATTATGGAAAATGAAACACTTTTTATATGTAATTGTTTGAATTATAGAAATCAATGGTTTCACTCAAAAGATGCATACACTGAAATAAAAAGAGCTATGGCTACTATAAAAATATAATATATCCACCCTTGATTAAATGTTATAATATAATTGGGGGTGGAATTTTTATGATAATAAAAAAACTAACTAAAGACTACAAAAAAGATTTACAAAAGTATTTTAAGATTTTTTTTAACACACCATTTGAAGATGAAGAAACAAAAGATGAAGTGTTTTTTGGTAATGATGATTTATGGAAATTTGTATGGGGAGCTTTTGAAGAAGAAAAGTTAGTGTCAACTTATATTAGCTTTGATGTTGATATTAAGATCAGGCAAAAATGGTTTAAAGGACATTATCTTGATGGTTTAGGAACACTACCTGGATATAGAAACAAAGGTTATATCAAACAAATGACAAAAAATGATTTTAATTTTTGCTATGAAAATAATATTCCTTTAATATTATTAGACCCATTTAAACACAGTTATTATGAAAAATTTGGATTCAAAACTTCTTTTACAAATAATCAATTAGAACTTCCTTTTCAGCTGTTAAAATCTGAGTTTATTCAAACGGGTTATAGTTTAGAAATTGATTTTATAAACGAGAATGAAAAACTAAAAAATGATAAAATAAAGCTATTCGAAAAAATTCAAGAATATTCTAGATATAATGAAATGAAAATGGCTTCTCCTTATGACAAATCAGTTTTTTTGAATAAAAAACAACTTCTATGTGTAGTATATGATGGAAAAGAGCCTAAAGGCTACATGGTTTGTGAAAAAGAAAAGAGAACTCTGAAAATTTACAATTTAAAATACACTGATTTGAAATCTCTTTTTGAATTAAGAAATTTATTAATTAGTTTCAAAGATCAAATGAATAACTTTAGTTTTACAAAATTACCACCAGATTTCCCTTATGAAATTTTTATAGACAGCTATTATGGGGGAGGAAATTATTCAGTTAGAAAATTATTTGAAACAAGAATGATGAGAATAATTAAACCAGAAATAATGCTTGAAAAAATAGCAAAATTACCAGAAGACTTTTCTATAAAACTAAAAATAAATGACGATATGATTCCTCAAAATAACAAGACTTTTTTAATAAATAAAAATGGTTTAAAGGAAACAGATCAAAAGCAAGATTTAACAATTGATATAAGAAACTTATCTCAAATGATCACTGGCTATAAATCACCAAAAGTATTATACAGAGAAGGAAAATTTGTAGAATTTCAAGATATAGATTTATTAAAAGATGTGCCACAAATAATAGAAAATTTAGAAAAAATATTCCCTCCTGAAATAACATTTACAGGTGAGGAATTCTAAGGAGTGATTTTTTTGATCAAAAATATAGTATTTGACTTAGATGGGACTATACTAAATACAGAATCTTTTATAATTGATGGAATAAACTATTCATTAAGAAAAATGGATCTTCCAGAAAAAGAAAAAGACGAAATACGAGAAAAAATAGGTCTTCAATCTGACGCTTTTTATAACGAGCTTTTTTATGAATATGAAGAAGATGAAGTAAAAGATATAAAAAAAGAAATTTATTCGCATAAAGATAGGTTTATTAAAGAACAAGGGAAACTATATGAAAAGATGGAAGATGTGATTAAAAATCTACATTCTAAAGGTTATAGATTAAGCATTTGTTCTCATGGTAAAATAGACTACATTGAAAATATATTAGAACATTTTCACTTAAAAAAATTCTTTTCCACTATAAAAGGCTATGAAAAATCAAAAACCAAAGAAGACCATTTAAGAGAAATAATGAAAGAAGAAAACACTGATAAATTAGTTTTTATTGGAGACAGATATATTGATTTTGAAGCAGCTAAAAATACTGGAAATATTTCTATAGGCGTTAGCCATGGTTTTGGAAAAGAAGAATTGAAAAAAGCAGACTATGTGGTAGACAACCCTTGTGACATAATAGATATAATTGAAAAAATAAATAATTAGAAAAAGGAAGAAGCTCAGCTTCTTCCTTTTTGTAATCTTAAATAATTTTTATAAACTTTTTTATCTATTAAATTTTTTTCGACTGCTTCTTTAACCGCACAATCTGGTTCGTGAGTATGAGAACAATCTCTGAATTTACAATTATTAGAAAACTCTTCAATATCCTTGAAAACATTGTTTAGCTCAGCGTCATCGGTCATTCCAAACTCTCTAATTCCTGGAGTATCCACTAAATAAGTATTTTCATCTATTTTATAAACTCTGGAATTAGTAGTTGTATGCTTCCCTTTATGAAGTTTTTCGCTTACCTCTCCAGTTTTAGCTTGAACTGAATTTGTGATCGAATTAATTAAAGTTGATTTACCTGCTCCTGATTTTCCCATAAAAGCAATTTTTTTACCTTTAACATAATCTTTCAAATCATTTATTCCCGAGTTTTCTAAATTACTAATCCTAAAAGTTTTTATAGAATTATTTTCAAAGTACACTTCATCTTCTTTGAGTTTCTTTTCATCTTCTAGAAGATCTATTTTATTAAAACAAACAATTGGTTCTACATTACCATTTTTGGCTGCAGTAATAAATCTTTCTATCAATCCAGTTTTATACTCAGGATTTTTAATAGGTGCAACAATTATTAAATAATCAATATTAGCAGCTAAAACTTGCTTTAAATGCTGTTTGTTTTTTCCCACACCTTTTCTGCTTATAGTAGAATTTCTTGGCAAAACTTTTTTAATCTCATAATTATTTGCCCTCTCTTCAAATTCTATATAATCACATATAGCTACAGGATTTACATATTTTCTTTTACTCTTTTTGTTTTTCTTTAATTTTAAAGAACAGTTGTAAAAATTTCCTTCTGATTCAACAAAATAATTATCTCTATTTACTTCTAAAACCATACCTTTTTTCAATATTTTCTCCATCTCCCTTATAAATGATTTCTGAGTTTAAAATAAAATAAAAATCACCCATAATTACCACCACCTTTCTTTAACCTTATTTTTATTATAACATAATAATATAGTAATGTAATAAAAGATAAAATTAATACGTTAATAAAAATGGGAGGGGATAAAAATGAAAAATTTATTAGTTTATAGGTCTAAACATGGAAGTGTAGAAGAGGTAATGAAATACATACACAACAACTTACCAGAAAATTCTCAAAATACTTTGATTAATTTAAAAAAGAATAAAGAACTTTTCAAGGTAGAAGATGCTGACAATATCATTATAGGTACTTCTGTTTATGCTGGAACAATACATAGTGAAATAAAAAATTTCATAACAGATAATTATTTATTACTAAAAGATAAAAATGTATATATGATAATGTCTTGCGGAGATAAAGAAAAAATTCCAGAAGTTTTAGACAAAAATTTTGGTGAGCATAGAGATTGCATCGATGAAGTAATATACGCTGGATATGCATTCAAATTAGAAGATATGGGATTTTTTGAAAAGACTATAATTAAAAAAGTTGCAAAAATTGATAAATCTGAAAATAAACTCGAAATGGGTGCTGTAAATCAACTTTTGGATAGATTAAAACTGTAGAAATCGTTTCACAATTCCTGTTGGAATTGTTTTTACTAATAAATTTTCGTAGAAATTTGAATTGTTTTAAAAGCTTAATTTCACTACGTGAAATTTACTGAATAGATGTCTCCATGCACTTCGTTTAGTCGACATGACAGAGAGCATATATTTTTTTTATGAAGTTTTAAATATATTATTTTAAAAGACTCACTTAAAACATTACAAAATAGAAAAAAGAAGCAGATTTTTTAAATCTGCTTCTTTTTCTATTTTATCTTAAATATTTATCCATCCATTGAGTTATTTCTTTTAACCTTCTAATTCTATGTTTAGGTTTTCCGCTTCTACTCAATTCATGATTTTCTCCGTTAAAAAGAACAAATCTAGCCTCTACCCCAAACATTTTTAAAGCTGTAAACATTTGATACCCTTCAGCTTTATAACATCTATAATCCTCGTCACCGTGTATAAATAAAGTAGGTGTTTTCGCCTTGTTTGCATATTTCAACGGTGATTGTTCCCAAAGACCTTCTAAATCTGTCCAAGCATTTCCATTTTGTTGATCTTGCACAAAATAATACCCAATATCAGTAACCATAGATTTTGATATCCAATTAGAAATACTTCTTTGAGAAGCTGCTGCTTTAAATCTATGAGTGTTACCAATTATCCAGTTGGTCATAAACCCACCGTAAGAACCACCAGTAACTCCCATTTTATCTTCATTTATAAAATCATATCTTTTGATTGCTTCATCAACAAATTCCATAATATCTCTATAATCTTCTTTTCCAAATTTACCTCTTATATCCATAAATTCATTGTCTTTCCCATCACTACCTCTAGGATTACAGAAGATGACAGCATAGCCTTGGTTAGCCCAATATTGCATTTCATGGTAATAAATATCACCATAGACTGTTTTAGGCCCTCCATGGATGTTTAAAATAGTAGGGAAGGATTTGCCCTCCTCGTAATTAGTTGGCTTCATTACCCAACCATCTATTTCTACTCCATCAGAATTTTTAAAAGCAAAATGTTCTGGATTAGATAGATCCTTTTCTTCAACTAACCAATCATTGAAAGAAGTTATTTTCTTTTCAGAACCATTTATAAAAGAATAAATTTCAGGTATTCTAAGACCTCTAAAACCTATGAAATAAATTCCATTTTTTGAAATATCGAACATATCTACTGTTCCATCATTTTTAATTACCTCTTCAATATTCCCATTTTCATCTACGCTGTATAAAAAGCTATCTTTTATTCTTGTGGATGCGAAATACAATTTATTTTCAAATACTTCTTGACCTTTTCCTCCACCTAATCTGGCGTCAGACCCAACTGAATTCCATAAAGAATTTTCAAAGTCAGGAGTAATGCATTCATATGATTTATCGTTTAAATTTAATGTATAAAACTTCCTATTTTCATTTAATCCATATTTTTTCATGTCAGAAGCAGTAAAAATAAGCTTAGTATCATTTAAAACATGCATAGATGATATACTTAATTTTTCTGTTTCATCTAATAAAACTTCTGCTTTATTATCTTTCAAATTATATTTAACTATAGAAGCATAATGTTCCATCATATCTTTGTAAGTATTAGTTATGAAATATATGTTATCACCGTTGATTTTTATATTTCCAGCATTTGTAAGCTCATTCACTATAGGTTCCAGTTTATCTTCTTTCATATCATAAATATAAAGTCTATTTCTTACTTTAGATGTAAAACCTTGTCCATTAAACCAAAAAGGTATTTCATCAAAAACATGATAATCTTTTTCTTCTTTTCTATCTTCTTCTGGAATACTTTCTAAATATCCATCATACTTTATTATCATGGCGAATTTATCTTTATTAATCATCTTACATGAGCTAACAGTTTTTTCTATTTCAAATTTCTTTTGTGCTTCTCCACCGTTTATGTTTATTGTATAAAAGACAGTTTTTGGTTTTTCATTTTCTTTGTTATCTTTTTTCTCTTCTCTATTTGAAGTAAATAGAATTGTTTCATCATCATACCAAATATAACTACCGTCTTTACCATTATTTGTAAGTTTATAAGTTTTTTCTGTTTTCAAGTTATGAACCCATAAGAATTTTTTGTAATTATTATCTTCTAAATCTGTTTCAGTCTGGACAAAACAAAGTTTTTCCCCATCTGGAGAAAATTTTAAATCTGAAAGGTACTTGAAATCAATAAAATCTTCTAATTTTAATTGCATAATATCTCCTCCTAAAAAGATTAGTCTTACTAACTATTATAACATAAATAAATTTAATATTTTAAGAAAAGAGAATTATTTAATCAAGTGATATGTTTATTCTATAGAAATATAATAACCGTTTTTTTACCTTTTATTTACTTATATATTTTATAATTTTAATGTTTAAGGTATAAATTATAATAGAAGAGTAAAACTAGGGGGATTTTATTATGGACAATCTATCGATTTTTGTAATAATTTTTTTGATATTTTTAATTATATTAACAGCTTTTAAATTATATAGAGAAATAAAATATATAAAAGAAGAGAAAATAAGATCAAAAGAAATATTTGATATGTTTACAGACAAAAATAATAAAAAATAGCACAAAAAAACGGAATGCATTAAGCATTCCGTTTTATTTATGGTAGCGAGGAAGGGATTCGAACCCCCGACAATGCGGGTATGAACCGCATGCTCTAGCCAACTGAGCTACCTCGCCAAATATAAAATAACATAAAAAAAATGGTAGCGGGGGTAGGATTTGAACCTACGGCCTTCGGGTTATGAGCCCGACGAGCTACCGGACTGCTCCACCCCGCACCAAGTAATGGTACAATAAAAAGGAATTCATGGTGCCGAGGGTCGGACTCGAACCGACACGAGCACAAAAGCCCAATGGATTTTAAGTCCACAGCGTCTACCAATTCCGCCACCCCGGCAGGCACTCATTCATTCCGTAAAGAATTCTATCATAAATATAAAATGTTGTCAAGAGTTTTATGTTAATTTAAGATATCCTTTTGATGAAAAGAGAGTTTTAGAAATTTTTATTATTTTGAAACTCTTAAAAACAATTCCGAAATATAAAAACTCAAAGTAGGTCATATGGTAGAAATTATTACATAATTTCTGTTGAAGGTTTATGGTTGGAAGTTGGAAGAAAAGAAATCAAAGATTTCTGTTTTTAGATGCTGGTTGTTAGTTGTTAGAAAAAAGCAGTTTTTAAAAATGTAGTAAACCAAAAACAAACAACAATCAACTAACAACAAAAATGCAAAGCATTTTTCTGTGTTATAATAGATTAAAAAAGAATTTGGAGGTTTTTTATGAAAAAATTTATTTTAATTACAACTTTTATTTTTATTACGCTTACTTTTTTATCTGGACCAATTTATCAACCACCTAAAAATTTAAAGCAATATTCAAATGAATATTTTACTTTTATCTATGAAGAAGATTTATCCTATTTAATAACACAGTTAGATAATTTTTCTCTTGAACTATATAATGATTACTCTGAATTTTATGAAACAGAGATAGATAATATTCAGGTTTTTATTCTTGATGATGTTGACTATGTGAATGGTTTTGCTTTAAATATGAGAAACCAGATGAGGCTTTATATTAACAGTCCTTTGGATTATTTAGGGCTTGGTGATAATCCAAACGAATGGATCAAATTTGTTTTTTCTCATGAGTTAAATCATATTTTCTATGGCAACACAGTTACAGACCCCTTGATAAATTGGATTCCTTCCAAAACTATTAAGAAATCTTTGAATATGATAAATCAACCTAGTTCTCTTCATGAAGGGTTATCAATTTTCATGGAAAGTAAATACTTTGAAGGTAGATTTACAGATGATCTTTTCAATACATATTTAACAGCAGAAATATTATCAAATAAATACCCCAGATATTTTTATGGTGGAGGAGCCCCAATCTCGATTTGGTCTCCAGCTGGTTTTAACTATATGTACGGAACATTAATTGTTAAAAAAATCGATGAATACTATGGGAAAGATGTATTAAAAGACTTTATTTTTGAAATAAATTCCTCATCTTTCACGGATATTTCGGAAGCATTTTTAATAACAACAGGATATAAGTTCGAAGAATTTTTATTCAAAATAAAAGATGAGTATTCTGAAAGAAAAAAAGAATTACTATCAAAAGGCTATACGAATGACTATAAAACATTTGATAAGTCTTTCCAAAGCACAGGCAATATAAGAACTGATGGAAAAGATATATACTATTACAAAGAAAGTCCAGATAACAAATTTGGAGTTTATAAAAATGATGAACTTATAAAAACAGGAGTATCGAAATTTGACATAAATACACAAGGAGAATTAGTTTACAGACTTTCACACAATAACAATAACGAACAAAGCTATAGTTTATACCATTTATGTGATTGTGATTTCAAAGATACTTTTTTGGACAACAGGGTTGTTGAATTTGCTTATGTAAATGATAAAAAAGTTGTTTATTCCAAAGTTGAAAAAGGATTAACTGGTGTTTTCTTGTTTGATTTAAAAACAAATACAAAAACTAAACTAATTGATTATAAAAACATTACTCTAAGTTCATTTGAAGGGGACGGGAAAAACTTTTATTTTACTATGAATCAAAATTCCCAGACTGATATTTTTTATTACAATATCAATTCAAAAAAAATATCTCAGATTACTGATGATGAACATAAAGAACGAGATTTATTTGTTAATGATAAAAAACTATATTATTCAGCAAATTATGAAGATAATTTATACAATATATATTCATTAGATTTAGAAACTCAAGAGATTAATCAAATAACAAAAAATTACCCTGGCGTATTTAACCCCGTAATTATTAATAATAATATTTATTATTTGTTATATGATTCAGAAGGATACCATTTATCTTCAAAAAACATAACTAATAAAGCTAATCATTATAAATATACGAAAAATAAAGAGTTTTATTTTAAAAAATCTCCTGAATTCACAGATTTTGAGTATGACAAAAACTATTTTGAATCACCTATGTTTATTCCCGCAGTAAATGTGGTTTTAAAAGAAAACCAATTTTACTTTGGACCTGATATATTGTTTATAGGAGAAGCTGTTAATTACACTGGAGAAATAGGATTTTATCATAATTTTGTAGATGATTTTGTTATTAATTCATATATAGAATTTGATTATTATTATAAAAATAAACTTTTTTTAAACTATCAAGATAATAACTTAATATATGGGTATTCTTTTAATTCAAATAATCAATTTAACCTAAAAAATAAAAATACAATAAATTATGGAGCTCAAATTTCTTTTATAAATACTAATTTTCAAGCAATTCAATTAAACAGTGTTATAGGAAACAAACCTTTTAGAAATAAATATCATTCTGGATATAATAATATTTTTGATTTACAGTACATTCAATATACAGATGATTTTAATTTTTTAGTTGGTTATTCAAAAGATTTAATTTTTAATAGATTAAAATTAACTCCGACTATTTCATATTACAAAAATGATTCTTATGATGTTCAGACAAGTTTAAAGATGAAATATGATTTATGGAAACCTCATTATGCCTTAAAAGACGGTAAATATAGATTTGACGGAATAGATGTTGGCGCTGGAGTTTCTTACAATATAATGGAAGAACAAATCAAATACAACATATCATTAAATGCAGAATTCGCTATTTTTTACTGGATTCCTTTAGAAATTCCTTTAGAATATACTTTTTAAAAAAAATCTGACTGATTATAAATCAGTCAGATTTTTCATCATTTTTATTTATTTTTCTATTCCATTTTCCAATTATATCATTCTTTCTAAAAGCTGGAATCATAAGCACTGTAAATATCCAAGTTAATCCTATAGATAAAATCATATTTAAAGAAAACTCTTTCAATAAATCTCCTCTTGAAATCTGAAAACTAGCAAAAGTTAGTATAGATGTTAAAAATGAAAGAGTAACTGATTTCAATGTATGCCAATAATGTACTTTATCTTCATCAATAGCATGGAATATATGAATGTAACCGTCTACCCCAATACCAAATATCAAAGGAAATGTCAGCATGGTTACAAATGTAGCTTGAATTCCTAAAAAATAGCCTATTCCAAAAGCTGCCATGGAAGAAGCAAAAAGACCAATAAAGGCTTCTAAAGCTTCTAAAAGGTTTTTTCTTGAAATATATGTCAACAAAAATATAAAAGTAAATGATAGAGTCATTGGGAGAATAAACCTTTTTTGCACTACACTCATTATTCTATACATTGCTTTTGGGTAACCTGCAATTCTATCTGACTTTTCGTCTAATGCTTCGAAAAAAGTTTTTAGTCCATTGTTTGACCATATATCCATCGAACTATTAATCTCTAAAACCATATACTTTTTGTTGTCTTTCTCAAAGAAAAAATTACTTTTTAGATTATCTGGTAAAACTTCTAATATATTAAGTGTAAATTGATACAAATCATTTGATTTTGAAGCAATGTCAACTATTCTAATACTCTCTGAATATAAATTATATTTTTTCAATAGAGAAACAACAACTGGGTTTTTTAATGTTTCAGATAATCCTCCAATTTGAGTTTTTAAATCACTAAAATTTCCAATTTGATTTTCTATTATTTCAGGTAAACTTTCTACAGTGTCTATAACTCCTAAAGACAACAATTCAGCTGCTACCTCATCTGGATCTTCATCAATCCTTATGATATATTTCATCGAATTAAATGTATCAGTTCCAAAGTGATTTGAAATATCCTGTCCAACTTTTATAGGTGGAGAGTCTTCAGAAATCATTCCTGGTGGTGTATAAGAAAAATCCAATACATTTATTATTCCAAAAGACACAAAAAATATTGTTACTGGAATAATTAACCACCTAATAATCAAGCCATTTTTGGGTATAAGATATCCAAGTTTTTTGAATAATCTATTAACATGTATAACTAAATTACCGATTTTTATCTTTGATCTTACTGTATACATGAAAGCTGGAATAAAAAACAACATAATTAGGAAAAATATAACAAGCCCAAAAGAACTCATTATAGCCATTTCTGTAAAAGCTGGTAATCTCATTAGCATAAGAGTTAAAAAAACTATCACAGTTGTTATAACTCCAAATAAAAGAGGAATAAAACTAGTTTCGTACGTAGTAGTTAATGCTTCTGAAAAATCTTCTTTTTCTTTATATTCACTAACTAACCTAGTTACAATATGAATCCCATAGTCTATACCAAGACCAAGAGTTATAGCAGTAACAAAAGAAGTAATAATATTTAATTGCCCAAAAAATATTTGCGCAACTCCTAAAGTTAAAATCATAGCTATAATCAACCCAGCAAAAACAATTCCTGTTGTAGTTATGCTACCAAAAGCTAATATAAAAACCAATATAATAAGAAAAACTGATATTATTGTTGTTAAGCTAAAATCTTCTGAAACAGTTTTATTGGCCTCAAAAGATTGAATATAATCGTTCGTTAACCCAGTTTTTATTCCAAATTCATTTGATATTTCATCTGTTATATTTTGAACTTTTGGTATCATTTCATTGACAAAATCTATGTTAGTTGGTGGTTCATCAAAAGTTGCACCCATGATCATTATTTTCTGATCAGGAGAAATTGCATAATAAGATTTTAAAATATTTCTATCTTGATCAGTAGAAAGATCATCTTGTAGTGTATATATTTTTTTTAAAGTATCATTTATATATTCTATTGTTTGAAAATCGTATGGATTAGCACTTCTAACAGCATCAAGAAGGTCTTCTACACTTTCAGAGATTGAATTTATCACATCAGTATTTCCAATGGAGACAAATCCAAAAGAAAGTAGAAAAGATAAGTCTGTTTCAGTAAACCCATTAAAAGAATCCATTTCATACATTTCATCATAATATTTCTGAGCTATGTCCACAGGATTACTGTTTTCTTCAAGATAAAAAGCTGTTATTAAAATATCATTACCTTGCAACAACTGATTTTCTTCATTCAAAACTTGTATAATATCTGAATCTTGAGGGGCTATTTTTAACAAATCAGAATCAATACCTAAATTGGTGGCTAAATAACCAAAAACCGCTGTTAAAATAGCGGTTAATATTAGAATAAATTTTGAATTTTTTATTACTAAATTAGATAGAAATTCATAAACTTTTCTTTTCTTCACAAGTACCACCAAATTATTAAGACATCAAAAGCAAGTCCCATTGTAAAAGAGTAATAATTTTCATATTTTATTTCATAATAACTCTTTAACCCCAAACTCCATAAACTAGCTATTAAAAAAGATAAATCAGAAAACACTCCAAAAATCAAAGGCATAGATGCTGCCAACAATAAATAAGAAATATGTTTTTTAGAAAATATAAACCTCAAACCATTACTCAAGTAAGTAAACATCAAAATAAAATATATAAAGTCTAACCCATTAATAACTTGAGGACTAATTAAATAAATAAAAATAATTATTAGGGGTATATAAAAAGATTTTTTGATTTCATTAGATGATTTCACGGGCATAAATATTGAATTAAACATCTGAACTAATAATTTATCCATTTCAATCTTCCTTAAAATTTATTATTTTGAACTCTCTTTGACTCATTATTCCATTTTCAGATAAATTTTCAAACAAAAGTTTTACATTTTCTTTTTCTAGTAATTTTTCATCTATAATAACAGATCCATATATGTCTAAATTATCCAAAATATCTTTGGTAAAACTCCAAGATTTATATTCGTCTTCTTTTAAAAGAAAGTATCGGTTATTAATAAATTCTATTGTTTCAGTATCGTATTCGTTTAGGTCAAGAATATATATAGTGGGTTTTAAGAGCATATATATAGAACTTGTTTTTAACTGTTTTAAAGAAAGTCTCAAACCAAAAAATTCAATATAATCTGTTTTTTCCTTGTAATTATCATCAATAGAAACTATTAAATTCCTATAATCTTCATACATGTTTGGAGTTAAAGGCTCAATTTCTATTTCATTTGAGTTTAGATCTATCTTCATATTTCCCACAAAATAGTCCAAGTCCATCATACCTGAAGAAAAATATGATAAATTTCTAGTTTTTTCCAATTTATTAGAATATTGGTCAACATCAATATTGACCCCCAATTTAAAAATGGGGGTCTTTTCAATTGTATATTTTTCAATTTCTCTTTTTCCAAAACCAAAATATATTATTAGGCTAACTGTCATAAAAACAGCAAAAAACATCAAAGCCCAGGCGTGTGCTCTCAATTCGTAACTCCTAATTTTTCATTTATCACTTCAATTGCTTTTTTCAATTGTGCATCATTTTCTAAATCTATACTTGCTTCTGTTGTTGTTTCATTTCTAGCTTCTTCCTGTTCTTCTTCAGAAATTTCTGTCATATCTTGTAATTCTCTTTCAGGCATCTCAACCTCTATATTAGGATCAATACCAGTTAGATGTATATCATTTCCAAGTGGAGTAAAATAATGAGCCATAGGAAGCCATACCTCTCCTCCATTACTAAATTGAATCGGCCTTTGAACAGCAGCTTTCCCATATGTTGTCTTACCAATAATCGTTGCTAATTCTTTATCTTTCATAGCACCAGTAAATATTTCAGAAGCTGATGCTGATGCTCCATTTACTAATATAGTAATAGGAATATTTTCTAAGAAATAAAAATATTTTCCTGGAACAGTACTTATAATCTCTTTTTGCCCATTGTAATAATCTAAAGAAACAATTTCACCTTTTTTAATGAACATTGAAGAAACATCAACAGCTGTACTCAAAAGACCTCCTGGATTATTCCTCAAATCAAAAACTAATCCATTTACCTTTTCATTTTCTAAAGCAGTCAAAGCTTCTTCCATTTCAGAAGCACTTTTTTCAGCAAAATTAGTCAATCTTATATATCCTATCTTTTCTTCTTCATTAATAGTTGTATATTTAACAGTTTTTGTTTCTATTAAAGCTCTAACCAGTTTAACTTCTTTTGTATCTTCCCAACCTTCTCTATAAATTTCTAAAATGATTGGTTCTCCTGGTTTACCTCTCATATTGTCAACAGAGTCCATATACCCCATATCAGCTACGGGGGTTCCATCGACAGTAATTATATAATCATTAGCTTGTAAGCCAGCTCTGTCTGCAGGAGTTCCAGTCATAGGACTAACAATAACTATTGCTTCCATTTCTTGATCCCATCTCACTGTTATACCCAGTCCTCCATACTCACCTTGTTCATCAATTTGGTTTTCCTGAGTTTGTTGAGCATCAAAATACCATGCAAAAGGATCATCAAGTCCCTCAACAACACCCGCTAAAGTTGAATCTAAAATTTTATCATAATCAATTTTATCTTTCTCATAATATATTGTATCAATATAATAAAGCAAATTAGAAATTGGTCCCTGAAATTCGTCCAAATAAATTTCTTCAATAGATTTATTTTCTTGAGTTGCTCCAAACACCCACGCTGTAAGTAAAATAGTCATCACAGTTAATATTATTGTAATTTTCTTAAATTTTCTACTCATATTTTAAAACCCCTTTCTATAAATTTTTAAATTTGGATAAGTTTGTTATCAAATCCTCTAACAAAGCTTCATCCCCAGACTTGTCATATTCCATTATACATGTTTTTGTATAATTTTTAACTATTTCTTCACCAGTTTTATGTAAAGCACCTGTTATAGCTGACATTTGAGTCAAAATGTCATTACATTCTCTTTCTTCATCTATCATTTTTTGTAAACCTCTTACCTGACCTTCAATTCTTCTAAGTCTATTCAGCAATTTCTTTTTATCCATCGTATATTCTCCTTGTTCTTTATTTAAAAAAATAATCTAAATTAATTATAACACATATACCCCCCTCATTTTTGAGATAATCTCTAATGATAATTTAAGGAATTAAAAATAAAATACTATCATAACTTACTTAACCATTTTAAACCCATTAACTTAAAAACAAATGAACTAAAAATTTATTAAAAATACAATAAATAATCCAAAATCTTTTTACATTTTTATCTTATAATGTATAATAGAAATAAATGTTCTTTTGAGAGGAGGAAGTCATGAGTAAAAAAGTTCGTAGAATAAATATAGGTCCACTAATAATATACTTTTTATTAGCTATCTTGATTTTCACAAGCATCTCTCGTATGAACGGTACAGATGCTCAAGAAATATCATATACTGAATTGGTAAATATGCTAGATAAAGGTCAAATTATTAGTTTAGAAATAGATGATTCAGGACACGTTACAGCAAAAGCTGGAAATGGAACTTTATTCAAAACATATGCTCCTACAATGGTAGTTGATGAGGCATATACCAGATCTTTAGTAAAAGAAGGAATTAGAATAAAATACAATCAAAGTTCTGGTTCTAGTTGGTGGATGAGTATTCTAATATACATGGCACCCATTGCTATTATGATTCTTTTTTGGTTGTGGATATTTAAAGGCCTTGGAAACAGAGGTGGTGGAGCGCCTGGAATGAAATTCACAAAATCTCCTGCTAAAAAATACGACCCACAAAAAGATAAAGTTACATTTAAAGATGTTGCTGGTATAGACGAAGCGAAAGATGAACTAGAAGATATCGTTTCATTTTTAAAAGACCCAAAAAGTTTTAATAATTTAGGTGCAAGAATGCCAAAAGGAATTTTATTAGTAGGCCAACCCGGTACAGGTAAAACTCTAGCAGCAAGAGCTGTAGCTGGAGAAGCTCAAGTACCTTTTTTCTACATAAGTGGTTCTGATTTTGTAGAACTATTTGTTGGAGTAGGTGCTTCAAGGGTTAGAGAATTATTTAATCAGGCAAAAGCAGAAAGTCCTGCTATTATCTTCGTAGATGAAATTGATGCTGTGGGAAGACAAAGAGGAGCTGGATTAGGTGGAGGTCATGACGAAAGAGAACAAACACTTAATTCATTACTTGTTGAAATGGATGGTTTTGATCCAAGCTCAGGAATAATAGTTATGGCAGCAACAAATAGACCTGATATTTTAGATAAAGCTCTTTTAAGACCAGGAAGATTTGATAAAAAAATAAGTATAGACTCTCCAGATTTAAAAGGTAGAGAACAAATTTTAAAAATACACTTTAAGGGTAAAAAAATTGCTAAAGATATAGATTTAGAAGTATTAGCTCGTTCAACACCAGGTTTTGTTGGAGCTGACCTTGAAAATCTGGTTAATGAAGCAGCACTACTTGCAGCAAGAGAAAGAAGAGAATATATTAATATGGAAGACTGTCAAGAAGCTATAGAAAGAGTAATTGCTGGACCTGCAAGAAAATCAAGAAAATTATCTGACAAAGAAAAGAAAATCGTCACATATCATGAATTAGGTCACGCCATTCTAGGCTATTTACTTCCAAACTCAGATCCTGTACATAAAATCACTATAGTTCCTAGGGGCCATGCAGCATTAGGTTACACACTACAATTACCTTTAGAAGAAAAATATTTAATGAGTGAAGATGAATTAAAAGATAGAATAGTAACTTTACTAGGTGGAAGAGCCGCTGAAGAAATAGTTTTTGAAGAAATTACGTCTGGAGCCGGAAACGACCTAAAAAAATCAACAGAAATAACTAAAAAAATGATCATACAACTTGGAATGTCTAAAAAGATCGGTCCTATTTCATGGGGAGAGGAAGAAGGAGAAGTTTTCCTTGGAAGAGAATTAACAAAGATGAAAAACTATTCTCAAGAAACCGCCAGAGAAATTGATTCAGAAATTAAATCTTTTGTCTTAAACAGTTATGAAAAAGCAAAAAATATGCTTATCGAAAATCGAGAAAGACTTGAATTATTAGCAATCTATTTATACAATATAGAAACTATAGACGGAAAAGAATTTAAAGAAATGATGAAAAAAGATATAGAAGATTTAAGAGACTATGTTTTAAACAACGATGATATAGAAATCAAAGAATTAACTAAATAAAGAAAAAAGCTGAAGTTTAAAAACTTCAGCTTTTTTCTATTAAAATTATTTATTTTTTAATCTCATTTCTGCATATTTTGATTCAAAACCTTTTCTCTCATAAAGTCTTTTTGCAGGGTTTTCATATTCAACATGAAGAGCCACTTCGCCATCTACTATTTTTGCAGCTTCATCAATTAATTTTCCACCAATTCCTTTTCCCCTGTATTCTTTATTAAC
>JBNJGY010000024.1:0-27443 GCA_051748045.1 Thermotogota bacterium
ATCTACAATCGCCAGGGGCAATTGATCGCCTCTACGGCACAGGAAATAATTTCAAAAAAATAATAAAAACAAAGAGGAGAAAAGAAAATGACTGTAAAACAAATTATTTTATTATTAATTGCTTTAGGAATATCCATTCCATTTTTTATTCCAGCTAGAACAGAGGACATAAATTCTGAAAACGGAAAAGAAAGTATTGCGGAAATAGTAGAACTAGAAATTGGAGGAACGGATCAATCACTTATAATAAGAGGTAAAGATGTCAATAACCCTATTTTACTTTTTTTATCAGGGGGACCGGGAGCTTCAGAATTAGCTAGAGTTAGAGAATTCAATCAAGAATTAGAAAATGATTATACTCTTGTCGTTTGGGAACAGAGAGGTGGAGGAAAATCTTTCGATGGTAGTTTGAAAAAAGAGGATCTAGAAGTGGAAAACTTTGTAAACGATATTAAAGAAGTTTCTGAATATCTAATTGATAGATTTAATAAAGAAAAAATATATCTTATGGGGCATTCTTGGGGTACTATTATTGGAGTAGAGGCAGCTAAAAAATTCCCTGAACTATTTCATGCTTATATTGGTGCAGCTCAAATGGTTAATGTAAAAGAAGCAGATAAAATTATATATAACAGATTATTTGATTATGCAAAAGAAAATGATAAAGATTTGGAAGACAAATTGACTGAAATGGGAGAACCGCCTTATACAGGTGAGAAAATTCATAAAGATTATTTGTATATGATGTCAAAAGAATTTGTAACTTTTGAAATCCCTAATATTAAAAACAAAGAATATCTTGAAGCTCAAGGACTTTTTGATTTTATCGCTATAAAAGAGTATTCCATGATGGACAAAATTAATTTTTTTAGAGGAGCAATAAAAGTTTTTAATGTAGTTTATCCACAACTACAAGATTTTGATTTCAGAGAATCAGCTACTAATTTTGATATTCCTGTTTATATTTTAACTGGTAGTCATGATTATAACGCTCCTTATTGGATAACAGAAGAATATTTCAATAAGATTAATGCTCCTTCTAAAAAACATTATTGGTTCAGCGAATCAGGACATGGTCAAATATGGTCTGAAGCAGATAAATTTCATGAAATTATGAGAAAAATAAAAGAGTTATAATTTCATATAAAATCCCCATAGCTTTATTTAACTCTGGCAGATGCGATTATGCATCTGCTTTTTTACATCTTAAGAATTATTTAAGAATTTAAAAAGTTTTTTTATAGCATTTTAACTTATAATATTATTGAGAATAGTTTTTTGAGGTGATTATATGAATGAAAATATTTTAATAATAGATGATGAAATAGAAATTAGAAATTTGATTGAAATCTATTTAAAAGGTGAAAACTATAATATTTTCCAAGCAGAGAATGGAAAACAAGGGTTGAATATTCTAAGAAACGAAGATATAGATTTAATAATTCTTGATTTAATGATGCCTGAAATGAATGGGAGAGATTTTTGTATTGAAACCAGAAAAAAATATGATACACCAATTATCATGTTGACTGCGAAAGATCAAGATGTTGATATTATTTTAGGTCTTAATCTTGGCGCTGATGATTACATTACAAAACCATTTAATCCCCTAGAATTAATTGCTAGAATTAAATCTCAATTAAGAAGATCATATTTCAACAAAAGCAAAAATAATAATGATAAAAATGAATTTATTCATAAAGGAATTTATTTGAATACAAACACTAGAGAAATTAAGATAAACGATAAAGATATAAACCTTACTCCTACAGAATTTGAAATTTTAAAACTTTTGTTAGTTAACAAAGGAAACGTTATGAGCATGGATAAAATTTACGAAGAAGTTTGGGGCAATGATTTTATGGATTCCAAAAATACTGTCATGGTTCATATAAGAAAATTGAGAGAAAAAATCGAATTAGATTCTAAAACCCCTTATTATATTAAGACAATATGGGGGGTTGGTTATAAAATTGAAAAATAAAACAATCAGAGGTTATTTTTTAATGGCTTTTATTATAAGCTTCTTTTCTGCAATTATCATAAACTTTGTTTTATTAAATATCTATTCAAAACTTGTCTTTGAATATAGGAAAAACAGCATAAACGAAGTTTTAGACAATCTTAAAAATCATACTGAAGAAGATCATGATCTTAAAAAAGCATTTAATAATTTTGTAAATAGTTTTGATTTAGGCAACAGCACTGTTGGAATTATTAACGAAGACAAAAAATTAATAGCTTCAAATAAACCTATTAATAATATATCTTTTGACAAGTTTAATTTTGATAAGTTCAACTTTGAAAACAACAATTTTCTGGAGTTTACTTCTTATGATTTTAAGCCAGATCCACCATTTAAACCAGCCATTAAAAAAGAGCAGTATATATACATTCCTTTCAAAAATAACAATAATCAGTTTTATTTAATTATTGATTTTGAACCTGGTAAAACAATCGGAATGCTTTTAAATAGAGATACAATGTTTTTTATATCTATGATTTCTTCAATTATTATTTTTCTTATTATTTTTTATTTGATTACTAATAAAAAGATAAAATATATTAATAAAATTTCTAAAGAAATATCAAAAAAGTCTTTTGGAAAATTAGATCATAAATTAGAAGTAAAAGGAAACGATGAAATAGCTGAAATAATAAAAAATATAAACTATATGTCTGAAGAAATAAGCAATCAAATAGAGAACGAGAGAGAAGCAGAAAAAGAAAAATACGAATTGATTTCTAATATATCTCATGATCTTAGAACACCTTTAACTTCTGTAATTGGTTATTTAGATTTGATAAAAAAAACAAATTATGATGATAAAAATCAACTAAAAGAATACTCAAATATAGCACACAGAAAATCTATTAAAATTAAAGAATTAGTTGATAATCTTTTTGAATTCACAAAATATAACAACAAAGATATACAGATATCTAAAATGAGAGTTAACCTAAATGATTTTATTGAACAATTTATATACGAAATGTCTGATTATGAAAAAAAATATAATAAAAAATTAAAAAAACATTTGTGTAACGAAGATGTTTATGCAGAACTTGATCCACAACTTTACTTTAGAGTTTTTCAAAACCTCTGTATAAATGCTTTTAAATACTCAAAAAATAATTCTGATATCGATATTATCGTCAGTGATAATATAAAAGAAGTGACTATAACAATTTCTAATTATACAAACGACAGAGAAAATATAGATATTGACAAAATATTCAATAGATTTTATAAAGAGGATAAATCAAGAAGTACAATTAAAGGTGGTTCTGGATTGGGACTATCAATAGTAAAAAGTATTTTAGATACCCATCAACACGATATTATAGCTAAAAAAACAGAAGACATAATTTCATTTAAAATTATTATTAAAAAAAATAAAAGGGAGGAATTTTAATGAAAAAAAGTTTAGTTACATCTATTATTTTGATAGTATTTATTTTTGCTTTTACCACTAGTATTACCGATTTATACGAACAAGCGAAAGAGGTTTCTAACGATTATAAACTTTTAGAAATAGACAAGGAAATTGCTTTAATGGATTATGAAAAATCGAAAATTGAATCAATAAACAAAAGAACAGATTTATCAGCAGAACTAAGCTATGTTCAAAATATGAATAATTATTACTCTTCATTGAAAAACTATTATAATTCTATAAATTCTATTGTTTATGATTATAAAATATCAGAAATAGATATCCAGGTGCTAAATTTACAAATCGAAAATGCTGAAATTAATTATAACAACAATAAAAACCTATATGAAAAAGAATTAATTTCAGAAAATGCATTGAAAAATAGTAGGATTTCTTTAGATGATTTAAAAAATTCTCTTTTAAATGTCGAAAATAATTATGACCAAAAAAAAGATGAATATGAAAAATATTTTGACTCTGAAATTAATTCAATAGAATTTGATATAAACTTAGAAAACATTAAATATACCGATGAAACTTATGTAGCAAGTTCACTTTTGGTTGAACAGAGTGAATTAAACTTAGAGCTAACAAAGTATAACTTTGATACTTTATCTCAAAATAGTTCTCAATACGATAAAAGAAGTGCAGAGTTGAACGTAAAAAAATCTGAAATAAATTTAGAAAAAACCTTAGAAAATGTCGAAGAGCAGAACAATAATTCTTACATAAATTTAGAAGCACAGAGAAACACAGTGAATAATTTATCTGAAATGGTTTCTATAAAACTAAATAATTTAGAAAATGATCAGAACAGTTTTAAAAATAGTTTAATTTCTAAAACTGAACTCAATCAAACAAAAATAGACTATTACAACACCCTAAAAAATCTGTACTCAAACGAAAAAAATCTTTTGAATAGTTTAATCAACTATATTTTAAACGTTCAGGTATCTCCGGAGGAGGTAATGAATTGAAATTAAAATATATCACTTTATCAGTATTTTTGATAATTTCTATATTTTCTTTTTCAAGTGTGAATTCAATAATAGAAGAAAAATTAAATGAAAACAGTAATTATCAAAAATCTTTGGAAAATTATATTTCAACAAAATACAGTAATTCAATCTACAACAATTGGTTTCAGCCTTATTTGAGTTTATCTACAAACCAATTAACAGGTATCACAATAACAGAGGACGGCCTTAGCGATATTGGATTAAATGCAGAGGTTAACATTGCAAATTTTTATGGAGTTAATTTTGGAGTTCAAATACCTTTTGATATAAAAACAGAAGACAGCTTTGATTTTGATGTGCAAAAAGAGAATATAAGTTTATCAATAACTTATGGGTTAAAAACCGAGTACTTTTCTAATAGGTTATCTAGAGAATCTAACCTTTTATCCTCTCAGCACAATCTTGAAGAAATAGAAGACTCTATTATCATAAATACATTTAAAGAAGTGTTTAATTATTACTATTTGAAAAATAACATAGACCTACAATATCAAAAGTTAGAACTATTGGAAGATAAGCACGAAAATTCCGAGTTAGAAGACGAAAGAGATAATCTAAAAAAACAAATGTTAAATCAAGAATCTCTAATTTTGTCTTTGGAAAATTCATTAGCAAATATTAATATAGATTTTTCAGAAGAATTATACATTGATTCAAAATCAAAGATTAAAAACATAGTTAATAATAGTTTTGATTTATCTATTGATAATAGAAAAGATATTGAAGCCTTAGAATTAGCAAAAGAAGTAGATAAAAGAAATACTAACTTATGGTTTTTGCCTTTTTTGCCCGATCTAAACTTCACTTTTGGAGTAAGAGATTATGAAAATTGGAACTGGGAGTTTGGTATTAATTTCCAGTATGATATTTTAGATAGAGGAGAAAGGCTTGGAGAGGCTTTAACTAGAAAAAACAACATAACTACTTTAGAATATAATGAAAAAATAGAAACTATAAATAGAAATATAAAAAATCACGAAAACAGCTTAGATACCATGAACCTTGAATTACAGATTTTGGAGTTAGATTATGAAAATTTGATAGACGATTTAGAAAAATCAGATAACTTAAACAAACTTGGTTATATTAGTAATATAGATCATAATTTAAACTTAATCAATCTTGAAGTAAAAAAATTGGAAATTGAAAAACAAAAAAATGAAATAATAATAAAGGAACTAGAACTATTAAATGAAAAAGGTTTATACATTAGAGGTGAGCTAAATTGAAGAAAGCTTTTATATTTATAATCATAATAATAATAGCTGTTATATCTGTTTTTTTCATAATAAACAACAATAAAGATACTGATAAAAATACAGATCAGAAAAATGTAGAGAATATATTTACAACTTACACAATAGAAAACACTCGAATTGGAGATTATATTGAAATAACAGGTACTGTAGAAGCTGATGAAAGAAATGTTGTCTCAGAAGTTTCAGGTAAAGTTACAGAATTATATATTGAAAAAGG
Organism: Thermotogota bacterium; assembly: GCA_051748045.1. Taxonomy (GTDB): domain Bacteria; phylum Thermotogota; class Thermotogae; order Petrotogales; family Petrotogaceae; genus Geotoga. Next base: position 5,933 of record JBNJGY010000024.1, read on the forward strand.
CCAAAAAGTAAGTGAAGGAGATCTTTTGGCTAAATTTGAGGATTTGGAGTATAGAATCGCCTATTTAAATGACCTTAGAAATTTTGAATTGGCTGTTAATGATAGCCCTAAAATAAAAGAAATCAAGGAATTACAACTAGAATTATCAAAAAGAAATTTGGAAAATACCGAATTGAAATCTCCAGTCGAAGGAACTATAAGTGATGTATATATTGGAGAAGATGATTTTGTTCCTACTAATCAAAATATCATCAGTATAGTTGATACAAACTCTTTGAGAATTGAGAGCGTAGTGGATGAAATAGATTTATCTAAAATTCATGTTGGTATGCAAGCCCTTGTAGAATTCGATCAATTAAACGCATCTATTCCTGCAGAAATAAATCTTATAAACCCAGTGGCAGTAAACTCTGGTGGTCTAACTACTATCCCAATAGAGTTAAACTTCACAGAAGATGCCAATAAATTTGGTGTTATTCCAGGCATTACCGGAAATGTAAAATTGATTATTTTAGAAGCAGAAAATGAAATTGTAATCCCAACAAATGCTTTGAATCAAGATGGTAAAGGAAATTTTTTTGTTTTTTTAAAAACAGAAAACGAACCTGAAAAAATTAATATTGAGATAGGCGAGAAAACTGATGATAGAGTAATAGTGAAATCAGGGTTGGAATTTGGTCAAACCTTAGTAATTTACCCTGATCAAGAAGAATTGGAAAGATTAAAAGATAAATATGAAGAAAAGAATCCTTTTGGTCCAGCAGGTCAAAAAAAAGCACCCGGTGGTGGAAAATAATGAATGTTATGACACTAAAAAATATTAGAAAAACTTATCAAATGGGTAAAATAGATGTTCATGCTTTAAAAGATATTAGTTTTGAAGTAGAAAAAGGAGATTTTACCATAATAGTAGGACCTTCTGGATCTGGAAAATCTACCCTTTTGCAAATATTAGGCGGTTTAGATAGGCCAACTGCTGGAGATGTAATTATAGAAAAAGACAATATATCTCATATGAAAGATAAAGAATTAGCAATTGTAAGGAATAAAAAAATTGGGTTTGTTTTTCAGAAGTTCAATTTATTAAGTAATTTGTCTGCTCTAGAAAATGTTGCATTGCCAATGGTTTATGCAGGGGTTAGTTTATCTGAAAGAAAAGCAAAAGCAAAAGAATTATTAGAACTTGTTGGTCTTGGGAATAGGATAACACACAAACCAAATGAGTTATCTGGAGGACAACAACAAAGAGTAGCTATAGCAAGAGCACTTGCAAACGATCCAACTTTTTTACTAGCTGATGAACCAACAGGTAATCTAGATACACAAAGTGGAACTGATCTCTTGAATGTTTTTCATAAACTACATTCTATGGGTAAAACTTTAGTTATAGTTACTCATGACCAAGAAATGGTTAATGAAGGAAATAAAGTCGTTAAAATAAGAGACGGCCTCATTGAAGAGGTGAATTAAATGGAAATATTAAGAGAAACTATTAGATCACTGATATCTAACAAATTGAGAACTTTTTTATCCATGTTGGGAATAATCATAGGAATTACATCTGTTATAGCTGTTATTTCTTTAGGAGAGGGAACTACTCAAAATTTAACTGAAAGTGTTTCTTCATTGGGGTCAAATGTTCTCATAATAACTCCTGGAAAAACAACTATAAGAGCAGGGTCTAGTTCTTCAAACAATTCATTAACCGTTGATGACGCCAATAATATAAAATATTCTGCCCCTAGTGTTAGATCTACATCACCAGTTTTACAAGGATCATTTTTACTTAAGAAAGATGATTTGAATATAAATTCAACCCTTTTATCTTCTAATAATGATATAGTTTCAATATTGAATTTGGAATTGTCTGATGGAAAGTTTTATGACTCAACAGATATGGAAGAAAAAAGAAATGTTATGGTTATAGGATACGAAATTGCAAATGAATTATATCCAAATGAAAATCCCATAGGAAAAAATATTTCTGTAATGCAAAACATATCTAATTCTTTAACAAGAAAAGTTAACTTCGAAATAATAGGGGTTATGAAGGAAACAGGCAGTAAGTTATTATACAACATAGATACAACTGTGTTAATACCATTTTCAACTGGAGATGCCAGATTATTTCAATCAAATGGTAATGTTCAACAAATTTTAGCTTCAGCTCAATCCCAAGAAATGTCTAAAACTGCTCAAATTGAAATTGATACAATATTATACAACAAATTTGGATCTGAATCTTTTAACATAATGAGTCAAGATGCAATTTTAGAAGTTATAGGAAATGTGACTGGTATCATGAGCTTTATTTTAGTTGCCATAGCAGCAATATCTCTTGTTGTCGGAGGAATTGGAATAATGAATATTATGCTTGTATCAGTTTCAGAAAGAACAAAAGAAATAGGAATTAAAATGGCAATAGGCGCAAGTAGGAAAAGAATTCTTTTCGAATTTATTTTCGAAAGTATTGCCATTACCTTTATCGCTGGTATTATCGGAATAATTTTTGGTATTTTATTGTCTAACGGTATAGCATCTTTAGCAAAAGAATTTAATTTAAGTGCTTTAATTAGCTGGCAAGCTATTTTTGGTTCTTTTGGTATTTCTGTCGCTGTAGGGTTATTTTTTGGTATTTATCCAGCTAACAAAGCTTCAAAATTAAGTCCTATTGAAGCTCTAAGATACGAATAATTTTTATGTGCTGTCTTTTATGACGGCACTTTTTGTTATATAATAGAGAAAAAGGGGGGAATAAATTGTGATTTTCACTTTAACTATGAATCCATGTTTAGATCGATTTTTATATGTAGATGAATTAAAACCAGATGACACAATAAGGGTAAGAGAGATAAAAGATTATCCTGCTGGAAAAGGAATTGATGTTTCTAGAGTAATTGAGGAATTAGACGGTGAAACAGCAGCTATATCTCTTTTAGGGGGAAAAACTGGAGAGAAAATTCTTTATATGCTTCAAGAAGAAGGCGTTATAACCATCCCGGTTTGGATAAAAACTGAAACAAGAACAAACGTTATGATAGAAACTAATTCTGAACAATATAGAATGAGTCTTCCAACCTATGAAATCAATAATGAAAATATCGAAATGATTAAAGAGATAGTAGAAAAATTTGTAAAAAAAGATAGTAGTATTGTTGTTTCTGGTAGCCTTCCAAATGGATTAGATAGCTCTTTTTATTCAAATATAATTTCTGATCTTAAAAAAGAAAATATTAAAGTCTATTTTGATGCAGATGGCGAAAAACTTAATCAAGGACTTAAGTCAAAACCATTTTGTATAAAACCAAATATACATGAATTTGAAAGATTAATCGAAAAGAACCTTTCTTCTAAAAAAGAAATAATCGAAGAAGGAATGAAGTGTAGAAAAAAATATGATTTAGGGATACTTTTAATATCTCTTGGTTCTGATGGAGCTCTGGCTTTTTCAGAAGAAGGAGTTTATGAATGTAGCCCATTAGAAATAGAAGTAGATAGTTCAGTTGGAGCTGGTGATTCATTTTTAGCAGCTTTTGTTTATTACAAAGAACAACTCAAATTGTCAACTGAAGAATCATTAAAAGCTGCAAACGCTGCAGGAGCTGCTACTGCCATGACTCCAGGTACAGAACTACTTCATAAAAAATCATTTGAGGATTTATTAAAAAAATCTATAGTTAAAAAAGTAAAATAAATTAATATATATATATATATTAATATAAATTATTTAGTAGTAAAAATTAAGGTTTTAAAAAAACTCACTTTTTCTAAAAGTGAGTTTTTTATTGATTATGATACAAGTTTATTATATAATATTTTTATAGGGGGTTAACAACAATGAAAAAATATCTAATAGTAACTTTTTATATTTTACTTATAATACTCACTTTAGGAATAAAAATTGGAGTGTATGAAAATCCTCCAATGGTAATAAATGAGAAAGAAGGATTTTTCCCTGAATATATTTTACATATTTTATCTGATGATTTTGATGTTGAAATGATTATGAAACCTCAGTCTATGTTAATGGATGATTTAAATAATGGAGAAATTGATGCTATTGTACCCTTAGGATATTCTGAAGAAAGAGACTCACTACACGATTTTAATAATGAAGCCTTTACATCAAATTGGGGAATAATTTATAAAAGAAGAGAATCTTTAGCAAATACAATTTTTGATTTAGAAGATAAAAAAATTGGAGTTATGAAAACTGATATATTTTATGAAGGCCCACAAGGTTTGAAATTTTTACTGAATTCTTTTGACTTAGATGCTACTTTTGTAGAGTTTGAAAGCTATACAGATATTTTCAAAGCTGCTCAAAAAGGTCATATCGACCTAGCTGCTGTAAATAAAATATTTGGCATGAAGAATTATAATGAATTTTCTCTTTTACCAACAGATATTGTATTTTCTCCAATCAACGTATTAATGATGATTAGGGAGAATTATGAAAGAAAATCCGAACTAATAAATCTTCTAGACAATAGTTTAAAAGAAGATAAAAATAATAGGGGGAGTTATTACCATACTTTATTATCAAAATATATTAATTCTTCTATTGAAGTTATACCTAATTGGGTAAAGACAATATCATTATGGAGCATATTATTATTTTTTATAATTATTGTCGGAATATCTATAAATAGAAATATTCTTTCAAAATTAGTAAAGAAAAGAACTGAAGAATTAGAAGAAGCAAAAAATGAACTTATACAAAAAAACAAATCTTTAGCTGAAATGAACAATGAAATAAATAACCAAAACAAAGAATTGGAATCTATTTATAATGAAAATTCTCATTTATCTGAATCATTAAAAAGCATGATATTTGTTTTGTCTAACATAGGAAAACAAACGTACGAAACAGAAGACTACTTTTTAAATGAACTATTAGAAACAATATTAAAATTAATACCACATGCCGATTATGGGACTTCTTTCAAATTTATTAACCATAAGGTTCATTTTGTATCAAGTTATGGTCATGATCTAGATATGTTAAAAAATATTGATATTGATGAAGATTATTATTTTGAATCTATTGATCGTCCAATTATATTTGATAAAACAATTAATTATGATAATTATAATTTGTCAAAAGAAGCAATTGATAAAATTAAAAAAGCGAATAAACCAATAAAACAATCTATAACAATGGGGTTAAATATTGAAGATAAAAAAATTGCTGGAATTTCTATTGATATAGCAGAAAATTCAAATGATTTTTTTTCAAAAAAAGATTTGGAGTTAATAGAAGCTTTTAGAACTCTTGCATCTACTTTTTATACAGTAAAATTAGATAACGAAAGAATATTTAATTTCCAAAAAAACCTAATAATAAGCTTTTTACAATTATTAGAAATACACGATGAATACACAAAAGAACACTCTGAAAATGTAGCAGAATTAACAGAAAATCTAATGAAAATATTAGGTTATAATGATGATGAAATAAGAAATGGTTATTGGGCTGCATTAGTTCACGATGTAGGTAAAGCTTTGATTTCTGAAGAGGTACTAAATAAAAAAGAAAAACTAACTGATGAAGAATTTAAAATTATAAAGATGCACCCAGTATGGGCGTTTATGTCTCTTTCGAAAAATGAAAATTTAAAAAGTATTGCAAACATTGTGCTACATCATCATGAAAGATGGGATGGGAATGGTTATCCTGATAGATTATCCAGAAATCAAATTCCAGAAATATCTCAAATTATTTGTGTTGTAGATGCATGGGATGCTATGACATCAGACCGTTCTTATAGGAAAGCTTTGTCTAAGACAGAAGCTATTGATGAACTGATTAAAAATAAAGGTACCCAATTTTCGCCAAAAATAGTGGACACCTTTTTAGATATTTTGAATAATTAAAATTATGCTAATAGTTGTTTTACATAATCGTTTGTTGGTGAATTGAAAATTCCTTAATAAATATAAATAAATAATTATTTATTATTAATTAATCTTTTTATTTAAAATCAATAGTTTTATTAACTAATTATAAGAATGAATAGACTTATTATTTTTTTAATTAATTGATATAATATAATTAAAGATTTTTTTGATTCTTACCATTTAACAAAAATATTTTTTAGATTATTCTTATAAATCTTTAAAAAATATTAATATAAACTGGAGGTAATATATGAAAATAGCAATTCCCGTAAAAGAGAATAAAAACACTGAGTCAGAAGTTTTTGAGAAGTTTGAAAAAGCTACGAATTTAGCTTTAGTTAATTTATATGAAGATAGATATAATTTAGATATTATTGAAAAAGATATGGACAAATTATCTTTAGAAGAAATATCAAATTTTTTATCAGAAAATGATATTAAAGCTGTAATTGCAGACAAAATAGAGGAAGACTTATGTAAATTACTTTCAAAAGAAAAAATAATGGTAGTTTATGAAGCTCAGGGCAAAATAGAAAATATAGTTGGTGCTTTTGCAGCAATGCTTTCTAACCAAGAACAAGGATGTTCAGGCAACTGTAATGGTTGTGGTGGAGATCATGACCATGAAGATGCTTGTTGTACTACAGATGAAAGTGGTTGTGGTGGTTGTCATTAATAATATAACGCACATATTACTAAATATGTGCGTTTTTAATTTTTTTATATATACTTTTTAATCCATATGAGGAAAGAACAGCACCAAAGGCTATGGTTCCTAATTTTCCACCTCCACCACCAAAGTGACTATAACTGTAAATAAAAATTATTGCTACAAATAAACTAATAATGAGCATTTCTAATATACTTTTGACTCTATCTTTTGAAGACATTCCAGCAAAAGTTGCTGTCATTAAAACAAGTGAATAATCCACATCATAATTACTCATTATTTCAGGCAATATTAATGCACCTATTAAACTAATAATAGCTGAAACTGCTACGACATTTTTATTATAATAATGGCTGAATAAAAATGTTAGTAATGTACCTAAAAAAGTAATTATCAAAAGATAGTAATTATTTTCCAAGGTAAAATCTAAAGATAACAAATCTATATTACACATATAGTATATTATAATCCATGAGGAAAATGCTGTTGCTCCCAATTTACCCCCGAAACCATCAAAAATATTTTTACCTAGAGCAAAAATTATTCCAGCTATTATAGAAGCTAATATAATATGATAAAAATCATGATAAACTTCCGGAGAAACCATTCCAACAAATGCTCCTGTATATAGTTGAATAGAATATTTTGGTTTAAACCCAAAACCTAATATTCCAACTAAACTAGCTGCGATAATTGCACCTTGACCTAAATAAATATTAAAAATATACGCTAATAAACCTCCCAAGAAAACATAAAAAATATCTCTATAATCAATTTTTTCTTTCACCTTTTTATCTTTTATGCTCAAATATTCCTTAAACATGGCTGATAAAATTCCGATAACAATTAAAAATGAAAATATAAACATAGAAATATTATCTCTAAAGGATGAAACAAGAGTAAGGATATATAAAAAACTTGTAGATATGCTAATAATAAAAAAAGAAATATACTTAATAATTAATTCCCCCTTTAACTCTTTTACAAATATTATTACAAAATTTTCTTGAAAAATCAAATTTATAAAAAAACCACAGCATAAGTATTTAATGCTGTGGCTTGGGATAAATTTTATACTTTAAATTCATCTACAATACTATTCAATTTCTCTGATAAACCAGATAGTTCTTCTGAACTTGCGCTTACTTCTTGGGCTGAACTTGATTGCATATCAATTGATTGGGAAATTTCGTTTATCGTTTCTGAAATATGATTCATTTTACCAGCAATTTTATCCATAGCAGCACTCATTTCTTCAGTAGAAGCACTTTGTTCTTGACTTGTAGCAGTCAGATTTTCTATTTCATTGCTGATGTTATCTATGCTATCTGCAATTCCTTTTATATCTTTCTTTATTACAGATGATTGATCAGACACTTTGTTTACTATATCAGTTGTTTCGTCAGTAGCTTTATCTGCTTTTGTTATTCCATTTTTAATTTCTTTTAATATATCTTCAATTTCAGTTGTTGTTTTACTACTTTGTTCAGCTAATTTTCTTATTTCATCAGCTACGACCGCAAAACCTTTACCAGCTTCACCTGCTCTTGCAGCTTCAATTGCAGCATTTAAAGCTAAAAGATTTGTTTGTTCAGATATTTCATCAATTTTAGATACTATTTCACCTATGTTTTGTGATTTCTGTTCTACTACTTTTACTATATCTGAAGTGTTTTTTGTTTTTATATTAGCTTCAGATATTATTTTAACAATTTCATTAATATTAATAGATCCTGATTGAGAAGCACTACTAATTTTATCTACATCATTATTAATATTTTGTGCCAAATCAGCTAACATTTGTGATGATGATGAAATCTCTTGAACTCCTGAAGTAACTTCCTCAACTGAAGCAGATGTGTCTTCAGTAGATTTGGTAATGTCATCAGAATTTGATGATAATTCTTCCAAATTAGCTGTAGATTCTTCTGAAGAAGCTGCTAATTCATCAGATGATTCATTTATTGTTTCAATGTATTCATTCATATTATCTACAATACTATGAATTCTATTTGATGTCTCTTCTAATGAAATATAGATATCTCCAATTTCATCAATTCTATTTTCTTTGAAATCAACTGTTAGATCACCTTTTCCAAATTTTTTTATTTTACTTATCAAATGATTTATAGGTCTTGTTATTGACAATGTTATAATTGTTCCTATTATAGAGGATATTATTAAAACTAGTATAAATATTATTAAAATAAACATTGCACTCTTTTGTTGGTCATCATAGATCCCTTTTGCTTCTTGTTTAGTTCTTGTTAAATATATTATTGACAATTCTTCTGTTTTGTCAATTTGGTTTTTCAAAATATCTCTATTTTCTTTTCTAAAAGAAATATCATCTATTTCATTTCTAACTAATTTTTCAAAATTATTTTCAAAATCATTTATAACTTTTTCTAATTCATTATAATGTAATATCAATTCCTGATTATCACTATTTGATAACAATTTTTTACCTTCAGTATCGATTTCTTTTATATCTTGAATTTCTTCTCTACTTTTTTCCAAAAATTCATTTGTTCTTTCTGTTGAGTAAAGGTCTGAATAATATCTAAGTGATTGTAAATTCCTTTCTAGTTCGTTTAAATTTTCCACTAAAGGTAGAATATATTCGTTATTTTCCTCTGAAAAACCTGCAGCCTCATTCATGTTTATAAATGAAATAAAGCCTATAGTAAAAGTTAACCCTACAATAATTATAAACCCAATTAGTAATTTAAACCCGATTTTTAATTTTTTTAACATAATAACCTCCTGTAATATTTCAAAAATAAGAATTAGTCCAAATTTCATAATACCATTTCTTTATTAAATTGAACTGAAATTATTTTTCACTATTAGCAAAATAAGTAACAAATGTTACTTATTATATTTTATTATCGGTGTATAATTTTAATACCGACAATATAAGGAGGTATTATTATGTTTTTTGAGATTAATAATTATGTTAAGTGGGTAGGAAAAATAGACTGGGATTTGACTAAGTTCCATGGTGAAGAATATTCAGTTAGAAGAGGATCTTCTTACAATTCTTACCTAATTGAGGATGAAAAAAACGTTTTGATAGATACCGTTTGGGAACCTTTTTCAAGAGAATTTGTAAAAAATTTAGAAAAAGTCATAGATTTAAATAAAATAGATTATATAGTAGCAAATCATGGAGAAATTGATCATAGTGGTGCATTACCAGATTTGATTGAAAAAATCCCTAATGTACCTATTTACTGTACACAAAACGCTGTTGATTCATTAAAAGGTCATTATCATAAGGATTGGAATTTTAATGTAGTAAAAACTGGAGATACTTTAGATATTGGAAAAAATAAATTGATTTTTATAGAAGCAAGAATGTTGCATTGGCCTGATACTATGATGACCTATATGTCAGGAGAAAATATTTTGTTCAGCAATGATGCTTTTGGACAACATTTCGCTTCTGAGCAGATGTTTAATGATTTAGTTGCTGATCAAGATGAATTATATGCTGAAGCAATAAAATATTACGCAAATATTTTAACTCCTTTTTCAAAATTGGTTATTAATAAAATAAAAGAATTACAAGGAATGAAAGTACCTGTTAAAATGATTCTTCCTAGTCACGGAATAATCTGGAGAGATAATCCAATGCAAATAGTAGAAAAATATCTTGAATGGGCAGATAGCTATAAACAAAATCAAATTACTTTACTCTATGATACAATGTGGAATGGTACTAAACGGCTAGCAGAAAATATTGCAAAAGGCATTAAATCAGTTGATAAGGAAGTTACCGTTAAATTAATGAATACTGGTAAAAAAGATAAGAATGACATTTTAACTGAAGTTTTTAAGTCAAAATCTATTGGAGTAGGTTCTCCAACTATTAATCAAACCGTACTTCATTCAGTAGCAGGAATTTTAGATATGATTAAAAGTCTCAAATTTAAAGACAAAAATGCAATTGCTTATGGAACATATGGTTGGAGTGGAGAATCAACTAAAATTATTAAAGAAGAACTTGAAAAAGCTAAGTTCAGTATTATTGATGAACCTTTATTAGCAAAATGGAATCCAAATGAAGAGGCTTTGAAAGAAGCTTTTAATTTAGGAACTAAAATAGCAAAAGTATAAAATAATCAAAATAAATTTTCTTATTATTAGCATAAATTTGTAATTTTATTTTTTAAAATATATAATAATTATATACAAACAACTAGGGGGAATATTATGGAGTTGGAAATTTTAAAATCTATACAAAGTTTTGCTAACCCTTTTTGGGATAATTTTTTTGAATTTTTCACTATTTTTGGAGAAGAATTGATTGTTATTCCAGTTCTAACCTTTATCTTTTGGATAATTGATAAAAAGTTTGGTGAATACCTTGGCTTTGCTGTATTTACAAGCTTTTTAGTTAATAATTCCTTGAAAGATATTTTTCAATTTAAAAGGCCTATTGGTGAAGAAGGTATTAGAAGTCTCAGAACACATACTGCAACTGGATATGCCTTTCCTAGTGGTCATACTCAAGGCGCAGCTTCTTTTTATTCAGCAATATCTATTTATTTAAATAAAAAATTAATATATTTTATTGCAGGAATAATTATTTTTTTTGTTGGATATTCTCGATTATATCTAGGAGTTCATTACCCTAAAGATGTTATTGCTGGAATAATTATTGGAATTGGAGTTTCATATTTTACTTATTTAATCAATAAAAAGATAAAAAATAAACTTTTAGTCTATTATATAATCTTTATTATTGGTTTATTTCTACTTTTTTTCTCAAATTCACCTGATTATATTAAAGCTTTAGGTACTTACTTTGGTTTTGTAAATGGTATTTATATAGAAAAGAAATTTGTAGACTTCAATATAAATATAAGTTTTATAAAAAAAATATTTAGATACATTATAGGTTTAGCTATAATTCTTGTTCTTAAAGAAGGATTGAAACTAATACTACCAAATGAAATATTATATTATTTTATAAGATATTTTTTAATTACTTTTATAGGTATAGGAATTTATCCTTACATATTTAATAAGTTGAAATTTTAAATAAAGAACAACAATCAATGATTGTTGTTCTTTATTTTTCGAAATTATCAATTGCTCTAACTATTAATTTTGTAAGTTTCTCCCTCTCTTCTTCATTAAATCCTTTAAAAACTATATTCCATAATTCTTCTGAAATTTTCATAAAATCATTTCTAAAAGCTTTAGCTTTTTCAGTAACTTCTACATAAGTTACTCGCTTATCTTCAGTACATTTCACTTTCTTTAGATAACCTCTTTTAACTAATTTTTTTATTGATTCAGTTATTGTAGTCTTGTTTTTCAATAAAGAGTTATATATTTTACCTATTTTTACTTTTCCTCCATTTTTAAAAACAATACATAAAACAGAAGCATTGCTGGGTATTATATCTTTATATCCATATTCTTTAAATTTATCTTTTATGAAATCGTCAATTTTATTTATTAGAATTGAATTATATGCTGCTATTCCTTTTGATTTTTCACTCATAATTAATCACCATTACCTAATAAAATTTGTTGCTTGTTTTCTTTCTAGTTCAGGTTTTTTTATATTACTATTTTTTAATACTTTTAACAACCATGCTATATTTTTCCCTAATATTCTCATTATTTGGACACCTTCCTCATCTTTCAAAGCTTCACCTGGTCTAGTTCCATAGATTACATTCCAATAATTTGATGTAGGTATTATCATTTCTGAATAATTAAGATAATTATTCAGTTCGTTAAAGGCTGTCAACCCTCCTGCTCGTCTTACTGCAACTAATGAAGCTCCTACTTTATGTCTGAAAATATTTTTGTTAGCTCCAGATACATAAAAAACTCTATCTAAAAATGATTTCATGTTCCCTGTTATAGAAGCATAATGAACTGCTGATCCTAAGATAATCCCATCAGCGTTTTTCATCTTCTGTATTGATTCATTTACAATGTCATCTTTTATAACACATTTTTCATCTTTATTTTTAAAACATTTTCCACAAGCCAAACACCCAGAAATATTTTTATTTCCAACATGAATTATTTCACTTTCAATATTTTCACTTTCTAATTCCTCAAATACAATTTTTATCGCATTATATGTATTTCCTTTTTCGTGTGGACTTCCATTAATTGCTATAACTTTCACAATACCAACTCCTTTTAAATACACATTTAAATGGTACTTTATAATGAATGTATTGTCAAATGAAATAAGTAATATTTAATTAAATATTGACAAATAAAAACTTTATGTTATAATTTACCTGTATATACAGTCTATACATTAAAGGAGGTAGCATTTTGACAATAGACAAGTTAGTAGAAAAAGTAGTGGATAAAAATTTACAAAGGAAATTATTGTTCACAACTTCTTTTGGATGGGCATTAGTTGCTGCTTATGTAATGATTATGTCATTTACAATAAGTCCCATTTCAGAAGAATGGAATTTGTCAGTACAATTATCATCACTTTTAGCTTCATCTACGTTTATTGGAATGTTTTTTGGAGCTTTAATAGCAGGTAATTTATCTGATTTAATTGGTAGAAAAAAAACATCTATTTTTTTCTTAGCTCAAGGAATAATTTTTGCGTTTTTAGTTTATTTTACTAATTCACCAGAAGCTTTTATAATAGTAAGGATCTTATCTGGAATCGGCTTTGGTGGATTATTACCTAGTTTAAATGCTTATTTAACTGAATTTTTATCAGTTGGTTTAAGAGGAAGATATTTAGTTTATTTGGAAACAAGTTGGGCATTTGGTAGTATTTATATTGGAATAATGCATTTATTATTTGGGGCTAATATAGATTGGAAGCTTGATTATGTCTCACTAGTAATTGGAATAATTCCACTTATTATTTTATTAAAAATACCAGAATCACCAAAATATTTAATAGTAAACAATAAACTTGATCTTTTTAAAAAACAGTTCAATTTTCTCCCTAAAGAAAAAATTGAAGTAGAAAAATCTAAAAAAGTTTCTTTTTTAAATTTATTCACAAAAAAATATTTAAGTAGAACAATAAATATCTATTTGCTTTGGTTTACTATGAGTTTCGGATATTATGGTGTTTTCATTTGGGTTAAAGGAATTCTTTTATCAAAAGGAGTTTCTCTTGTACAGTCAGATTGGTTTACTTTCTATATGTTTTTAGCTCAAGTTCCAGGATATCTATTAGCTGCTTATTTAATTGAAAAAATAGGAAGAAAACCTTCTTTACTTGTATTTACCTTTGGAACATCTTTATCAGCTTTATTTTTTGCATTTTCAAGTTCACCATCTATGGTTATTATTTCAAGCTTAATTGTATCTATATTTACTATGGGAGCATGGGGATTAACATATGCGTATACTCCTGAGCTTTATCCCACTAGTTTCAGGGGTGCTGCCAACGGATCCTCAGCTGCTTTAACAAGAGTCGCTGGATTTATAGCGCCTTTTTATACATCGTTCTTTTTATCTAATGATATGATATATGTTGGTTTAATTGGAATTTCAGTCTTGTTTGTAATAACTGGAATCTTAAATTTTGTTTATTTACCAGAAACCAAGAATAAGGAAGTTTATTAATGAATTCTGATGAAAGAAGAAAAAACATAATAAATCTATTTAATAATGAAAAAAAAGCTATAACAGGAAATCATTTAGCTGATTTGTTTGGAGTAACAAGACAAGTAATTGTAAAAGATATAGCTATTTTAAGAGCTGAAGGTTTAGAAATTATTTCTACCTACGCTGGTTATAAACTAAAATCAAATAAAAATATAAAAATTATCGCTGTTAAACATAATAAAGAAGAAATTAAAAAAGAATTGGAAACAATAGTGAATAACGGAGGTAAAGTTATAGACATTACTGTTGAACATCCTATTTATGGTGAATTGACAGGTATGTTATCTCTTGAATCTGAAGAAGATATTGAAATTTTTATGGCTAAGATAATAAACTCAAAACCTTTATTAATTGTAAATGATGGTCTTCATTTACATAGAATAGAAGTTCCTGATGAACAAACTTTTATAAATATAAAAAAAGCTCTTGATAAATTAGGCCTATTAGTTAAATAGCTATTAACAAATAAAAAGCTGGTTTCATTAGAAACCAGCTTTTTATTTATGGCATTATAATATTTCCAGAACCATTTCCTTTATTATTTTTATTTTTATTTAGTTGATCAACAAAGTTTGAAGGAGCCACTGAAATATCTGCTTTTGAATTTTCTTTTTCCATCATTTCTTTCATTTCATTTTGATAATTTTTGATCCTATCTTTCATTTCTTTTAGATCGTTATCTGCCCATTGAATTATTCCTTTACTTACTTGTTTAATCTGTTCTTCTGAAACTTCCTCTCTTTCTTCATCTAATTCTTTTAAAGCTTTAAACTCTTGTTCAACAGCTTTTTCAACATCTTCTTCTTTGAGCATATCATTATCTCTCAAAATTCTTACTGCAACATTTGATCTGAATTTTATATCCTCTAATGATAATTCAATGTTTTCTAATTTTGCCATTATAACTTGAATAATTTGTTCAATACTTATTTGCATATTAAACCTCCTATTTTTTATTTAATTATACATTTTAATTATTAATTTGTCTTTATATTAAAATAATAAAAACATTAATCACTCTGACTTTAATCGTCTTGTCATCAATTCATGCATTGCTTTTTTTGGGTCAATATTATTATATATAACCTCAAATAATTTTTCTGCAATAGGCATTTCTATATTATTTCTATTTGCAATATTATGTACCGCTTTTACAGTATATATTCCTTCTGCTACCATGTTCATTTTATCTAATATTTCTTTTATCTTCTTTCCTCTACCTAATTGTTCTCCCACATATCTATTTCTAGAATGCTGTGAAGTACATGTTACTATTAAATCACCTATTCCAGCTAAACCTGCATATGTTTCTTTAATCCCACCAAAATATTCCCCAATTCTAGCCATTTCTACAGTAGCTCTTGTTATCAAAGCTGCTTTTGTATTATCCCAATTACCCATTCCATCAATAACTCCTGAAGCGATAGCATATATATTTTTCACTGCTCCTGAAACCTCAACACCTTTTAAATCATTGTTCGTATATATTCTAAATGAAACATTAGAAAATTCTTTTTGTATTTTTAATAGATCATTTTCATTTTTTCCAGATATAACAACACTGGTTGGAACATCCCTTGCTACTTCTTCTGCATGTGATGGACCACTTAAAGTACAATATCTTGCATTTTTTAAAACTTCTTTAACTACATCACTCATAAGGTAACCAGTTTCAATTTCTATACCTTTTGATAAATTTACTATAATTTGATTATTGTAATTAATTTGTTGAATTACGCTTCTAACTGCTTGTGAAGGAATTGCTAAAACAATAATTTCAGAATTATTTATAGATTCATTAATATCTGTAACTGCTTTTAAATTTTTTGGTAAAGTTATTCCAGGAAGATAATATGGGTTTTCTCCTGTATTAATGCTATCTTTAACTTTCTCATCTCTAGTCCAAACAACTACATTATGGCCATTAATCGCTAATATCTTCCCCATCGCTGTACCCCAAGAACCAGAGCCTAGTATAGATATTTTCATTTTTTATATCTCCACCTTTTCGGCTATTTTATATATAGTTTCTTTTACACCAGGAGTTCTAAAAGGTGTCGTCATTGGATCTAGTTTGATAAGGAATTCATTATCTCTTTTTACTATTTCAATATAATATTCTTGAGTTAGCTCATTTTCAACTGTAATAGCTCTTAGAATTATTTTTTCATCATTTTCATATTTTTCTCTAATAATTGTTTTAGAAGATTCTGTGTCAATTTCTGCATTAACTAAAAGATTTAATTTTTCATCTGATAATTTTTTTAATTTTTTATGAGGCATTTTATCTTGCTCCTTTAATAATCTGTTTGTTTCTTCACCTTTTATTTTTTTTATTTTTAATAAATATTTTTCTCTTCCCATTTTATCCCACTTTAATTCATATCTAGTCTTAATATTTCTTTTAAAGTTTTTTTCAAAATCAATAACTTCAAATCTTTTGTCTTGTGAAAAATATTCATTAACTTCATCAGCATACCAGCTTACATCTGTAGCAAGCTCTAATGTTCCACCTTTTCTTAGAGAAGATGCCAATGTATTTCTGAAATATTCAACAAAAATTCTTCTATTTTCATGTTTCTTTTTTGGCCAAGGACATGGGAAATTTACTATTACTTTAGATATTGATTCGTGTGTAAATATTTCTTTTAGTAAAAATCTAGCATCTCCAATTATCAATCTTATATTATCTAGTCCCTCATTATAAATCTTTTTCTGGGCTCTATCACATGCTGTTAAAGAAGTTTCAATACCTATAAAATTCGTTTCAGGGTTATTTTTTGCTAAACCAACTAAATATTCTCCACCACCAAATCCAATTTCTACTATAATTTTTCGGTTGTTTCCAAATATATTTTTAATATTTAACGGTATTTCATCAAAATTTTTTGGATTAATCATATATTTTAAATGTGCAATATTCATCTTATTCCTCCATTAATTTAAAAAACCCCAGCTCTGCTGGGGTCAATTAAAATTATTCTGGTGCTACTTCACCTAAATATTTTTTTACATTCATGTGTAATCTTGATTTTTTTCTTGAAGCAGTTTTCTTATGCATAATACCCTTTGAAGCTGCTTTATCAATTACTTTAAATGTTTTACTTAATTCATTCAATAATTCTTCTCTGTCAGTACCTTCTGTTTCCATTTTTAATTTTAATACTTTGATTTGATTTTTGATTCTTGTTTTAACTGACTTATTTCTTAATCTTTTTTTCTCATTTTGTTTTACTCTTTTTTTTGCTGACTTAATATTTGGCACTTAGTCTACCTCCTTAAAATTTTAAAGTCCTAATGCAGCTCTGATTTCATTAACTTTATCCAGTCTTTCCCAAGGGAACTCAACATCGTTTCTTCCAAAATGACCGTAAGCAGCCGTATCTTTGTAAATAGGTTGGAGTAAATTCAAGTTATGAATTATCGCTCCTGGTCTGAAATCAAAAAATTCATTTACAAATTTTACGATCTTTTCTTCTGAAATTTTTGCAGTTCCTTTAGTATCGATAAGTAAAGAAACAGGATGTGCAACGCCAATTGCATAACCAAGCTGGATCATTACTTCATCGGCAACACCAGCTGCAACTAAATTTTTAGCAACATATCTGGACATATAATGTGCAGATCTGTCAACCTTTGTCGGATCTTTTCCAGAGAAGGCTCCTCCTCCGTGTGCAATCCAACCACCATATGTATCTACTATAATTTTCCTTCCTGTTAAACCTGCATCAGCTTGAGGTCCTCCTAATACAAACCTACCAGTTGGGTTAATTAAATATTTAGTATGTTTTGTTAATAAATCTTCAGGAATAACTGGAGCTATAACCTTTTCTATTAAATCTTTTGAAATTTGGTCTCTTGTAACTCCATCATCATGTTGAGTTGAAATTAGAACAGTATCTATTGCTATTGGTTTATTATTTTCGTCATATTCTACAGTAACTTGTGTTTTCCCATCTGGTCTTAAATAATCTAGCTTTTTTTCTTTTCTTACTATTGACATCTGTTTTGCTAATTTATGGGAAAATGAAATAGGTGTTGGCATATAATCATCATTTTCATTTGTTGCATAACCAAACATTATCCCCTGGTCTCCTGCACCAATTTTATCATAATTTTCTTTAGTTGATGATCCTTCTTTTGATTCTAGATTTTCATCAACACCCATAGCTATATCTGCTGATTGTTCATCTATACTAACCATGACAGCACATGTCTCACCATCAAAACCATATTTTGGATTATTATAACCTATATTTGTAATTGTTTCTCTAGCAATTTTGGCTATGTCAACGTATGCATCAGTTCTAATTTCTCCAGCTATAACAGCTACACCTGTTGTAACTAGTGTTTCGACTGCAGCTCTTGCATTTATTTTATTTTCTACTGTTTCTTTTCTAAGAATTTCATCTAATATAGAATCAGAAATTTGATCTGCTACTTTATCTGGATGACCCTCTGTAACACTTTCACTTGTGAATAATCTTTTGTTCATCTACTGTCCCCCTTAATTAGTAAATAAATTCCAATATCCATTTTACAATAAATATTGTTAATTTTCATTATTTTTATGTTAAGTTATCTTTTTATAAATTTAATTTTGTATGATGTTGAATTACCCCAAAAATCCTCTAATTTAATAGTTCCATTATATTCAGCGAAATTACTATTTATATATCTAGATAGATTATTTTCTGAAATAATTAGATTATTATCGTTTGAATACATTTTTAACCAATATATAGTAGATGTAGAGCCATAACCATATATTGGAGCTGGGTTATAGGCATTTTCGTATTTAACTTTTGAAAAATCTAGTTTATATGCCAATTTACCGTCTATAAATAAAGTAATTTTTTTTGGCAAAATAGTTGAATTTTGTCCTAGTTTTTCTCTTACTCTAACATCAATTTTTGGATAATCTCCTGTAATTTCAACAACCGTTTCACCATCTTGGTTTATAGAATAATTATTATTTTCATTTCTTATTTCTAATAATTCTAATATTTTAATTCTTTCTTCACTATAGTCAATAAATTCTATAGCATCTAGGACAACTTCTCCTGCTGCAGTTTTTTCTCTAACTTCAAAATGAAGATGTGGAGCTAAAGCTTCACCTGTACTTCCAGAAAAAGCGATGACTTCTCCAGAACTTATAGAAAATTCATTTTCAGGAAATATAATTTCTATTCTACCAGCAGAACCTCTAAAGTCTTCTTTTACTAAATCAACATAATCCATTATTTTTTCATTAAAATCATTCAAATGAGCATATACAGTAGATAAATTTGATTCTGGATGATGGACAAATAACGCATTTCCATATACAGGATCATTAACCCAAGCTTTTTCTAAATATCCTTTAGAAGCAGAAAATACATCTAAATTTTCTCGATATAATGTAGAAAAATCTATCCCTAAATGGAAATGTGGATCATTTCCAGTACCTCTATATTCACCAAAAGAAGAAGTTATATATGAATTTTTTATTGGTGGTTCAAATATAGCTGATAATAGTGTAGTAAAAATTAAAAATGTTAAAAGTAAAAACATTACTATTTTTTTCATTTCTATTCCTCCAATTTTCTCTTCAATGAATTTAAAATATAATCTTTAGCTATTATTTCTTTAATAGTGTAATCAAATTCATCTTCCTCTTTTAAAACCCCATATTTATCTGAATATTCGTATAGTTTCCAAAGTTCTTTAAATTTAATTTTTAATTTTTCAATTATAATATTTTCAATAATATCTAAATTATTTTCTAATTCTTTTAAAAAAGAATTAATAGAATTCTTATTTACGCTACTTAAAAAATATGCTTTAGGATAAATAATTTTATATTCTTCTAATTTTTCTCTAGTAATTTTATCAATTTTATTAAATATAAGTATTAAGGGTATTTTATTAACCCCAATTTCTTCTAAAATGTTTTTTACAGCTCTTATCTTCGATTCAAATTCTTCATCAGAAATATCTACTATATGAATAATCAAATCTGATTTTTCTATTTCTTTTAAAGTCGATTTAAAAGAATCAAAAAGATTTCTTGGTAAATTTTTTATAAATCCTACAGTGTCAGAAAATATACTCGTTAACCCACTAGGTAATTCAACTTTTCTTAGTGATGGAGATAATGTTGAAAATAATTTTTTTGATGTATATATTCTTTTGTCTTTGGATATACTTTTTAAAAACGTAGATTTCCCTGCACTGGTATAACCAACAATTGATATTAATGGGTAATCTCCATTTTCTCTTTTTTTTGATGAAATACTATGATTTTTATCAACCTCTTTTATCTGTTTTTTTAAAAAATTGATTCTATCATATATTCTTCTTCTGTCTGTTTCTAATTTTGTTTCACCAGGTCCAACTGTACCTATCCCAGCACCTGTATTTGACATTTCTTTACCTTGGCCTATTAATTTAGGTAATTCGTATTGTAGTTGAGCTAGCTCCACTTTTAATTTACTGTCTTTAGACTTTGCATTTTTTCTAAATATTTCTAATATAACTTCATTTCTATCGATAATTTCCAATTTAGTTTCTTTTTCAATATTCCTTTTTTGTGAATTTGATATATTATTATAAAAAACTATTATGTCAATATCTAAAGCTTTTGACATATCTTTTATTTCATTTATTTTTCCTGAACCGATAAAATATTTTTTATCGGGTTTTTCTCTATTTTGAATTATAGTGCTTTCTATTTCAATATTAATATTATCACAAAGAATCTTCAACTCGTTTAAATCACTTCGAATATCTTCATAATTATTTTTTACTGCAATAATTAAACCTCTTATGCTACCACCTCTTAATTTTCATTTCCTTGGAATAGTTTAACATATTTTTCAGGTACCATCATTTTGATTGCGTGTTTGTAAACTAGTGATTGTTCTCCACTTTTTTCTAATAATATAGTATAATTGTCAAATGATTTTACATAACCAGATGTTTTAAACCCACCTTCAAAATAAATTTTAACTTCAACTTTGTTAATTCTTAAAATGTTAAGAAACCTATCTTGCAAATTAAATTTTTCTGGCATTATTAAACCCCCTTAATTTCATTAATAATATATTTTATTGTATCTTCTTTAGAAAAAGAAGACAAGTTTAACCATTGAGCATCTTTATATTTTCTAAAATAAATAATTTGTCTTCTTGCATAGTTTCTAGTATTTGTTTTTATTAAGTCTTTTATTTCATTTAAAGTTTTTTCACCTTTAATATATTGTATAGTTTCTTTATATCCAATTGTATTTAATGAGTTTAATTTTTCATTAAAATTCATTTCTAATATTTT
>JBNJGY010000025.1:0-26732 GCA_051748045.1 Thermotogota bacterium
TTCCTGTCTTTACTCAGTCACTGACTTCGTTCTGTCTTGACATCTTTTCTTTCTTGGTCTGGCCTCTATCCACTTGTCAAAGAGCTTTTGGTTTTTTCTCTTTCTTTTTTGTTTCTCGCCTTTCGCTTCCCTTCCCTGTTTCTCTCTGGCTACGAAAGCCGAAGATAATACTACCACATTTACACTCTCACTGTCAATTGCTTTCTCGTTAACTATTACTTTCTGTTTCCTTAACTGTTTCCACGTTTACATGCGTTTGATGGTTATTTCATCTCTTTACTCTAGCTTAACCACAGTAATTATAATATGTTATATCATTATATTATACATTATTTAAGGAGGTTTTTCATGTTTATAGATTTAAAAAAATACAAAAATATTATAAAAAAAGAATTAATAAAAGCTAATGAGAGTATAAATCCAGATGTTAAAAATTACCTTAGAGAATATAAAGGATTCTTTTCAGATATATTAAACAATAATTATATTATTTCTGAAAATAATTCTTTACCTTTATGCCAAGATACAGGAATAATAGAGTTTTTCTTTTTTATTAATAAAAATGATTTCTTTAATACAAATATTCAAGATTTTATGAATTCAATTGTAGAAGAGGTATATAAAGAAAAAAATTATAGATATTCAACTGTTATTGATCCTTTTTTATACAGAAAAAATTCATTTGATAATTTACCTGCAATGGTCAATATTATACCAACAGAAGAAAAATCTAAACTATCATTCTTAATAAAAGGGGGAGGAAGTGAAAATTTATCTTTTCTCAAGATGTTAAATCCAACTATTAATAAAGATGATTTAATAGAAGCTATTTCATCACATATAAGAGATAATGGCTCTAGGGCTTGTCCTCCATTAGTTCTAGGCATTGGTCTAGGTGGTACTTCTGAAAAAGCTATGCTTAATTCAAAAATATCCTTATTAAAAAACTTTAATGATTATAATGAGGATAAAGGATATGAAATGTTAGAAAAGGAAATTGAAAATAGATTAAATAACTTAAATATTGGTGTACAAGGTCTTAAAGAAGGTAAAACTGTATTGTCCGCAAAAATAAGCACCTTACCTTCTCACATCGCATCATTATCTTTAGCAATCTCTGTTGATTGTTATTTAAATAGAAAAGGAGTTGTTGTTTTTGAAAAATAACTTAGCTGCGGGTCAGTTTATTGAGTATACAGGTGAAATGATAATTATGAGGGATGCAGCACACAAAAAGATATATGATTTTTATAATGAGAATAAAAAAATTCCTATTGATTTTAAAAATAAAATTATTTTCTATGCTGGGCCAGCTAAAAAACCAGAAAATGAAATAATAGGTTCAATAGGGCCAACTACAAGTAAGAGGATGGATGATTATCTTGAAATAATGTATAAATTAGGTATTAAGTCTACTATAGGCAAAGGTAATAGAAGCGATTTTGTTTCAGTGTTAAATAAACAATATAAAAGAAACTATTTTATATGTCCTTCGGGTGCAGCAGCCGCTTTATCAACAAAAATATTAAAATATGAAATTATAGCTTTTGAAGAGTTAGGAGCAGAAGCTATTCAAAGAATTGAAGTTAAAGATTTCCCTTTAATTGTTGCAATTGATGAAAAGGGAAATAATCTTTATAATATTTCAAACTAGTAATTCAAGACCATAATATGTTCGGATCCATATACTTGGCCATTAAAATCAAAATTATATTTTTTATACAAATTTACAGCTTTAATACTATCTATATGAACCCCTAGATAAATTTTATTATGCTCTTTATCTTCTTTTATAGTTTTTATAAGTGTTTTTAATGCTTCTTCGCCATAACCTTTAGATTGATATTTTTCATCAATCATTAATCTATAAATCCAATATTCACCATCATCACTATCAATACAATACATTAAAAAACCTACTAATAAATCATCGTCATATACACACATAGGTTTACATTCTGGTTGAACTTTTGATTGCGCAATAGATACAGCATTGGTGGTTACATATTCACTTTGTTCTTTAGATACTGAAAGTTCTATACATTCCCAGAAATTTTCTTGTGTTACATTTTTTAATGTTATCAAAAAATCACCTCTTTTTTAAATTATTAAATTATACCATAAAAAAATGACCGAAGCTAATTAAAATGGAGTTTTAGCTTCGGTCATTTTATTTTATAATTCTTTTAATACTTCTTTTAAAAATTCCCACATTCTATTTATTGAAGATATACTAATATGTTCGTCAGGTGTATGGACATCATACATATTCGGACCAAATGAAATCATGTCAACATTATCCAACTTTTGAGATAACAACCCACATTCTAAGCCAGCGTGTATTGCAGCTATTTCAGGTTCTTTATTGAATTTCTCTGTATAAACTTTTTTAAAAACATCTCTTATTTTTGAATCTGGTTGATATTGCCAAGCCGGATAAGGAGCACTTGTTATTATTTCAGCCCCTATCATTTCAGATACCAATCTAGCTGTATGATGAACTTCCTGCTTTTTAGATTCGACTGAACTCCTTGTAGCTGAATCGAATTCTATTGAATACTCATGTGTTTTTACAACACCTAAATTTGAAGAAGTCTCAACTAAATCTTCAATTTCAGAAGACATACCTAAAACACCATTTGGTATTAAGTTTAATAAAGTTATCATTTTACTAGTTGTTGTTTTTGAAAAGACCTTTTTAACTTCTTCAGATATTTTTGAGATAGTAATATCTATATTGGAATCTTGAACTCTATATTCTTTTTGGAATATTTCATTCCATTTTTTTATTTTTTCTTCCATTTCATCTAAATCTTTATTCTTCATCATAATCTTCGTAACAAATTCTCTTGGTATAGCATTATCTTTTGCTCCGCCATTAACAGAATAAATATAAAAATCCATTGTATCATTGGCATCTAATAAAAATCTCCCCATCAATTTGTTAGCATTTCCTCTTTGTTTATTAATTTCCATTCCTGAGTGTCCGCCTTTTAACCCACCTAATTTTATTTTGAAAGGTAATAACTCATCTTTAGCTTTTTCCCATTCTATATTTAACCTAATTTTATCTCTCATTCCACCTGCACAAGAAACTAAAAAAACACCTTCTTCTTCTGAATCAATATTAATAAGAGTTTTTCCTTTTATATTTTTTGGTGAAAGATTATTTGCTCCTCCCATACCTGTTTCCTCATCACTTGTTATAAGCATTTCTAAAGGAGGATGTGGTATGTCATTAGAATCCAAAAGAGCTAACTGATATGCAACTGCTATACCATCGTCAGCGCCTAAAGTTGTTCCCGTAGCGTAAATATAATCATCTTCAACTCTTAATTTTATGGGATCTTTTGTAAAGTCGTGTTTTGTATCTAAATTTTTCTCACATACCATATCCATATGACCTTGAAGTGTAACAAAATCATGATTTTCAAAACCTTTTGTGCCTGGTTTTCTAATGATCACATTTAATGCTTCGTCTTGTATGTATTCTAAATCTCTCTTTTTTGCAAAAGATACTAACCAATCACTAACCTTTTCTTCTTCTTTTGAACATCGAGGTATTTTAGATAATTCTTCAAACCAATAAAGAACTTTTTCTGGAGATATTCCTTTTAATACTCTTTCCATCGTAGTCCCTCCTTATATATTATAGTGTCAAAGATATTATATCATTAATTTGCTTTGCTAATTAATGTTTAATATAAAATTATAAATTTTTTATTGGTATGTTTATAACAAAGATATAAAATTATTTTGGTTTACAAAAAATATGGAGGTTTTTCAATGAAAAAAAATATACCAGGTTTATTATTAGTAATAGTAATATCTTTATTATCTATGTTTTTAAATTCTACAATTTTCGATTATATTGAAACTCTAACTATAGGTATTATAATTTCTATTTTAATAAAAAATATTTTTAGTTTGAATATTTCATTTAATCATGGAATTAATTATTCTTTAAAAAATATTTTAAAGATTGGAATTGTATTATTAGGGGTTAAACTCAATTTTGCCTTGATTTATGATTTAGGTTGGAAAATATTTATTCTGGTATCTTTTGTAATAATTTTCGCTTTAATTTTTTCTAATTATTTAGGTAAAAAATTAGGATTAAATAAAAAAATATCGACTTTATTAGGTGTGGGATCTTCTATTTGTGGAGCTTCAGCAATAGTAGCTATGAGTTCTGTAATTGATTCTGATGAAAACGATACTACAATTTCAGTAGCTGTGATTTCTTTATTAGGAGCCTTAGGGGTTATTTTGTTTTCATTTTTTTCTTATTTAATTAATTTTTCAGATTTGGAGTTTGGTATTTGGTCAGGTAGTTCATTACAAGGAGTAGCTCATGCTTTAGCGGCAGCTGGGGCAAGAGGAGCAGATTCATTGAGCTTAGAAATAGGTACTTTAGTTAAAATGTCGAGGGTTGCTTTATTAGCTCCAGTAGCTCTATTAATTAGCTTTACCTTTAAAAAAAAGTCATTAAATTCTAAAAATAAACAAGTAAAATTTCCTATGTATGTTATATGGTTTCTTTCAGTGGGTCTTGTTGTATCAGTCATTAATTATTTTAGTTTGTTCCCATTAAGCTTCTCTTTTGGGAATAATTATGTGGATATCATAAATATTTTAAAATCAGTAAGTAGTTTTTTCATTCTGATGGGTATGGTTTCAATGGGGTTAAAAGTTGATTTGAAAGAATTTAAAAAGAGTGGGACAAACTCATTAATAGTTGGTATTTTAACTTTCTTATCTATATCTACAATTAGCTTTATATATATATCATTATTTATATAAATAGACCTGTACTTAATACAGGTCTTTAATTTCATTTATAACAAACTTTTCTGATGTTTTGTAAGTTATATCTACATATTTCTTTTTATCATCAAATATATGATTTAGTAATTCAGTATCTATTGATGTTATATTATTTTTATTTAATTCTTCTTTTCTCACCCAATTCAATATACCCTCATCACTGTCAATCAAAGGTTGTTTTTTTATTTTTGAAGTATAGATAATTAATATCCAATTATAATGATTAGGTCCATCTTCTGATGTTATAATTTCAAGTGACATACTCTTTAAATTAATTCCTGTTTCTTCAAAGAATTCTCTTCTCATAGATTCTTCAATATCTTCTTCATAATCTGTTTTTCCTCCAGGGGCTACTAATTTACCTGAAAAAGGTTCTTTGTATCTTTCTAATAATAGAAATTCACCATGTTCATTCTCCGCATAACATATAACTGCCAATTTTTGTTTTTTATTTTTTATTATTTTTTTTAAATCAAGTTTTATACTTTTAGTTTTTAAATATTTTTCTATTTTTTTATTATTTAATCTATAATCTTTCATATTTATTCTCCCTTCAAAATTAATATATTAAATCGTTTTTAAATAATTTTATCATGATAAAATATAAATATATAACTCAAAATGGAGGTTAATCATGAGAGAAAAATTATTAAAATGGAAATACAAAGAATTAGGTGAACAAATGATTCAAACTTTAAAAAACAAAAAACATGACGCGTATTTAGTTGAATCAAAAGAAGATGTTGTTGATATAATAAAATCTTTTATGCCAGAAAAATCATCTGCAGCTATAGGTGGTTCAATAACCTTACACGAAACAGGAGTTATAGACTTTTTACAGAAAAATGACTTTGAATTTTTTAATAGAAACGATGCTAAAACCGAAGAAGAAAAAAGAAAAATGTTTTTAAAGGCATTTGATGTAGATTTTTTCTTTTGTAGTGCAAATGCTATAACTAAAGATGGAATGATTGTACAATTAGACGGAAACGGAACAAGGGTAGCTCCTATGATTTGGGGTCCTAAGCATGTCGTTATGGTAGTTGGGATGAATAAAATAGTTCCTAACCTAAAATGTGCTAATGAAAGGATTAATGAAATATCTCCGATGAACGCTAAAAGATTAGATACAAAAACTCCATGTGTTAGATTCGGGGAATGTATTGATTGCGAATCTAGAGAAAGAATTTGTATTCATAGAACAATTGTTGAAACGGGGGTAAGACATCCAGGTAGATTTAAAATAATTTTGGTTACTGAAGATTTAGGGCTGTGATTGCACAGTCCTTTTTATTATTTATTTTTATTCTTTTTATCCATTGTATAAACATAAGCTAAAACTTCAGCAGCAACTTTATACATTTCTGGAGGAATTTCTAAATTAAGATCAATCCCATAAAATTCTTCAACTGCATTCTGATCTTCTATAACAGGTACATCTTCTTCTTGGGCTACCTCTAATATTTTTGCTGCAATGTCATTCAATCCTTTCGCAACAACTTTTGGTGCTTTTTCAGTTCCTTTCCTATATCTGAGAGCTACTGCTTTTTTATATTCTTTTTTACCATTAATATCCATATTTATTCACCTTTTAAATTAAATATTGTAATTTCTGGAGGAGTTAGAAATCTTAAACTGAACCAAGAACCTAACCCTCTATTTATATAAACTTTAGTATTCTTATAATCATGCATACCCTTTAAAAACTCTGAATAATTGCCTATTTTGTTAATCAGTAATTTGGTAATAAAAGGAATAAAAACCTGACCTCCGTGAGTATGACCCGCTAGTGTTAAATCGGAGTTTTTTATAATTTCATTATTTTTTTGTATATTATCTGGTACATGTGTGAGAAATAAGCTGTATAAATCTTCATAATTTTCATAATACTCTAACTTATAAAACATAGGCAATCCAGTGATCATAATTCTATTATTTCTAACTTCTATCATTTCACTTTTCCCTTCTATTAAATGAATCTTTTTATAGGCGTAAGCTTGATTTACTTTATTTAAATCTTGAAAATCCCAGTTTCCATAAATAACATATACTTCTGAAAATTCAGACAATAATTTAAAAAATTTATTAAGACTCTCTTGATCGGTATTCTTTCTTAATGAATCACCAGTATAAACAATAAAATCTGGATTTATTCTCTCAATCTTTTTTAAAACTAAATCATGAAAAAAATAGTAATTATTTATATGTAAATCAGATATTTGAATAAACTTAACTTCTCCTTGTATTTTTTCCGTATTTATAGAAATTTCTTTTTTTATTATTATAAAATTTGGTTCAATTAAAAATATATAGATTAAAAAACCAGCAATTATAAGAAAAAATAAATATCTTTTTTTCATTTATATCTCTCCAATCAAAATAACTCTTTAATCCTTTTTATTTCTTTTTTTCACATTCAATTATACTATAATAATATTTTTTAATTTATGTTAATTATGGTAAAATTAATGTGAAGATATATTTCCATATCAAAACAAAGGGGGAGATTCAAATGCAAAGCATAATCAACATTAATCTCGATGGTGAAATTGTAACAATAACTGATAAAACACCTTTTCCAATTTTGTTAGCAGAGTTTTTATACGAAGGTGACTTTGATTTAATGACTGCAGATCTTAAAGATAAAAAAGACTTATTGGAAGAGGCTAAAAAAGTCGCGAAACTTATGGAAAACTTACCTGGGTTAACTTCGAATTTTATCACCCGACCTTTTGTATTCAATGATTTCATGACATACATGGATGAGTTTAACATAAAACCATCTGACCTGAACCACGTTTCTTTAAATGGAATGTTTGATATTGTTCTTGAAAGGGCAGATAGAAAAGCTTTTGATATTGTTAAAGAGATAATAGACTTCATGTTAAAAATAGATTCTAACTTTGCTCCTGCATATGAACTTCTTGGTTCTATTTTAATAGAAGAAGGAGAATTTGAAAAAGGTAAAGAATATTTAGAAAAAGCAGCAAAAATTGATCCTTGGAATATAGCCGCACTTTCTGAATTAGGAGAAGCATACTTTAATTTGAAAGAATACAACAAAGCTGCTGAAATATGGAAAAAAGAAATTGAACTTTCTCCAAATAACTATGTGACATATTTTATGATTAGTGATGCTTATATTGAAATAGGAGAATTTGAAAAGGCTGCTCATAATTTAGAAAAATTCCTCAGTAGATTCCCAAAAAGTATATTAGGTAAATATGAATTATCTGATTTATATAGAAAATTAGAAAGAAACATAGAAGCAGATGAATTAAAAGATGAAATCTTGAATACAACGCCTGAATATCAAAGCGATATAGAAATCTGGTCAAAAATAATGATAGAAAAACAAAAATATGAAAGAGTTGTGAAATTTATAGAAAGATATGTAAGAGATAATGACGATAACGATCATTTCCATTTATTGCTTGTAGTTCCTTATATAAAAACTGGAAGAAAAGCAGAAGCTAAAGAAATATACAAAAAAATGAAAGAGAAATATAGTTGGTATATTTATGGTTTGAAAAATGTTTTTGATGAAAATCTAACTGAAGAAGAGAAGTCAATACTAAATTGAATAGTAAAACTTATAGGGGGCTAATTTTTAGCTCCCTAGTTTTTTTAGTAAATTTATCATTCTTATTTCTAAATAAAAATTTTTTTGATTTTATTTTTATAAATAGCATTTTATTCGCTGGAATAGTAGATTTTTATAAAATGATAATTCCAGATATAAGCAGTATAATAATATTGATTATCTCTTTCATAAATTTTGATATTTATAATGTTTTTTATGCTTCTTTTATTCTGTTTATTACATTAGTATTTTACAATAGCAATAGATTGGGTTTTGGGGATGTAAAATTATTAACAACAATAACTCTTTATGTAGGATTTGAAATTTTTTACTTTTTAATAATTTCTGCTTTTATTGTTTTTTCTATTAATTTTAATAAAAAAGAAACTAAAATCCCATTTGGTTTTTATATAATGTTAGCTATAATTGTTTATTATTTTATTGAGGTGATTTTATGATTTTACAAAAAATTCTTTCGTCATTTTTAGAATTTCCAGGTTTTTTTATTACTTTAAACATTATAATGTTTTTTTACTATCTGAAAAAAGAAAAAAGAATTAGAAAATATCTAATAGTTATTACTATTTTCGTTTACGTTATTTCTACAGGTTGGTTTACTAGGATATTTGTTACTCCTTTAGAAAACAATCATCCACCTTTTAGTACTCAAGGAAAATTTTTTGAAGATGATGGATTAATAGTTGTTTTAGGTGGAGGAATAATTTCAGACACTGAGAATAATACAATAAGCAGCTTATCTGACCAATCACTTGCTAGGGTTTATAAAGGTTATTTATTGTATAAAGATCTTGGATATCCTATAATAGTCACTGGAGGTAAATTACCAGGAACTGATGATATACCAGAAGCTTTTTTAATGAAAGAAACTCTCATAAAAATGGGCGTAAATCCAAATGATATTTATATAGAAATTGAAGCAAGAAACACAAATGAAAATGCAAAATTTACAGCTGATATAAAAAAACAAATCAAAGCTAATAATGTTTATTTAGTTACTTCTGCAGTACACATGACTAGATCTTACAATTCTTTTAATAAATATATTGAAGAAAATTTGATAGCTGTCCCAGCTTATTATTTTGTATCAAAAACAAATCTTTCATGGACTGATTTTATCCCTAACATCAATAATTTAAGAGCAACTGCACTTGCGTTTCATGAATATTTAGGAATTGTTTTTTATAAAATTATATCTTGATTATTCAATGTATTTTTTGATATAATAATTCGATGATTACGGAACGTAGCGCAGGTGGTAGCGCGTCAGCATGGGGTGTTGAAGGTCGCTGGTTCAAATCCAGTCGTTCCGACCAAAAATATCAGGAAGCTATTAGCTTCCTGATATAATTTATTTGGAGGTATATATGATTTATTTATTTTTAGCTATTCTCAGTTCTTCTGCTATTGCTCTGATTTTTAAACATTCTGAAAATAATAACATGAACAGATTTGCTATAACAACAATGAATTATGTAATAGCATTTAGTACTTCATTAATAATTATTTTAAGTAATTTCAAAAACTTCAGATTTGAAGATAAAACTCTTGATCCTATTATGCATAACTTAATAAATAATATAAAGTTCAATGAATTCACGAGCTTTATTTGGGCAATAATTATAGGAAGTATTGCAGGTGCATTTTTCTTTTTATCTTTTTTTCTATATCAAAAGAGCATTAGAGAAAATGGAGTGGGGTTATCAGGAGCTTTTGGGAAGTTAGGGATTTTAATACCTATGGTCTTTTCAATTATTTTTTGGAAAGAATATCCAAATACTATTCAAACAATTGGTATTTCTTTTGCAATTTTTGCAATAATATTTATAAATATACCTTTTAAAAAAGAAAAATTAAATTTCAATTATTTACTTATACTGTTATTTTTATTTGGGGGAATGGCTGAATTCTCAAATAAATTTTTTCAAAATTATTCATTTACTAAATATAAAGAAATATTTTTGTTCTTTGTATTTTTTTCTGCCTTTTTAATAAGTTTATTTTTCACATTAAAAAAACCAAAAAAAGTACATAGAAGAGACATAATAACTGGTATTCTTGTTGGTATACCTAATTATTTCTCATCATTTTTTCTAATAATGGCTTTGGATTATGTGAAAACTTCAGTTGCGTTTCCAATCTTTTCTTCTGGAAGTATTCTATTTATAAACCTTGGAGGAATAATAATATTTAAAGAATTCCCTTCAAAAAAAGATTGGATTGCAATAGTAAGTACTATAATAGCTTTAATACTAATGAATATTAGAATGTGATTTAAATAATGTTTACTTTTAAGCCAGAAAAGATCTCTGAATTAGTTTTATTTTCTATACTTTTAACAAAATTATCAATTAAATATATTTTGTAGCCTTTTTCGATTGCAGTTTTTACAGTTTCTAAAACACAAACTTCTGCTGCTAAACCAACAACAACAAGGTTTCTTATGTTATTATTTTGTAATTCTTCGTCTAAACCATTACTTTCTTCTGATTCAGAATCTGTAAAAAAAGCAGATTTTGAATCAGTTTCTACAGTAATGCCTTTTTCAAATATTTTATTATAATTACTAATAAATAATTCATTACCTTTGGTATCTTGAATGCAATGTGGAGGCCATTCCTCAAATGACTTATGATTTTCAGGGTGATTATCTTTACTTGCTAAAACTAAAAATGTACTATCTTTGAACTCTTCTGCTAATTTGTTTAAATCTTTTCTCCATTTTTCATCAGTACCTTTAACAGGTAGTTCATCAGGACATTCTTCAGTAAAACCAAACTGACAATCAACACATAGTAAAGCTGTATTACTACTTGTAATACCTCTCATTATTAACTTTTCAAAAATTTCGTCAAACATTTATTATACCTCCTTATATTACAATGATACCAGATTTAACATAAATTTTAAATTTAAGTGAATAAATTACATATTTCATGATTATATTACAGTTATCTTATAAATAATGTAAAATACATATTCTATAATATATTTGTAGCTCATAATTCTAAAGGGGTGAAAATATGTATAAATTAGTTTTAATTAGACATGGAGAGAGTACTTGGAACAAATCAAACCAATTCACTGGTTGGACAGACGTGGATTTATCAGAAAAAGGAGTTGAAGAAGCAACAAAAGCAGGAGAAGTATTAAGAGAAGAAGGGTATGAATTCGATATAGCTTTTACTTCAGTTTTAAAAAGAGCTATTAGAACGCTTTACTTCGCTTTATATGAAACTGATCAATTATGGTTACCTGTAAAAAAATCATGGAGATTAAACGAAAGACATTATGGAGCTTTACAAGGACTAAATAAAGCAGAAACAGCTAAAAAAGAAGGGGAAGAACAGGTAAAAATTTGGAGAAGATCTTATGATGTTCAACCTCCTGCATTATCTGAAGACGATGAAAGATATCCAGGTAATGAAAGAAAATATTCTGATTTAGACAAAGCTATATTACCAACTACTGAATGTTTAAAAGATACCGTTGAAAGATTTTTACCATTCTGGCATGAAGAAATAGCTCCTACTATAAAATCTGGTAAAAAAGTAATAATTGCAGCTCATGGTAATTCATTAAGAGCATTAGTTAAATATTTGGACAATGTTTCTGAGGAAGAAATAGTTGGATTAAATATCCCAACAGGAATCCCGCTTGTTTACGAATTAGATGAAGAATTAAAACCTATTAAACATTACTACTTAGGTGATCAAGAAGAAATTCAAAAGAAAATGAAATCTGTAGCTAATCAAGGAAAAGCAAAATAATTAATTTAAAAGGCTGACTTTTTAAGTCAGCCTTTTTTATTATATTTTGCTATTTAAATCCATCATTTCAAGTAATGAAAGTGCAGTATCAAATCCTTTATTCCCTGATTTTATACCTGCCCTATTCATTGCTTGTTCTACTGTATCTGTAGTTAAAACTCCAAAAATAACAGGAATATTAGAGCTCAAATTAATTTGCGCGACTCCTTTTGAAACTTCATTAGAAACAATTTCAAAATGATATGTTTCACCTCTTATAACAGCAGAAAGCGCTATAATACCATCATATTTTTTACTGTTTACTAATTTTTTTGCTAAAAAAGGTATTTCGAAAGAACCGGGAACATAATAAACATCTATATTTCCAGTATTTAAATCGTGTCTAACAAAACAATCTTCAGCTCCTTCTAAAAGTCTTTCTGTTATTGTTGAATTAAATCTAGAAATGATAACTGCTACTTTTTTATCTTTTCCTGAATATTTACCAGTAATATAATTCATAAATTTCACCTCATAAAATATTTTTTAAATCATGGTTAAATTTTTCAAATTTTGTTTTTAAATATCCATGATTATGTTCATTAACGTCACCAAAAATATTTTTTCTTTCAACAACATTAATACCATAATCTATCAATTGATTTTCTTTATCTTTATTATTAGATAATAATACTACATCAAATACTTCTAACTCATCAAGCATTTGTGCAGCTACAGCATAATTACGATTATCCGCTGGCAATCCTATTACTTCATTAGCATCTACTGTATCTAGTCCTCTATCTTGTAAAGCATATGCTTTTATCTTATTTGTTATACCTATATCTCTTCCTTCTTGTCTTAAATAAATTATTATTCCTTTTCCTTGATCAGATATGTACTTCATAGCATTTTTAAGTTGACTACCACAGTCACACTTTAAAGAAGAAAACGCATCACCAGTAACACATTCAGAATGCATTCTCAGAGGAACAGGCTTATCATTTAAATCACCATAAGTAAGAGCAAAATGCTCTTTTCCATCTATTTTATTATAAAAGCCAACAATATTAAATTCTCCAAACTCTGTTGGAAGTTTAGCTTCTGTAGCTTTGTAAACTAATTTTGTGTTTTTTATAAATTCTTCATAAATATCATCAATAGAAATCATCGGTAAGCCATACTTATTAGACATATTAATTGCATAATCAATATCATGTGAGTCTCCATCTTTATTCAGAATTTCAATTATAGTTGCGTAACCTTTATATCCCAATAATTTAACTAATTCTACAGATGCTTCAGTATGACCTTGTCTTTCTTGATAAGCTTTTGCTCCTAACAAAGCCACATGACCAGGATAAGAAAACATATTTGGTCCATGTCCTTCAGATAAAAATTTTATAGTATTTGCTCTTTCAATTGCTGTTACCCCTGTATCACTAAGTTTGTAATCTATTGGCACGAAAAAGTTCGTGCTATGTTTATCTAATCCATTACCAGGCATTTTAAAAAAACCTTTACTCAACAACTGTTTTTCATCAGCTACTGTACATAATATACCTTTACCCTCTGTAATCATAAAATTTATAACTTCTTTATCTATTATTTCAGAAGGGAAGACTAAATCAGCTTCAAATTCTCTTTTTTGATCTGTAACAATAACAGGTTTTCCTTTTTCAAAAGCCTCTTTTATTTCTGAAAACATTCGCTACACCTCCCATATATCTTAAAAACATATCTATCTCATAATTAACTAAATCTCCATTTTTTAAATCAGACAAATTTGTGTTTTTCCAAGTATGTTCTATTATCTGTATAGAAAAAGAGTCCAATGACATTTCTGCGACTGTCAAAGAAATTCCATTAAGAGCTATTGACCCATTTTTTATTGTTGGTGAGTCTCCTTTTGGCATTGAAAATGATAATTTATAACTATTTTTATCTCTTGTATATCCCAAATATCTTATAGTACTATCAACATGACCAGTTACAATATGGCCTCCTAATCTATCTTTTAACCTCATAGCTCTCTCAACATTAACAACTCTCGTCGTTTTTAAATTAGTGGAGTTAATCGTTTTATACCCTGCATCAAAATACAACTTTTGTCCTTCAATTTTTTTTACCGTTAAACAAATTCCGTTAATAGCAATACTGTCACCATTTTTAACATCATTGAAATTGTTAGATATATTTAGTTCTTCACCTTTTATATTTAGATTTGTCTTATATTCAATTATTCCCGTAAACATTTATATCAAACTCCCATAAAATATTATTATCATATTTTTTTATTTTGAAGTTTTTATCATTTAAAAACTTTGAATATTTTGAAAATGGAGAAATTCCTTTTCCAAAAATTGTCGGTGCTTGAAAAATCATAACTTTATCTGCATATGGTAAAAATTGTTCTATGATATTAGCTCCACCTTCTATAAGTACTGAGTCTATTTCTCTTTCCCCTAGCTTTTGTAAAATTTTTTCTGGTTTTGATTCATTGATTTTCAACCCTTCAGATTTATCATTTTTATAGTTCTTTTTTGAATTAATAATTAAATTTTTTCCTTTTTCATCAAAAATTTTATAAAACTTATTTTCAGAGCTTAAATTTCTATCTAAAATTACTCTAATTGGATTTATACCTTCTTTTATTCTTGAAGTTAGTCTTGGATTATCTTTTTCAAGTGTATTATATCCAATCAAAATCGAACTGAATTTATTCCTTAATTCATGTACATAGTTATTTACTTTCTCATTTGTAATTTTCCTATTATCTGTAGTATAAGGGAAAATAAAGCCATCTAAACTCATAGCAAATTTAACTATTACATAAGGATTTTTTTGTGTTATATATTTCAAAAATATTTGATTTATTTTCTTTGAATCATTCTCTAGTATTCCTACTTCAACTTCAATACCATTCTCTTTGAGTTTCTTAATACTTTTACCAGCTACTTTTTTATTAGGGTCCTGCATGGCAATTACCACTTTTTTAAATTTTTCTTTAATTATTCTATCTACGCAAGGAGGTGTTTTCCCATAATGATGACAAGGTTCTAGAGTAACAAACATTGTTGATTTTTCAAGAGAAAAACCCTTTTCGTGAGCATTATCTATCGCCACAATTTCTGCATGTCTACCTCCATAATATTCATGATATCCTTTAGATATTATTTCTCCATTCTTAACGATAACTGCTCCAACAAGTGGATTTGGATTTACTTTCCCCATACCTTTTAATGCTTCTTTAATTGCAATTCCCATGAATTTGTTATTCAATATATCATCTCCCATATAAAAAAAGACCCTGAATTTCTTCAGGGTCTTTACTTATCATATATATTGATATAACATTATCATCAATCACTTATGATTTCTTCTATCATCCAGACTTTACTGTCGGTACCGGAATTACACCGGATCAACCTATTAAGGTTCGCGGACTATACCGCCGGTCGGGAATTTCACCCTGCCCCGAAGAAACTATGTTATTAATTTGTCAAATTAATTATATCATAAAATTTATTAATTTATTGACTGTTATAATATATTTTATTATTTTTAACAATAATTTTAAGTCTTTTTTTATCATTTAAATAAGAAATATGAGACATCAATGTAGGTTTCATTAGATAATATTCTGTTAAAGTTCTTATTTTCATGCCTAATTCATCAAAAACTTTTGAGAATAAATCCTCTTCTGATATATCTTCTCTTGTATTATCTATAATCAATCTATTAATTATTGCAACTTTTTCTCTGTTAAAGTCAACAATTTCTTTGTTTTTATAACTATGACTACCATGTGATGGAATTAAAATATCAAATTCTAAATTTTCAATTGTATTAAAAGATTTTAATAAATTTTCAACATCAATATAATAAGACATTTTTGTTTTAGACAATTTGTTTTCTCCAATTAAAGTATCTCCAGAAAATAGTACCCCTTCGATCAAATATCCTAGATGATTGAAAGTGTGACCATTTAAATCTATTGCCTTAATCTCTATTCCTCCAAAAGAAAATAATTCTCCTTTTTTTAAAGTTTTAAAAACTTTGGAATCTTTTGATTGCATGAATTTATTTGTAAGATGTCTTGGTGGTTTCGTACCAGAATAAATATAATATGGTTTTAAAAATTGATTTTGAACAAAATAATCTTCTAAATCAGGGGTTATTATTTTACAATTTGTTTCTTTTTGTAAATAATAATTGCCACCAGTGTGATCTGAATGAGAATGTGTATTTAATAAATATTCTAAATGTAAATTATTTTTTTCAAGAAACTTCAATATTAAAGAAGAAGATCTTTTATCTAAACCTGTATCAATAGCTAATACATTTGTTCCGTCTATTATTATTCCTATATTAGTAGAGGATGCAATATAACCAATATTATTTTTAATTTCAACATATTTCAAATTTTTCACCTCAAGATAGTTGGTTTATTCACAAAACATTATAACATATAAAATACCTTCAAACAGATTTTTGTAATTTAATTACAATGTCTAATTTGAAGGTATATTATTATCTATAATTATTTAGTTATTACCTAAAATATGTTTACCAAGATCATCGTCTCTTTTCCATCTTTCCCATTTTATAATGAAATAAATTCCAATTCCTGTAATCAAAATAAAAGGAACCATGAAAATTAAGAAGTTTTTAAATATTAATCTCCATCTCAATTTCGATAAAATTTGAGTAACTTCATCCGGAGAATATCCATAAGCTGTTGCACTATTTAAATAAGCTCTAGAAGCTTCAGCATATTTTTCAGGATCAAGTTGATATAAAGATACTCCCAATTTCCCTAAAACTGATCCGTTTGTGAATTTTTGGCTAATTGATTTTTGATAATTTTCGACTTTATCTTCTAAATTATCTGTATAATCACCTAATAGTTCATAAGCTTTAGCCTTGTTTGATTGATTTGTTGATCTATTAATTAAAACAGTAGATAAACCTTCTGCTTTTTCTACTTCACCATTATCTAAAAAAGCATATATAAAATATAAAAGAGTTTGTTCATTGTAATTTGAGTTTAGGTCATAATATTCAAAAAGCTCATCAACATACTCTGTTTTTTTCAATGTATAACTCATGTTTGTGAAAATATTTAATATTTCTTCATTGTTTGGAAATTTTTCAAACTGTGTTTTTATCAATTCATAAGCTTGATCTCTGTCTGTAAAGATATTGGAATTCCAATAAATGTTTGAAACAGCAATAGCAGTTCTAGGTAATTGTTCGTTATAATAAGAATTAATTATATCTTTAAGCTCAATAATTCTATCAACTACATGAACATCTCTAGTCCTTCGCCAATAATTGTCTAAAAAATACAGCTCTAAGGCGTATGCTTGTATAGAATTAGGTTCATTATTCTCAAAATATTTTAATTTATTCACCATAGTTAATTGAATATCTTCAAATGAAATAAAATCTTTTATGTATTCATGTGTATTTGGATAAATATTGTAATTACTAGATTGATTATTCCAATAAATTAAAAAACTTGACAAAGATTTCAAATCTGGGTTTTGGTCTTCTACAAGTTCTTTTAAATCCATCTCCATAAAAAAGTTTTTAAAATCATTTGAAAAAGAAAATATTATGATTAAACTAAACAACAAAATTAACACTTTTCTCATTATTCCACCCCCTATAATAATTAATAATACCCTTAAACATATTATTAATATAATTTAATTATATCACAAGTTTTGTTTACACTCTTATTAATATAGTAATATATTTATTATATAATATAGTGATAAAAGTAATTGCTTTATTTATATTATTAAATAATCAACCGATATAATAATGAATGCACAACCGGAGGTGTATATTATGGATTCAATGCAAGTGTCTGCAATGCAGTCTAATATGTCTACAGCACAAACTGGTATGAAAGTATCAACAGCTGTAGCTAAAAAAGCAATGGACACAACTGAAATGATGGGTAATATGCTCATGGAAAACATAGAAAGTTCAAAAGTTGATGTTTCATTCGCACAAGATGGTAATAGAGGAAAATTTATTGACTTCCGGGTTTAAAAAACCAACCTCGGCATTTGCCGGGGTTTTTTATTTTAAATGAAACATATTATTTCAAATATGTTATAATTTATAAAGAACAAATTGTCTTTTAAAGCTCAATAGAAGAACTTAATAATATAACGAGGTGAAATTATGAAATTCATAGATTTAAGAAGCGATACAGTTACACACCCAACTGATGAAATGAGAGAAGCAATGGCCAAAGCAAACGTTGGAGATGATGTTTATCAAGATGATTCCACTACAATAGAACTAGAAAATTACGCAGCGGAAATTACAGGAAAAGAAGCAGGATTATTTGTTCCTTCTGGAACTTTTGGTAACCAGTTGGCATTATTTACCCATTGTGAAAGAGGAAATGAAGTTATTATAGGTAAAGATTCTCACATTGTTATTCATGAAGTGGGTGCAGCGTCTGTAATAGCAGGTGTTCAATTGAGAACCTTAAACACTATAAAGGGTGAAATGAATATAGAAGAAATAGTAGAGACAATCAGAAAAGAAGAAGATATTCATTTTCCTAAAACTGGTTTAATAGCCTTAGAAAATGCTTATTCAAATGGAAAAGCTTTATCTTTAAATTATATGAAAACAATTAGAAAAATATCAAAAAAATACAATATACCCATACATTTAGATGGAGCAAGGCTTTTTAATGCAGCTACATCGTTGAATGTAGATGTTAAAGATCTAGCAAATGAGGTAGACTCCATTCAATTTTGTCTTTCAAAAGGACTTTGTTCACCAATCGGTTCTTTGTTGGTAGGTAAAAAATCTTTTATAGACAAAGCAAGGAAGAAAAGAAAATTAATGGGTGGGGGCCTTAGACAAACAGGTATTTTAGCAGCAGCTGGATTGATATCCTTAAAGAAAATGACTAAAAGGTTAAATGAAGACCATGAAAATGCAAAATACCTTGCTAAAAATATTTCAAAAATTCCAGGAATATCATTAAATATTGATAATGTAGATATTAACCTTGTTTTCTTTAAAATTGATAAAAACAAATATAAAACAAATGATATCGTTGAGTTTTTTAAAAAAAGAAATATTATAATTAATCCTGAAGAAGATGGTTATATGAGATTTGTAACTCATTATTGGGTTTCAAAAGAAGATTTAGATCATGTTATAGAAACAACAAATAAATATTTCAATTACATGGAGATATAATGCCTAAGATATCTTTTAAAAAGTACCTATTGAATAGAATTAAGATTTATTCTTTAATATTTTTTATTTCAGCTTTAACAATAATAATTCTTCTAACTCTTTATATAAATAGAGAAATAAAAACTGCTATAGATGAGCAGTTAAATTTTGTTATTAAAAAATCTGTTTCGAATTATGATTTGCAAATAACAAGCATAGAAAATGATTTGAATGAGATTATGTTTAAATCATTAGAAGATATTAATTCTTATGACATTGACAAACTAGAACAAACCAAAAAAATAATTATTGAAAAAAGTCAATACTCACATTTAATTGAAAATGTATATTATTTTTTGGCTAATGAAAAAGGAATAATTTCAAAAACAAATTATTCACCTGATTTGAATTTAGATTTATCTAAAATAGATATATTATGGAATGACTTAAGTAAAATAAAAAAAGGCGAAATACATAAACAAGCTTTAACACATCAAACTAATACCAATAATCCCTGGTTATATATTTATAAGAAAATCTC
The DNA here is from genome assembly GCA_051748045.1 of Thermotogota bacterium. GTDB lineage: Bacteria > Thermotogota > Thermotogae > Petrotogales > Petrotogaceae > Geotoga. Next base: position 19,940 of record JBNJGY010000025.1, read on the forward strand.
AAATGGTGATTACATTGAAATTGGAATAGATTTTAAAGATGAGTTCAATACTATTATTTTTAAAAACCTTCTTGATTTTGTTGAAGAAAGCAATACAATACAAAGTATTGAGATTTATACTCCATATTTCACCAATTTTATTAAAGAAAAAGAATTGCCTTTAGAATATATACAATATTTTCAATCTTTACCAGAAAATGAAATCAATTATATTGACGATGGTTTTTACAAATTCAAAACATTTTTGAAAATAAATTCTCAATATGGGTTTAGATATATTATCTTAAATTTGGATTATGTAAATTCTAGAAATATTTTTATTTCTATGATTATTTTAATTGGTATAGTTCCTATTTTATTATTTTTAATTATTAGATTTTATGTTGTAAAACAAACTTATAAAATAATCAAACCTATAAACGACACAGCAAAAACAATGAAAAAATATACTGAAAATAATTATTCTTTGGAAAATCTTCAGATAAATGAAACCAATATTAAAGAAATAGATTCTATAAAAGATAATTTTTTTGAAATGACAAAAAAAATAAAAAATACTATAATTGAACAAGAAACTACTAATAGAGAATTAGAAGAGATGTATGAAAACAATGAAATACTTATAAAGAAAATAAATAGATTAATTAGATTGACTGTTGATTCAAAAAAATTCGAAAATTTAGAAGATTTTTTAAAATATTTGTTTAATAATATTTTTGATTTTATTCCAGAAGCAGACTATGGTTCTTTAAGTATAATTAAAAATGGTAAAAGACATTTTATAGATAGCAAAGGTCACAATTTAGATATTTTAGAAAAAATTGATTTAGATGATGGGCTTTTTGTTGAAGAAAAGGAAATTAAAATAGTAGAAGATATTTTAGAATATGATAGAAATTCAATACCTGAAAACGAAGCAAATTTATTCATTAAAGCTTCAAAACCAATTAGAAGTACCTTGATAATTCCTTTTAATGCAAATGACAAAATATATGGAAATATGAATTTAGACATTGACAAATTTTCAAATAAACATTTTACTCAAGAATCATTAAGATTTTCTAAGTTCTTTTCTGACATAATAACTTCATATATTATTATCGCTGAATACCAAAATCTAGATAGTAAATATAAAGAAGATATGATCAAATCAATAATAAACCTAGTTGAAATTCATGATAATTACACAAAAGGTCACTCAAGTAATGTATCAAAGTTAGCTATTAAATTTTCAAAAATACTAAACTTAGAAAGAGAAAAGCAATATCAAATATATTGGGCTGCTCTAATCCACGATATGGGCAAAATAGTCATCCCATTTGATATTCTAAATAAACCTTCAAAATTAACAGAAGAAGAATTTCAACAAATTAAAAAACATCCTGATTATGCTTATAATGTTTTAAAAGATATTGACACGATGAGGGAAATAGCTCTTTATATAAAACATCATCATGAAAGAATTGATGGAAAAGGATATCCAGACAAATTGAAAGGTGATGAAATTCCTTTCGAATCAAAAATAATTTGTATATGTGATGCTTGGGATGCTATGACAAGTAAACGTAGTTATAAAAGACCTCTTACAAAAGAACAAGCAATTCAAGAAATTTCAAAAAATATGGGAACACAATTCGATAAAGACTTAGCTGAAATATTTTTAAAATATGTTATTAATTAAATATTCTGGGGGGAATTTTTTGTGAAAGACAAATCATTTACTTTTATACACTGTTCTGATTTACATCTAGGAAAGAATTTTTCACACAGAGAAAATATAGACAAAAAAATATTTGAATACATATTAACCTCGTCATATGAATCTTTCAAAAATATTGTAAAAGATGCAATAAAATTCAACGTTGATTTTATAGTTATTTCAGGTGATGTTTTTGATACTGTATCACATAAATTAAAGGCTCAGCTTTTTTTAAAAGAACAGTTTGAAAAATTAAATAATCATGGAATTAATGTATATATGATTCATGGAAATCATGATCCAGTTAATGAATGGAAAAAAAATATTGACTTTCCAAAAAACACTTTTTCTTTTAGTACAGAAGAAGTGAAATCCTATGAATTTAAAAAATCAGGAGAAATACTTGCAAAAATATCTGGTATTTCTTTTGGAAAAGCAGAAATACAAGAAAATCTCTCACTTAAATTTGAAAATAAAAAAGAGGAAATATACAATATAGCTCTTTTGCACTCCAATGTTGGAGGAATAAAAGGCTTAGACAATTACTCTCCAGCTTCATTAAATGATTTAATATACAAGAATTTTGATTATTGGGCTCTAGGACATTATCATAACAAAAAAATATTAAATCAAAATCCTTATATTGTTTACTCAGGAACAACTCAAGGACTCAGTATAAATGAGAATGGAGAAAAGGGGTATTATTTAGTAAAAGTATACAACAAAAATACTGAAATTGAATTTAAAAAATCATCAGTTTTAAGTTGGGAAAAAGTCCATATTAATTTAGACACTATTGAAAGTATAGATGAATTACTAAACATAATTTCTCAAGAAATTAATAAACTTAAAGAAGAAACACCAAAGATAATAAGAATCCTTTTAAATGGACATACAAAGATTCATAATGATTTAACAGATGAAAACTTAAATGACATTCTCTCTAAATTTAGAGAAGCAGAAATAGAAGAAGAAAATTTCATTTGGATAGAAAAAATTAAAAATAATACTCTACCAGAAATAGAAATTGAATCTTTAAAAAAAGAAAATGATTTTATTTCAAGATTCATTGAAAACTATGATGAAATGAAAGAAGGTTTTGAAACAATATTATCTAAAGATAACTCCTACCCTAGATTAAAAAAATATATAAATAACTTTACAGAAGAAGAAAAAAAAGAAATCCTTCAAAACAGTATGATAGATGGAATCGATTTTTTAAGAGGTGAAAAAAATGATAATTAATGATTTAAAAATAGAAAAATTTGGAAATATCGAAAACCTCGAATTAAATGATTTCAGTGCTGGAATAAATTTCATATACGGTGAAAATGAATCTGGAAAAACAAGTATAAGAAATTTCTTAAATTTCATGTATTTCGGTAGAGTAGGAAAAAGATTTTCAAATTATGAAAATATTAAAGGATACCTTTCTATAGTAAAAAATAATAAAAATTACAAATTCAACAGAAATGAAAACAACATAGAAATTTTCAACGAAAATGGGGATAAAATAGATTATTCTCCAAATGTTTATTTCTTAAATTCTATAGATATAAACACATTTGAAAATATTTTCTCTCTAACTTTAGAAGAATTAGAGAAATTGAATATAAATTCAGAGAATATAAATAATTTAATATTTTCTGCTGGTACTGGTTTAGGAAATCTAAACTTAAATAATGTAGTACAAAAAATTCAAAAACAAAATGATAACTTAATAAGGCCTTATGGAAACACTCAAGAAATCCCTTTAAAAATTCAAGACATAAATAATTTGGATTCTGAAATTAAAGAGATGAATAAAAAATTAGAAAGTTATGACTTAATTGTCAAATACATACACAAAAAAAATGAAACATTTTTAGATAACAAAAAAAACATAGATATTCTAAAGAACAATCTAAAAAAATATGAATTTGCAGAAGACACTTTTGAGTACAATTCTAAAATAAAAGAACTTGAAAAAGAAGAAAATAAACTCAAATATGCTGATACATTTCCTTCAAATGGAAAAGAAAGATATGACTCAATAAAAACTCAAAAAGAAAACAAAAAATCATTATTAAATGAATTAATCAACGACAAAAATAATCTTATTGAAACTCAGGAAAATTTAAAAATTGATAACGATTTAATAGATAATCAAGAAATAATAGAAAAACTCAACAAAGAAAAAGAAAGTTATTTAGAAAAGAAAATAGAACTTTCTAACAAAAATGATAGAATAATAAATTTAAAAGCAGAATTAGATGAAAAACTATCCATAATAGGTCCTGAATGGACAGAAGAAAAATTAAATAAAACAGTTATAACAGCAGATGCTAGAAATATAGCAAACAGAACTTCAGAAAGGTTAAAAACTCTTTCATCTGAAATAATATCTTTAGAAAATACAATAAAAATAGAAAAAGAAAAACTCCCTGAATACAATAATAAAATAGAAAACATAACTCAACAAATAGAAAATATACCAGAGAAAAGCAGAAACATAGAACAAATAAAGAATACAAAATCTTCTATTTTTAAACTACAAAAAACATTTGAAAAGATAAACATAAAAGTAAACCAAAAGGATGATATACAAAATAATATAGAAGAATTATCACGAGAAATAGACTTGAAAACAGAAAAAGAGAAAAATTTACATTCTTTTTATTCTGAAAAATCATTCTTTATAATATCTTTATTAATGCTTTTAGGAGGAATCTCTGGATTTTTCTATTTTGATATAATCTATCCATTAATACTTACAACTATTTCTGTAATTATGTTAATTACTAATTCAAACACTAAAAAATCATTAAATAAGCAAAAAAATGAAATAAAAAAAGAAATAGATGATAAAAATGCAAAAATTGACAAACTCTATCAAAAGATAAAAGATATAAACAGAGAGCTAGAAGACTTAGGACAAGAAAAAATTGAAATAATTGAACAAGGTGAATTACCAGCAACTATAACTGAAGATCAATTAGACCTTTTTAGACAAAAAGCAGAAGAACAAAATGAATTTTATGAAAAATTCCAAAACCTATTAGATCTTAAAAAATATTATACAGATGAAAAAGAATATTCACAAAACCAAATTGAAAAACTATCTGAAGAAAAAGATAATTACCTAAAAGAGAAAAATGAAAAAGAAAGAGAATGGAAAAATTGGATAGAAGAAAAAAATTATGAAAAGAACTACACTCCTGATACATTTGAAACATTTATAAGTATAATATCAAGTGCAAAAAATATATTTAGATCTTACAATCAGATAAAAACTGAAAAAGAAAAAATCCTAGAAACATTGAATGATTTTGAAAATGCATTAAATTCATTGAAAAATATTTTAAATAAAAATATAACTGAAGAAAATGTAGAAATGATTTACCAAAAAATGAAAAGAAGCATAGAAAATTCTTCAAAAAAAGAAGAGTTGAACAAGGAAATTAAAAAAATAGATGAAAAAATTAAAATAAAACAAGAAGAAATTGAAGAATTAAATAAAAAAATTGATTCTCTATTCAAAGCAGCTCAAGTAAACAACGAAGACGAATATTTTAAGATGTATGAGGCTAAAGAAAAACTAAACTTAATCATTGAAGAAAAAGAAAAAAACCAAATCAGTATGAACTCATTTTTGAACAGTTATCAAGAAAAAGAAGAAGTATTAAAAATATTAAAAGAAAAAGACATAAAAACCATAGAACAAAATATCACAGATTTAAAAGAAAACATAGAATCACTAGAAAACCAACAATCAGAAATAATGAAAAAAATTGGCGAGTTAAAAAATGAAAAAAGTAATATAGAATCTATAGAAACGTATTCAGAAACTATCCAAAAAAGAGAAAATCTTATAACTGAAATAAAAGAACTAACAAAAGTATGGGCTAAAAATGTAATAACAATAAATAACCTTAATAAAACCATTGATTTCTATAAAAAGAATAGACAAAAAATATTTAAAAATGCTAGTAAATACATAGAAAAAATCACATCAAACAAATATTCTCTTAGATATAACGAAGACAATGAAATAATTCTTTTAAACAAAGATAATTATCTAGATTCTCAAAAATGGAGTGACGGAACATTAGACCAAGTATATCTTGCAACTAGATTAGCTTTTATTCAAGAATACAATCAAAAATCAGAAAATCTACCAATAATATTAGATGATATATTGGTGAAATTTGATGTAAACAGAAAACGAAAAACAATAGAAACTTTGATCGAATATTCAAAAGATCATCAACTCTTTGTTTTCAGCTGTGATAAAAACACAAAAAATTTATTTGAAGAATTAGTTCAAAATCAAGATAACAATTATAAATATTTTGAGTTAAACTAGATAAAAATAAGAATTTAAAAACACCTTTTTTGGAAGAAAAAATCCAAAAAAGGTGTTCTATTTTAATGTTTAATTTTTTCTTTTAAAGAAGTTATATGAAATTAATAACAAATTGAATAAAATACAAAATCCCGTTATTCTAATTAAAATGTCAGGTAGTTGGTAAATTGTATAATTAATAAGCATAATTAACAGCAAAATAACCATGACACTGTATGAAATGAAATTATATTTTTTGTTCATACTATACTTCTAAATTTTTCTTAAGTGATATAACTTAATAATCATGCCTATTATCAGTTGAGTAGTTGCAGCTATTATTAAAGTAATAAATATTAAAGTATTAAAATAACCAGCAATTATACCAGATAATATCATAATAATTGAAGTAACCATTAATAATGGCATACCAGCTTTACTTCTGATTAATTTTAGTCTTTCATCATTTTCTTTATTGTATAACAATTTCAACTTTTTATTATCTTTTATAGCTTTATCTAATTTAATAACATTTATGATCGCCAACATTTCTAACCCAATCATCAAACCAAATTGGAAAGAATAAACAAAGTTTCCCGAATGATGATTTGGACTAATTACAAAAACATCTAATAAAATAAACCCACAGATAATTAAAATAAATAAACTTAATAATCTTTTTCTTTTAATAACTCTTTTTCTAAACTTTTCCATATTCTCTCCCCTTTATTCTATATCAGAAAAATCAAATACTTCTTCAATAGTTAGCC
>JBNJGY010000026.1:0-26635 GCA_051748045.1 Thermotogota bacterium
TATATTATTAATCAAATATATTTTAACACAAAAAGTCTTATATATAATAATAAAAAGGGAGCCATTGGCTCCCCATAATTTTATCTTCTTTTATTTCCTCTTTTTTTATCCATATGTTTTCTAAATTCTGATATTTTTCTATCACTGTCTTTTAAAAATCGACTCAATTTCTTTTCAAAATTCTCTGAATTTTCTTTACCAGTATCTTCATCTGTATCTTTTAAAGATATTTCGTATTTTCCATCTTTTGTTTTACCTATGACTTTACCTTTTACTTCTTGTCCAACTTCTAAAAAATCAGAAACATTTTTTACATACTTTTTTGATAATTTTGAAATATGGACAAAACCTTCTTGACCATTTTCAACTTCCAAAAACGCACCAAATTTTTTGATGTCCTTAACTTTGGCATTAATAATTGTACCTTGGGCAATACTTTCGCTCACAATAATACCCCGCCCTTCTTAAATAACTTAGATTTTTCACGATAACCTTGCCAAGTCGTGATATCGTCTTTCGACGGCCCGGGTCCAGGCTATGGACTTCACCTCCGAAAATTTCTTTTAATTTGACAGATGGATTCCAATTGGAAGCAAGGCCCACCCGCCTACCTCTTTTATATTTTCAAAAGGGAGCTAAGCTCCCTTTTTTCTTATTTTTTAAGATAATCTTTATATTTGTTCTTAAATTTCTGAATTCTACCTTCTGTATCTAAGAATCCTGAACCTTCTCCTTTGTAGAAAGGATGACACTCAGAACAAACATCTAATCTAAAATTGTCTGCTGTTGAATAAATCTTGTGTTCAGCTCCACATGCACATTTAACTGTTATTAAGTTCATTTCAGGATGAATTCCATTTTTCATCTTTTATTCCACCTCTTATATCTATTTTATTTCTGACTTATTATAGCATATCACAAAAACAACTGTCAAGGCAAAAAATTAAGTTAATAATTATTTTACCTGTAATTAAGTAGCGTATAAAAAGATCATATTATTTTATAAAATCAACAAAAACTATTATATCATAAAATAGGCTACTAAATATATATATTATATTAAATTTTATATATTTCTTTCAGTAATTTTATTATGTATTCAGCTGTTTGAATAATTTCATCTTTATTGACATACTCATTTGCAGAATGTATGTTTCCGCCACCTGGCCCAAATACTAATGTAGGAACTTTGGTTCTAACACCAAAAAGGTTAAAATCTCCAACACTACTTGATATAAACTGACAATTTTTATTCTTCTTTTTATCGTTATTAATTATATTTGTTAATTTATTAATATATTTGTTATTTCTAAAAATATATGGTCTATATTCTACTTCTTCATCAGGAGAATATCTTCTTTCAATTCTAACTTTAGACTTTAACCTTAAAGATTTAATTATCTGTTTTATTTCTTTTTCGACCATCAAAGGTTTTTCTCCAATACCTAATTGCCTGTTTATAGAAATTTTACAATATCCTGGAACAGTGAAAGATTCATCTCCTCCTTCCATATTTAAAACTACATAATCACCTCTTCCAGTTTTTATGTCTGAGAATTTATTGAAATTTATTAATTCTGTTATTACCTTTGCAGCGTCTTGAATCGCATTAGTACCTCTCTTCGGATGTGAGGCATGAGAATTCTCTCCAAAAAATTCCAGTTCAAACAACTCTCTGCCTTCAGCTCCAGAAACTATAACTGGGAATTTTGGATTTTTAACTATTCTTTCATGTACAAAACAATAATTATCAATAGTTAGAACAGGAGAAGGCTCTGTTACAATAATCAAATCATAATCTGAAAAATCATATTCTCTTAACAACTCATCACTACCAATAGAAAAAGGCGATTCTTCTCCATACACCAAAGATAAAAACAACTCACCGTTTAAATCATCAACCATAGTCTTTATCTTTTCAAAAACTGAAATACCAATTGCACAGCCTGCTTTCATGTCTGCTGCACCTAAACCATATATTCTACCTTCTACTTCTTTTGCTGAATACTTTGGATAAAACCATTCACTTTTTGCAGTTACAGTGTCTAAATGTCCATTAATTAGAATTTTTGGGCCTTTACCATTTCCAAATTTACTAATAACATTGAAAAATGGATGATTTTTATCTAATGAAAAATTTTCTTTATCCCCTTTAATAGGGGTTAATTTTTTATTTTCTAAGTATTCATATACAAAGGAATAAATACTCTCGTCATCCCAAGCAGAACTAGGGATTTTTATGAGATCTTTAGTCATTTCTATCAAATTTTTTTTATCATTTTCAGATAACAAATTCATCAAAAACCTCTCCTTTTTAATAAAAACATTTCATTTTCATTAATTTTGCATTTCATGTAATTAGTGTTATAATTGATTTAGTAACTTTTTATTCATATAAATTGAATTTTATTTAACTATATACATAGTAATATTAACATATATAAAAATATTTTTAAAGTTTTTGTTTTTCTAATATATTGAGTTAACGTTCAAGGGGGAGTATATGATGAAAAAAAACTATTGGGTAATGAGAATTTTAAGGACAGTTATAACTGCCTTTGGGGTTACTTTAATAGCTTTTCTTATTTTGCATTTAACACCTGGTGATCCAGCAAGGATTATGTTGGGACCTTATGCGTCAGAAGAAAATTTAGCTGCTGTAAGAGCCAAATATAATTTAGATAAGCCATTACACACTCAATATTTAAGCTGGATGGGAAATGTTTTAAAAGGTGATTTCGGAACTTCGATTAGATACAACAGAGATATTGGAAAGCTTATCTCCGAAAGGGCAGGGCCTACCCTTGCACTTACTGGAAGTGGTTTGTTTATAGCTCTAGTTTTCGGGGTTTTATTAGGTATTTTAGCAGCTTTGAAAAGAAATTCTTTCCTGGATTATTTTACAACATTCCAAGCAATGTTTTGGATATCAATTCCTTCTTTTTGGCTGGGGATTTTACTCTTGTATATCTTCGGGCTGCAATTAAGATGGGTTCCTATTGCTGGTTTAATGGGTTTTTCTTCGTTAATACTTCCTGCATTATCAATAGGGTTAAGAGAAGAAGCTTGGTTCGCTAGACCTATGAGAGCAGAGATGTTAGAAGTATTAAACCAAGATTATATAAAAGCTGCAAAAGCCAAAGGACTAAAATATCCAGTTGTTGTAATGAAACACGCTTTAAGAAATGCCCTTATACCAATTATTACAATGTTAGCCTTAAGATTACCTTGGGTAATAGGTGGAGCTGTAGTAATTGAAGTAGTTTTTTCATGGGGGGGTTTAGGCAGCCTTTTGGTAAATAGCGTTTTAGCTAGAGATTATCCGGTAGTTCAATCAATTTTACTAATTATAGCTATAACGGTTGTAGTAGCTAATTTACTAGCTGATTTAGTATACGCAGTTGTTGACCCAAGAATAAAACAGGAGGGATAGAAATGGCTGATAAAGAAGCTTCTTATGATGAAATAGTTAATGATATAAAAAATTTAAAAAAACAAAAAAGTTCTCAGTTATCTTTAGTATGGTCTAGATTCAAAAGCAACAAATTAGCGTTAATAGGTTTTGTAATAATCTCAATAATTATTTTTATAGCCATTTTCGCCCCACTAATCAGTCCACATGATCCTTTAGCTACAGACCCAATAAACAGATTACAAGCGCCTTCCAAAGATCATTGGCTAGGAACAGATGAGCTAGGGAGAGATGTTCTTTCCAGAGCTTTTTACGGTTCTAGAATAGCTCTTCAAATAGGTGTTTTAATTGTTTTATTTGAAGGTGCTATAGGTATTTTCTTAGGAGTAATAGCTGGTTTTTTTGGTGGTATTTCTGATTGGATTATAATGAGAATTGTAGATATGTTAAGGTCTTTCCCTGTAATAATTCTTGCAATGGCCATTGCAGGAATTATGGGACAAGGTGTATTCAATGTAATAATAGCTTTAGGTATAGTTGGATGGACAACTTATGCAAGGATGATCAGAAGTAAAATTTTAACTATTAAAAACACTGATTATATTGAAGCTGCTTATTCAATAGGTGAATCAACACCTTCAATTATTTGGAGATATGTTTTACCAAATGCTATACCAACAGCAATTATCATGATGGCGATAATGATGCCAACAGCTTTAATAGCATCTGCAACACTTAGCTTTTTGGGAGTAGGTGTACAACCGCCAACACCTGCTTGGGGTTCTATGATATCAGCGGGAAGAGATTATCTTTTAAGAGCCCCTTGGATTTCAACTACTGCTGGTTTATTTATTATGATTACAGTTTTAGGTTTTAATTTTATTGGTGATGGTTTGAGAGATGCTTTAGATCCTACAACAAAACGTAATTAAAGGGGCTGTTTAAATGAATGATATATTAAAAATAGATGATCTTAAATTATCTTTCGAAACTGAAGAGGGCAAAGTAGAAGCTTTAGATGGTGTCAATTTAACTATAAAAGAAGGAGAATTCCATGGCCTAATAGGCGAAACAGGTTGTGGAAAAAGCGTAACTGGTCAAACCATTATTGGCCTTTTGGACAACAATGCAAAAATTGAAAGAGGAGCTATATATTATAAAGGAAAAGATATACTTCACTTAAAAGAAAAACAATTTCAAAAAGAAATAAGAGGTAATGAGATAGCTATGATTTTCCAAGATCCTTCATCTTCATTAAACCCTGTATTCACAATACAAAATCAAATTGAAGAAGTATTAAAAATGTATAGGAAAGCTTCAAAAAAAGAATTTAGAGATATTGTTATAGAAGAACTAAAAAAAGTTAAATTACCTGACGCTGAAAATCTATTAACTAAATATCCACATCAATTATCAGGAGGAATGAAGCAAAGGGTTATGATTTCTATGATGTTAGCTTGTAATCCATCTCTTTTGATAGCAGATGAGCCTACAACAGCTTTAGATGTTTCTATACAATCTCAATTTTTGAAAGTTATAAAAGAATTAAAAGAAAGATTTAAAATGACTATTTTATATATAACACATAATTTAGCAGTAGTAAGTGAAATATGTGACACTGTATCAGTCATGTATGCTGGGAGAATTGTCGAAACTGCTTCGGTAAGAGATGTTTTTAAAAACCCTCAACATCCTTATACAAAAAAATTAATACACAGCGTCTTAGGCGTTGAAAATTCTCTAGAAGATTTAGAAGAAATTCCAGGTTCAGTTCCGCGGCTTATTAACCCACCTAAGGGCTGTAGATTTCATCCTAGATGTGAAGAAGAAATAGAAGTCTGTCATAAAGATAGACCATTCTTGAAAGAAGTTTCAAAAAATCATTTTGTAGCTTGTCATAGAAGGTGATTATAAATGAATGATAAACCATTACTAAAAATAGAAAATTTAAAAAAATATTTTGGTAGCTCAAGAGGTACTGTAAAAGCTGTTGACAATATTTCATTACAAATTGAAAAAGGAGACACATTTGGTTTAGTTGGAGAGTCTGGATGTGGAAAATCAACTTTTGTCAGAACTATTTTAAAATTAATTACACATACTTCAGGAAAAATCTATTTTAAAGGTGAAGATATATCTGATTTCGATAAAAATACCGCTAGAAAATTAAGAAAAATAATGGGAATGGTTTTTCAAAATCCACACTCATCTATCAATCCTAGAATGACTGTTTACGATACTATTTCAAGGCCTCTTTTAATCCATAAAATAACTAAAGGAAAAAAAGACACGACAATAAGAATTGTTCAATTACTTAAATCAATGGGGTTGCAAGCTGAACATATGATAAGGTTTCCTCATGAATTAAGTGGAGGTCAAAAACAAAGAATAGCAATAGCTCGAGCATTAGCTGTAGAACCTGAAATAGTCTTTCTAGACGAACCAACATCTGCATTGGATGTATCAGTTCAAACAAAAATACTTAAATTACTTGAAAAAGCAAAAAAAGAAAGAGATCTAACTTATTTTTACATATCTCACGATATAAATTTAATAAGAGTTGTCTCAAATAAAATTGGAGTAATGTATTTAGGTAAAATGGTTGAAACAGGAGAAACTAAATTAATATTTAAGAAACCTTTACACCCATATACTCAAGGCTTATTCAAATCTGTACCAATACCAGATCCAGATCAAAAATTACCTGAAGATATGCTCACTGGGGAGGTTCCTTCTCCTATAAATCCTCCAAAAGGGTGTAATTTTAATCCAAGATGTCCTTTTGTAAAAGAAATATGTAAAAAGAAAGAACCAGAACTTAAACAATTAGATGATGGTCGACTCATAGCCTGTCATCTTTACTAAAAAACAAGGGGGTAGATTATGAGAAAATTATTTTTTGTGTTTTTACTATCTATTTTGTTACTTTCAACTTTAGGTTTCGCTAGAGATACAGTTCTAATTTCAATCTCTGCAGAACCTTCAAGGCTGAATCCTGTTACCTATCAAGATACTGAAGCAGATTTTGTTTTAAGCCAAATTCATGATCCTTTAGTTGAACTAACAGAGAGTGGAGATTATACATCCGATGGGGCTATTATAGAATCTTATAACCTTTCTGAAGATGGAAAAGTTTACACTTTCAAAATAAAAAAGGGTATAACTTTCCACAATGGTGAAGAACTAAATGCTGAAGATGTGAAATTCAGTTATGATTCATTTTTAGACGAAACTTTAGGTTCTCCACACAGAGATTATTATTCAGACATTGATGAAGTAGTCATCATTGATGATTACACATTAGAAGTTAGATTAAAAAATAGAAATGTTACTTTTTTAACTTCTGCTAGATTGAGAAATAAAGTTCTTCCAAAAGATTATATAGAAGATGTTGGATGGGAAGGCTATGAAAAACACCCAATTGGTTCAGGACCTTATGAATTTGTTAAACATGATCCTGGTCAAAGAATAGTCTTAAAAAGATATGATGAATACTGGCAAGGAAAAGCAAATATTCCAAACTTAGAATTCAGATTTTTCCCAGAGATGACTTCAGCTATAATGGCTTTACAAGCTAAACAAATAGATTTCATTGCTGAATTACCCGCTGAAGAATTTACTTCTCTAAAAAATAATCCAGTTTCAGGATTAGGTTTTGGCACCTATCAAAAATTTGAAGATCACAGAGTTGTTTTTAACAGAAGACCTGATTCTGTTTTCTCAGATGTTAGGGTTAGACAAGCTGTAAATTATGCTATAAACAGAGATGAAATAATTTCTTTAACAATGGGAGAAATGGCGGTACCTGCAACAGGAAGAGTTCCTAATTTCCACGAAGCATATGCACCTGATGCGCCTGCTTATGAGTATAATCCTGAAAAGGCAAAAGAATTATTAGCAGAAGCAGGATATCCAGATGGTTTTTCAACACAAATCTATGCTCCTTCTAACTATAGAGAAAGAGTTTTAGAAGTACAACAAATACAAAGACAATTATCCCAAGTAGGCATTCAAGCTCAAGTAGTTGCTATTGAATGGGGTACTTATTTAGACGTAACTGCAGAAGGAGAAGCTCCAATGTTTAGGGAAAGATGGGCTGCAACTTCACCATCACCTTTCAGTTTTGTTGAAAGTTGGCATAGTGAATCATCATGGAATTCTATTTTTGGAACATACGAAAATCCCGAAGTAGATAAACTAGTGGATAAGATAAAAGTAACTGTAAACCCACAAGAAAGATGGGAATTATATAGAGAAGTTCAAAGAATAGCTATGGAAGATGCAGTATGTGTACCTTTATATTGGCCGATAGCAGGAGAAGCTTACAATAACGAAGTAAATATACCTGAATATTTATGGAATGTATTCAAAAGACCAATATATTATGTAAACGAATGGTCATTTAACTAATATATAATGAGGCAGCTTAATCGCTGCCTTTTTTTCTTAAGAGGTGAAATCATGGAAATAAATGAAATTAAAGAACTACTATCTAAAAACATTGATAATAATAAAGAAAAGATTTTCAAAGTTTCAGAATTTCTTAAAGAAAATCCAGAAATAGGTTTTGAAGAATACAAAGCCAATGAATTTTTGACAAATGAACTGAAGAGCTTAGGATTCAACATTACAAAACCAACTGATAAATTACCTACTTCTTTTATAGGTAAATTACCAGGAAAAGTTAAAGATAAAAAAATTGCAATATTATTTGAATATGATGCATTACCTGGTATAGGTCACGGGTGTGGCCATAATATGATCTCAGCAATTAGTTATGGTGCTTGCTTAGGTTTATCCGAATTAAATGATTTACCTGGAGAAATATACGCTGTTGGTTGTCCGGGTGAAGAAAATGGTGGAGGTAAAGTCATTCTAGCTAATGAAGGAATATTCGATGAATTTGATGCAGCAATGATGATTCACCCAGCTACAGAAAATAAAGTTTACTCAACTTCTTTAGCATTGGATGCGATTAAATTTGTTTTCAAAGGACAAACTGCTCATGCATCATCCTCTCCAGAAAAAGGAATAAATGCATTGGATGCTGTAATACATTTTTTTAATGGAATAAACTACTTACGTCAATATGTCAAAGATGGAACGAGAATCCACGGAATAATATCAAAAGGTGGAGAAGCACCAAATGTTATACCTGATTATGCAGAAGCAAAGTTCTATTTTAGAGCTAAGAGTAGAGAGTATTTAAATGAAGTGGTAGATAAGGCTATTAAAATAGCAGAGGGTGCTACTAAAATGACTGGCGCATCATTAGAATGGGACTATTATGAACTTTCTAATGACGATTTGAAACCATCTAAACCTTTAGCTAATGTCTTTAGGAATAATTACGAAAAATTAGGGATTAATGATATTGAACCTGATACAGAAGGTGGAGGATCAACAGATGTTGGAAATGTTAGCCATAGAATTCCAGCAGTTCACCCGTATATAGCTATCGCAACCAAACATTCATTAACAGGTCATACAATTGAATTTAGAGACGCAACTGTTTCTAAAGAAGGGAAAAAGGCTACTCTTGAAGCTGCTAAAGCAATTGCCTTTTCTGTAATTGATTTATTATTTAATCCAAGTATTTTAAAATCAATCAAGGAAGAATATATTAATAATAAAGAGATTTAGCTTGCTAAATCTCTTTATTATAATAAATTTGATTTTCTAATAATTGTTCTTTAGGAACTTCTCCAAAAATTTTTGCTGGTGCTCCTAAATAAATTTTTCCTTTTTCTGTATTTTTTGTTACTACAGATCCAGCTGCAATTAGACTATCTTCTTCAATAATTATACCTGGTAATAAAGTTGAGTTAGCACCCACCCTACACCCTTTTTTTAATAAAGGTCCTTTAAAATATTTTTTTCTATTCTCAGTTCTTCCTAAAAAGTTATCATTTGTAAAAGTTACTTCAGGTGCAATAAAACAATAATCTTCTATTTCTGATAAAGCGGTAATATATGCTTCTGTCTCAATTTTTACAAAATTACCTATATTTGTTTTATTTTCTATAGTAACTCCTTTACCAATTATTGTCTTTCTGCCTACTTTAACATCTTCTCTAACACTTGCTAGATCTGCAATAAAAACTTCATTAGATAATACCGCACCTCTATATATAACAGTTAGAGCTCCTATCGTGACTAAATTTTTTATTTCCAAGGGAGCCAAGTCATTATTTTCAGTTACTGCTGAATTGGATGCTTTAAAAGGTTCTTTCCCTAAAACAACATTATCCGAAACAATACAATTATCACCTATTTTTGTATCTTTTTTGATAACTACATTATGACCTATTGATACATTATTTCCAATTTTTACGTTATCTTCAATTATTAAATTTTCTCCATGAGAAAAATATTCTCCTATAATAGCATTTTCTGAGATATAATTCATTATTACCTCCTAATTCCATATTTCCGGTTCTACTTCTAAATCAGTATTATATTTTTCTTTTACTATTTTTTTTACCTCAAGAATTAAGTCCATGACTTCTTTAAAAGAAGCGTTGCCTTTATTAACTATAAATCCTCCATGTTTTTCAGAAATCATAGCATCTCCCAATGAAAATCCTTTTAATCCAAGTTTTTCAATTGTTGTACCAACATAAAAATCATTTCTTGGTCTTTTAAAAATACTTCCTGCAGAAGGCATATCAAGAGGTTGTTTATTCCATCTCTTATTAGATAATTCTCTTATTTTATTTAAAATCTCATCTTTGCTTTTTTTCTCTAATTTGAAAATAACTGAAAGTACAATAAAATTTTTATCTTGTATAATACTATGTCTATAAGAAAAATCTAAGTTTTCATTGGATAGTATTTCAACTCTATCATTTTTTTCATCGTATATTTCTACACTCTTTACTACATCTTTTATCTCACCTTCATAAGCTCCTGCATTCATAAAAATAGCTCCACCTACAGTTCCAGGAATCCCCGAAGCAAATTCCAAACCAGACAATTTCTCTTCTGAAGCCCAATTAGAAACCCTTGAGATAGGTACACCTGTTTCAGCATATATTTCTTCATCTTTAAACCCGATATCCATCAATTCTGTATTTTCCATTAAAAGATATTTTATTATATCTTCATTTCTTAATGAAATATTAGACAGATTTTTTGTGGATATTACAACGAAATCTAACTTTTCATCTTTTACTATTAAATTTGCCCCTCCACCGATTACTCGATATTCAATATTTTTTTCTTTTAATGTTCTCAAAGTATAAATAAAAGAGCTTTTTGTTCTTGGAAAAAACATATAAGGTGTTTCACCACCAATTCTAAAATTAGTGTGATTTTTCATTGGTTCATCTTTTTTAATATCACATCCATTGGCATATAACTCTTTTAAAATATTTTCGTCTATTATCATTGAAAAATCTCCTTTTTTGATTTCATTTATATAATAACATATTTATTCAATGGAATTCCATATAATAATCCCTGTAAATACTGCTATAAATCCAAATAAAATTTCTCTTCCATAGCTTTTTTGTTTCCTATCTACAGTAATATTTTGATTTTTTTTGTATACACCTTTATCGTTATATATCTGAATATTAAGTTTATAATCACCATTTGGAATAGATTCAAAATTAAAATACAATTTATTATCTCCTGGGTATATTTCTTTATAATAATTTTCACCACTTATAGAAACTTCCATTTTTGCATATGTATTTGAGTTTAATTCTATTTTCAACTTATCGTTAACCCAATCTCCATTTGGTGATACTAAATCTGTATAATCTTCTATTTTTATTTTTGGTTCTAAATGAATATTCTTAACTAAAGAGATATCATTCAAACCTTTTTCTGCTTGATAATAAAAAGAGTTGTTATTATATGATATTTTTATTCTACCTGGTTTAACCACAATTCTCTGCTCATCTGAATATAATAAAAAATTCTGATCATTTATCTTTATATTTATGGGATAAATATTTGATCTAATTTTTAAAAAAGACCAATCTTCTTCTGAATAATAATAATTTAAATTTCCTTTTATTCCTGTTTCAACCTTGTTCCCAAAAATAATATAAAAACTAAAAGAAGAAGTTGTTTCCGCAAATGAGAAGGATAGCAAAATTAAAATAAACCCTAAAATGAACGGAATTTTTTTCATAAAAAATCACCTCAATATAATTATAACTCTAAAATTATTTTTTTATTATAAATAATTATTAAAATCATGGAATTGGGTGTTTATTTATGATAAAATAATAAAGAAATGGAGGTGTCTTTTTTATGGATAAAATTCATGTTGTTGATCATCCTTTAATAAAACATAAAGTATCAATAATGAGAAATGAAGAAACTGGACCAAAAGAATTTAGAGAACTACTAACTGAAATTACTTCTTTATTAACTTATGAAGCTACAAGAAAACTACCAACTTATGACACTGATGTAAAAACACCGGTTCAAACCACAAGGGGTCAAATGGTTGATGATAAAAAAGTTACTATAGTCCCAATTTTAAGGGCTGGTTTGGGTATGTTAGATGGAATTCTATCTTTAGTACCTAATGCAAGCGTTGGATTTTTAGGGATATTTAGAGATCCAGAAAGTCTAAAAGCGGTAGAATATTATGTGAAATTCCCTGAGTTTACAGAAGATCATCATGTTTATATTGTTGACCCAATGTTGGCTACAGGTCATTCAATGAATTATGCCATTGAAGTGGTTAAAAAACATGGTGCAAAAAATATCACTGTAATGAGTTTAATATCTGCCCCTGAAGGTGTCAAAATAGTCAATGATGAACATCCAGAAATAGATATTTATACAGCATCCTTAGATGAAAAGTTAAATGATAAAGCTTATATTATACCAGGACTAGGAGATGCAGGAGATAGATTATTTAGAACAAAATAAGAGGATGCTTATGCATCCTCATTTTTAAAGGATGATTTTAAATGTCACAATTATTCAAACATTCTTTTTTATTTGCAATAGCAACTTTGCTTAGTAGGGTGTTAGGGCTTTTTAGAGATGCTACATTTGCCCATTACTTTGGTAGAAGTTCTGAATACGATGCTTATTTAATCGCAATTCTTTTACCTTTTTTCTTAAGAAGAATTTTCGCAGAAGGTGCTCTTTCTTCTTCTTTTATACCATTATTTTCAAGAAAAAAACCAGAAGAAGCACAAAATTTTCTTAGCACAACATTTTGGCTTACATTATTTGTAACTATATTAATTTATATACCAGTTTTTTTCTTTTCTGATGGTTTTGCTTTTGTTTTAGGATCTGGAATGGCAGAAGAAACAATATCTCTAACGGGATATCTGATGAAAATAACTTATCCTTTCATTATATTTATTTCTTTATGGGCTATTATTTCTGGTGTATTAAATACGAAGGATATATATTTTGTTCCAGCATTAGCTCCAGCCTTAACAAATATATCTACTATTGTTTTTACTTTCATATCATTCCTTTTTTTACCACAAATACTTGGACCCACTATTGGGTTTACAGTAGGTGGAGTTGCTCAATTTTTATTTGTCTTTTTCTTTTTAAGAAAAACAGGGTTTAAAATACATTTTTATTTCAACGTAAAACATGTAAAACAAATAATGTCTTTATTTGGGCCAGCTTTATTAGGTGTAGCAGTTTCAACTTTTAATACATTAATAGATACAAATATTGCAACATGGACAGGGACGGGTGGAGTTTCAACTATTCAGTATGCCTTGAGATTATATCAGTTACCTCTAGGTATTTTTGCTGTAAGTGTTGCTAATGCACTACTTCCAAAATTATCTAAAGCAATTGAAAAAAGAGATAAAAAAGAATATGATAATTTTTTAAAAGAAAGTATTCACCTAATTCTATTCTTTTCTTTACCTTCAATGGCTGGATTAATTTTTCTTAATAATGAAATCATAGCTTTGATTTACCAACATGGTAATTTTACTGCTCAAGATACTTTAATTACAGCAAGTACACTAGCTTTTTATTCATTTGGTTTACCTTTTTATTCTTTACATGGAATTTTTGTAAGAACTTTTCATTCTGATTTGAATACCAAGTTTCCTACTTTCGTTTCCATAGTTATGCTTGCTTCAAACGCTATATTAGATGTTTTGCTGGTAAGATCTTACGGAATAGAAGGTATAGCTATGGCTACAGCTATATCTGGCTTTGTAGGGATGGTTATGTCTGGATATATTGCGTTTAAATCTCTAGACCCAAAAGATTTATTAGAGATAATAAAAGTTATGAGTTCTACTTTTATGATGATTATTTACATTCTTTTGACCAAAAATCTCTCAGAAGGAAGACTTTTTACAATTTTTCTTGTAGCTAGTAGTATTTTGATTTATTTTTTATCTGCCTATGTGACAAAAATAAAATATATAAATAAAGCTTTAAGAATTATTAAAATAAGGAAGTAAAATACTTCCTTATTTTTTCAATTCTTTGATAATTATTTCTTCTAACAAATCTCTTTTGATTTTATCTTTAGATTGTAATGTTTTCAAAACAGCTTTAATAACAACAAATCTTGGATATGTCTCCATCAATATTCTTACTGGGTCATCTCTGTTTACTCTGTTTTTCATTTTGATATTCAAAATAAACACCCCCACTTTTTTTCAGTTTTATAAACATTTTATTATATTTCTATTTTGCTCAGAAAAATAGTTGACAATAGTTATAAGCCGTGTTATAATTATTTACGGATTTGGGCTCGTAGCTCAGTTTGGTCAGAGCCCTCGGCTCATAACCGAGTGGTCGGTGGTTCGAGTCCACCCGAGCCCACCATAAAAATACCAGGATTTTCCTGGTATTTTTTTTTATTTCAAATATAATTGTATAACCAATTGATTCATTTGTCAAATTTATTTAACAATTATTAACATTTAGGTTTTTTATAATATATTGTATGAAAAAATAAAAAAATCGACTCTGAATTTCAGAGTCGATAATTTTTTATGCTCTTTTAAATTTTAATGCTTTTAAAAAAGAAATAAAAACAATAATTATTTTTAAAGATCCATCATCTAAAATTGCTTTAACTTTATGTACGTTAGGTTTCCACCATCTTCTTGTTGTCTTTTTTGAGTGAGCAACACTGTTACCAGCAACAGGCTCTTTTCCGCATACAGCACATCTTTTAGCCATATCAGTTCCTCCTCCCGTTTTATAAAAAATAATATTGTTATTTTCTAAACCTTCTCTATTATACAATAACATTTTAGGTGCTTAATATTTTTTTACTTTAAATTCAATTAAACTTAATATTACTCTTCTTTTTGCTCTTCATCGACCATTTTTTCTTCTTCTTCAAATTTCATTGGTTTTGAAAGAGGAAAAGCTATGATATCTTTAATAGTTTGTGTATTTGTTAAAAACATACAAAATCTATCTATTCCTATTCCTAATCCGCCTGTAGGAGGCATACCATATTCTAGAGCCCTTAAAAAGTCCATGTCCATTAATTGTGCTTCATCATCACCAAGATCCTTTAAGTCAGATTGTGCTTTAAACCTTGACAGTTGATCTTCTGCATCATTTAATTCACTAAATGCGTTTGCAAGCTCAGATCCTTTTACTATTAATTCAAATCTTTCTGTTAATCTAGGATCTTCTCTATGTCTTTTTGCAAGTGGAGATATTTCAACTGGATGATTTATAACAAATGTTGGTTGAATTATTTTATCCTCAACAAGATCCCATAATTCCTCAATATATTTTCCCTTTTCTTTTATTTCTACATTAATATCATATTTCTTCAAAAATTCATCCATTGTATCTATTGAATCTTCTAATATATCTATACCTAAATTCTCTTTTATAAAATCTCTCATATCTATTCTTTCAAAAGGTGGCTTGAAATCAATATCTGTGTCACCATATGTAACTTTTGTTGTTCCATGAATCTTTTCTGTTATATAAGCTAAAACATTTTCTGTTAATCTCATTATATCATTATAATCCGCATAAGCTTGATATAATTCTATTGTAGTAAATTCTGGATTGTGTTTATAATCTATACCTTCATTTCTAAAAATCCTTCCTATTTCATAAACCTTTTCCATTCCACCTACAACTAATCTCTTTAAGTGTAATTCAGTAGCTATTCTCAAGTACATTGGTTGGTCAAATACATTTAATTGAGTTATAAATGGTCTTGCATTAGCTCCACCCATAATGTTTTCTAAAATAGGTGTTTCTACTTCGTAAAATCCTTGTTCTGTTAAGTATTCTCTCATATATCTTATAGCCAACGATCTTGTCTTGAAAACCTCTATAACATTATCATTAGAAATCATATCTACATATCTTTGTCTATACCTTATTTCTTTGTCTTTTAACCCGTGCCATTTTTCTGGCATTTGTCTAATAGTCTTGGTTAAAAGCTGTATCTCTAATGCTAGTATGGTTAGTTCTCCAGTTCTTGTTTTAAAAGGAAAGCCTTTTATACCGACCCAATCACCATTCCCTATATATTTCTTGAAAATCTCATAGGCTTCTTCTCCTATTTTATCTTTCCTTATATAGGCTTGTATTCTCCCTGTATCGTCTTTTATATGCATAAAAGCAGATTTCCCATGAGTTCTCATTGTCATTATTCTTCCAGCAAATGAAAAAACCTCATCTTCTAATAATTGACCTGGTTCTATTTTATCTGAATATTTATTTTTAATCTCTTCAGCTTTATAGTCTTTGTCAAATTTATAAGGATAAGGATTTATCCCTTGTTCTTTTAATTCTTTTATCATTTGTAGCCTTTGTCTTTTTACTTCGCTCACTAGTACACCTCCGTTTGATGCTTTTTATCTATGATACTATATCTTTTATTTCTATTTTTTTGGTTGATCCTTTTGCTGTTTTTATCGTTACTTTTTCACCTATTTTTCTTCCTAGTATGGCACTACCTATAGCTGAATCTGAAGAAAGCTTTTTATCTTTCAAGTCTGCCTCTTGTGGAGTAACTAACATAAACTCTGTTTCTTTTTTTAATTTAAAATCATATATTTTTACAACTTTTCCTAACCTTACCTCTGAATTATCTGATAAATCTTCTATAATATCTGCATGATCAAGTATGTATTCTATTTCTTTTATTCTTGAATCTATTCTACCTTGTTCATTTTTTGCTTCTTCATATTCAGAGTTTTCAGAAAGATCTCCAAGTTCCCGTGCCTCTTTAATTCTATCGGCAATTTCACCCATTAATTTTTTCTTTAATTCATCTCTTTCTTTCTTTAAACGTTCATATCCTTCTTTGGTTAATTGATAATTTTCTTCAACCATTTATAATACCTCCCGATCTATCTATTATTTTTTAATTCTTTTATAGCATCAAGAAAGCTATCCACATCTCTAAATTCTTTGTATACTGAAGCAAATCTAACATAAGAAACATGATCAATTTCTTTCAATCTATTCATTATCTTATCACCAATTTCAGTTGAAGAAATTTCTGCTTTCCCAGATCTTCTTAATTCATCTTCAATTCCTTCTACAATTTCTTCTATTTGTTCAGAAGTTACTGATCTCTTTTCACAAGCTTTTAATAAGCCATCTTTTATTTTTTCTCTATCGAAAAGTTCTCTTTTACCTTCTTTTTTTACAACTCTTATTCTGTTTTCTTCAAATCTTTCATATGTGGTAAACCTACTATCACAATTAAGACATTCTCTTCTTCTCCTAACAGAATTTCCGTTACCAGCAGGTCTAGAATCTAATACTTTTGTTTCTTGATTT
Source organism: Thermotogota bacterium (assembly GCA_051748045.1). GTDB lineage: Bacteria > Thermotogota > Thermotogae > Petrotogales > Petrotogaceae > Geotoga. The sequence continues at coordinate 17,153 of JBNJGY010000026.1, forward strand.
CCACAAAAAGGACATTTCATTGAAATCACCCACCTTAATCTTTTTCCCCATCTTTTAAATCTTTAGCTATTTCTTTTATCTTTTTTATTCTACTATATAAAGTTGATTTTTTCATATTGAGATCTTCGGCCATCTCTTTCAAGCTTTGATCTTCATTTTCTAATCTATGTTCTGCTATTTTTTTTAAATTTTTTGTCAAATTGTCTAATCCTATTTTTTCTTCTATAAATAATATATCATTAATTTGTTGAGAAGAACTTTCAGCAGTTTTCAAAGCATTAGCTGTTAAAAAATTAATCGTTCTAGTTACATTACCTTTTAACTCTCTTACTTTTATTATGTCATTTAATTTATCTACAGAATCATGTGAATCCATTACCTCTAAAACATTTAATATATCTCTACTTGATTTTATATATAGTTTAACTTTGTTGTTTTTAATAATGTAGTTAGATTTAATACCAATAAGATTATAAAATGTTTCAACTATAGTGTCAGCATATTCTTCAGATATATCCAAGAAAAATTCAAGATGATATGAAGATTTAAAAGAAACAGAACCTGTTGTTAGAAACATCCCCTTCAAAAAGACTCCAAATAAAAATGGATCATTCTTTATTTTTTGAGGTAATTCAGAAGAGTAAATATCTATATTCTCTCTCCCCACTATCTTTTCAACTGAGGCTAAATCTAATAGTATTTCACCAGTTCTTCCTAATTTTAACCTTCTTTCCATTTTAACATAAGCACTAATGTAATCTCCAAAAAGTAACTTGCTTAATTTATAAATTCTCTTCATAGAACTTAAAGAATTAACTGTTATTTTTATATACTTTCTATAACCATCAATGACAAAGTCTCCTTTCCCTTTTATAGCTCCATACAATTCCACTTCGGGAAACTCCATCTTTGTCGATACTAATGTCATTTTAACCTCTTCAGAAAAAGTAGCCAATTTAATCACCGATTATTTTTTTTATTATTTTTGATAATTTAGTCGAATCGTGTCTAACTATAGTCTTTTCTTTATTTATAAAATAGACTAAATCATTTTGAATTATTCTTTCATCTTCAAAGTCTATTTTTACTACAGTAGAATTTCTTTTTTTATATCTTTCAAGAACAAAATTTGGTATTTTACCAGAATTAGCAATTATATGATTAACTTTATGATCTAAATAATATTCAATTTCTTGAACATGTTTTGCTAAATTATAACCATTTGTTTCTCCTGGCTGTGTCATTATATTAGAAATATATATCAAATTGGAATTGCTTTCTTTTATAGATTCCTTTATTCCTTTTACTAATAAATTTGTAATTATACTAGTATAAAGACTACCTGGACCCAAAATTATACAATCAGCATTTTTTAAAGCTAAGGTGCTTTCTTCATATGCTTCGGAATTCCCATCTAACCATACTCTTGATATTTTTTTGTTTTGAGAAACCAAATTTTTTTCTCCAAAAGAAATAGCCCCATCTTCGAATTCACCAGCTATCCTGATTAATTCAAAAGATGAGGGTAGAACTCTACCCTTTATATTTAAAAAATCTGATAATGTTTTTATAGCTAGAGGAAAATTGTTATTATTAATTCTGGTTAATGCTAACAAAATAATGTTACCAAGATTATGATTTTTTAAAAACCCTTCATTAAATCTATAACCAAGTAATTTTGTTATAAGTGATTCTTTCTCCGAAAGAGCCATAATATTATTTCTTATGTCTCCTGGGGGAGGTATTTCAAAATCATTTCTGATAACTCCAGAACTTCCACCTTCGTCAGTAACTGCAACTATTGATGTAAGATTAATCTCTTTAAACCACTTTAACCCTCTTAATAATTGATTTAGTCCAGTTCCCCCTCCTATCACAACAACATTTTTCATTGTGATCACTCCTTAGTCATATCTCTGTGAGTGATACTAACATCTCTTTTTTCTTCTTTTAGTTGCTCATAAATCTTTTGAGCAACATATACTGACCTATGCTTCCCACCTGTGCACCCTATACAAAAATATGCTTCAACTCTACCTGATTCAGTATATTTATCTTGAATAAATTTAGCAAATGATGTTAATTTTTTTAATGTTTTTGTAGTATCTTCAAATTTTTCTAAATACTCTGAAATTTCTCTGTCTAGACCATTATATTTATAGATTTCAAAGAAATAAAAAGGATTTGGAAGATATCTTACATCAAAAACATAATCAGCACTATTTGGAATACCATTTTTAAATCCAAAACTTAAAATATTTAATTTTAGCGGCCTTCTTTTCTGCTTTATTATTTGAAAAAATTTTTTTCTAAATTCATAAGGTTCTGTATTTGAAGTATCAATTATTATATCACTAATAGATTTTATGTCTTTTAGTATATCTTTTTCTTTTACTACTGCCTCTTCAAGTGGTAAATCGAGTGGATGACTTCTCCTGGATTTCCTGAATCTATTGATCAGTGAATTTGGATCCGCCTCTAGAAAAACTTTTTTTAACTCCATTTTGCAGGGAAGTTTATTATCTATTTCATAAAAAGATTTAGTTAACTGTTCTGGATTTTTCCATCTCAAATCACTCACTATTGCAAGCTTATCAACATCGCTGGAACAAATCATTTCTATAAATGATTCGATTAAATGTGGAGGTACATTATCAACTGTATAATACCCTTCATCTTCCAAAGTCTTTAACAAAAAGGTCTTTCCTGCGCCAGAAAGACCTGTAATTAAAAATATTATCGGTTTATTCATATAAATCAACATCCTCTTTTATTTCAAATAACTGTGTGTTCATGACTAGTTTTTTATAATTTGATTTATATTTCAATCTGCCAAGAAATCTTTTAGATAAAAATTTGAATTGCTCTAAACTTCCACTTATATAAAAGTCAATTTCAGGCTGTCCTGTAAGATAAGGTAATTTTAAATTAAAAAGAGTTTTTATTATACCGTCTGCAGGATCTATTATTTTTGTTTTAACAATTTTTTGTATATGGTTACTTAAAATTGGATAATGTGTACACCCCAATATAACTTTATCATACTGGCCTTCACAATCTCTAAGATAATAATTTATTATTGAATCAGCCATGGGGCCATACCAATAACCTTCTTCAATTAATGGAACGAATAATGGACAAGCCTTTTCATTAATTTTTTTTACTTTAGCTTTATTTATCAACAATTCTCTATAGCTACCAGATTTAACTGTATTTGAGGTTGCCAACAATAAAACTTTTTCATTTTCATTAATTTGTTCTATTCCATTATCTATTATACTTATATACTTAAAACTTCTTTTTTTAACTGAAGTTAAGCCCTTTTTTACCAGAGAATCAGTAGTATTACAAGCAGAAATCAGTATATCAACTTCCATTTGTTCAAAAAAATCAAAAATATTTTCTAACATATTCACTAAAAAATATTCAGGTTTTGAGCCATATGGAACATTTAATGTATCTCCAAAATAATAAAACTTGTGGTTGTTGAAATTCCTAACCACTTTTTTCAAAACGGTAAGCCCGCCTATTCCAGAATCAAAGAACCCTATTTTCATCTTGTTCACTCCCAAGAAATAAAACTATCCGAATCTTTTTGTTTTTCTATATCACTGCTTTCAATGATATTTTCAAATTTATTCACAATGTTTCTAATTTCATCTTTTGTTTTTAAAACATTTAACCGCTCATTTAATAATAATAGTAATAATATATAATTAATTTTTTCTTTACCAAAATTGGTAGCCATATTTTCAACTTCTGATTTTATCTCATTCAAGATTTTGTTAATAATTTCTTCTGGTTCATCAACTCTGTATTTATATTTTTCTCCTAATATTTCTATCTGTACATCCCTAAAGTTAGACAATTAAAACACCTACTGATTAAAGTCTTGCTGTGGTTGACTTTTTGTGTTATCAGTATTATTACCTGAAATCTCTTCACCAAATTTTGTCATTAAATCTTCTTTTATTTGTTTCAATGAAGATTCAAACTGACTATTTTTATTAGATATTTCTTCCATTTTATTATTCAACCTATCTTTTTCTTCATTTACTTTTTCATATTCTTGAAATAATTCATCATATTCAGCTTTCAATTCTTCTTTTTCTGATTTTACTTGATTATATTTAGTAGCTAAATTTTCAATCATTTGTTCCAATTCTTTAATAATTTCCATCTTATTCCCCCCTTGAAAAAATTCTTTTTTCATTTTTAATTATATCATAAACAGCGTTATTTTGTTTAATATGATGAATATAATAATAATTAAGTAAATTTTGTTAATCGTTATGATATAATAAAGTTGAATTTATTAAAGGATGTGGAGAAGTTGAAATATATTAATAAGATATTAGAATTAGTATCTACTATAGGTACACCTTCATTTCATTCTCTTTTGGGTGAATTATTGTTAACAGAAACTAAAAGTAGCAAGATGTTAATAGTTAGAAATATTGAAAATTCTTGGATTATTTTAGACGCTCAAAATATCACACCTAAAAAATTAGAATTCGAAGATTTAGAAGAAGTCTTACAAGAATATCCCGACCTATTTCCTTATGAATTTTCTTTCAGCACTTTTATAATTTGTGATGGAATTTTTGAAAATGAAGATAATATCTTATATCTAAACAATGCTTTTGATAAAGAACTAGATTTGTTCGAAAAACAAAGATTGGAAACCATAATAGATAGATTATCTTACCAATTATCTGCAATTAAATCTTTAGTATTGAACTTATCAGAACCTTTACAAGAAGACTCTTTTATAGAAATAATCCAAAGTACTCTTTCAGAAATGCTTTTTAGTGGAGTTTATACCTTTAAAATTTCTGGTATGCAAGCAAATTATTTTTCAAAAATAGGTTTTTATGAGTTAAATCAAGAAATTTTTGATTTAGATGAAATTCTTTTAGCTTCTGTTGAAATGGGAAATCCATTAATTTTAGAAGATGTGAATGGTTTAGAACATTTAAAAGAGAAAAAAATCAAAGCTATATTCCCAATTGGTTCACTTGAAAATGACGCTTATTTGATATTTGTTTTAAGAGATACAAATATAGAACAAGAGGAAAAATTATTTATAAGCACCATCCATAAAATTATTGAGCATTTCTATACAAAACAATTTATAGAATTAATAGATTTCAAAGAACAACTTTCATTAAAGACTCTTAGACTTTTTCAGGTATTTGATAATCTTTTAAATGCCATAAAAGATCCTACAAATATAGAAGATAAATTTGTAAATGGAATAAAAAATTTGTCAGAAGTCCATTCTTTAACTTCTTACGAACATAAAAATGATTTACCTTTTGGAGTTTATTCAAACGAAGAAATAGAAAATGTAAAATGTGATTTTTTAATTATTTATCCATCAGAATCAAAAGATGGTTCCAAAAAAGAATTATGTATTAATTTAACTAAGTCTATCAAAGAAAATTACTTAGAGTTGATTAACATATTTACTTTAATATTAGAAAGCTATGAGACTTTGATTAATTTAAAAAAATAAAGAAGGGATATAATCCCTTCTTTTTTTATATAAAATTATTTAGGCTTTACAACAAACTTAATAGCTGTTCTTTCTTCTCCTTCTATTTCCACGTCAGAGAAAGCAGGAACACAAACTAAATCAACACCACTCGGTGCCACATAACCTCTTGCAATAGCAACAGCTTTAACTGCCTGATTAACAGCACCTGCTCCAATTGCCTGTAACTCAGCTTGATGTTTGTCTCTAATAATCGCTGCCAATGCCCCCGCAACAGCAACTGGTTTTGAATTCGCTGCAACTTTGAGTACTTCTAATTCTGCCATGAATACTACCCCCTTTATTATTTTGATATTTGGAGTAATGAATATTTTAACCTGGCGCGTTTGGCGGGATTCGAACCCACAATCTTCGGATCCGAAGTCCGACGCTCTATCCAGTTGAGCCACAAACGCTTAGAACTATCTTAAATTATACATTAATTTAAAGTTTTAATCAAGTTTAATATTACAGAATATTAAAATAACCCAACATATAGTTGGGTTATTGTTTATAATAAATATTTAATTAAAGTTCTTTGTATTTAAACCACCAATCATAAGTATTTTCTGTGCCTTTTCTTTTTTGAGCATCATCATAATTAGATGCTGGTGGAAGTATAACTTTATCCCCTAAAAATCCATTATTTGGATAATTTTCTGGCATTGCAACTTTGTTTTTATCTGCTATTTGAAGTGCATTTACTATTCTATAAACTTCAGCAACACTTCTACCCGCTTCTTGTGGGTAATACATTATAAGTCTAATTATACCTTCTGGATCAACTATAAAAACAGCTCTCACAGTGTTAGTTCCTTTTCCTGGATGTATCATTCCCAATTGGTTTGATAATCTACCTAACTCATCTGCAATTACAGGAAATGTAATTTTTTGATCCAAATTTTCTTCTATCCATTCTACCCATTTAATATGAGAGAACACTTGATCAACTGAAAGTCCAATTAATTCTGTATTAATTTTTTTAAAATCCTCATGTTTTTTAGCAAAACCCACAAATTCGGTTGTACAAACAGGGGTAAAATCTCCTGGATGACTAAATAACACCCACCATTTTCCTTTATATTCGTCAGGTAATTTCTTCATACCAAAAGTAGTATTTACTTCCATCTCTGGAAATTTTTCACCTAATAAAGGCATTTTCCCTTCCATTAAAAAAACCTCCTTTTGACTATTTGTTAATTTTTAAATCCATTTTTATAAACACAGTTAAATTATAACTCTTTTTTAAAAACTATTCAAGTTAATTTTTAATATCTTTTTTTACATTATCTTTAAGAAATTGAGTTAACATTAATTATAATGTCATGATTTAAAATTAATCTTTTTTTTCATTAAGTCGATAATTTAATTGACAAGGAGGGATAAACATGGATATAAATAGAATAGGCAATAATGCAAATGTAAACATCCAAAAAATCCAAAAAGAAATTCAAAATAATAAAACTTCAAAAAAATTAGATAATAAAGATATTTTTCAAGCTGAAGGAAATTCTAAAAAATATTTAGAATTAGCTTCTAGACTCCCTGAAGTAAGAACTAAATTGGTGAATGAACTAAAATCAGCTATTGAAAATGGAGCTTATGATATAGATGCTGAAAAAATCAGCAAAAAGATGCTCGGAGGATTATAATATGCAATTAAATAAATTAATAGATATAATCCGTAAGGAGAAAAAACTCCTTTCGGATTTTTTTGATATGATAAATGATTTAGAAAATTATTTAATCAAAAAAGAAGATACAGAAAAAATAAATAATAAATTAACTGAAATATCAAAAAAAAGCACAGATTTTGAGAAAATAGATTTAGAAAGAGATAAATTAACTAAACAATATTGTATTGAAAAAGGAATTGAATACAGTCTTAAGGATATTGTAGATCATCTCTCGAAATATAATAAAGAAGGGGCTATTGAAATAGCTGAATTTATAGAAAAATTAAATGAATTTACTCTTAAATTAGATGAATTGAGCGAAGTAATATCTTTTCAAAATAATTTAAATAATAGCATTTTCAAACTATTTAATGTTAGAAATACTGGAAAATCAACATATGGAAGACATGGTTTTAATAAAGGAAACGGCAATAGTTCAACTGGTTGGAGGGGATAAAAATGCCAGGAATGTCATTACACGGATTACTAAACACGGGACTATTAGGAGTATACACAGCAAAATCAGCAATGAGTGTCGTAGGACATAATATATCAAATGCCAATACACCTGGTTTTTCTAGGCAAAGACCAGAAATTGTGTCTACGCCTTCTTTGCCTATGAATACATTAACCCAAACCACAGCTCCGATGCAGTTTGGAACAGGTTCGAAAATTGAAGATATAAAAAGAGTTAGAGATCAGTTTTTGGATATACAATATAGACAAACTAATAATAGAGTTCAATATTGGGATAACATCTATGGAAATATGCATTATGTAGAGCAACTTTTTGGCGAACCTGGAGAGACAGGAATTAGAAACCTTTTTGATAATCTCTGGGGAGCAATGCAAGAACTTAGTTCTGATCCAACAAATGAAGGGGCTAAAGGTCAAATAGTTTCAAGAGCTGATGAGTTATCTAACACTTTAAAAGATCTTGATTTTAGGCTTTCTCAATTACAAGGGGATTTTAACAGCGAAATTGAAAATAGAGTAGTTGAAATAAATAATTATTTTGAAAGAATTACTGATTTAAATGGGAAAATTAGATCTATAAAAGTTTCTGGTTCTTCACCAAATGATTTATTAGATGAAAGAGATAGAATTTTAGATAAAATGTCAGAATTAGCAGACATACATGTAAATCATTATTCTTCTGGAGATATTTCTATAAGAATCGGTGACAGAACTTTGTTAAATGGAAGCACTTATCAAGAATTAAAAGCTTATACCGTTCCAGGTACAAAGGGATTCTATAATATATTTGCAAATAACAATCCTGTCAAATTCAATGATGGTAAAATGGCAGCACTATTCGAATTAAGAGATTCTATAGTGCCACATTATAGAGAAAAAATAGATGAATTTGCAATTACTTTAGCTGATACCATGAATCTTGTTCACGAAGAAGGTTATGACGGTTCGGGAAGTATTACAGGAGCTCAATTTTTTAAAAATATTGGTACAAATAAAGAAAGTGAAGAATCAAGATTATATAGAATTGCCTCTACTTTTGGTACACACTTAAATAATCCAGAAGTTAATATGTTATCAAGCAATAGAAAATTCAACGCTTCTAATTTAAGTGATGTCGAATTACTAAGAGATGCTACATTAGTTTCAATAGATAGTTCAAATCCAACAACTAATTTATCCAGTGGGGTCTCTGGTGATGGATTAGATATTCTTAATAGTTTTTTCACAGATAATCAATTTAATTATGATACTAATGAAGATTTATTAACATTTGAAAATGATGGAGGAAATCCTCTTTCTGAAAAAATAATTATGGATGTTGACAAAAGTTTTTTAAATGATTATGGATTTAACACAAAATCTGTTAGTGCTTATAGAATTGAACAACCAGATATACAATCGGGTAATATTAATTTTAATATTAATGGATCTAATATAAATCTCAATTTAGACGGTTCTTCAACAACAAATTTTGTTAATTCAATAAATAATGCACCAAGTAATAATTATTTAAGAGCTTTTAGCCATGATGGTGCAGTTTATATTGCTGCTACAGAAGAAGTACAAGATGGTGATATTTCTAATATTGTTTTTGATGATCCTGATGGTATTTTATCAAGCATGAATATGCAAGAAAAAGAAGTTGATGTTTTAGACGTTGGTAATCCACCTTTAAATAATATTTATGATGATAATCCTCAATTAGAAATAAACGGAATTGATATAGACATAGATTTAAATACTGATACCATAAACGATGTTGTGGATAAAATAAATTCATCAAATACTGGAGTT
>JBNJGY010000027.1:0-26547 GCA_051748045.1 Thermotogota bacterium
CTGTCTTGACATCTTTTCTTTCTTGGTCTGGCCTCTATCCACTTGTCAAAGAGCTTTTGGTTTTTTCTTCGCTTCCTTCGCTTCCGCTACGAAAGCCGAGTTATATTGTATCACTTTGATGGTTCAAAGTCAATGAACGTATGGTAAATAAAATTACAATTGAATGTTAATCGATTTAGTTTTGAAAGATTTTTTATTCATGAAACTTAAAATAATTCCGAAATATAAAACAAAACAAGAGCAAACCGAAGTTTACTCTTGTTTTATAAGTCATCTTAATTTAGGGAATATATCTCAGAGGGTTGAGGTACACTTATATAATATAGAAAAAAAACCTGAATTTCTTATGACTTAAGTCATGTGTTGTGGTTACATTTGTAATTAATTGAGATAAGATACATCGTATACATGAATATTTCCATTTTCTACATGAACTTTTATGTTATTTTCATAGGTTTCATTATTTCTTTTATATTCAGATTCCTTTTCTTCTCCAAAGACCCTTATTGTTCCATCTTTAGTTTTTAAGTCAAGATTGAAGTTTTGTCCATAAACTTTTATAAAAACATTCCCTGCTTTCATTTTTATATTTAGATCATCTATTTGTTTTATAATTACATCAACTCTACCTTCATCATTTTTTATATTTATTTTTTTTGCAATAATATCTTGAAGGCTTATAAGTGATGAATTTGAATCTATTTCTAAATTATTTATTGGATTATCATGATTAGATATTGATATGTTACCACTATCGTTTTTTATATGTGTTTTTTCTTTGACAAAAATATTCTTTAAATCAATTTTTCCTAATCCATTTTCAATATAAAAATTTTTTGTACTTAAATTTTTAACTTGTGTATTTCCTAAAGAGGTAATAGCTCTTATGGATTTATTAACAGTTATATTATTCAAAGATATGAGACCTTTATTGTTTATTAAAATTATATCCTCTAAAGAGTAATTTAATAAAAAACTGTAAACACCTGCTCCCTCCCAATTTTTTACATAAGTATCTTTCCCTAAAGCTAGTCTTTTAAATAAAGAAAAAGTTTTGTATGTATCAATAAAATCTTCACTTATTGTAGTATTATTAACATATTTATTTAGGTTTATATTAGGAAATTCTGGTGTCTTATTTTTATAATATATTTCTATTCTGTTTTTCGCTGAATAGTTAAATATTATGTCAGAAACAACCATTTCTACTTTTAAATTCCTGTCAGATGAACGGTTTAGTTCATATTTTCTATATTGTTCATAATTATCAGCAAAAGAATATATGCTGAGTATTATAAAAATAATAAAAACAAATTTTTTCATGTTATAACCCCATCAATTAGTATGCTTGTTTACATATAAAGCTAGTTGAGTTCTATCTCTCAACTGTAATTTCGCCAAGATTCTTGTCAAATGATTTTTTACAGTGCCTTCTGTAATATATAATGTATCACTTATCTCTTTGTTAGATTTCCCTTCAGATATAAGTACAGCTATTTCGACTTCTCTTTGAGTCAATGATTCATAAGGCCCTGATATAGAAACTTCTTTTTTATCTTCGTTCTTGTTTATCCCATCAATAAATTTTAATATTTTTTCTGCCATTTCTGATCTTAAAAGCATATTTCCAGAATAAACTGTTTTTATGGCTTCAACAATTTCATCTGATTTCACATCTTTTAAAATGTATCCATCAGCACCATTCTTTAGAGCTTCAAATAAATATTCATCATCTTTAAAAGTTGTTAATATAACAACTTTAGGAGGATCTTTCATTTCTTTTATTTTTTTAGTAGCTTCAACTCCATTCATTTCAGGCATTTTTATATCCATCATCACTACATCTATATCTTTATTATTTTTTGCTTTTTTGACAGCATCTTTCCCGTTTACCGCCTCTTCTATAACTTCAATTTCTTCACATAATCCCAAAATCATTTTTATTCCATCCCTAATAAGATTTTGGTCATCCACCAACATAACTTTTATCATCTTCCATCCCTCCGTTTGGTATTGCTATTTTTATGTTAAACCCCATATTTTTTTTTGTTTTTATCGATAATTCACCATTAAAAACTCTTATTCTGTTTTCTATACCTTTTAATCCATTTCCTGTAATTAAATCATCAGAACCTTCTCCATTGTCTGATTCTATTATATAAAAATATTTAGTTTTCTTATCATTTATAATATCTAGATATATTTCATTGGCATGCCCATGTTTTATGCTGTTTGTTATAACTTCTTGGACTATTCTGTATGTAATAAATTTTAATTCAGGAGGAAGATATTCGATTTCACCTTGTTTTCTATACACTATATTTATCGATTCATTTTTTAAGTTATCAATTAAATCTTTAATAGCCTCATTTAACGAATTCATGTCTTCATTTTCTTTTAAAGCAAATACAGCCTTCCTTAAATCATTCATAGCATTTCGTGAGAGACCTTGACATTTTTTTATGACTTTTTCATTTTCTTCAGGTTTTTTTTGATTTATTTTTTCTAGATAATCTAAATGCATTATCAAACCAGTTATAGAATGTCCTAATGAATCATGAATTTCTTGAGCAACTCTATTTCTTTCTTTTGTTATTGTTAATTTTTCTATTTCTATTAAGGATCTAGATAATTTTGTATTTGTTTTAACGAGCTCTTGATTTAATGTCATTACTTTATTTCTTTCATAGTTGATTCTTTTAATAAGAAATATTACAAAGAAAACTCCTAGGTAAACAAAAATGTTGGTTAATAAATCAATGGTGATTTTTTCGTTAGTACTTTCTGCTGAAACAGGAATATAATAAACATTAAACCAAATAAGTATATACACAGATAAATGTAAAAAGAAAAAAAGAATAAATGATTTCTTTTTTAAATAAGAGGTAATTTCATATAAAGTAAGGAAAATATATACAAAAAGCTCATAATTCACATATACTATCAAGTAATAACTAATACCCATTGATATTACCAGAGACATCATTAAATAAAACTTATGTTTTCTAAATTTGATATACCTAACCATATCATTTAAAAATAATACTCCTAAAAGGATGAAATTTTTAATTAGTTCAGCTTGAAAAAACTTATATTCAACATAAACACTAAAAAAAAGCGCAAAAAATAAGCTTAGTCTTATTAATAATCCTATAAAATCTAAATATTTATCTTCTTTGTTCATATTATTCCTCCAAAAATATTCTTTTTACTATTATATCAGATAAATATATCTATTTATTAAATTCTAAAAAAGGCACAAAGTTAACATGACGTACTATTTATGACTTTTATATTTATGTTATTAAAGTAACGGTTAACTTAATTGATTTTACGTTACATAAGTAACTAATATATTAAAAAATGATTATTTTAGTAATTAACTTTTTGTGTCAATTGTTGATATTATTTTAACGCGACATTAAATAAAGGGGATGATTTAAGTGAAGAAACTTTTAGTCGTTTTAGTTTTGACTATTATGGTATTTTCAGCAGTATATGCTGAAAAAGGTGGGTTCCCTGATAAAGTCTATTTCACTGTGAAAATGCAAGAAGAATTGGCTTTACAGGATGTTATTGAAGGAGAATCAGATGTATTTTTACAAGGTGTTCCAGGTAACTTATTTTATGGATTAGATGATTCATCAAGGGATAAATTAGATGTTTATTCAGTTCCTTCAGGATCATTAACATTGTTCTTAAATCCAGTACCAAATGAAGCACCTTATCAATGGGAAGTAAATGGAGAAACTTTTTTTAATCCTATTGCGATTAGAGATGTAAGATTTGCTATCAACTTCTTAATCGACAGAGAATACATTGTTAATGAAGTATTAAATGGTGCAGGAGCTCCAAAATTCACTCAAGCTACAGAAGGTCAACCAAATGCTTACAGAGTGAATATGCTTGCTAAAAAACTAGGATTTACAGAAAATGGAAATAAAGAAAAAGCTATTGAAATGATTACTAATGCCATGCAAGAAGCTACAGAAATTCCTGAAAACCAAGGTAGATTAAAAATGGGTTCTAAATTCTGGGAATTTGATGGACAACCAATTGAAATCAAATTTGTTATTAGAGCTGATGACCCTAACGTAAGAATGGTTATAGGTAATTATGTTGCTAATCTACTTGAAGAAGCAAGTATAAAAGTTGACAGACTTCTTTATGATGGAAACAAAGCAGTTTCATCTGTATACTTTGATGATCCTGCAAAATATAACTGGCATATTTATACTGGTGGATGGGGCGCTGGAGATACTTATGTTTACTGGCAAACTCCAACTATGCAATATTATTCATCAAACTGGGGATGGCAACCAGGTAGAGCAAATGAAAACTGGTGGAATTTCCAAAATCCAGAAGCTGATGCTGCTGCACAAAAAGCTTTTTATGGTCAAGTTTTAACTGAAGATGAATATTGGAATAATATTCTTTTAGCAACAGAACTTGGTTTAAAAGATGCTATGAGAATTTGGGTAGCTGACCAAAATGACTTCTTTGTAGCAAATAAAGAAAGATATGAAGAAAGAATGCCTTATGGACTTGGAGACGGTTTAAACAGATGGTCTTTAGAACATTCAAAAGTGGAAGATGGAGTATTAAGAGTTGTACAACATTCTGGAAGAGGTAATTTATTTATTTCAAACTGGGATCCTGTTGGAGCTGATGGATTTAATGGAGTTTATGCTTCTAACATTTCAGATTTGATTTTTGACAGACCTATTACTTATACTCCTTTTGGAAAAGCACATGATGCTAGAGTATATTTAATAGAAACTGAAAATTCTGTAGAAAAAGATTCAGAAGGTAATTTGAAAGGTAACTTAGACGTACCTTCAAATGCTATAAAATATAATCCATACACAAATAAATACGAAGAAGTAGGAAATAATGTAAAAGCATATACAAAATCTACTTTCGGTTATAAATTTGGAGTATGGCATCACGGAAGAGAAATTACACAAGATGATTTAATCTATGCAAATGTTTTTGTAAATGAATGGGCAACAAGAGAAAATGAACAAGACAAAGAATATGATAGTTCTTTTGCAGAATATTGGAAAACAGATATAACAGAAACAAGAAAAGGTATGGTTATGCATGACGATGGTACAATAACAACTTATTTTGATTATAACTTCCCTCCAGATGAAATGATTCAAGCTTCTTACTGGGCACCTTGGGTAAGAGTATTGGGAGCAAGTAAATCAAATATTGCTGTACCTTGGGAATTAGTAGAAGCTTTATCTTTAATGGTTACAGAAGGTGCAGAATCAGGAACAAATTATGGTTTTACAGAAGATGACAACATTGAAGAAGTAAATATTATTGTTCCTAATCATATAGCAGACATAAAAGCTAAGTTGGAAGACATGATTTCAAGAAAACATGTTCCAGCTGCTTTGAAAGACAGAGTTTCTTCTGAAGAAGCTGTAGATAATTATAGAGAGATAATAAAATGGATAGATGAAAAAGGACATGCTGTTATTGGTAATGGACCTTATTATGTTTCAAATATAACTGATGATTATATGGAATTAGATGCTTTCAGACATGAGAAATATCCATTTGAAAAAGGTGAATGGGAAGATGTTTATAAATCATCTTGGATGAGAATAAACGAAATTGAAATGCCTGATTATGCTACAACTATGGATGATATTGAAATTACAACAGATATATCACTAGTTGAATTCCCTACAGATAGAACACAACCAGCTGATAAAGGTGAAGTTACTGCTATATTAGTTACAGATGAAGAAGAAAAAGAATATACAGGTAATATGGTTTCTCCTGGTGAATATAATATAACTATTCCAGCAGAAGCATTAGAAGGACTTTCTTCTGACACTTATACTATTATTATTACTGCAACATATGGCGGATTCACATCAACAGAAACTGGTTCAATTCTAATTTATTAATTTCAATAAAAGGGGGCGAAAGCCCCCATATTTTAAACGTGTTGAACCGAGGAGTGATTAGATGTATTGGAAATATTTAATAAAAAGAATAATTATAGCAATGATTATGTTTGTTATTTTGATTTTCATTTTTTCTGCTTTATTCAATACAGTTATGGATAGAACATTGAAAAATCAAATTAATGAAATGATAAATTCTGAAATTTTAATTAGAGCAAAAGGATCAGCATCTTTTGATTCTGGAGCTTATAGAGAACAAAGAGAAAAACACTATTTTGAAAAATATCATTTAGATGAACCATATATGACTAGAGTTCTATGGAGGACTATTGATACAGTTACTTTTAACTTTGGAAAATCTACCTCATTAAAATCCAGTCAAGGAAGTAGAGAAGTTAAAGACATTATTTTTGAAACTATACCAAGAACACTAATTCTATTTACTACAGCTATTTTAATAGACATATTTTTAGGAATTATAATCGGTATGAAAAAAGCACAAAAACCAGGTTCCTTTATGGATAAAAGCACTTCAGTAGTTACAATGATAGTTTATGGAATGCCTTCATGGTGGCTTGGTATGATTATGATTATGTTTTTTTCATATACACTGAATATATTCCCTTCTGGTGGCATGAGTTCTGTGCCTACACCAACTGGGTTTGCTTATATATTAGATTTTTTACACCATTTAGCGTTACCTGTAATAGTTTTAGTTGGTATAGGGTTTTGGGCAAGAGCATTTTTAACTAGAAATATTGTCCTTGGAACTTTACAAGAAGACTATATTATGGCAGCTAGAGCAAGAGGTATAAAAGAAAGATCAGTTATTTTTGGCCACGGGCTAAGAACAGCTGCACCTCCATTGGTTACAATGTCTTTATTAGCTATTTTGACATCTGTTGGAGGAAACCTTGTTTTTGAAGGTATTTTTAACTGGCCTGGTATGGGTAACTTATACTGGAATGCAGTTAGACAAAATGATGTTCCTGTGCTTTTAGGTAATTTATCTATTACAACTGGATTGTATATTTCAGGACTTGTTGTTTTAGATATTGTGTATGGTCTACTTGATCCAAGAATTAAAGTAGGTGGTAAATAATGAATTTTACAGATTTAAAATATAAATTGAAAGAATTTTGGGGAGAATTTAAAGTAGTAAAATCTGGTTTAGTAGGTATTTTCCTTTTATTAATTCTTCTTGGACTGCTTATTTTTGAACCTTTGATAATTAATTTCCCTGAAACAGGAGAGAGATGGAGAGACATTACATATTGGCAAGATAATCCTCAAAACGCCGCTCCAGCATGGACTAATATTTTTAGATCAAAAAAAGGTAGCGTTAGTCAGGTTTTAGAAGTGCAAGATTTTGTGCTAAACGAAAATTCAAATTTAAATATTTATGATATGTCTTTTAATTATGAATATGATTATGACATTCCTCCTGATGAAATAATATTTAAAAATGAATCTAAAGGTACTTTTGTTTATATTATAGAATTTGAAAGACCTGATGGAGAAAAATTATCTCTTTTTAAATCAAATATTAACAACACAGAAGAAAAAACAGATAGATTCAGTTTATCAAAGTCTGCTCAAGATACTGCTTTTAAATTATTAAAAGAATATGATACTAAAGCCGTAAATTCTGTGAACAAAAGTAATCTAAACGGAATAGACATTTTATTTACAAAAGCAGAAGAAGGTATGCTTGAAAATAAAACACCTTTAAAAGGAACTTATAAATTTAATATAAAAGTTTTGAACCCAGGTGGAAACGGGGTAGTCAACAACCCTAGAATGAAAATTGCTGGAGAAGTTTATGGAATACTTGGAACTGATTCTTCTAAAAGAGATTTATGGTCTGGTCTTATTGTAGGGATAAAATGGGCTTTATTTATAGGTTTATTTACATCTACAATATCAGTATTATTGGGTGTTATTTATGGGGTTATTTCTGCATTTTTTGGAGGATTTGTAGATTCAGTCATGCAGAGGATATTTGAACTATTTGTATCTGTTCCTTTGTTACCAATATTGATAGTTTTATCCGCAATTTTTAAACCCAGTATTTGGATACTCGTATTTATAATGTGTGCATTCTTCTGGGTCGGACCAGTTAGAACTGTTAGAAGTATTGGGTTTCAAATAAAAGAAGAAACATTTATTGAATCATCAAAAGCTTTAGGGGCTTCAAAATCGAGACTTATCTTTAAACACATGGTACCTTTATTGATCCCGTATTCGTTTGCTAGTATGGCTTTATCTGTACCAATGGCCATTGTGTATGAAGCGACGATAAGTGTTATAGGTTTAGGAGATTCAAGCATTGTTACTTGGGGACAAATGCTTCAAGACGCTCTTTCAGCAGGAGCTGTTACACAAGGTATTTGGTGGTGGGTAGTTCCACCCGGTTTGATGATTGCAATTGTTGGAATGACATTTGCTTTTATAGGATTTGCAATGGATAAGATTTTACTTCCAAAATTGAAAACAAGGTAGTGGTTTAGAATGGAAAATGTTTTAGAAGTTAAAAATTTAAAAATGTACTATTATACATCAAAAGGGCCTGTTAAGGCTGTTGACAATATATCTTTCAACTTAAAAAAAGGGGAAACTCTTGGGTTGGTTGGAGAATCTGGTTGTGGAAAAACAACAACTGGGTTTTCCATACTAAAAATGCCAGCCCCTCCTGGTAAAATAGTTAGTGGAGAAATTCTAGTGAATGGCGAAAATATTGTTGATTATGATGAAAAATATTTGAGAAAAAATATTCGCTGGGAAAAGGTTGCTATGGTTTTCCAAGGAGCTATGAATACTTTAACTCCTGTTTATACAATAGAAAAACAAATGATGGAAACCCTTCAAGAACACAGAAAAACCGACAAAAATAAAGCAAGAAAAATAATAAAAAAATATTTGAACTATGTTGGTTTGTCCGATGATGTAATGAAAAAATATCCCCATGAATTGTCTGGAGGTATGAAGCAAAGAATTGCTATAGCAACTGCTTTATTTTTAGAACCAGATATAGTAATTTGTGATGAGCCAACAACTGCTTTAGATGTTGTTGTCCAAGCACAAATAATAAATCTTTTAAAAAAGCTAAAAAAAGATTTAGACTTATCTTTTATATTCATAACTCATGATTTAGCAACAGAAGCAGAAGTCGCGGACAGATTAGTTATAATGTATGGTGGGAAAATTGTAGAGATTGGAATGAATAAACATATATATGGCGAAAAAGGACCTGCTCATCCATACACACAAAAGTTAATAGGAGCTACGCCATTACTACATGAAAAGGTTGGAGAATTAGCTTTTATTCCTGGAACACCTCCTGATTTATTAGACCCACCAAAAGGATGTAGATTCCATGATAGATGTCCTTATGCTTTTGATAAGTGTTTCAAAGAAGAACCTCCATTAAAAGAAATCGAAGAGGACCATATGGCAGCATGTTGGAGGTGTTTTGAATGAGTGAAAATTTAATTGAAGTTAAAAACCTTAAAAAATGGTTCCCTGTCAGAAGATCTGCTAAAGAATTTTTTACTGGCCAACAAAAGCATGTTAAAGCAGTAGATGGCATAACTTTTAATATAAAAAAAGGTGAAATCTTTGGATTAATTGGTGAGTCTGGTTGTGGGAAAACAACAACAGGAAAACTCATCATGAAACTATTAGACCCAACAGATGGGAAATTGATTTTTAATAAAGAAGATGTAACTCATACTGATAGTGAAAGATTAAAACAATATAGAAAAGAAGTTCAAATGATCTTCCAAGATCCTTATGCATCTATGAACCCAAGATTTAAAATAAAAGATGTTTTGGAAGAACCACTGATCATACATAAAATTGGTGAAGATACTTATGAAAGAATAGACAAAATAAAAAAAGCATTAGAAGAAGTTCACCTTCAACCAGCTGATGAATTTATGTTTAGATACCCTCATATGCTTAGTGGTGGACAAAGGCAAAGAGCGGCTACAGCGAGATCTTTAATCTTAAATCCAATTATGATGGTCGCTGATGAACCTGTTTCTATGATAGATTTATCTACAAGAGCAGAAATATTACATATGATGAAAACTGTTCAAAGAGATTTAAATTTAACATATTTGTATATTACTCATGATTTGTCTACAGCGAGATATTTTACAGATAGAATAGCTGTTATGTATTTAGGAAGAATAGTTGAAATGGGAACTCCTGATGACGTTATAGATAACCCACTTCATCCTTATACAAAAGCTTTGATAAGTGCTGTTTGTGAACCTAAAACAGGAAAACAAAATACTTATAAAGAAGTTCCGATTAAAGGAGAAATCCCTTCGGCAGCTGCTATACCAAAAGGTTGTAGATTCCATACAAGATGTCCTTATGCAAAAGATGATTGTATAAATAAAGCTGAACCAGAATTGGCACAGGACACTGATGGGCATTTTGTTGCTTGTAGATTTTATAAAGAACTCTAATAAACAAACCCTGGTATCTTTTAGATACCAGGGTTTGTTTTGGTTTTAAAAAGGTCGATAATATTTATAATCGTTTTAAATTCTTTAAAATAATGAAGAAATTGTAAAACGATTACTGTCAGAAGATAGATCATGGAGGGTGAAAGTAAAACCATTGTTGGAAATCAATTGCTCTGTCATCTCGACTAAGATGCAAAGCATCGCATGGAGAGATCCCATCAGTAAATTTCACGAAGTGAAATTAAGCTTTTAAATCAATTCAATTTTCTACGAAAATTTACTGAAGAGATGTCTCGACCCTGCTCGACATGACACGCGCAACAGTTTTCAATACATGTTTTTACCAACAACAAAAATCTTTTCATGATTTTTATGACAATATTTCTTTCAAATCTTTTTTTATCTTATCCCAATCATGAATCATATCCGGAAATAGAGCCTTATTTTTTTCTTTCATTTTTTCTACACCAAAAATATATCCATCTGTATCGCCATTTTTCAGTACATTCATTCCAAATGATTTTAATAAAAATTTCATAGGTTCTATAATATTTTTTTCATATAATTTTTCAGCTTCTGGCATTTCTTCTATATTTGTACCTCCATGAGCAATTATAAAAGCTTTTTTATCTTTCAACACCCAATTGAAGTTTGGATCTTTTATCCAGCTTGTATATAATAATTCGTTTATTTTTTCAAATATCATTGTCATTTTTGCTGGAATTATAGAATAATGTGGTACAACAAAATAAATAATATCTGCTTTTTTCATTTTACTAAAAATATCATTAAAATCATCTTTTTTTATACACTTTCCATCTTTTACACAACTTCCGCAAAATTTACAAGGTTTCAGTTTATGTTCTACGAGTTTTATTATGTTAACTTTATTCTCTTTATCTTCTACTAAATCCTTTATAATTTCACAAGTTTTTGTAGAAGCGCTATCATTTTTTTTGTGGTTTACATTTGATGTGGATATACATAAATGTCTAATCTCTTCCATCCCCTTTTTTATATATTAATATTTTTAATAAAATCTACAATTCTTTCAGAAGCTTTCCCGTCTCCAAATGGATTTTTCGCATTTGCCATTTTTTCATATTTTTTTGTTTCAAGCGATTTCATTGATTTATAAACTTTTTCTGTACTTGTTCCAACTAACTCAGCAACACCAGATTTTATTGCTTCTGGTCTTTCAGTTTCATTTCTTAAAACTAAAATTGGTTTCCCAAGATGTGGAGCTTCTTCTTGAAGTCCTCCTGAATCAGACATTATATAATAGCTGCTATTCATTAAAGAAACAAAATCAAGATAAGGTAAGGGGTCTGTTAATATAACTCTTTCTTCGCCCTCTAATTCGTCTCTCACGATTTCTCTAACTTTAGGGTTTAGATGTACAGGATATATTAGATATATTTCTTTATTCTCTAAAAGATATTTTTTAATACCTTTTATAATTTGTTTCATTGGTTCTCCAAGATTTTCTCTTCTATGAAGAGTTAGAAGTATATATTTTTTGTATTTTAAATCGTATTTTTTTTGTACTTTTTCTAAATCATATATTTTATTTTTTATTATCCATTTTAATGCATCTACAACAGTATTTCCTGTTATTAAAATATTATCTTCTTTTACTCCTTCTTTTAACAAATTATCTTTTGCAATTCTAGTAGGAGCAAAATGAAATTTAGCAATTGTTCCAGCTAATTTTCTGTTTATTTCTTCTGGAAAAGGATAGTAAATATCACTAGTTCTCAACCCAGATTCAACATGACAAACAGGTATCTTTTTATAAAATGCACAAAGACTTGCTATAAAAGTTGTTGTTGTATCTCCATGAACAAAAATATAATCATATTTCTTCTTTTTTAATAGGTTGCTTATTTTTAATAATAAATTAGCAGATAACTCTTCTAAAGACTGATTATGCTTCATTATTTCTAGTTTATAGTCTGGTTTAACTTCGAAAATATCGAAAACTTGATCTAACATTTCTTTGTGCTGACCTGTTGAAATTATTTCTATATTTATTTTTTCTTCTTTCATCTTTTTATATAGAGGTATCATTTTTATTGCTTCTGGCCTCGTCCCAAATATCATAGCAACTTTCATTAAATCACCTTCTCATAAGAGTCAAGGAATAATAAATTATAAAAATAGAGTAAATAATGTAAAGAATAGAAGGAAAATAAAAAAGATGATTTTGCCCTAATGAAGTGTTACCAAAAACACTTATACCCAACCAGTTTATAGAATATTTAAAAATCATATAAATAATAATAGTAAGACTGATAAACCCAACAGCAAAAATAACTAGGCCATAAACTTTATAAAATCTTTGAGCGATTCTTTCTATTGAATATATATGTAGAAGAATTCCAAAAAGTAAAATAGGTAAAGTAAGATAAAAAATTGGCATTGTATTTAATACAAATTGGTCTCCAATAATACTTTGAATTTCATCTTTAAACATATAAACTCCAACAGCAAAAGACATTATAACCATTGATATTATTATGTTTACAGTTCCAAAAAACAAGTCAAATACTACAGAACCAGGAGTAGTCATTCTGTTAAATTTTACTTTTCCCCTTTTTGTTTCTATAGATTCTTCAGGGTTATCTATTATTATTTTAGCCATTTATTTCACCTCAAATTTTGAGAGCTTTAATAATTTCTATTTGTTTTTCTATTTTATCTAAAAATAAATTATATATTTCCATAAAATCAACTTCTAAAATCTTTTCAGTTGGTAGTTTGACTACGCAAAGAGCATGGTCTTTAATTCCCATCTCAGGGAGTTTGTAAGAATTTTCAATAAAATCATATTTTTCAATTAATTTTGATTTTAATATTCTAGCTATATCTATATATAAAGATTTCATCTCAGTCGGTACTTTTTCTGGCATTTTCATAAAAATGTGTATTTCATTCATATATGGAAAGAAAAACACTCCTTCTTCATATTTTTTATAATGATTTAGAATAAAATTGAATATATCTTCATTTATTTTTTCACTTAGAGAAAAATAATTCAGTCCTTTAATTTTTTCTGAAAATAATAATTTTTTTATCAACCTTTCGTCTCCGGAAAGCTCAAAAGCACTTACTCTAAATGGTGATTGAACTATTGACGCTTTAACTTCAGGTTCGACTACAAAACCATTTTCTTCTGCAATTTTTTTATATTCTTTTTTTAATTCTTCTTCATATTCAACATCTTTTGGGTAAAGGCTACTCATAACCTTATTTGGTGCATCAGAAGTAAGTGTCCTTATAACTCTTCCTTCTTTATCTGTAAAATATGATAATACAGGAAATTTATCAAATTTATCATGTATCCAAACTGCAAAAAAATGATCAAATTCATCTGCTATCTTATCTTTATATGAATTTAAATAACTCACTCCATCTAAAATAAACTCATCTTGCATTATTTTTCCCCCAATACTTGCTTGATTTTCTTCGCAACTTTTTCGCTATTAATCACTTTAGCTATTTCCTCCGTAGGTGCCTTCAATATATTATTCAAACTTCCATATTCATGTATCAATTGTTTTTTTCTTTTTGGCCCTATTCCAGGAACTTCATCCAATTTTGTTTTCTCATATCTTTTTGATCTTAGTTTTCTATTAAAACCAATAGCAAACCTATGAGTTTCATCTCTAATAAAAATCAGCAATCTAAGGACTGGATTATCCAAATTCAAATGTAGATCTGGTATTTCGCCAGGAAACACAACTCTTTCATCTTCTTTAGCTATTCCCACAACATCTACATCATCTAAATTATACCCCAATTCTTCTAGAGCTTGGACTGCTGAATTGACTTGTCCTTTTCCCCCATCAATGAACAAAAGATCAGGCAAATCATGTTTTTTGTATCTTCTTCTTATAACAGTTCTTATACTTTCAAAATCATTTGGTTCTTTAAACTCATCTAACCTGTATCTTCTATACCCCTCTTTATTAGGTTTCCCACCTTCAAAATTAACCAAAGATGCTACAGTGTATAACCCCTGTAAATGAGAAATATCAATACCTTCTATTTTTTTAGGTACTTTCTTAAGATTCAGAATATCTTTTGCTTGTTTTAATGTGTTGCCCAAATTAGTGTATCTTTTAATTTCATCATCTAAATTTTTGAAACCAAATTTAAAGATGGCGGAGTTTTTACTCATTTTCATTATTGATTTTAATCCATTTTTTTCAAGAAATTTTTTTATTTGAGAAGATATTTTTTCTTCGTACATAGTATATATATTCGATGGAACTTCATTCTTTCTCACCACGTAAAACTGGTGTAAAAATTCTTCTAAAGAACTATCTAAAGTAAATGTTAATTTAGAAACTAAATATCCAGCTCTGATTCTTAAAAGCAAGAATATTGGTTCTTCATACATGATAACATCTATATTTCTATTTGTTTTGAACTCTACTCCCAACTTAACAAATAACTTATCTAGTTTTTTGTGCGTATCTCTCATTTGTGCTGCTTTTTCAAAATTTAATATATCAGAATATTCTTTCATGGCCCTCTCAAGGTATGATTTTACTTTTTCAACTCTTCCGTTCAAAAATTCTAAAACTTCATTTACAGAATTTTTATACAATTTAGTATCAACATCCTTATAACAAGGGCCATAACACATTCCAAGATGATACAAAAAACATGGTTTAGATTTTTTATCCATACTTCTTTCACAACTTCTCACTTTATAAACTCTTTGGAGAACTTCTATGACATCTTTAACAAATCTGACGTTGGGATAAGGACCGAAATATTTACCTTTGGCCTCTTTTTTAGTTCTTACATATTTTATAGTTGGGTATTTTTCATCTGTTATTAGAATATACGGATAAACTCTAGTATCTTTAAGCAATATATTATATTTTGGTTTATGAGTATAAATCATATTTGCCTCAAGGATAAATGCTTCATCTTCACTTGAGGCTAGTATATAATCTAAATATTCAGAGTTTTTTATTATATTTAAAACTTTTTCATATTTTAATTGGTTTGATGGATTGAAATACGATGAAAGCCTACTTTTAAGATTCTTTGCTTTTCCTACATATATTGGTTGACCTTTGCTATTTTTGAATACATATACTCCTGGCTTTCTTGGAACTTTTTTTATTACATCTCTTTCTATCATCTATATCATTCCTTATTTTTCATAATTACAACAAATACAATTTGTACAATACCTATTTTCCAATAAACTATCTACTTTTTCTCCTATAGGATTATCATTCCCTGAGATATATGAAGCATAATGCAAATGTAAACATTTAACAAACTTAAAATCAGAAATTCCTCCTACACCTTTTTCTCTCAATGTTTTCTGCATCGGTTCTGGAAGTTCATTTATTTCATCATCAATTATTTCTAATCTTTCTTGAATTTCTTTCAAATGTGCATCTTGAATTTTATTAGATAAATTTGTATCTTGATCTATTTTGTTTTGAATTTCTTCTATTTTATTCCTTGATTCCAATTTTGAAATTTCTTCGTTTAAATAGGGACAAGTTAACCAATACATTGTTGGAAATGGTTTTTTGTTCAGAATTGGATAATTTTTTATTGTCATTGGATAACCGTATTTACAAACTGAAGCTACCCGCATTTTATTTTTTAGCTCTCTACCCATTTGTTGTTCTACAATTTTTAAATCTTTTTCTGAAATCTCAAAGCTATCCATGTGTTACCCTCCATTTTTTCCTTTAATTCAAGACCTTTTTCTTTGGCTTTATTCATGATTAAATTTTCCTTATCATATATAATGCCAGAAAAAATAATTTCTGTTTTTTCTTCTATAAATTTATCGAACTTTTCATGATTCATCAAATTTATTAATAATTCTGCTACCATATTAGAAATTAAAATATCTGGTTTATATTCATCTACATTATCTAAAAAATCAGATACTCCTGTTTCTATATCCATTTTGTTTAATTTAATAGTATCCTTTGCTTTTTCAATTGCAATTTTATCATAATCGTACCCTTTTACTTCTCCAGCACCCAATAATTTAGCAACCATTGAAAGAATACCAGTCCCGCAACCTATATCTAAAACAGATTTTCCATTTAAATTAATATTTTTTAGCATTTTAGACGCTAATTTAGTTGTTGGATGTAGCCCAGTACCAAATGCGCTTCCGGGTATTATATGTAAAACTTGAGCATTTTCTTTTTCAAAAGATTTTTCAGGAAAAGGATTTATCCATATACCCTCAATCAATTTAAATGGTTTTAAAGTATCCAACCAAGCTTTCAGCCAATCTTTTTCAATTACTAATTCTTTAGATAGAAGTTCTAAATGAAATTTTTCCATTAAATAATTTATGAAATCTTCATTTGTATTTTCTGCAGAAAGATACATTTTTAATGTGGTTATGTTGTTTTTTATATCTTCATCTATAAAATAATCCTTAAAATTATGGTCAAAAAAAGTCTCTATTAAATCATCTTCTATATTCTTTGTTATAGAAAACAAATATTCATAATATCTCATAAAATCACCTCAAATTATTATTCTACTTCCATTATACATTAATTGTAAAATAAATTGCTTTGCAATTTATTTTGTTGTTAGTTGTAGGATGGAGGTTGTTGGTTTTTGTATTATTTTAGACGTTTAACAATGTTTTTTACTTCCAACTTCCAACCATAAACCTTCAACAGAAAATGTTTACATTTTCTACTTTTTCGATCTTGTGAAGAACACTATTTATTATTTTATTTTCTTTTTAATTTCCTTCGAAAATTTACTGATGAGTTCCTTACGACTCACTTCGTTCGCTCAGGATGACACATGCAAAGATTTTCAACAATGTTTTTTACTTCCAACTTCCAACATCATTCTTCCAACAAAAATCACTTCGTGATTTTTACTATTGACAAAGTATTTATATAAAGATATAATAATTTAGAATTGGGGTCGTAGCTCAGTTGGGAGAGCGCTACCGTGGCACGGTAGAAGCCGTGGGTTCAAGTCCCATCGACTCCACCATAATAAAACAACCACTTTCGTGGTTGTTTTATTTTTTATTATAAATTTTTATTTGATTCTTTCCATTTTTCTTTGCTTCATAAAGGGCTTTATCTGCTCGTTCTATTATTTGATCTTTTTTAGTGTTTGAATTAGGTTGAACAGCATATAACCCAATACTTACTGTTATTTCAACTGATGCTTTTGAAAATTCTTCTCTAATTTTAAGGTTTTCAACAGATTTCTTTATTTTTTCTGCAATCATTAAAGCTTCCTCTTCGTTTGTATCGTATAGTAATATAACAAATTCATCCCCACCGTATCTAGAAACATAATCTGTACTTCTCTTTAATACGGAATTTATTACATCTGACAAGTCTTTTAAAATATAGTCACCAGCTAAATGACCAAAGTTATCGTTAATATCTTTAAAATCGTCTAAGTCCATCATTATAAGTGATAAATATGCTTCTCCTCTTTTGGAAAGTTTCAAATAATCTTCCATTAGAGAATCAAAATATCTTCTATTAAAAACACCTGTAAGTGCATCTTTCACAGAAAGCTCTTCTAATTGTTTATTGGCTTTTTCTAATTTATCATTTATTTCTGCTAATTCGTTATTTTTTTCATTCAATATTCTAGCTTCCCAAATTTTAAATATAGAATATAATACTAATAAAAATGATAATATATATAATAAATAAGCTGTGTATGTTCTATACCAAGGTCTTTCTATTTTAAATTTAAAACTAACAGTATCTGACATAACACCTCTAATTGTTTTTGCATATACCATAAATTCATATTCTCCAAAAGGTAAATTGGAATATGTCACATAATCTCTTTCACCAGAGTTAATCCATTCATCATCAAACCCTTTTAAATAATGAATATATTTTGTTTTTTCTGGTGAATCATAATCTAAAGCAGAGTATCTAAACGAAATTGTATTTTCATTAGGTTCAAAATTCATTGTCATATCATTAAAAAATGAATGATCAATATCTATAGGCTTTTGAAAAAGTTCAACATCTGTTATATATATAGCTGGAGTAGGTAGGTTACGATCTTTAAATGTTCCCGGTATTTTTGACACCCCATTTACACTACCAAAATAAAGATTTCCATCTTTATCCTTAAACATTCCTGAATTGAATTCCCAAGCACCTATACCATCATCAGGAGTTAATATTGTGATTTCGTGACTATCTGGGTTTATTATCGAAATGCCATTATTAGTACTAACCCAAATGTCCCCCTCTTCACCTTCTAAAAAGCCGTTGATGAAATTGCTAGATAAACCTTCTTCTTCTGTGATATTAGTGAATGTTTTATCTTCATTATATATTGATATTCCGCCACCATTAGTACCAACCCAAATCTTTCCATTTGAGTCTTCAAATAATGTTTGTACTGTATCTACACCTAATTGATCTCTAGCGCCTTCTACTTCTTTAAAGAAAATAAAATCATCTTGACCAGGATTTAGAAGATTTAATCCATTATTAGTTCCTATCCATACTCTATTTTTAGAATCATATAAAATATCATAAACCAAATTATCTGTTAGTTTACTTTTACCCTGCTCAATATGATTGTATTGTATTAAATCATTACTCTCAGGTGTATATTTAAACGCTCCTTTTGAATATGTTCCAATCCAATAATCTCCATTTTCAGTTTCTTCTATAGCATATACTATTGTTCCTTCTGAAAATATATTCATTCTTATAAATTTGTTATTATCATAATCGTATCTTAAAACCCCATCCCCACTTGCTAAAAGAACTTCTTCTTCAGAGGTTTCGAATATTTTCACCACAGAATCATTTTGAATATAATTTTCTGAATCTTTATCTGTTGTATATCTTATCATTTCTTTATTGGCAATATCGTATCTATTAATCCCTGAATTATAGATAGAAATCCACAAATAGCCTCGATTATCTTTTAAAATAGAATTAACTTTTCCAGCTGGAAGTTTCTTTTCTTCTTTAAATCCATGAGAAAGCATTAAATAATTAGATTTTCGAGGGTTAAGTTTTGCTATACCTCCTCCATTTGTTCCTATCCAAAAAATTCCTGTTTTATCTTGGAAGAGGGAATATACTACGGGATGAGGAATGTTATCTGTTCCATCTTCTCCTGAAAAATTAAATTCTTTTCCTCTCTCGTTTACTGCAAAAAGACCGCCACCCCATGTACCAGCCCATAAAGTTCCATCGGTTGTTTTATATATAGTATAAATTCTATTATCTTTAAATTTTTGTATGCTTGTTTTTTCAGTTTCCATATCATATTTAAGAACTCCACCATCCCATAACCCAAGTGTAAGGACCCCTTTTTCTAGCTCTTTAACCACCATAACAAAAGAGGATGGTAAATCTATTTCAATTTTAGAAACACCACTTTTATTTTCATCAAAATAATATAACCCTTCATAAGTGCCAATTAATAGCCTTCCTTTAGAATCTATCTCTAAATCTCTGATAACATTGCCAGGAACACTATAATTTACTATTTCATTAGTATCTAAATTTAATTTATTTAAGCCATTTAGAGTTCCTAACCATATTTCATTACCCTTTTTTTCTATAGCTACAATAACAGAATTCGATAGGTTAGTTTTCTCTACAGTGTAATTAATAAAACTTTTTTCATGAATTAAAAATCTTGAAACACCTTGATATGTTCCAATCCATAACTCATGATTTTCAGAATCATAATACATAGTTTGTATTAAATTATGAGCTAATCTGTCTTCATCAAAAGGATCTGTTCTGAAATTTTCCATTTCTTTTCCATCGTATTTTGTTAATCCACCTTGGGTACCAAACCATAAAAAACCATATTTATCTTGTATAATATTTGATACAGAAAGGTTAGCTAACCCTTCTTCTCTTCCTAATGTATCAAATAAAGGAAGTGTATTTTCTTTTAATAAAATATTATTCGCATTTATAAAAACCCCAATATTAATAAATAATAAAATAAAAATTATTGTTTTTAGTGATTTTTTAGTCATGAAATACCCCCAAATTTTAATATTGTTCAAATAACATTATAACACATTTGTAAAAATCTATACTTTGTTAATAATATTTTTATTATTAATTTTTACCTAAATTTAAGTCATTATTCAAGTTTATATAGTAGTATATCATCAACAACCCTACCCGGGGTAGGGTATTAAGGAGTGATGTTTTTATGATTGCATTATATATTGTTGCAGGTTTATCAGTAGTTTTGTCTTTTATTTTTGATAAGCAAAAGACATATAAAGGACTAAAAATGGGGATGAAAAAATTTTTTAAAATACTCCCGAATTATTTGATGATTTTAATTATCATTGCTTTTGTTTTATTAATATCAGAAGACTTAATAATTGATTATTTAACTCAAAATACAATTTTTATAGGAATGATTTCAGCATTAATTATAGGTTCTGTGACTATGATGCCTGGTTTTATAGCTTATCCTCTTGCAGGAATTCTTGTTGAAAAAGGAGTGCCTTTTATGGTTGTATCAGCCTTTGTATCTTCTTTGATGCTTGTAGGAGTTGTCACATACCCAGTTGAAAAAGAATATATGGGCGTAAAAGCAACTGTTTATAGAAATATAGGAGCTTTTTTTATAGCAGGAATGATAGCAATTATAACAGGACTTTTCTATGGGGAGGTAAGCTTATGAATAAAAGAAAATTTATTAATTTAATTGTTGGAATAGGATTCGCTTTATTTATAATTATTTCTTTTATATTAGATTTTGATTTTGGTATAAAAGCTTGGGATAATTTCTTGCTTTTTGCAAAAGATATGCTTTTAATTCTTCCACCAGCGTTTGTTCTAATTGGACTGTTCAACGTATGGGCTAAACGAGAAACTATTGAAAAAGGGTTTGGACATAAATCTGGTTTCATGAAATATATCTGGTCATTTCTTTTAGCTTCGACTACAGTTGGAGGAACTTTTATGGCATTTCCAGTTGCAAATGCTCTTTATCATAAAGGGGCTGGTTATAGTTCAATCTTTTCTTATATTACAGCAGCTTCACTTTTTATGATTCCAATGAGTGTTATGGAAGCAACTATATTAGGGATTAAGTTTACTGCAATAAGGCTTTTATCTTCAATACCATTTATTATATTGACAGCGATTATATTAGAAAAAATATTTATAAAGAAAAATTATAAACTTCCTGAATCAAAATAAGCCCTTAATAAGGGCTTTTTTTTATGTTTTGTTAAAAATAAAAGAGTATAATATTTATAAAATGAATTTTTAAGGAGGAGTATTATGAAAAAAAATAATTCAATATTTTTTATAATAAGCGTTTTAACAATTACTGTTTTCATGATTATAAGTTTATCTGATATACAAGTTTCCGAAGATATGAGTGCTTATATTGGTGACGAGGAGGAAATTATCCAACAATATAATAACGTTAATGAAAAATTTGGAATGGGTGAGAAGTTATTGATATCATTCACTTTTGATAATTTATATGAGAATATTCATAATATAGAAAAAATTACTCAAAACCTCTCAAATAAAGATTATGTCAAAAAAGTCACTTCATTGACAAACACTTTATCTTTAAGACCAGGTTCTTTAGGAAGTGTAGGCACAATAAATGATTTTTTTGATATTAGTAAGAAAAGTAATTATTCAAAAGACGAAATAAAAGAATTTATAGAAAACAATAAGATGCTACAAGAAACATATGTTTCAGATGATTTTAATTCAGTCTTATTTGTTCTTGATTTAAAAGATAATTATGATCCTAACATAATAGGTGACTTATATGATTCATTAAACTCTGAATATGAAAATGAAGTTTATATTTCTGGTATGCCTTTTATAAACTACGAATTAGCACAAACAGCAATGAAAGATATGATTATTCTTTTGCCTATAGCAGTATTAGTAATATTATTAATTCTTTTTATGTTTTTCAGGTCCAAATCAGGAATATTTCTCCCAATTTCAACAGTAATCATTGGAGCTATATGGATAATGGGAGTAATGAATTTCACATATGATGCTTTTACATCTATAACTTTAATAATTCCAATTATTTTAATAGGTATCGGAGTAGATTATTCCATACATTTTTTATCTAGATATTATGAACTGAAATATGAAGAACAGAGCACTGAAAATTCAATAAAAAATACTATGAAAAATTTATTCAAACCATTATTATTAACAACAATTACAACCGTAATAGGTATAGCCTCTTTAGTTTCTACTGGTATAAAACCAATTATACAAATGGGGATTATGGCGTCAGTAGGAGTAATCATAATCTTTATCCTATCTTTGACTTTTATGCCTGCTTTTTTGAGAATGAGTAAATCAAAGGCACGAAGTTTTCTTAAAGAGGATGGAGAAAATAAATTCCTTAGAAAATTTACCGAAATAGTTTTAGATAAAAAATATATTTTTATAATAATTCTTTCAATAGCAGCTGTTTTATTTATTTATAACATACCAAAATTAAGAGCAAGCATGGATATGAGTATATATCTTCCGAAAACATCAAATTCAATAAAAGGCGGAGATTTTATTAATAAACATTTTGGTAGCTCGTCTTTTCTAACTGTTTATTTTGATGGTTCTGACCATAAAGATTTTTATTATGTTAGAACCATGAAAGATATACAAGCTTTCTTTGAAGAGCAAACAGAAACTTCTCATACAGCTGGTTATACAGATTTGATAACTCAGTATTTTGAAAGAATGAGAAATTCTGAATATATACCAGCAAATAATAGTTTATATAACGCAATATTTTTGTTTTTAAAACCAGAGTATTATCAAGACGTGCTTATACCAGATTCATCAGAAAGCCTACTTAATGTCTATTTAAAAGAGAATGATGTAGCAAAAATCGAAGAAATGAATCAAAAACTGCAAGCTCTTATTAATTCAAAAGTGACTTTAGAATATAGTATTGAAGACCTTTCTGAAAAAAACATGGAATATTATTCTAATTATCTTATAAGCTTTTTGAATTTTAGAGAAATAAAATTTGAAAGTAAACTAATAGATGATATGAAAGGATTTGCATTAAAAGAAGAAAAAAATTTCGAAGATATCAAAAATAATATATCTATCTATTTTGAAGATATTTCTGAAAATCATTTAAATGATTTTGTTTCTTTAGCTTTTGATCAATATGTAGCTGTACCTGGGAATGATAAAAACCTTGAAATCTTTACTACGGGAAGTCCTATTATCACAGGTGCTATTAATGATTTAATAGTGAATAGTCAGATTAGAAGTTTATCAATAGCTTTGTCCTTAATAACAATAACATTCATGATAATAATGAAATCATTTGTTTTTGGTATTTTAGCAATAATTCCTCTAGCGATGACTTTACTTTTCAATTTTGGATTTATTTATTTTGCTGGATTTGAGCTTAACGCAGCGTCAATAACAATAGGTTCAATAATGATTGGGTTAGCCATTGACTACATAATTCATTATTTATCTAGATTTACAGAAGAATACAATCATAAAAATAGAAGAGAGGCCATAATTAAGGCCTCTGCTACTACTGGAAATGCAATATTATCTGCTGGTTTAACTACCTTTGCAGGTTTTTTCCCTCTTTCATTTTCAAGAGTAGGGATAATTTCACAATTTGGTGCTATTTCTGCTTTTAATGTTGCTGCAGCTATAGTTTTAACACTTATAATTTTTCCATTAATTCTAAATTGGGTTCCCGACAAATTTATCAATAAATGATATTAAATTTTAAAAGATTTTGTTTTTTGAATTAATTCATCAGCCAAGGCATTTAGTTCTTGGCTATTTGCACTTAAGCTTTGAGAATTTTCACTTTGTTTCTTCATTGATGAAGAAATATCTTTTATTTTTTCGCTGATATTAGTCATAGATCTTGTACTTGAATCAATAGCTCCAGATATTTCTTGTGCACTAGCGCTTTGTTCTTCACTAGTGGCAGTTAAATTTTCTATCTTATCATTCATGCCATCAATTTTTCCTATTATACCTTCAAATTCTGTTTGAATTCCTGTTGCTCTTTCAGAGATGTCTTCAACTATTTTTACTGTTTTCTCTGTGGCTGAATTAGCATCTGTTACGCCATTTTTGATATCTTTTAAAATTCCGTCTATTTCTTCAGTAGTCTTTGTGCTTTCCTCTGCTAGTTTTCTGATTTCGTCTGCTACTACTGCAAAACCTTTACCAGCTTCCCCAGCTCTAGCTGCTTCTATTGCAGCATTCAAGGCGAGTAGGTTAGTTTGCTCTGCAATAGAGTTAATCTTTTGTACTATTTCTCCAATATTTTGAGATTTTTCTTCCACGACTTTTACTAATCTAGCAGTATCTTTTGTTTGCGTGTTAGCTTTATCTATTGAAGAAACAATTTCCGTAATACTCTTCACACCATTATCTGATGCTTCTAAAACATTATGAGCGTCATCATTTAAGTTTTGAGCTAGTTTTGAAACATTTTGTGCAGATGCTGCAACTTCTTCTACCCCTGAGTTAACTTCTTCAATGGCTGATGATGTACTTTGAACATCAGCATCAATTGAATCTGTATCAGAGCTTAACCTCTCACTTATTTCCGCAAATTCTTGTGACATTTCAGCTAAACTGTTGGAAGATGATTCTATCTCGTCTGAAGAATCGACAACAAAATGAATAGTATTTCTAAGTTCTTTTGCCATGTTATTGAGCCCTTCATACATTTTACCAATTTCATTAATTGAATTTGTTTTAAATTCAACAGTTAAATCCCCATGTCCAAATTGTTCTACTTTTTCAGATATTTGTTTAATAGGATTAGATAATCTTAAGGCTATTATAAATGATATGATTAATCCAAGAATTATAATTATACCTGATATAATTAATGATAAGTTTCTTAACCTATGTAAAGGTTCTAATATAACGCTTTCAGGTGCTCCAGTTGCAACTGTCCACCCATTTATACCAACTTGATCAAAACCCATATATCTAACACTATCTATATAAAAATAACTTCCTGTTGAACTTTCACCTTTTGTCATTCTTGTTAAAACCTCAGCTAATTCTTCGTAAGTAGAATCAGTTTTTGCTTCTTCAATAAAATTAATTTGTTCTCTAACAAGGCTCATATCACTATGTGCGATAATATATCCTTGTGAATCTACTAAATAGGAATAACCTTTGCCATTCATATCATTACTTGTAACTAACTCTATTAAATAATCAGCTGTTAACCTTCCAATCAAAACTTGTTCTACTCTATTGTTTATTTTGATAGGAGTAGCGACCATAAAAACAACATCTCCTGTAGCCCTACTAATTATTAATTCGGATATATTAGTTTCTCCATTAAAAGCTTTTTGGACATAAGATCTATCTGATAAATCCAAAGTAGAGTTATCGACATAATGAGCAATGCCTTCTGAATCAACTACTGCTAAAGTTGAATAATCATAATTAGGTAAAACATCTCTTAGATCTGACAATTGAGCTTCTATATTGCCAGACTTAACTTCATCCCTATTTGCAATTGATTTCATACTGGAAAAATGAATATCTATTTCTTTTTCAACTAACTCTGAAGTTCCTTGGGCTGTAATGTAAAGAGTTTCTTCAATATTTTCTCTTAAAATATCAGCGCTGGAAAAATATAAAAAACCACTGATTAACAAACATGCTAAAACCAACATTCCCCCAATGGAAAAAACTAGTTGGTTTTTAATACTTTTCTTAAAAAAACTAAACATACAAATCACCTCTTATAATGTGGGAAAAATAATATAATAAAAAAGTCGTCCTATTTTAATACTACCACAATATATATACAATAATAATACCCCATTAATGTATTATTATATTTTGTTTCTGAATATTAATAAAAACAGCTTTTTATTCCGAGTATATTAATCGGCTTTACTCTATAATTTACATATCTTTTACAATAAATAAGTTGTCTTCCTTATTGACATCGGGTTTACTCTACATTTTATAATTTAGATGAAAGTTGTCGGAAATAAAATATTTTTTGATTAATTATTTTAATCAGATTAAATAGGAGGGATTCAAATGTTTAAAAAAATTAGAGGTATAGGAAACTACAGAAGAGAAAGAAAAGCTGAATCTTTCTATGAAGCATAC
>JBNJGY010000028.1:0-24986 GCA_051748045.1 Thermotogota bacterium
AGCAATCCTATTATAGTTACAGAATTAAATTTAGGGATGAATTTTGTATTCAAATATTTTTCTCCGTGTTTTTTAATGATAATGCTTCTTGAAATATAAGCTATTGCTAAAGGAATAACTATAAAAATGAAAACGGAGAAAAATATTGTTGAAAAAGGAACTATAATATCACTTATTTTTAGTAAGAATCCTACAATAGGAGCAAAAGCTACTAATAAAATAAGATCGTTAACAGCTACTTGTACTAAAGTATAAGCAGCGTCTCCGTCTGTTAGATAACTCCAAACAAAAACCATCGCTGTACAAGGTGCAGCTCCAAGTAAAACAGCTCCAGCCAGGTATTCTGAAGCCAAATCATCTGGTATTATCCCATTAAAAATAACTTTAAAAAATAACCAAGCAAAAAAATACATACTAAAAGGTTTTATCAGCCAGTTCACTGTTAAAGTAACAGCTAATCCTTTTGGTTTCTTACCAGCATTAACTATACTTGTAAAATCAATTTTCAACATCATAGGATAAATCATCAACCAGATCAATATAGCTATTGGAATAGATACATTAAAGTACTCAAACTTACTTAGAAAATCTGGGATTTGCGGAATGAATTGTCCAACTCCAATACCAACAAAAATACTAATAGCAACCCATAGAGTTAGATATTTTTCAAAGAATTTCATTCTCTTTTTCAAGATCAACACCGCCTTATTTTATATGACAAGATTTAGGAGAATCCAAATATTCTTTTAGTTTTTTTATATCATTTTTAAAGAGTTCTTCTTTTCTAATATCTTTCAAAATCGATTCTATAAAATCATATTTTTCTAATATTTCTTGGTTCAAACTATAATAAATCCAATAGCTTTCCTTTCTTTTTTTGAGAATATTAAACTCACTCATTTTTTTAATATGTTTTGATATATTTGGTTGTGTCATCTCTAATACAGCCTCTAAATCACAAACACAATGTTCAGAGTTGTATAAAATATTCAAGATTCTCAATCTTGTTTGATCTGAAAAAAGTTTAATAATTTCTACTATAGTATTCATTGAGCACCACCTTTTATATAACCAATTAGTTATATAAATTGTAGCTAATAAATTCACTTATGTCAATAGGCTTAACAATTCTTTATTTTTCTTAACACTTCTTAAACTTGACAAATAAAGAGTTATAAAATATAATTATATTAGAATATTCTAATATACTTAAAAACAGGAGGCTCAAAAATGAATAAGATAAAAGAAAATAGAAGAACAAGAATTATGAAAGCGTTAGCTCATGAAGAAAGATTTAGAATTTTAGAATTGATTTCAAAAAGTCCTATGTGTGTATGTGAATTAAATGAAATGTCAGAATATTCTCAGTCTAATATTTCACAACACTTAAAAATTCTTAGAGATGCAGATTTAATATATCCAGAAAAAGATGGAAATAAAGTCAATTATTATTTAGCAGACAAAAAAATTATAGATTTAATCAAAACAATAAATAAACTTGTATAGGAGGTAATTTGATGTTTCAGTGGACTCATGATTTAGCAACTATTATAGTTAATTGGATAGGGTTGAATCCAGAAATCAGCTGGGGTGCGTCTCTTCACTTTTTCATATATGACACAATTAAAATATTGATTCTATTGTTCATAATGATATTTATAGTTTCATACATTAGAAGTTATTTTCCACCAGAAAAAACAAAGAAAATTTTGGAAAAATTCCCTGGGATTACAGGTAATATTATGGCTTCTTTATTAGGCGTTGTCACTCCTTTTTGTTCTTGTTCATCTGTACCTATATTTATAGGATTTATAGAAGCGGGTGTGCCTTTGGGAGTAACTTTTTCTTTTTTAATTACTTCTCCAATAGTTAATGAGGCAGCTTTTGCTATGCTTTTAGCATCTTTTGGTTGGCAGGTTGCTACTATTTATGTGATTTCAGGTGTAGTTATAGGTGTTATTGGGGGTATTGTTATAGGTAAACTGAAAATGGAGGATCAAGTTGAAGAATATGTATATAAGGTCCAAATGGGAGAAACAAAAATAGGCAGAAAATCTCAAAAAGAAAGATTTTCTTTTGCATATGAAAATGTGAAAGATATAATTAAAAGAGTTTGGCTTTTTGTAATTATCGGTATAGGAATTGGTGGGCTAATCCATGGAAAAATTCCAGCAGAATTTATAACTACGTATTTAGGAGATAATCCTTTTACAGTTCCGTTAGCTACGATAATTGGGGTTCCTTTATACTCTAATGCTTTAGGAACTATTCCCATCGCTGAAGCGTTAATTGGAAAAGGACTTGGGCTTGGAACTGCTTTAGCCTTTATGATGTCAACAACAGCATTGTCTTTACCTGCTGGAATATTGATGAAAAAGGTAATAAAAACTAAATTAATAGTTACCTTTTTTGGTGTAACAACACTAGCAATTATTTTTACGGGATACATTTTTAATTGGATTCTTTAGAAACAGCTTCTATTTGAAGATGGAAGAGTAGAAATCGTAGATTTCTGTTGTAAGTTGGATGTTGGAAGTAAAAACAAGGCTAAAAACTACTTTAGCTGTCATGTCGACTAAACGAAGTGCACGGAAACATCCCATCAGTCAATTTTCAAAGAAAATTTATAAAAATCAATTGCGAAAATTTTTTTATTTATAGGAGGTGCTATAATGAACGTTAAAATTCTCGGTGGAGGATGTGCAAAATGTAACAAATTAGAAAAAAACGCTATAGAAGCATTAAATGAAATGGGTAAAGAATATGAAATCGAGCATGTCACAGATTTTGCAGAAATAGCAAAGTTTGGAGTTATGTCAACTCCAGCATTGGTAGTAGATGGAAAAGTAGTGGTATCAGGAAAAGTATTAAATGCTTCAAAATTAAAAGATTTATTGTAAAAATCAATAAAAAAAATAACTAAAAGTGGTAAAACTCCAGTTTTACCACTTTTTTACTTGAATTTTTTTGTAAAAAAAGTTAAAATTAACTTAAGAAAAGATTTTAAATAGAAACAATAAATGATTTTAATAAAATGTATTTAATTAAAATATTGTGAATTTTCTGGGAGGGATTATTTTGTCAAAAAAAGTTATCGTTGTAGGCGCTGGTACAGCAGGACTTGCAAGCGCTATAAGACTTCAAAATAACGGATATGATGTAGAAATATATGAGAAAAATCCAAAAGTTGGGGGAAGGATGTATCAAATTGAAGAAAAGGGTTTTAAATTTGATGTTGGCCCGACTATTGTAATGATGCCTGATGTATATAGAGAAGTTTTTGAACAAACAGGTAGAAATGCAGAAGATTATATTCCAATGAAAAAACTAAATCCAATATATTCAATACAATATACAAAAGATGAATCCTTAGATGTATCAACTGACCTTGCTGACCTGACTAGTTTTTTAGAGGATATAAGTGAAGAAGATACTCTCGGATATTATAGGTATTTAACACAAACTTATAAAAGATATCTTATAGCAAAAAAACATTTCATAGAAAAATCCTTCAGAAAACCAAGTGATTTTTATAATTTAAAAACTCTTATGAATGCATATAAATTAAAAACTTTTAATAATGCATACAATGAAATATCAAAGTTTGTTAAAGATGATAGATTAATGAAAATGTTGAGTTTTCAAACACTATATATTGGAATATCTCCTCATAATGGTCCTTCTATTTATACAATAATACCTATGATAGAAACTATTTATGGTGTTTGGTATATACAAGGCGGTATGTACACAATGGCTACTTCTATGGCTAAGCTATTTGAAGAATTAGGTGGAAAAATACATCTAAACTCTGAAGTAGAAGAGCTAATTATAGATGACAAAAAAGCTGAAGGGATTGTTGTAAATGGACAAGTTATTGACGCAGATTATGTTATTGTTAACGCGGATTTTCCATATGCAATGAAGACTCTAATTAAAGATGAAAATAATAGGGGAAAATATACAAATGAAAAAATAGATAGTATGGATTATTCTTGTTCTGTATTTCTAATGTTTTTAGGATTAAAAGAAAAAGTAAGTGATGATACAAGATTACATAATATAGTTTTTGCAAATGATTTTGAAAAAAATATTTCTGATATTTTTGATGGTCAAGATCCAAAAGATCCATCAATTTATATGTATATTCCAACAAAAGAAGATAAAAGCTTAGCACCGTTAGGAAAAGAAACTATGTATGTTTTAGCTCCTGTTCCAGAACTAAAAACTAGGGGTAACAAATGGACTCAAGAAGAAATAAATGATTATAAGAAGATAGTATATGATAAAATAAAGATGAAAAAGGGATTAGAAAATATTGAAGATATGGTTGAAGTAGAAAAAATATATACTCCAAATAATTTTGAAAGTGAGTTTAATGCCATGAATGGAGCCACCTTTGGACTAGCCCCAACATTGATGCAGAGTAATTATTTCAGACCTCAAAATAAGTTCAAATATTCTGAAAATCTTTATTTTACTGGTAGTTCAGTTCATCCAGGTGCTGGTGTTCCAATAGCGCTGACTTCTGCTAAATTAGCTGCGGATGAACTTATGAAAGACGATAAATATATTTAAGGGGAATATATGAGTTTAAAAGATGATTATAAATATTGCCAAGAGATTATAAAAGAAAATTCAAAAACATTTTATAAAGCCTTTTCTTTACTTAAAAAAGAAAAGGCTAATGCTATATACGCAGTTTACGCTTATTGTAGAGTAACTGACGATTCAATTGATGTGTACAATTCTCCAGAAAAATTAGAAAAACTAGCAAATCAACTACACAATTTTGAAAACGGAAATATTCCTAAAGAACCATTGTGGAGAGCTTTAAAAGATGTTTTTGACAAATTTAATATGGATATAAAGCCTTTTTATGAAATGATTGAAGGCCAAAAAATGGATATAAATTATACACAACCAAAAACTCAAAAAGATCTTTTGAATTATAGCTATTATGTTGCTGGTACTGTAGGCAAAATGATACTACCTATTATAGCTTCAAAAAATATAAAAAACATAAAAAAAGATAAAATAAAATTAGGTGAAGCTATGCAAATAACAAATATTTTAAGAGATATTGGGGAAGATTATGAAAATGGAAGAATATATATTCCAGAAGAAATAATGCAGGATTATAATTACAATAAAAAAGATCTTGAAAAGAAAATAATTAACAATAATTTCAAAAAAATGTGGGAATATGAGGCGAAACAAGCGCAAAAAATGTATGATAATTTTTATACTATGATTGATTTATTCGATGAAGATTCTAAAAAACCCGTATTAGCTTCTGCAAAGTTATATAATGCAATATTAGATGAGGTTAGAAAAAACAATTATGATTGCTTGAATCAAAGAAATTACGTTAATAATATTGAAAAAATTAAAATAATTTCTAAAATAAAAAAATAATGGGGGAATAAAAATGAATACTTGGGGGATTATTGCATCTTTCGCCTTTATATTTTCAATAATAGGTATTTCAACCTTATTAACTAAAAAAAACATTTTAAGTGGTGAAGGTTCAAGAAAGTTTATACATATAGGAGTCGCGAACTGGTGGATTATTGCGATGATTTTTTTTGATAATCCTTTGTGGGCTTCAATAGT
Organism: Thermotogota bacterium; assembly: GCA_051748045.1. Lineage (GTDB taxonomy): Bacteria > Thermotogota > Thermotogae > Petrotogales > Petrotogaceae > Geotoga. The sequence continues at coordinate 5,617 of JBNJGY010000028.1, forward strand.
TCCAGCTTTGTTCATAATAATAAATTATATTTCCTATAAGAAGCAAGTTTTTAAAGCTATGGAACGCGGAAAAGGTAAGAGAGATTTAGGTACAGTTTATTACGCAATTTCTTTATTTATATTGGCGATTATAACTTTTTCTGAAGGTATGGATTCTTATGTTGGTGCTATGGGTATTCTCATAATGGGTTATGGAGATGGATTCGCTGCAATAATCGGTGAAAAATATGGTAAACATAGTTTCACAGTTATGAAGAGCAAAAAATCATTGGAAGGATCAGCGACAATGTTTGTTGTTTCTTTCTTTGTGGCTTTAATCATTTCTTTTTTAGCGGGAAATTCATGTATATACCTATTGCCTCTTAGTTTAGCAATGATAGCAACACTTGTTGAAATATTTTCACCTTATGGCACAGATAATTTAACCGTTCCTTTAGTGACATCATTAGCTTATTATTTTTTATGGTGTTCTTTTTAAGAAAAATTATCTAAATCGATTTCATATTTTAACAATAAACTAATAGAATTTAATTGAGATAAAATAACTCAACATTGAGGTGTTATAAATATGAATTTAATAATTGGACTAATTCTTGGATTGATGATTGCTTTTGTAGCATATAAGAAAAATGCATTGAGTAAAAGTGGAACTGTAGCTGCCACTTTACTAGGAATTTCACTGTATTATTTTGGTGGATTATATTTTTTTCTAATAATGATATCTTTTTTTATATCTTCTACTTTATTGACTAAGTATAAGAAAAAGAAGAAGATTGAGTTAGAAAAAATACACGATAAAACGGGAAGAAGAGATTATACTCAAGTATTAGCGAATTCTTTGCCTGCAATTATATATGCTCTTTTCTTTTATTATACCCGTATGAATGTATTTTTACTTGGTTTTGCAACCACTTTTTCAGCTACAAATTCAGATACATGGGCTTCTGAATTGGGGGTTTTAAGTAAAAATGATCCTTCTTGTATTTTAACAGGAAAAAGAGTACAAAAAGGCATGTCGGGAGGAATTACTAAATTTGGAACTTTTGCTTCGTTTTTGGGAGCTTTATTTTTATCTTTTGTTTTTATGATTGGTTATATCATAAAGTTTCAAAATCAAATAGTTATAAAAGATCTTATAATTCTTTCAATTTTAACACTTATTGGAGGGTTTTTAGGTTCAATTATAGATAGTTTACTAGGTGCTTCTATCCAGGGGATATACAAACATAGAAAAACGAATGAACTTACAGAAAAAAGATTTGATGAAGACGAAGAAAACAAATTAATTAGAGGGTTTAAGTTCATAGATAACAATTTAGTAAATCTATTATCTTCATTAACAGCAAGTCTTTTAATGATGCTAATTTATATATTCGTATAATTACCCAAAACCAGCTGCTTTATGCAGCTGGTTTTTTCTTACTATTTTGTAAGAAAAAGTGTTTAGTAATAGTAAGTTTATAAATATATATTTATAATGATAAAAAATATGAGGTGATTATTATGAGTGTATTAAAAATTTCAAATGTTGAAAAAAGTTATGGAAAAGGTGAAACAAAAATAAAAGCTCTTAAAAACATGAATTTAACTGTTAATGAAGGAGAATTTATGAGTATTGTTGGGCCTAGTGGTTCTGGTAAATCAACACTTTTAAACATACTAGGCTGTATAGATAATCCAACATATGGTGAAATATTTATTGAAAATGAAAATGTAACTAAATTAAATGACAAACAAATGGCAATATTCAGAAGAAGAAAGTTAGGGTTTATTTTTCAATTTTATAATTTAATCCCTGTATTAACAGCTGAAGAAAATGTTCTTTTTCCTTTGATGTTGGATAATAGAAAAGCTGATATTAATTACATTTATAAAATAATGGATATATTAAAAATAAAACATAGAAAAAATCATTTCCCTCAGGAACTAAGTGGGGGAGAACAACAAAGATTTGCAATAGCAAGAGCTTTAGCCACAAAACCCTCTTTAATTTTAGCTGATGAACCGACAGGTAATTTAGATTCTAAAAATTCTGAAGAAGTAATAAATTTAATGATTGAAATGCACAAAAAGTTTAATCAGACAATAATTATGGTTACTCATAATCATGAAATAGCAGAAATCGCTTCAAGAAAAATAGAATTAGTAGACGGAGAAATTGTTTCTGATGAAAGGATGCTTAAAAATGGCTAAGTTTGATTTTATTTCAACTCGATTTTTGAAGAAAAATAAGAAAAGATCAATATCAATTTTATCTACTATTATAATATCAGTTGCATTAATAACAGGGATATTAAACTATGGCCTTTTATATAGAGAGCTAAATTTACAAGAGATGTATAAAAAAACAGGAGAATACCATGGAATAGCTAAAGATATATCTCAAGAAAAAATAAATAAAATACAATCCAATTTTCAAGTTGAAAAGACTGGAGAGTTTAAAATTTTTGATATTTTGGAAAATAACTCAACTTATTTGAGAAAAATAAGACTAACTTGGATGGATAAAAAAGCTTTAGAGATAAACAAAATTACAGTCATAAATGGAAAGATGCCTGATAATAAAAATGAAATTTTAATGGAAAAATGGATGGCGGAATACTTGAACAAAAAACCTGGAGATGAAATAGATTTCAATAATTATTCTTTATTTACTGTTTCTGGAATAATAGAAAACATAACAGGATCTCGATTAAGAGGAGAAGGGTTGGTAATAACAAAAAATAAAGAATTTATAAAATCAAATAGAGATTTGTTAATTAAAATTAACTCCAACAATATCGAAAAAGACTTAAATACATTAATGAAAAATTACGATATAAAAGATTATTCTGTAAATTATAGTCTTTTACAATATTTGTCAGAAAGAGATTTATTTAGTTATCCAGTTTTATTATTGATAATACTATTATTTTTAGTTTCTACATCTTCTATTATGAGTATATATAACATGTCAATAGTTGAAAGGATCAAAGAAATAGGAATGATAAGAGCAATAGGGGGAACAAAAATACAAATCAAAAAAATATTATACAAAGAAAATTTTATTTTAATATTTTTGGGATTACCTTTTGGGTTATTTTTAGGGCATATACTACCTTATTTTTTTGGAATGATCTTTAAAATAAATATCACATCATTCATAATAAACCCTTATGTAATATTTTCTGTTGTTTTAATGGGAATTATATCTGCTTTAATTTCATCACGAAAATCAATTAAAACAGCTTTATCTTTGAGTCCTATGGAAGCAATAAAAAAAGAACCTAATGATGAAAAACAAAGAATAGTAAATGAGAATTTAATGTCAAAAATATTTTATAAAATTTTTGGAGTTAAAGGAAAAATAGCATATAAAAATTTGAAAAGAAACGGGAAAAAATCGACAGCTACTATTTTCACTATGGCTTTAATGGTCACTCTTTTTATAACATTTAGTTTTGTTATTAAAAGCATGAATTCATCTTTTGTAGCTTCTCAATATGTAAAAGGTGATTTTGAAATAAGGGATGAAAGTAGAGTCCAAAATGCTGGTTTTAGTAAATCACAGGTAGAAGAATTAAGTTATTTTAAGAATATTAAGGACATAAAATTGATGAAAAAAACTATAGTAAAATTCCCTTATAATGAAAAAGATATTCCAGAATTTTATAAGACAATGGCAAAAAAAATTACAGAAAATGGGAAAACATATTATACCTTAAATTCAGATATTTATGGATATTCCAAAAAAATGATCAAAGAAATGGAAAGTTTTTTAGTTTCTGGAGAAATTGATCTAAGCATTATGAGTTTGGGAAATTATGTTTTAATACCAAAATCTTATTCAGAGCAGAACAACGTTTCTGTTAACGATGAGATATGGGTATATAATGATGATGAAAAAATAAAATTTATAGTAGCGGGCATATATAATAAAATTCCATATACCTTTTCATACCACAATATTGGTGAAAGACTAATAATATCTAATAATACATTTTCAGAAAATTTTAAAGATGATAAATATAAAAAAATTGTAGTTGAAACAAAAGAAGACATAGACAAAAGTGAAATGATATTAGCTCTTTCAGAATTTGCTTCAAAAGTATCAGGTGGACAAGTTATTTCTTTTCAAGAAGAAGTTGAAAATTTGAACAATCAAGTTAGAATCGTCTCTTTTATAGGTAATTCTGTAATAATATCAATTTTAATTCTAAGTATATTTAGTTTATCTAATACTATAAACACAAATATTCTTTTAAGAACAAGAGAACTCGGTTCTATGAGGGCACTTGGGTTGGATAAAAAAGGTTTAAAAACCTTAATTTCTATTGAAGGATTATCATTTGGATTAATAGCTTCTTTTTGGGGAATAATTTTTGGCAGCATATTTGGAGTGGCATGGTTTGCATTGATGAGAATAACACAAGATGCCTTCTTAATTTTTAAAGTTCCCTATTTATATCTCATTTTGACTCCAATAGTGGTAATTTTTTTAGGTTATTTAATCACCTTGATTTCAATACAAACAATAAATAAAAAACCAATAATTGAAATGGTAAAAAATAATGAATGAGATTTACTCATTCATTATTTCTTTTATTGTATAATTAAAATTGAGTGGGGGTGAAATATATGAAAATATTGTTAGTTGAAGACGATGATTCTTTAGCAACAGGGATTATGTATGCTCTGGGGAAAGAGAATTGGAAAATAGAGTCAGTTATTAATAAGAAACAAGCTTTGGAAAAGATAAACAATAATTCTTATGATTTCTTTTTGTTAGATATTATGTTACCTGATGGGAATGGGTTTGAGATTTGTGAACACATAAGAAAAGAAAAAGATTCTCCAATAATATTTTTAACAGCGAGAGATGAAGAGGTAAACATCATAAAAGGTTTAGATATGGGGGCAGATGATTATATAACAAAACCTTTTAGTATAGGAGAACTTACTTCACGAATAAAAGCTATTTATAGAAGAGTTAATAATAAAAATAATGATTTATTAGATTTTGGCAATATTAGAATTAACTTAAGTAAACAAGAAGTAAAAAGAAACGGAGAATTAGTAAAGTTAACTCCTACAGAGTTTAAAATTTTGAATATTTTATGTTTAAACAGTTTAAAAGTTATGTCTAAAGAAAAAATCATACAGTCATTATATGATGCTGTAGATGAAATGTATGATGAAAATACGCTTTCTGTGTATATAAGAAGGTTAAGAGAAAAAATTGAAGAAAATCCATCAAAACCAAAATTAATAAAAACAATTCGAGGTTTGGGGTATAAATTTGATAAAAGGAGAGTGTGATATGTCAGATTTAATAAACTATAAAAATAGAAATTTAATTTCTATTTTGATTATATTCTATGTAATAATAACATTTTCTATTTTTTTTAGTTATAGTAAATCAATGGAAAATATAATTAAAAATAGAGATTTATATATAATAAATAATCTGGCTGAAAAAAATCCTGAAATAGAAACAGAAATAGTTAATACTTTTAAAAATGCACAAAGATCAAACAATACAGATATTATAAATAATTATAATATTTCTGAAGAATACTCTTTCCAAAATGAAGGTTTCAATGCTCAAAGAAATAAATCTATTTTTTATTTAATTATAATTTCAACATTTATTGGAATTATTATATTCATATTTCAAGACAAAGTGTTTAAAGATATAGAAAAGAAGTTATATAAATTGATTCATTACATTGATAAAGCGATGAATTTAGAATTTGAATTTTTAGATGAAAAAAATGAAGAGGGGGCTATTTATCTTTTATATACGCAATTTAACCTGATGGCAAGAAGGTACAATAATAATTTAGAGAAAATGAAAGAAAATCATCATTATTTAAAAGATCTTATATATAACCTGTCTCACCAATTAAAAACTCCGATATCTTCTATAAAAATCTTCAATGAAATTATGATAGATGAAAAGGATTATAAGGAAGAAAAAACAGAAGAATTTTTATTAAAATCTAAAAAACAAATAAACAAAATTGAATGGATAATTAAGAAAATGTTTGAAATTTCAAAAATAGAAAACGATGACATAAGGTTTAAAAAAGAACTAGTGAATTTAAATGATTTAATAGAAGAAATAATAATAAATTTTCAGCATATAATTTCTGACAAGAATCTCCAAATAATCTATGATGTAAAATCAAATGCAGATATTTTATTAGATAAAAACATGATAAAAGAAGCACTTTCAAATGTAATTGAAAATGCTTTAAAATATTCTTTTAAAAATGAAAATATTATTCTATCAGTTTTTGAAGAAAAATCTAATCTTATTTTTTCTGTTAAAGATAAAGGAATAATTATAGAAAGCTCATTTAATAAAATATTTTCAAAATTCTATAGAAGTAAAGATGCAAAAACTAAAAATCCTGAGGGAACAGGATTAGGATTAGCTTTTGCAAAGGTTACTATAGAAAAAAATAATGGTGAAATAAGTTATAAATCAAATCCAGATTGTACTGAATTCATAATTAAGTTTCAAAAATAAAGCACTAAATGAATATCTTCAGGTTCTCTTTTAAAAAGCCTATCGTTAGTATCATCAACGAGTTTTGCTCCATTTTTAAAATAAAAATTAACAGTATGTTTTGAAGGAGTGGCTGAAATATAAAGCCCTTTGGCTCCTTTTGATTTAGCAAAATCTTTTGCTTTTTTCAAAAGTCTAGAACCAATTCTCTTACCTCTAATTTTACTAGTTACATACAAAACATCTAAGTTCATTAATTCATTATGATCTTTTAAAAATCTGTTTTCTACAGCAGAAATACCAACAAGTTTTCCTTTATTGAAAGCTCCATAAACAAGCCCATTATTATCAAATATCTTCTTAATTCGAGGTATTATATGAGGCACTTCTTCTTGTTGCCACCACTCATTTGTAGCTCCATAATCTTCATTTCTTAAAACGAGTTTTCCATTTTCATGATAATATACTTTATGTACTCTTTCATCTCTATTTATCTCTTTTATTTTTTCAATTTCATCTTTTTTTAGATTTCTAAACTCCATAATACACCTCTTTTAATTTAAAAAATAAAAATGTTATAATTTTAATGAACTCTAAAGGGGGGTGCTTGGTTATGTACGAAAATCAATTTGAAAGCAAGGATTATTTTCAAAAAGTCAAAGAAATGAAAATCCGTTTAAATGGTTCTGATCTTGTAATAAAACAAGGTGAGCAAAATCAATATTGCCACACTTACGAAACAAATTCTGAAAAAATTCCTTCAACTAAATTATACAATGAAAACGAGATATTTGAGTATGAAGAGTTGAAAGATGTTAGTTTAAATGGGAAAGGAATGTTAGAGATTATTCTTGGAGATCTTCCAGAAACGATTACTATAATAAGTGAAAGTGGGGATGTCTTTATAGATGAAATGAAACTTGGAGCTGTAGAAACAGAAGTGAAATCTGGAGATATAAAAGGGAAAAATTTAAAAATAAACCATGTAGATTTTAAAACCTTTTCAGGTGATATAAAAATTCAAGGCTATTTGGATTCAGATGTAAAGATAAATCTTCAAACAAAATCTGGTGACATAAAAGTAGATAAAATAGGTTCTCCTATGATAAATTGTGAAAGTGATTCAGGAGATATAAAATTAACTGAATGTAATTCTACAGATACTATAAACATAAGCTCCAAATCAGGTGACTTGAAATTTGACAATTTCATAGAAGGGAAAGGAATCACCTTAACTACAGCAAGTGGTTCTATTAAATCAAAAAGGATTAAATCGACCAAATCATCTATTTCAGCAAACTCTGGAGATGTGAAATTTGAAGAATTGGAAACCGAAAAAACTGAAATTGCAACAACATCAGGAGAGGTCAAAATAAATAACCCTAATTCAGATGATATAACTATCACAACAAAATCTGGAGAGATCAAATTATCTAATTACGACGTTGAAAAAGGAACTTACATAACAATTTCAGGCGAAATTAAAATATATACAAAAGATGAAGATTACAAAATAATAGCAGAAACAAAAACGGGTGAGATAAATATTTTTAAGAAAGACTATTATGAAAATGCTTTATTTGGAGAATCGGATAGAGAAATTAAAGCAAGAACCACATCAGGAGAAATAAAAATTTCAGTTAAAAAATAAAAATATTGGCAGCTTAAAAGCTGCCAATTTTTTTATAATTATTCCCAATCTAACCAAGAAGGTACTTCCCATGTTCCTGTTTTGTATTCAAGAGGCCATACAGCTCTCCATTCATCGTCTGATTGCCATTGGTAGATAATACCTTGTGCACCATTTCCACCATATACTAAATCATGATTTTCTGTGAACATTACAGGAGAAACACCTTTTTCTCCCCCTAATGGGAACTCTACTTCTTCAATTGCTGCAATAACTTTATCTTTGTTGTCCCAATCTGATTTATCCATGCTTTCTAATGCTTCTTGTAATACATATAAAGAATTATAAGCTGGGAAAGCTATGAAACCAGGTGCTGTTCCAAATCTTTCTTTGAATTCAGCAAACCAATCTAAAGTATTTTCTGTTAATGGAGCAGGGCCACCATTTGGATAAGCAGAAGTTTCATAAGTAGCCTTACCATTTGTTTGTTCTAAAAATTCAGGTTTTAAAGCTGGAGCAATAGCACCAACAATTGCTGCATCAACTTTTAAGTCTTGCCATTGTTTTGTGAATTGAATTCCATCAGCTGTAACTATAGCATCAATTATAACTTGAGCACCAGCATCTTCTGCTTTACTGAAAGATGCTGAGAAATCAGAATGACCTATAGGGAAATAATCTTCATAAACTATTTCTACACCTGCATCTTCTGCAATTTTTACAGCTTCTTCAACAATTTGTTTTGAATAAACCAAATCAAGAGAAATAATCGCTGCTTTATCAATTCCATACTCTGGAACAAGGTAATTTGCTATGAATTCTCCTATAGATTTACCTTGAGAATAAGAATCTAAAGTACCAACTCTGAAATAATATTTATATTTGTTAAAATTTTCTGCGATTTTTTTAGTAACATCTGGAGAAGCTGCTCCTGTTCCTAACCAAATTAATTTATATCTAGCCATAGTATCCATAGAAGATAAAACAGCACCACTTCCAACTCCACCAATTAAATAGTCTACTTGATCTCTTGTAACAAGTTTAGTAATACCAGAAATCATTTTTGATGCAGTGTCTTCATCATCAACAAAAACTAATTCGATCTTTTCCCCGTTAATTCCACCGTTTGCATTTATTTCTTCCGCAGCCATAGTAACTGATTGTTCAATCCATTCTCCGTTTTCAGTTTGAAGAGGAGCTGTTACCCCAACTTTTATAACTGCAAATAAAGATAAAGAAACTAAAATAGCAATAACTACCAATAAACTCTTTTTCACAATAAATCCCTCCTATAATCCTAAGTATGCACTCTTAATAGAGTCATTATTTTTTAATTCATCAGAACTACCTTCGAAAATTATACGACCATGTTCAAAAATTGAAATCTTATCTGCAATAGGCATTACCATAGTCGCATCTTGTTCAACTAATAAAATAGTTTTTCCTGTTTCTCTTATCTTCTTTATTCCATTAAAAATCTGTTCTTTTATAATTTGTGCAAGCCCCATAGAAGGTTCGTCTAACAACAATATTTTCGGGTCCATCATCAAAGCTCTTCCAATAGCGAGCATTTGTTGTTCTCCACCACTCATGGTTCCTGCTTTTTGAGAAAATCTTTCTTTTAACCTTGGGAATATCTCATAAACAAAATTTAGATTTTCTTCTTTTCTTGATTCATCAGAAAAAATTGTAGCTATGGTTAAATTTTCATTTACAGTCAAATCAGGGAATAATCTTCTATTTTCTGGAGAAAGAGAAATACCTTTTCTGGCAATTTTATATGTGTCCATACCTTTTATGCTTTCTCCTAAGAATTTTATTTCACCTGCAGTTGGAACAACAGTTCCAGTTATAGTTTTAAGTAATGTTGATTTACCAGCTCCATTTGGTCCTAAAACAGCATGGCATTCGCCATCTTTTACTTCTAAACTCATATTTTCTAAAACAACAGCTTTACCATATCCAGCAGTAACTTCATCTATTTTAAGAATTGACAATGTCGCCACCACCTTTACCAAGATAAGATTCGATAACCTTTTGATTATTAACTATTTCATTTGGAGTTCCTTCGGCTATCATTTTTCCATAATCAATAGCGATTATTCTGTTAACTAAAGCCATAAACTCTTTTAGTCTGTGTTCTATTAGGACAATTGTTGTATTTCTTTCTTCATTAGCTTTAATAATAACTTTTGAGATTGGGTCTATTTCAGAAATTGTTAGACCAGCGAAAGGTTCATCCAAAAGCAAAACATCTGGTTTTACAGATAAAGCCTTTGCAACTTCAAGTTTTTTCAAATAACCTTGCGGCAACATTTCAGAATCTGTATATAATACTTCTCTCAATTCACAAATATCTGCTATATATTCAATCCATTTATTTCTATCAGTTTCTGATTTTAATTCATCTTTCATTCTTGGAGTTAGAGTTGTAACCTTTAAATTTTCAAAAACAGTTAAATCTTTAAAAGGTTTAACAATTTGAAAAGTTCTAACTAAACCTTTATTTGCAATTTTCTCTGGAGATTGACCAATTATATTTTCATTATTAAATAAAATAGATCCTTCATCGGGTTTAATAAAACCAGAAATTTGGTTAAACAGTGTTGTTTTTCCAGCTCCATTTGGACCTAAGATTCCAAATCTTTCACCTTTTTTTACTGTGAAGTTTATATCATTAGTAGCAGTTAATCCCCCAAATCTTTTAATAAGATTTTTGACTTGTAAAATATCACTCATTTTCATCACCTCTTAATTTAGGGGCTACGTTCTTTTTATGTTTTGGTTTCAATATATTTCCAAGAGTTTTGAAAACACCTTTTGGTAAAAATAAAACTGAAAGCATTAAAATAACAGTATAAATAATATGGTTCCATTGTCCTAACCCTCTTAATAATTCTGTTAATAAAGAAATGAAAAATCCTCCTAAAGCAGCAGGAATAATACCTCCAATTCCACCTACAACAGCCATTATTAAGGTGTTCAAAGATAAAGGATAAACAATATCAGGTCCTACATATCCATAAAAATGCCCCATAACAGTCCCTGCCATACCAGCAAACATAGCAGATAAAGCAAAAGCAGAAACTTTATATTTTGTAGTTTTGATTCCAAGAGCTTTTGCAGCATCTTCATCTGATTGTATTGATTTTAAGATCAACCCAAAATTGGATTTACCAATAATAAAAAGTATTAATACTGAAATAACTGAGAAAATCAACATAAAATAATAATCAGTAGTAGGTCCAGCAGTTAAAAAAGGAATTCCAAAAATACCTTCTTCACCGCCAGTGAATTCTGAATAAGAAATAGTCAAATTTTCAAATATTGAAGCCACTGCCAAAGAAGCCAAAGCAAAATAAGGCCCTTTTAACCTAAGTGTTGGAACACCTATTGCGACACCAAAAAGAGCAGAAGCTACAGCTGCCATAGGTATAGAAAACCACGGTTGAACTGAAAAAGCTGTTGAAACAAAACCAAGAAGATAAGCTCCAATAGCAACAAACGCAGCGTGTCCCATGTTTTCTTTTCCTGTGAACCCAGATAAAATATCCCAACTACCAGCATAAACTGAATAAATAACAGCAATAGATAGTATATTTATAAGATAAAAATCAGAAGATAACACAGGGAAAAGAAAAAGAACTATTAAACCAATAAATATTAAAATGAATCTTATATCTTTTAATCTATTCATAAAACCACCCTTTTATATAGTTTTCTTTCCCATGATACCTGTAGGTTTAAAAATTAGGAAAATAAATACAAGTACAAGGAACGATACTTCCGCCATGCTTGCTGACCAAGCATAAGAAATAAAGCCTTCTAAATAACCCATGATAAAAGCAGCTACAATACTTCCGCCTATACTTCCTAATCCACCTAAAATTACGATTGAAAAAGCTTTTAGCAAAGTGATCAACCACATATCAACTGAAATAGACAAAAATGGAGATATAACAATTCCACCAATACCTGCTAAAACAGCAGAAATAGCTGCGACTACTACAAAAACTTTTGAAGTGTTAACTCCAACTAATTCAGCTGCATAAGTATCTTGAGATGTAGCTAAAATTTGTTTACCAAAAGTAGTTTTATTAATAAAAAGCATTAAAACTATGATAGTGATAATTGAAACTAAAAAGGCAACTGATCTTGAACCTGGTATTGTTTGTCCAAATAACTCAATTGACTTATCAAAAAATGGTTGGATAGAATATCTTCTTGCACCAAATAAAAGTGTTAAAAGATATTGTGTGAAATACGAAGCACCCAAAGTGAAAATTAAGATATAAATACTTTCTCCTCTTTTTCTTAAATACAATATAGGACCTTTCATTAAAGCACTTCCCAAGATAGCTACAAAAAGCAGAGCTAATAAAGCAGCAAAAATTGGAGAAATACCAATACTTACCAACCAGTACATCATATATGCAGCAACCATATAATATGCACCATGGTAAAGATTTACAACTCCCGCTACTCCGAAAGTCAATGAAAATCCTAATGCGATTAATGCATAAATAGAACCATTTATAGTTCCGTTTATAAACACATTAGCAAACAAAACACACACCCCTTTCATTTATAGAACTAAAATATTATAGATGAATCATATCTCATTAAAAAAGAAAAAATAATAGTTTTTTAAATTAATAAAAAACCAAATCAAACATAAAAATATCTAACCTAAGACAATTAAATAAATATATCTGGTATATATTCATATATAAAGGGTGAATCATATCTCAATTCCTTTAAATTAATATTAGTACTTTTTACTAATTAATCAAAATATAGGAAAAGATATTTATAGCTAATTATAAGGAAATGTAATCATATATATTCAATAAACCTTATTTTACTCAAAAATTAATAAAGTTCAAATATTGAACTAAAATCACTTTATGAGAAAAAATACACAAAAACTGCTTAATTACTATTATTGTGATTAAATAACAATTATAAAGGGAAAGTATTACATGAAAAATTAGTGAAAAAAATAACGTAACCTTTACAATAATTAATCATTTGATAATTTAATAGCTATTTATTATTATAAAAAAGGTGACCTTTAAAAAGGTCACCTTAGATTAGATTTATTTTATTTTACAATTGTAGTTCCTGTTTTTCCTTCTAATGCTTCAGTTAATTTTTGCATATCTGTTATTAAAGCTGGGTTTCCACTTTCTTTAACAAATGAAAGACAAGCTTCTATTTTTGGAAGCATACTTCCTTTTGCGAAATGTCCTTCTTCCATATATTTTTCTGCTTCTTCAACAGTTATTTCATCCAAATCTTTTTGGTTTTCTTTTCCAAAATTAAGAGATACTTTTTCAACAGCGGTTAAAATAATAAACTCATCAGCTTTTAGATCTTTAGCCATTAAAGCAGAAGCTCTATCTTTATCTATAACAGCCTCAACGCCGATAATCTTCCCATCTTTTTTGATGACAGGAATACCGCCACCGCCACCAGCGACTACTAAGAAATCTTCATCTACTAATTTTTGGATAGATTTTTTTTCTATAACTTCTAAAGGTATTGGTGATGGAACAACTCTTCTCCATCCTCTTCCAGAATCTTCTTTGAAATCCCAGCCTTTTTCATCTTGTAATTGTTTTCCTTCTTTTTCAGTATAAAATGGTCCAACTGGTTTTGATGGATTTTTAAAGCCTTCATCTTTTTCGTCTACAACAATTTGGGTAACAACTGAAGCTATTTCTTTTTCTATTCCTCTTTCAACTAAAATATTTTTCAAAGATTTCATAATCATATAGCCCAAGTATCCTTGAGTCATAGCACCGTTTATGTCCATTGGAAATGGAGGTACTTTTTCTTTTGCTAAGTCTTGTTGAATTAAAATATTACCAACTTGTGGGCCATTTCCATGAGTTATAACAATATCATAATCTTTTTCTATCATATCAGCTAAATAACTTGCAGTTTCAGAAATATTTTTTAACATGTTTTCTGCATTAGGAACTTCACCAGGTCTGTTAACAGCGTTTCCACCTATTGCAATAACTGCTAATTTTTTTGACATTTTCTCAACTCCTTTTTTCATTGTTAGAAATGAAAGACGGGATTTCTCCCGCCTAAATATATTCTTTGAAATTAATTATCCGTGAATAGTTGCAACCATTACAGCTTTAATAGTATGCATTCTATTTTCAGCTTCGTCAAAAACTTTTGAATGTTTGCTTTCGAATACTTCATCAGTAACTTCCATTTCAGAAATTCCAAATTTTTCATAGATTTCTGCACTAACAACAGTATCAGTGTTATGGAATGAAGGAAGACAATGTAAGAAATTCACATCTGGATTATTTGTTTTTTTGATCATATCCATGTTTACTTGATATGGTTTTAATAATTTTATTCTTTCCTCGAATTGGTCTTCTTCTCCCATTGATACCCAAACATCAGTGTAGATAACGTCAGCATCTTCTACTGCGTTAACATCATCTGTAATAGTAATTGAACCACCAGATTCTTTAGCAACTTCTCTCATTTCGTTTACTAAATCTTCTTGTGGGTATAATTCTTTTGGAGAAATAGTAACAAAATCCATTCCCATTTTCGCTGCACCAATCATTAATGCGTTACCCATATTGTTTCTTCCGTCACCAACATAAACAAATTTAACTTTATTTAATGGTTTATTTATATTTTCCATAACTGTTAAGAAATCAGCTAAAACTTGTGTTGGATGATCTAAATCTGTTAAACCATTCCATACAGGAACTCCTGCATTTTCGGCTAAGTCTTCAACAGTTTCTTGTTTGAAACCTCTGAATTCTATACCGTCATAATATCTACCTAAAACTCTTGCTGTGTCTTTTATTGTTTCTTTTTTACCCATTTGAGAATTAGACAAGAAAGTAACGTGAGCACCTTCGTCTAAAGCGGCAACTTCAAAAGCAGCTCTAGTTCTTGTTGAGTTTTTTTCAAACAATAAAACTATGTTCTTACCTTCGAGCATGTCTCCTTTAATACCCATTCTTTTCTTTTGTTTCAAGTCTTTAGAAAGATCCAACATGTATTGGATTTCTTCTCTAGTGAAATCTTTCAAAGTTAAAAAATGTCTTCCTCTTAAATTTACAGGCATTAAAATCCCTCCTATGTTATTTGATGTTGTATTATTCTCTAAATAATGGCATACTCATACACCTTGGTCCGCCACGACCCCTTGAAAGTTCACTGGATTCTATTTCTAAAACTTCTACTCCGTGATCTTTCAGTAATTTATTTGTAATGATATTTCTGTCATAAGCGATGATTTTTCCAGGTTCTATAGCAAGAGCATTTGAACCATCGTTCCATTGTTCTCTTGCTGCAGCGATTTCATCTCCATCTCCACATTTTATTAATGTTACTTTGTCTACATCTAAATGTTTTTCTAGTATTTTATTTAAAGAACCAGTTTCTTCTTCAATAGCATAATCTGATTCATCTGTCTTTTTAAGAACAAAGATTTTCATGGCATCTTCTAATTCAGAGTGAACTACGAATTTATCATAATCAACCATTGTAAATACAGTATCAAGATGCATGTAAGCTCTTTTTGCTGGAATTAAAAAACCAAGAATTGTATCAAAGCTATCCTCGTATTCTTTGAATATTTTGTCTGCTAAGGTTTCGAGTGCTTCTGGGTCTGTTCTCTCAGAAATACCTACAGCAATTGTTTTCTCGTCTAGGACTAAAATATCTCCACCTTCAACTGCATAAGGAAATGATTTTTTATAATACAAAGGAGTTTCTTTGAAATCTGGATGATATTTTAAAACGTATTCCATAAGCATTGATTCTCTTCTTCTTGCTGGTGTTCTCATTCTATTGATTGAAGCACCTTTACCAATCATAGCAACAGGATCTCTTTGAAAATAAAGATTTGGCATAGGATTCAAAAAGAATGGTATATCCATGTTAGATTTTCTTACTTTGACAGAAAAAATTTCTTTTTTTAGATCAAGTTCATTAGTTCTTACTCCAGCTATCATCTTTGCAACCATGGATTTTGTATCCATAGAAAAAAGATAATCTTCTAAAGAAGATTTTATAATTTGATTATTTATTTCTGACATTTCAAGAAATTCATCTAAAAAAATCTTTTTGATATTATCTTTTTCCAAAGTTTGTTCTAAAAGATTTGAAATATAGTAAACCTTAGAACCATTGTCTTCTAAAACTTTTGCGAACATATCGTGTTCTTCCTGTGCTTTTTTAAGAAAAGGAATATCATCAAAAAGCAAATCAGATAAATAATTTGGAGCTAGATTTTCTAGCTCTGCTCCAGGTCTGTGGAGTAAAACACTTCTTAACTTCCCTATTTCAGAATAAACTCTTATAGGCACCAAATCTCCCCCTTTATATCATTTCATACAATTATAATATGATATTGTTATTTAATTAAATCTCATAAGAGCTGTTTATGATGAATGAGACCTAATGTTATGAAATATTTTTCATTAATCTTTTTTATATTCAATTTAGAAATTTATTTATTGTTATCAAAGTATTGTTTAATAAGTGTAAAAAACATGAATTGAAAAAATTATCAAAACTTAAAATATCCATATATATTATATAAGAAATAGTTAAAAAATAAAAATAATACAAAAATTGACTTATTACAAAATAAAATATATAATTAGTATACTAACTATTATTATAAGGAGAAAGTTATATGAATGAAAATATAGGTTTTTTAATAAATAATCTTTCCAAAAATTTAAAATATATACTTAATAAAAAAATTGAAGGCAAGAATATAACTTCCAGTCAGTATTCTGTACTGAAATATTTACAATATAACAACCCAGATTATCAAAAAAATATAGCAGATCATTTAAATGCAGATAGACCAACAATAACTGAAATAATAAAAAAACTAGAAAAAAAGAAGTTCATAAAAAAAATCAAAGATGAAAAAGATAAAAGATATTCCAAAATATCTATAGACGAAACAGGCCTAAAGATAATTTCTGAAATAGATATTATTTCAAATAATATAATAGAAAAGTTGTTAAAAAATTTTTCAGAAAATGAAAAAGAGTTATTTAAAATACTTCTTAAAAAAGCAGATGAAAACCTTTGGAGGTTAAAAAATGAGTAAAAGTCTAATAGTAGGAGCCAGTGGAAATGTTGGCAAATGGGTTGTTGAGAACTTAAATTCTGATGAAATTGTAGTAGCAGAAAGAAATACAAAAAAATTCAATAATTTGGAAATAGAAACTAGAAAATTAGATTTTTATGATCCAAAAACATATGAAAATCTTTTTGAAAATATTGACTCTATTTTTTTAATGAGACCTCCAGCGATATCAAAAGTTAAAAAGTATATTTTTCCTTTTATAGATAAAGCTATAGAAAAAGGAGTCAAGAAAATTGTTTTTCTCTCTTTGATAGGTGCTGAAAACAACAGCTTCGTACCCCATAAAAAAATTGAAGATTATTTAATAAAAAAAGATGCTGATTATACATTTATAAGACCTACTTTTTTTATGCAAAATTTAACTGGTATGCATTTAAAGGACATCTTAGAAATGAAAGAGATAATAGCACCAGTAGGCAAAGGAAAAACCAATTTTATAGATACAAAAAATATTGGTGAAATTATAGCAAAAGTTTTAAAAGAAAAAGGGCATGAAAAAAAGGCATATAGTATAACAGGCCCAAAATCATATACATATCATGAAGTAGCAGATATATTGACAAAAAAACTAGGTAGGAAAATAGAATATAAAGAACCAGGAGTTATTAAATTTTTTATTCGAATGAAAAAAAGAGGTTTTAATATTAAATATATTTTTGTAATGATGGCTATTTTTTTAACGTCAAAATTTGGAAAGGCTGATATAACAAATAATAATTTTAAAAACATTATGGGATATGAACCAAACTCGCTTGAGGATTTTATAGAAAGAAATAAAGAAAAATTCTTAAAAATAAATTAATTATTAACATTAAAAAAATAAAGTATTTTCTTTTATAATATAAAAGAGGATACTTTTTTATTATAAAAGGAGGAAATAATTATGGGTATGGTTTATGATGATGTATCTTGGGTAGATTTTGATAAATTAGAATCATTTATGACAGATGTCTTTAAAAGCGTAGGTGTACCAGAAGAAGATGCAAAGATATGTGCAAATGTTTTAATTGCTGCAGATAAAAGAGGAATAGATACACACGGAATAGGTAGATTAAAACCTATTTACATAGATAGAATAAACGATGGAATTCAAAAACCAGTTACAGAGTTTGATATTGTAAGAGAAACTCCAACAACAGCAGTTATAGACGGGCACGATGGAATGGGACATGTAATAGGTTATAAATCCATGAAATTAGCTATAGAAAAAGCAAAGAAATATGGAATGGGAATGGTAGCTGTTAGAAACTCAACCCATTATGGAATAGCAGGATATTACGGGCTTATGGCTTCAGAAGAAGATATGATAGGAATAACAGGAACAAACGCCAGGCCATCTGTTGCACCAACTTGGGGAGTAGAACCAATGCTTGGAACAAACCCATTAACTTTTGTTCTACCTACAGATGAAGAATTTCCTTTCTTCGCTGATTTTGCAACACCAGTATCTCAAAGAGGAAAAATTGAAATGTATGACAGAGCTGGGAAAAAAGTTCCAGAAGGCTGGGTAGTTGGAAAAGACGGGAAATCAAAAACAGATCCAAAAGAAATACTAAAAGATATTTTAGCTGGTGATGCTTCCTTAGTACCTCTTGGAGGAATTGGTGAGGAAAACGGTGGTTATAAAGGATATGATTATGCTACAGTTGTAGAAATCCTTTCAGCTGCATTACAACAAGGAGCATTTTTAAAAGCACTTTCAGGTTTTGATGATGATGGAAACAAAAGGCCATATAGATTAGGACATTTTTTCATGGCTATTGATATAAACGCTTTTACAGAACCAGAAAAATTCAAAAAAACTACAGGTGAAATATTGAGAGACTTAAGAAATTCAGAAAAAATGCCTGAAGCAGATAGAATTTGGACAGCTGGAGAAAAAGAATATAAAACATGGCTGGAAAGAAAAGATAAAGGGGCTCCATTAAACAAAAAGCTTAGAGAACAATTAGTTGAATTAAGAGACAAATATGATCTAGAATACAAATTCGATTTTGAAAAGGAATGATATAAATGGATATGAGAGAAAAAGCATTAAAAGAGCACGAATTGTGGAGAGGTAAACTAGAAATAAAATCAAAAGTAAAAGT
>JBNJGY010000029.1:0-24778 GCA_051748045.1 Thermotogota bacterium
TATTTATTATTTTAACAAAAATAATTGGATAAACCATAATAGCAAGATAATAGCTAAAGAATTCAAAATACATAAAGTAAATGAAAATATATTAAACAAAAAATATGAAAATTTAGATTTTTTGTTAGAAGAGATTAAGCTGTGGTGGGATGATTTAGAGAATTTTTTAAATAGATCATATGGTTATATAGCTTCTCATAATAATAAAATAGTAAGTTATGCGTTAGGTGATTATTTAGTAGATAATATACATCTTATGGGAGTTGAAACACTAAAAGACTATAGAAAAAATGGATTATCTCAAGCATGTTGTGAAGCTTTTATAAAAAATAGTTTGTCAAACAATATTACTCCAAGGTGGGAATGTATGAGTTCTAATATAGCTTCTCAAAAATTAGTAGAAAAATTAGGTTTTAACAAATCAAAGATTTATAATCTATACTCTTTTCAAATTTAAATAAGTCGGACTTATTATGTTATAATTAAAATGATTTCAAAAAATTACATAAGGAGGAGTTTTATGAATAAAGTGGTGATAGGAGCTAAACCTTTTAATGAACAAAAAATACTAGTTAATATTATTTCTAAGATTTTAGAGAAAGAAGGATTTAGTTCAGAAATAAAAATTAGTGAACCTGTTTTAGAAGCTAATTATAATTCTTTGATAAATAAAGAAATAGATTTTTATATAGAATACTCAGGTACAATTTATAATGCTTTATATAATTTAGAAGAAATGGATGAATGGGATAATGAAGTTGTTATCAAAAAAGTTAGGGATAAATTAAAAGAAGATAATTTAAAATTATTAACTGATTTAGATTATGAAAGTGGATTTGTTATTACTTCTAAAGATAAAATAGAAGATATTGATAATATTTCTAAATTATCAGAAAAAAGTGAAAATTATATTTTTTCTTGTCCTGGGCCTTATATTACAAGAAAAGATGGGTTACCTGCATTAAATAAGTCATATAAATTAAAATTTAAGGATATTGTGCCTTATCAACCAGATAATATGTATAAAGCTCTTTTAAGGGAAGAAGTTGATTTTATAACAGGTTTTACTACAGATTCAAGAATTATAGAAAATGATTTATTTTTATTAGAAGATGATAAAAAAGCTTTACCGCCTTACGAAGCTATAATAATTTCCAGAAATAATTTTCCTGAAAAATTAGAAAAAATTCTTAAATCGTTAAAGGGAAAATTTAATAATAAAATAATAAGAAAACTGAATTATATGTTTGATTATGAAAATAAAAATACTAATGAAATAGCAGATTATTTTATAAAAAACATGGTAGGCTAAGTTCTACCATGTTTTAATAGTAAATAAAGTACTTCCTGAACCAGACATTAAACAAAATTGGTTCGATTTTATTAATTTGTTTTTATTTTCATATATACTTGGATTTTCTGGAAGAACGACTTGTTCGAAAACATTAAATAAATTGTTTTGTATTCCAATTATATTTTTATTTTTTAAAGCTTTATATAGTTCATATGGGTTTCCATTATGAACTATATTATTCCAGTTTTGATCAATTTTTTCATACATCTTTTTTGTATTTATTTCAATTTTTTGAGGAAAAATATCTATAATTAAATCTAAAGGTTCTAAAAATTCTAGATCATTTCCAATGGATTTACCAATAGCTGTTCCATTAAAAATCATAAATGGAACATCAGCTCCTATTTTTGAGGCTATTTCTATAATATCATTATTTGAAATGTCATATTCTTCTTTTAAAAATTTCAAAACAGCAGCAGCATCTGCGGATCCCCCACCTAAGCCCCCACCTTGTGGTATATATTTTTCTAAAGATATATTAAGATTAAAGTTATAATTAGTTTCTTTTCTAAAAATATCAATTGTCTTTTTTATTATATTATTTTCCCAAGGTATTTTAAAATCAGATTGTGAAAAGAAGCTGTCCTTGTTTGAAAATTGTATATCTAACACATCATGCATTTTTACTGTATTAAAAAGGGTTAATATGTCATGATACCCATTTTTTCTTTTACCTATTACATCTAGATATAAATTTATTTTTGCGTAGGCTTTTATTTTCATTATTCTTCCACAATCGGAACTTCTAAAGCTTTTAAGGAGACTATTGACCAAGTTTCCATTTTTGAAATATTTTGTTTTATTATTTCAGAGGGTAAAAGCCATTCATTCTCAAAATTTTCCTTTTCATTTATTTCAGCATCATTTACTTTTGCTAAAAATAAAATTCCCATGTGAACTCTAGAAACGGAATTAGAATTATCATAAATAATTCCTATATATTCTAATTTGTTTAATTTATGTACAATCAATTCTTCATTTATCTCTCTATTTAATCCGTTAAAGAAAGTCATTTCAGAAGATTCTACTTCTTTATCTATTGGATTAATATGACCACCTATTCCAACTGATATTTTGTCATGAAGTCTTTTTTCAGATTGTTTTTTTGTTCTCTTTACCACTAATATTTCACCTGTTTCTTTTTGAAAGACAACATAAGGGATTATTTGTCTTAAGGATTCATCATTTTCTACTTCTTCTCTTTTTTTAAAATATGAGTTTTCGAAAATTTTGTTTAATTCTACAAAGGGAATGTTATTGAACTCTTTCAAGTTTCCGAAATTATTTTCAATTAATTCTGTTGGACATACCCAAACTTTTTCAGACAATTAAATTACCTCCACAGTTATGTTGTTGTTTGTATAAATACAAATTTCTCCAGCAATTAGAAGAGATTGTCTTGCTATTTCTTCAGCTTCCATATCAGCAAATCTTGTTAGAGCTTTTGCTGCAGCTTGAGCATATGCTCCTCCACTCCCAATTGCTAATATATCTTCTTCAGGTTCCATAACTTCACCGTTTCCTGAAATCAAGAGTAAATGTTCTTTATCTGCAACCATAAGCATAGCTTCTAGTTTTCTTAAAGCTTTATCCATTCTCCAATCTTTTGTTAATTCAATGGCAGCTTTCAATAAATTGCCATTTGCTGCTCTGTATTTCCCTTCAAATCTTTCATATAAGGCAAATGCATCTGCTACTGAACCTGCAAATCCAGAGATAACATTACCATTTCCAAGTCTTCTAACTTTTTTTGCTGTTCCTTTAAAAATTGTGTTTCCTAAAGTAACTTGTCCGTCTCCTGCAATTACAGTTTTTCCATTTTTTCTTACACCTACAATTGTTGTTCCTTCTAATTTCATCTAAATCACCTCTATTGTTGTAAATGATTGTTTATAAAAATTTCTATCAAATCATCAAAATTTATTCCATATGCTTTAGCTGAGAAAGGAAGATCACTTAGTTTTGTCATTCCTGGTACAGTATTTACTTCTAATATATATATTTCATTATTTTTGATAATTAAGTCTATTCTGAGCATATCTCTGAAAGTCAATATATCATTTAAAATATTAAAAATATTCTTAAACTCATTATCATATTTTTTATGTATATCTTTATTTATTTTTAGTTCAGATTTTCCTTCAGTGTATTTTGCTATATAATCATAAAATTCATTTTTTGGAATTATTTCTAGTAAAGGAAGAATAATAAATTTTCCTTTATTTTCTATTATTGATAAAGTAAATTCTCTTCCTTCTATATATTCTTGAATTAATACATCTCCAAAAAATTCTAAATTTTGCTTTAAATATTTATTATAATCTTCTTTATTATGAACTATATATACTCCTTTACTAGAACCGCCTTTTCTTGGTTTTAGAACTAAAGGGAAATCAAAAGGGTTATCAACATACTCATTTACTTTTATTATTTTTGGTATTTTTATTTTTTTATAAAAAAGCTTATAAAATAAATATTTATCAAAACAAACACTACATGTTTCTGATGGAGAAGAAGTATATTTTTTATTGAATAAATCTAAATATCCTTGAATTTTACCGTCTTCACCATATTCACCATGAATCATGTTCAAAATTAAATCTTTATCTATTATCTTTTCATGAAGATTAATATCAGAACTTTCGAATACTTCATATTCGACATTTAATTTTTTTAAACTATTTTCTGCATTTTCTAAACTCCTAAGTGAAATTTCTTTTTCCTTAGAATTGCCTCCATAGATTACACCTATTTTCAATCTTCTTCTATCTCCTCTTTGTCAAAAAATGCTTTTGTTTTAGGATTATATAATTTTTCTTCTTTTTGTTTAAATTTGTAGAATAAAGGGTCACCAGTATCTGGGTCATTGTACCCAGAAGGTTCATTCCAGAACATTTCTCCACAGTCTTTATTTGTACATTTAAAATATATCTTTCCTTTTTTGCTTTTATTTTTTCCAACTTCTGAACCACAGATAGGGCAATTACCTCTTGCTGGAACAGATTTTGTAAATTTACAATCTGGATAGTTTGAACAAGCAATAAATTCTCCAAATCTTCCTTTTTTAAGAACCAGTTCGGATCCACATTTTGGACACTTTTCTCCAATCTCAACATTGTTATTTTCTTTAAAGTCTTTTAAGAATTCAGAGATATGTAATTTATTATTTAAAGTTATTCCATATGCATAAAATGGAATTTTTTGAGTTTCTTTACATTTTTCTTCGTCACAAGCTAAATAAAAACCATATCTTCCAAATTTTAATTCCATATTTTTATCGCATTTCGAGCATTTAACATCACTTTCATAGTTTATATCTAAATTCTCTTCTTTAATTTTTTTCTCAGCTTGATCCAAAAATTCGCTAAAGTCTTCATAGAACTCATTCAATACTTTTGTTGAACTATTTTCGCCTTCTTCAATTTCATCTAAATCTTTTTCCATTCTAGCAGTAAATTTTATATCTACTATTTCAGGGAAATTATTTTCTATAAAGTCATTTACTATGAAGCCTGCTATAGTGGGTCTTAAATATTTTTTTTCAAATTTATTAACGTATTTTCTGTTTATTAAAGTACTTATTATGGTTGAATAAGTTGATGGTCTTCCTACACCATTTGATTCTAATTCTTTTACTATTGTTGCTTCAGAAAATCTTGCAGGCGGAGTAGTTTCTTTTTGTTCAGTTTTTAAATATTTTTTATCCACTATTTCACTATTAGACATTTCAAATTCAACTTCTGAGTTTCCATACTTCCAGAATTTTTCAAAACCATCAAAAATTCTTTTTTTAGATGTTATTTCAAAATCATATTTTTTATTTTCATCAGATATAATATATTTGGTTTCATCATAAACAGATGAAGATGTTTGAGAAGCCATAAATCTATTCCAAATTAATTTATATAGTTTTAGATAATCGCCTTTTAATAATGAATTAGATTTTTTATCATCTATAAAGATATTAGTGGGTCTTATAGCTTCATGAGCATCTTGAGTTTTTTGTTTTGTTTTCTTTTGTGAATATTTACCAGAATATTTTTCTCCAAAATTATCTTTTAAATATTTTTTTGCAGCATTTTGAGCATCAGCGGATATTCTTGTTGAATCTGTTCTCATATATGTAATGAATGCTATGTGTCCTTCAGAAGTATCCATTCCTTCATAAAGTTTTTGAGCTATTTGCATAGTTTTTTTTGAGGTCCAACCTAAGTAGTTTATTGCTGCTTGCTGAAGAGTACTTGTTATAAAAGGAGTTGGTTGTTTTCTTTTATTTTTCTTTGTTTTTGTATCTTTTAAAGATATTTCTTTTCCTTTTAAATAGTCTATAATATAATCTTTTTTATCTTTATCTATATTTTCTTGTTTTAGTCTTTTTCCATCTTCTCTCACCAATGGAATTTTTTGCTCTTTGTAATCTAGAAAAATTTTGAAAAATTCTTTTGGTTTAAATTTAAAGATTTCTCTTTCTCTATCTATCATTACTTTTAATGCTGCTGATTGTACTCTTCCTGCGCTTGTTTTATAATTTTTCAAAACTTTCCATACTAAAGGACTTACTTTGTATCCAACAACTCTGTCTAAAATTCTTCTTGCTAATTGGGCATCTACTTTATTCAAATCGATTTTTTGTGGTTCTTGTACAGATTCATTTATTGTATTTTTGGTTATTTCAGAAAAAATTATTCTGTTATTTTCTTCTTCTTTTAATTTCAAAATATTAGCCAAGTGCCAAGCTATAGCTTCACCTTCTCTATCCATATCAGAAGCTAATAAAACTTTTTTGTTTTTAACTTTCTTTTTTATTTCAGTAATAACTTTTTTCTTACCTGGCATTATTTCAAATTCAGGTTCAAAGTTATTTTCTAAATCAACCCCAAAAGATTTTTTAGGTAGATCTCTAATATGTCCTTTAGAGGCTATTACCTCATAGTCTTTTCCTAAATACCTTTCTATTGTTTTTGCTTTGGCTGGAGATTCTACTATTACTACATATTTTGAATTTTTAGCTGGCATTAAATAATCCTCCTAACTATTGTATTTTAAATTTTCTACCGAGTCGTTTTTCGAAATTTGTCCATTTAGATTCAGAGTTTTCATTCAAAGATTCTGTTATTGTTTGATTTACTTGAATTAATTTTGAATCAATATTATCTGCAAAATGGACTATCATAGATTCCATAGTTTTTGGTAAAATTGGTGAGCCATACTCCAATTCTCCATGATGAGACAAAATAATATGATATATATGATTTTTAATTTCTTCTGAAATATTTTCAAAAAATGACTCTAATATTGATATCCCAAGATTCATATGTCCAATCATTTCGCCAACTTCAGTTTTATCTATTCCTGCTTTTGTTGTTTTATATTCTTTTATCTTACCTATATCATGTAACAGCGAACCTGCAATTAGAATATCTTTATTAACTTTATAATCATTATAATTTTCACTAATTTTTAAAGAGAGCTCTGTCACGTTTAGTGAGTGATCCAAAAGACCATGTTTATATGCGTGATGAATTGACATAGCAGCAGGTGCTTTTTGGTATTGTTTAGATACTAATGAATTTAATAAAATATTTTTAAGTATTTCTTTTAATTTTATATCTTCTATTTGTTCAATAAGACTTTTCAGTTTTTCCATTAAATTATTTATACTTTTATTACTTTGAGAAATATATTTATCTGTTTGTATTTCTTCATAAGCTACTTTTTTTATAGAGTTTTCTTTTTTATCTATATTAATTTGAAGTCTATTCTCAAAAACAACTATTTTACCTTTTACGCTTATAATATCTCCTATTACTAATTTTTCATTTTTTTCAGGATTAAACCAATCAATACCCCTTAATGATCCTGTTTTGTCTGCAATAGTGATAAGTAAAAATGATTTTCCATCTTTCGTGTTCTGAGTTCTTTTGCTGATTAATTTGCCTTGAATTTCAACATTTTGACCTGGTTCTAATTCGTTAATAAGATTTATTTTCTCATATATAAAATCATTATTATTATTCGAATTATTTAGCATTTCTCCTAAAGAAATTTCTTCATTGTTCAATATAAGAACCTCCTTTTATAAATACCCTTTTAACTCTTTTTGATATTCCACAAGTAATTTCATAATTAATTGTTTGAGCTAAGCTGGCAAGATATTCTGCTGATGGCTTATCACCAAAAAGAATTACTTCATCTCCAACCATTATATCATCATTAGTTATTTCAGCAACAATTTGGTCCATAGAAACATTTCCTATTACTTTATATAAATTGTTTTTAATCATCACATGACACTTATTTGATAATATTCTTGGGTATCCATCAGCGTATCCAAGTGGGATAATTCCAGTTTTAATATTTTTATCTATAATATGAGTTCTACCATAACCTATAGTGTCACCTTTTTTACATTTATTTATTTTAGCTATTATACTTTTAAATTTCATAACAGGTTTTAAATTATCATCTTTCTTTATATTTGAAGGTTGAAGCCCAAAGCTGGCTATACCTGGCCTTACTAAGTCTAAACTTCTTTCTGGGTAAAAAATACTTGCTGCTGAATTTGACATATGTTTAAACATATAATCTATATTTGATTTGTCTATATATTTTATTAACTCTAAAAAATGATTATATTGTTTATCAACAAAATCATCTAAGCTGTCAGCTGTAGCATAATGAGAATAAATTCCTTCAATTGTAATATTTTCTTTCTTTATAATTTTTATAATTTTATCTATTTCAACATCTAATATACCTATTCTATTAATACCAGTATTGAAATTTAAATGGAATTTATATTTATGAATATCTTTATCAAGTACTTCTATTAAATTATTTAGATTATCTAGTGAATGTATTGTTGGTATTAAAAAATCACTAAAATTTGAAAATTTTTTTAGTGATTTTGGATTTATGTAATTAAATATGAGTATTGGTTTTTTGATTCCATTTTCTATTAACTGAATTGCTTCCTCTAAAAAGGCAACAGCGAATCTATCATAACCTTCTTTTATAGCATTTTTAGCAAGAATAATTTTGTCATGTCCATATGCATCTGCTTTTAAAACTGGCATTACTTTAGTATTTGTTTTTTTTGATATATAATCTAAATTATGTAGATAGTTGTCTATATTTATTTCTGCATAAGTATCTCTTGAATCAATAAACATTTTATCCCTCCTGATTTTTTCTATATCCATTATAACCCAAAAAAACATATTAATGAAAATAGTAAAAAAGAAAATATATAAGTTTATGTATGTGTTATAATATTTTTATAATAATTTAATAGGGGGTATTTAAATGGGCTATATTAATGAATTAAAATCGAAAATGTCTGAGATATCTAAATATCAACAAGTTATGTCTCTTATGCATTGGGATTTGGAAACAGGAGCACCAAACAACAGTTTTGAATATACTTCTGATACTTTAGGAGAATTATCTGCTCAACTTTACAGAATGGAAACATCTGATGAAATTGGTGATCTTATAGAAAAACTAACTACTGAAGAAGAGTTCCAAAAATTAGAAGAAGATGATAAAAGAATTGTTAAATTGGTACAAAAAGAATATAAGAGAACTAAAAAGCTTCCTGAAGATTTTGTCAAAGAATTTTCAAAGATCACATCAAAAGCTCAAAAGTTTTGGATAGATGCAAGAAAAAATAATGATTTTACTATTTTTCAACCTTATTTAGAAAAAATTGTGAAGATGAGTATTCAAGAAGCAGAATACGTTGGGTATAAGGAAAATAAATATGACGCGTTATTGGACATATATGAGCCAGGTATGACCACTAAAGAACTTAAAAGAATTATTGGTGATTTAAAAATCAAATTAGTTGACTTTGTTAAAGAATTATCTTCTAAAGGTACAAAACCAAAGGAAGACTTTTTATTTGAAAAATATGATGTAGATAAACAAAAGGATTTATCCTTGAAGGCACTTAAACTTATGAATTACAATTTCGATGCTGGTAGACTAGATATAGCTGCTCATCCATTTACAATTAAAATTAATCCAGGAGATGTAAGAATTACCACCAGATATCAAGAAAAAGATGTTAGAGATTCTTTTTTCTCTACAATACATGAAGGTGGACATGCTTTATATGAACAAGGCATTTCTAATAAATATTCTGATACTCCTTTATATGATGGAGCTTCGATGGGTATTCATGAGTCTCAATCAAGATATTGGGAAAATATTTTAGGAAGAAGTTATGAATTTTGGAAATATTTTTATCCAGAAATGCAAAATACTTTTAATCAATTAAAAGATATAGAATTAGATGATTTTTACAGAGCAATAAATGTTGTTGAAAAGTCTTTAATAAGAGTAGATGCGGATGAAGTAACTTATAACTTACACATTATGTTGAGATTTGAAATAGAAGAAGCTTTAATAAATGAAAAGATTAAAGTAGAAGATTTACCAAAAATATGGAATGAAAAAATGAAAGAATATTTAGACATAGTTCCAGAAAATAATTCTGTTGGCGTACTTCAAGATGTACATTGGTCACATGGAAGTTTTGGGTATTTTCCTTCATACATGCTTGGAAATTTATTTTCTGCTCAATTTTATAGCCAAATGAAAAAAGATATTCCAAATTATAATGAATTAGTAAAATCAGGTAATTTAAAAACTATCTTAGATTGGCTTAGAGAAAACATTCATAAACACGGTAAAAAATATGAACCAAATGAATTATTAGAAAAAGTGACAGGTGAAAAATTGAATCCTAATTATTTTATGGATTATTTAAAAGAAAAATATTCAAAAGTTTATAAAATATAAATTAATAGGCAGCTTATGCTGCCTATTAATAATGATATTTTTCGTTATTAAGTATTTTATTTATTCTATATAATTGCTCTGAAATTAATAAAACCGCCATTTCATGAGTAAAAGTCATGTTTGAAAGAGAAAGATTCATGTTAGAATAATTAAAGATTTCTTTACTATGACCCAAAGGTCCGCCTATAATAAAATTAATATCTTTTCTATTATAAGTTTTAAAATGATCTATTTTTTTTGAAAAAGAAACAGAATCTAATAATTCTCCTCTTTCATCTAGAACAATATTTGTAGAATTAGAGAGATACTTTTTATAATTTAGAAAATCCTTTGTTTTATACTCATTGTCATTAATCTTTCCAAGATTTTTAGTTAGAGGTAAACAAATATAGTCAATTTTTATAAATCGTTGATTCCACTTTTTATATTGTTCTACACCATTTTTAATAAATTTTGTTTTAATATCTCCTGTATATATTATTCTGAACTTCATAAGCTTTTAATTATCATTTCCTCTATAGTTTTCACATTTTCAATTTTTGAGCCTGTAATCTGTCTAAAGGAATTTATTAATATAGCAGAAGTTAGAGGTGTTGGTACTTCAATTTTTTCTAATTCACATTCAAAATGTTCAATTATTTTTCTAACATTGTAGTATAAATCAATCAAATTTACATCATCAACTGAAGCGTTTACAGAAATAACGTATTTTTTATCAGATTTTTTATCTATGAAGAACGAACCAGGAATCTCCATAACTAATTCTCTTTTTATTTGTTCAGCGAACCATCTGTTTTTTGAATTTATATAAAAGTCTAAATTAATTAAGAAGTCTCTAACTCCAACAATAGTCGCTCCTGCTTTTGGATGGGGTTCGTTTGTACCATAATCTGGTTTCCAGTTCTCATCTTTCATTTTTCTTTTTAAAGATTCAAATTCACCCTTTCTAATATAACTAATATGTTTACGACTATTTTTATTTGCTGATTTTTCATAAGAATAAACAGGAATATTCAATTCTTGAGATATTTTGTTTGATAAGTTTGTAGCTATTGTACTAGCTTCTTCAACAGAAACATCCATGACAGGAATTAGAGGTATAACATCAACAGCGCCTATTCTTGGATGTTCTCCCTTATGTTGTGTTAAATCAATATTTTTTGAGCAATATTCAGTTAAATCAAATAAAAAATTCTCTACACAGCTAGGTTTTCCAGCTAAAGATAACATAGTTCTATTATAATATTCGTCCATTCTTGTTCCCAAAATCCAAATATTATCATATTTTTCTGCTAATTTAACAATTTCATCAATTAGTTCTTTATTTCTACCTTCAGAAATATTAGGTACAGCTCCCAATAGCTTCATAAAAAAATTTCACCTCTTTAAATTTTTGTTGAGCATCATCCCTTTCACTGCTAACCCAAATAACAATGAATAAGTAAGAATGGTGCTTCCCCCATTTGAAATTAATGGTAAAGGTATACCAGTAACAGGCATAATTCCAAGATTCATACCTATATTTTCAAAAACATGGAAAAATATAAGAAAACTACTTCCAGCATAAAAGTATTTCCAAAAAATATCATAACTCATTTTATACCCTCTATACAATCTCCATATTATTAAAAAATACACAAATATTACCGAAAAAATCCCGATAAAGCCAAATTCTTCGCCTATCACTGAAATGATAAAATCAGTATGATCTTCTGGAACAAAATTACCAAGATTCATATAGCCATTCATGAATCCAGTTCCTGAAATCCCTCCTGAGCCAATAGCTTTTATTGCTTGAGTTGTATTGTAAGAAAAATCAGAATATAGATTAGGGAAAATAAAGCCTATTAGTCTTGCTCTTTGGTAATCATTTATTAAAAAAAACATCATTGGCGATATAGCAATCCCAGATATAACCAATGTTTTCCATAATATTTCAAATTTTCCACTTAAAAAAGTAAAAACAAACCAAATAAATAAAACTATTAAAGTAGTTCCTAGATCAGGCTGTATATATATAAGACCAGCAGATAAAACAGTCAATATAGAAACTAAATAATAATTTGTTTTTTTTGAATCGCTTAAAACTTTAGATAAGTATAAAATTAAGAATAGCTTAAAAAATTCTGATGGTTGTATTCCGAATGGTCCAATATCAAGCCACCTTCTTGCCCCTTTAGTTTCCTCACCAATAATTAAAACCACTATCAATGACAATACAATCGCAAAAAATAAAATAGGGATAAAAGTTTTTATAGTTCTTTCAGGTATAAGTAATATAATAAAAAAAGCGATTATACCCACAATGTAAAATAATAATTGTCTTTGATCTGTTCCCTCTAAATATGAATTCAAGGTAGCTGATTTTACAGCGAAGTATCCAATAATAATTAAAATAAAGAATAGAATTGTTAAAATAAATTCATATCTAACATATCTTTCTTTTGTTTTTACGTTTTCTATTTTCAATAATGACATATTAATCTCCTTCCATTACTTAAATCAGATTATATTATACCATTTTAAAGAAATATTGAATAGAATGAAAAGATAATATTATAACAATTATTCTAAATTTAATTTTGTATAAATATATTCAAGATTATAAAATGATTATGTTATAATTTATATAAAAAAACAGTAGATAAGCAAAAGGGTGTTTTTATGATTGGAGATAGAACAATAAAACTTTATAGTATAGATTCAACAAATGCTTATTTAAAAAGAAATTATAAAGAGTTCCCTTCTGAAACTGTTGTTGTTGCAAAAAAACAAACAGATGGTTATGGAAGAAGAGGGAATTCTTGGGTGTCAGATTATGGAGGACTTTGGTATTCAACTCTTTTTAAACCACTTAAAAGGCCAATGAATCCTTGGCATTATGTTAGAATATTTTCTTTAGCGATATATGACACACTTGAAAAATATAGTATAAAGTCCAAAATAAAATGGCCTAATGATATTCTTGTAGATGATAAAAAAATATGTGGTATTGCATCAGAAGGAATTATCAAAGGGAAAAAACCTGAGGCTATTATTGTTGGTATTGGAATGAATGTCAACAACGACATCCCTGATGAATTAAAAGATGTTGCTATATCTTTAAAACAGTTAATAAAAAGAGAAGTAAAAATTGATAAGTTGCTATATGAAATAAATCATAGGGCTTACAATTCTTATTATGTGAAATATTTAAAAGATAAATCTGTTTCCATAATAACAAAAAAATGGTTAGAGAGATTAAATATTTCCAAAGGTGATATGGTAAATATAAAATTCAGTGATAATATAGAAACAGCAAAGATTCTAGATATTACTCCAGATTATGTTTTAGTTTTAGATAAAAATAATAATGAAAAAAAATTATATGCAGGTGATATAAGCATTAAGAAATAAGGGAGGTTCAATATGGCGATAAAGACTCTAATATCTGAAGAAGAGTTAGAAAGTAAAGTAAAAGATCTTGGAAACAAAATAACTAACCATTATAAAGAAAAAACAGATGAAATAGTAGCTTTATGTGTTTTAAAAGGTTCTATTAATTTTTATTCTGATTTAGTAAAGAGAATTGACTTGAATGTTTTATATAATTTCATTCAAGTATCAAGTTATTCAGGAACAAATACAACTGGAAGAATAAAAGTCAAAAGTTGGGTTGAAGAATCTTTAGAAGGTAAACATGTATTAATAGTAGAAGATGTAGTTGACACTGGTAATACATTAAAATATATAATAAAATATTTGGAAAGACAAAATCCAGCTTCTATTGAAATTGCATCAATCGTAGTAAAAAATGTTTATCCTCATGGAATTAATGTAAAGTTCCCTGGCTTTGATATAGGTGATTATTTTATAATTGGTTATGGTTTGGATTATGATGAAAAATATAGAAATCTCCCTTATATAGGATATATTGAATAAAACAAGGAGGAATAAAAATGTCATTTAATATGGAAGAATATGTATCTAAAGTCAAAAGTGCTGCTGAATATTTAAAAGAAAATATTGATATACAACCAGATATAGCAATTGTTTTAGGAAGTGGATTACAAGGTATTTCAGAATCTCTAGAAGATCCAAAAGCTATTTCTTATGATGAAATACCAAATTTCCCTGTTTCTACAGCTCCAGGTCATAAAGGTGAAATGATATTTGGTAAGATAAAGAATAAAAACGTTATGTTAATGAATGGTAGATTTCACTATTACGAAGGATATTCTATGAAAGAAGTAACATTTCCTATTAGAGTCATGCAAGAAATTGGGATAAAAACATTTATTGTAACTAATGCAGCAGGTGGAATGAATCCTAATTTTGAAAAAGGTAAACCATGTCTTATTACAGATCAAATTAACTTCTTTGGAGATAATCCGTTATTGGGAGAAAACAATGAAAAATGGGGACCTAGATTCCCTGATATGAGTGAAGTTTTTTCAAAGAGATTAAGAGATTTAGCAATAAAGGCTGCTAAAAATGTTGGAGAACAAATTTTTACTGGGGTTTACTTAGGTATTACAGGACCTACTTTTGAAACACCTGCAGAATTAAAAATGATGAGAAACTTTGGTGCAGATTTAGTTGGTATGTCTACAGTCCCAGAGGTAATTGTTGCTAGACACGCTGGAATGGAAATATTAGGGTTTTCAGCCATAACTGATATGGCTATAGCTGAAGGTTTAGAAGAAGTAACTGCTGATGATGTTATAGCTGTAGCAAATAAAACTGGTGAAAAAATAGCAGCTATTATTATGGAGTTAATTGAAAATATTTAAATTTAGATAAAATCATGATACAATAGAAAAAATTTCTATTGTATCTTGTTTTTGTTTTGGAGGGTTAATTGATGAAAAAAATATTCATCATAATTTATATCTTACTTATTTATATAATTTCTTTTTCTTACTTATCTGAATATAATCTTTTCTTTAAAAAACCAGGAACATTTTTTGATTATTCTTTTAATACTAATAAAGAATTAAGTATATCATTAGGTATAGTTGATAAATATAAAGTTATGGATTCTAAAGAAATTTTAAAAACAGTATGGTCACAAGAAAGAGATTTAATAGGTGGGCAATTACAAGTTGAATCAAGTTATTATACTCACGCAATATCTAGTTCAAATGCGCTTGGTTTATTACAAATGAAATATATGACAGCTGAAGATTTGTATGTATATAACTTGTTCGATCCTTTTGATAATCTAAAAGGCGCTTTAGAATACCATGGCTATCTAAGAAGGTTATTCGGAGAAGAAAAAAAACAAATAGCTGCTTATCATGACGGGCCAGGAGCAATACAAAGAGCTGGAATGACTGAATCGGGCGAATTATACTATTTAAAAGTGAAAAAAGCTCAAAATAATTATCAAAATACAAGTATTTATTCACCTCAAGTATATGGAGTTAATTTAGATTTTTTAGGTGACGAAATAAATACTAATTTTTATTATAATATTGCTTATAGAAAAATGGAATTATATACTCAATTAAATGCTAATATTTCAAAAAATAATGGTATAATAAATAGTGAAATGGGTTTGGAATATTCATTTTTGTATTATCCAAGGACTAATTTTGCTTATGGAATTAACAATTTGAATGGAGTTATTAGATTGGGGTTACCTTGGGAATTTTTTGTATTAAAATTTAATAAAGAAAGTCAATTTTATTTCCAGAAGATAATTGGAGATAATTTTGTAATTAAAACAGATATAAAAAACAATTCTGCATACTTTGGTGCAGGTTTTCTTATTTATAATATAAAAAGCATGTTAGGGTATGAATTATTTGATAAAACATTATCTTTTGAAGTTCAAATTTATTGAGAGGGGTTATTTTGAATGGGTGAAATTATTGAAAGAATAAAAGAATGGTGGAATAGCCAAACAAAAAATAGAAAAACAATTTATATTTCAATAGCTTCTGCCATATTGCTAATAATAATAATTACTGTGATTCTTTCAACAAGAATTACTTATAAATTCTTGATGGGCGGAGTTACAGAGGCTAATGGCGGTAGAATAATAACCACTTTAGACGAAATGGGTATTAAATACAATATCAGACCATCAGGATCTATTTATGTTGACTATAACAATGTAGAAGAATTAAGAATGAGGTTAGCTACTCAAGGTGTTCTTGGAGGTACAAATCAAGGATACGAGTTACTCCAAAACCAAGGATTTGGTGCAACAAGTTATGATAAACAAGTTAATTACCAAATAGCCTTAGAAGGAGAATTATCTAATACTATTTCATCAATAAGTGGTGTTCAATTTGCAAAAGTTCATCTTGTTATTCCACCTAGAACTTATTATCAAGTTGATGAAAATTCTGTAGCTAAAGCTTCTGTTTTATTAATGCTAGATAATAATTATAGGATGAAAGATGAGCAAATAAGAGGTATAGTTAATTTTTTAACAGGATCCGTTCAAGGGCTTACTTCCGAAAATGTTAAAGTAGTCGATAATTTCTCAAATAATCTTACTGACCAAATAGGTAGTTCAGAAGTTGGTAGTGCAGATACTAAATTTAAATTAAAGACTCAAATAGAAGATTACTATTCAAAAAAAGTTGAACAAAATCTACAATCTGTTTTTGGTCTAGGAAATGTAGTTGTTATATCTGAAATAAATTTAGATTGGGAGAAATTAGAGGAAGAATCTAGACAGGTTGAACCAGTTGTTGATGAAGATGGAATAATACTTTCACAGCAAACTCAATCAGAAAGCTCTTCTTCAGGAGGGGAAGGTCAAGCACCT
Source organism: Thermotogota bacterium (assembly GCA_051748045.1). Taxonomy (GTDB): domain Bacteria; phylum Thermotogota; class Thermotogae; order Petrotogales; family Petrotogaceae; genus Geotoga. The sequence continues at coordinate 16,923 of JBNJGY010000029.1, forward strand.
GGAACAACATCTAACATACCTCCTTTTACATATGAAACAGAAGAAAGTACAGGAGATTATTATAGCAGCAGTAATACAATAACGAATTATGATGTTAATGAAATATACAGAAAGACTGTTCAAGATAAAAGTGGAGATATTTCAAATAAGAGTATCACAGTATTTATTGATTTTGCCAATGCAAATATAACTGAAACAGATGAGTTGAGGACTCAAATTAATAAAGCCGTTTCAACAGCTGTCGGAACAATGGATCAAAATATAACTGTTTTATCAATGGCATTTAACAGAGCTGCAGAAACTCAAAGAGCCCAATATGAACAAGACATACAAGAAAGAAATAAGAGAATTATTATGGTTATAACAATAATAATTGCTATTGTTTTAATTACTTTCTTATTATATATTTTCACAAGAATTATTAAAAAGAGAAGAACATTCAAATTTATTGAAGAAAGAAAAAGAAAACTTGAAAATAGAGTTCAAGAAATAGTATCAGAAGGTGAAGAAGAAGAAATAGAAGAATATACACCTTCTCAAGAAGCGCAAAGAAAATTAGAAGATATTGTAAAGAAAAGACCTGACGATGTTGCTGAAATTTTAAAATTATGGTTAAACTCCAAATGAGGAGAGATTAAAAATGGCTGACAAAAATGAATTAAATGGAATTAAAAAATCTGCTATTTTATTAGTATTAATGGGACCTGAGAATGCGGGTAATATTTTGCAAAAATTAGATGATGATGATGTAGAACAACTTACTTTAGAAGTTGCTAATTTAGATAGTGTGAATGAAGATTTAAAAGAATCAGTAATGAACGAATTTTTTGAGTATGCAAAAGTAAAAGAATTTATAAATAAGGGTGGAGTAGATTATGCTAAACAACTATTAGAAAAAGCATTTGGCCCTGAAAAAGCGATGGAAATAATTGAAAAATTAGTTTCAAATTTACAAGTGAAACCTTTTGATTTCCTAAGAAAGGTTGATATAACTCAAATGGTTAATGTTCTACAAAATGAACATCCTCAAACCGTTGCTCTTGTATTATGTTATTTACCACCAAATACTTCATCCCAAATAATAGCAAATTTACCTGAATCGTTTCAAGTAGATGTAATTAAAAGAATTTCTGTTATGAATTCCGCTACACCTGATATTGTAAAAGAAGTAGAATCAAAAATGAAAGATAGACTTTCTTCTTTTACAGTTCAAACATTTTCTCAAGTTGGTGGAATTGAAGTATCAGCTGAAATTATGAATAGTATTGATAGAGTTGTAAGTAAAAACATTTTTGATAGATTATCAGAAAGAGATCCTAAATTATCTGAAGAGATTAGAAAGAGAATGTTTGTCTTTGAAGATATTATTAAACTAGATGATAGAGCAGTTCAAAGGGTACTTAGAGAAGTCGATCAAAAAGATCTTACTTTGAGCTTAAAAGGTGCTTCAGAAGAAGTTAAAGATATTATTTTCAAGAACATGTCTAATAGAGCTTCACAGATTATAAAAGAAGAACTAGAATTTATGGGTCCTGTTAGGGTAAAAGATGTAGATGAAGCTCAACAACGTATAGTTTCTGAAATTAGAAAACTTGAAGAATCCGGTGAAATTATAATTTCCGGAGGAGGAGGAGAAGAGTTAATTGTTTAATAAAAGAATAATTAACAACAAATTTGTAGTTCTTGATTCTCCTATTGAAATAAATAATGAAGAATTAAATCATTTTGATGATGAAAGAGATGACATAAGTGAAGAAATAATTAAAAAAATTGAAGAAGCAAATAAAAAATCTGATTCTATTATTGCAGAAGCAAACCAAAAAGCTGATGAAATAATAAAAAAAGCTAAAAAACAAGCTGATGAAATGTTTGAGAGTAAAAAGCAAGAAATAAAAAAAGAATTTGAAGAAAAATATGAAAACCATCTAAATATTTTGAAGGAAAGTATTTCTGAAAATTTAGAGAATGTTCAATCCCAAATAGACTATTTTATTGACAACACTAACGAATTCTCAGTAACAGCTATAAAAATTATTATTAAAAAATACCTTGAAAATGAAATCTTCAATAAACCCCAATGGGTTAATGTTATATTACATAAGCTTAGAAACAAATTAAGCACCTATAAAAAAGTATTATTAAAAATGAATTCAAAAATGTCTGATAAATATGGCCATATTTTTGAAGATATGATGTCAGATTCTTTTATAATAAAAGAAGATAACTCCTTAAAAGAAAATGAAATTACTGTAGAAACAGAAATGGGGGCTTATGAATTAGAACCTGAATCATATATAGAAGACATTATGGAATCCTTAGAGGAGTCTTTCAATGAAGACGATTAATTATAAAAAAATAATCGATAATTTTCAAGAAAAAATTGAAGAAAAACCTTATCTTTCATTAGAAGGAAAAGTATCTAGAATAATTGGTGTAACCATAGAATCTACTGGCCCAGATTCAGCAGTAGGAGATTTATGTAAAATAAAATTAAAAAATAACAAAGATGCTTTGGCTGAAACAGTAGGCTTTTCTGACAATAAAGTTTTACTAATGCCTTTTGAAGATATTAGTGGGCTTTATGTTGGGGCGCCAGTTAAAAAAGTAGGACACAACGTCACCATAAAGGCAGATGAATCAATTTTAGGTCATGTATTAGATGGGTTAGGAAGACCAATAGATGATCTTAGATTTAATCCTAAAGAAAATGTAAAATTATACAATGATCCTCCAAATCCTTTAACAAGAAAAAAGATTGAAGAGCCAATATCAGTAGGAGTTAGAGCTATAGACGGAATGCTTACTCTTGGAAAAGGTCAGAGAATTAGTATTATGGCAGGTAGTGGTGTTGGGAAAAGTACATTACTTGGTATGATTGCAAGAAATACTGAAGCAGATATAAACATAATAGGACTAATTGGAGAAAGAGGAAGAGAAGTAAGAGAGTTTATTGAGAGAGACTTGGGAGAAGAAGGGTTAAAAAAATCTATTGTAATTGTATCTACATCTGATCAACCAGCATTAATGAGAGTAAAAGCTTTATTAACTGCTACAGCTTTAAGTGAATATTTTAGAGACAAAGGCCATAATGTTATGTTAATGGTAGATTCTTTAACAAGATGGGCTATGGCTCAAAGAGAGATAGGGTTATCAATAGGCGAACCTCCTGCAACAAGAGGATACACTCCAAGTGTTTTTGCCAATTTACCTAAAATTCTTGAAAGAGCTGGAAACTCAGAAAAAGGAAATATGACAGCTATATATACTGTTCTTGTAGAAGCTGATGATATTAATGATCCAATTGGAGATACAGTTAGAGGAATAGTTGATGGTCACGTAGTATTATCAAGGAAACTAGCTGATTCAGCTCATTATCCTGCTATTGAAATTCTTGGAAGTATTTCCAGGTTGATGACAACAGTTGCCTCAGAAGAACATATAGAAGCTGCAAGAAATATCAAAGAAATCTATGCGGTTTATCAAGATGCTAAAGATTTAATAGATGTTGGAGCTTATAAAAAAGGATCAAATCCAAAAATTGACAAATCTATTGAACATATTGAAGAAATTAATGATTTTCTTACTCAATTGACTAACGAAAAAATAACTTATTCTGAAACCATTGAGAAAATGATTTCAATAAACAATAAGATAAAAAATTAAAATATTAAAACTTGGGGGTCAGTTTAATGGGTATACCTGCAGAATACGCAATTCTTTTAATCGCTTTCGCGATAATCGTAATCCTATTGGTTTTAAAAAGAGTATTAAGGACTACTTTAAAACCTTCTAATTATAGAAAAGCTAGAGAAAGCATAACAGCTTATCTATATTTGTTACCAGCCTTTGTAGTTCTTTCAATCTTTATATTTTGGCCAGTTTTTTATTCATTTTTTCTCAGTTTCTTTAAATGGGATTTCCAAACTCAAGGGAACCCTATTTTCATTGGAATTCAAAATTATACAAAACTTTTTCAATTAAATCATCCTATTGAAATGTCTTTTGATGTTGCTTTTTTTAATACCATTTTGGTTTTAATGTTTTTCATTTTCTTAATGCACTTCCTTTTAGATATGAAAAAAATAAAAGAAAAAATCTATAAAAAATCTATAACAATTGGTGTTGTTATAGGATTAGTAGGTATAATCTTTACTAATATAATGTCAATATTTGGTATAATATCTTCTTTGATATTACTTGGTATTTATACTGTATTATTAGCTAAAAAATTCATTTACAAAAATCCTGATAAATTAATGGCTAGATTATTTATTTTTGCTGGGGTTATTGCATTCACTAGAATACTTGGCGTAAATGAAATATTTGCATATATTTCTCAAGCAAAACAAGAAGCTGATTTTATAAAAGCATTATGGAATACTGCTTATTATGTACTTTTATCAACACCTATAACAATTTTCTTGGCTTTAATAATAGCTATGCTCTTAAACAATCAAATAAAAGGTAAAACTGTTTTTAGAACAGTTTATTTTATTCCTTTTGTAACAAGTGTAGTTGCAGTATCCCTTGTTTGGCAATGGATTTTTAATGATAATGGTTTACTAAACTATATTTTGTCTATGTTTGGAATAGATAGGCTTTTATGGTTAAAAGATGAAGCATATACAATACCAACAATCGCAATAATATCTATTTGGAAACTTGTTGGTTATTATTCTGTTATATTTTTATCTGGATTACAGAATATTGATAGAAGTTATTATGAAGCAGCAGAAGTTGATGGTGCAAGTTTTATGCAGAAATTTAAATTTATTACTTGGCCATTATTATCCCCTACAACATTTTTCATATTGATTGTTTCTATGATAAATGCTTTTAAGGTTTTCTCAGAAATATTTGTTCTTTATTCTGGAATGCCTGGACCATATAATAATAGCGGATTAACAGTTGTTTATTATATTTATGATAAATTTTATAGTCAACAACGAATGGGACAAGCTAGCGCCGCTGCTTATGTATTATTCGGAGTTATATTGCTATTTACTTTTGTTCAACTTAAAGCAGGTAAAAAAAGAGTCCATTACGATTCATAAGGGGGATATAGATGACTTATTCAAATTTTTTAAAAATTATAACTAAAATAATTATATATATATTAGTAGCTGGTGGAGCTTTTATAATGATTTTACCATTCGCTTGGATGATAATGACATCATTAAAAACAGATGGAGAAGTCAATTCTTGGCCGCCAACTTGGACATCAAAGAATTTTCTGTCAGAAAGAGAACTAAATATGGAACTTTCCACTTCCACAATATCATCAAGAGGAACATTGAATTTATCTGAATTTAGATCAATATCTAGAAATAAAGAATTTGATAAAAATAAAATTGTTTATTATATAAATGATGATGATGTGATGAGAGGACAATTTTTAATAGATTTTGGAAATGTTGACTATGCATCAGAAGATTCATTAAATAAACTGTACAATGAAATTGAAAACTTAAAATCAAATTTAGATTTAGATCCAAATCTTGTATCTTATATGCGATACGATGAAGAAAATGTCAAAAATTTTGAAAAAATATATTTTAATCTATTTTCAAATAGCAATGGTTTTTTCAAGAAAACTAATATAGGAAATTCCATAAAAAATAATATTACTTCATCAATTCGATTCATAGATAATATGTTAGAAAATAATATAGATAGATTACCATATCTAAGAGTAAACAACAATACACCAGAAACTCAAAAAGAATATATCGAAAGTAGAAAAGAGTACCTAAGAAAATATCTTAATAAATTAAAAGATGAGTTACAAGAAATGAATGATTATGTTACTGAAAACGCAAAAGGTTTAGGACTCATTTCAGATAATGAGGCTCAGAATTACATATCATTAATGAATGAATATTTATCTTTGCAAGAAAATTTTGAAGAAGACGATATACTTTATAGAACAAATGCTTTATTAAATAATAATTTAATATCACCATTTATTACAAACTTTAATTCTTTAACAGTTTTTAATAGGCTGACGAATGCTATAGATAATATTCAAAACGAAGAAGTTCAAAATTTAAGCCTATCTGTTAAAATACCAACATCTGAAATGATGTATGAGAATTTTATAAATGATTTTAAACAGAGTAATTTTGATGAAGAATTGAAAGAAATGGTTATGCGAGTAGTTTCTGAATCAAATATAAAATTTTTAAAAGATGTTATTACTACTGAAATTGAAAGTACAATTATAGAAGAAATATCATCAAATTTAGCTGATCAGGGTTCAAACGTTTCCGTATATGCAAATATACTGAGAAGCTTATCTGAAAATGAAGCTAATTTAGATAACTATAATTATGTGTTATCTTCAAGTAATTCAAACTTTTTAGATTCTCAATTATCAGAAAAAAGAGATGAACTACAAAGAATTCTAAATTTAAGAAAAAAATATGATAATTTTATTGGTGAATTTTCAGATTTTTATGGAGAATCAACTAGTATAACTAAAATAATTGAGGGTCATGAATTAGTAGAAAAAGTATTATTTAAAGAAAACTCAAAAATTGAAGTTCATTTAAATGGAATAATATCAACTTGGATGCTTGATGAAATTCCTAATGTAAAAGTAGAATTTTCATTTTCTGAAATTTTTAAGAATATTTTCCAGAATTACGTAACAGCATGGAATGCAGCTCCCTTTTCTCAATATTATGTCAATACAGTTTTCATGGCAACAACAACAACAATATTCGAAATTATAATAGCAAGTATGGCTGCATTTGCTTTTGCAAAATTGAAATTTTGGGGTAAAAATGTCATTTTTACCATATTCTTAGCTACCATGATGGTTCCAGGAGAAGTATTGCTAGTACCTAATTACATAACAATATCAAGATTTCAATGGATAGATAGTTACTATGCTTTAATTGTTCCTTGGGTTGTTAGCGTATTTGCTATATTTCTTTTGAGACAGCAATTTATGACAGTTCCAAACGATCTTTGGGATGCAGCTAAAATAGATGGTTCATCATCTTGGAGATTTTTATGGACAGTAATGGTTCCACTAAGCAAACCTGCTCTTTTAACAGGAGCTTTATTAAAATTTGTAGGTTCATGGAACGCATTCTTATGGGTATTAATTGTAACTAAGAGTCCAGAAATGAGAACATTAGCTGTTGGATTGCAGACATTTAGAAGTGAATCTGGTGAAATCTATAATTTATTAATGGCAGCATCAACATTTTCGATGATTCCAATAGTTATAATTTTTATTGTTTTACAAAGATATTTTGTTGAAGGAATTGCAAAAAGTGGTTTGAAGGGATAAGGTGATTAGATGCCTTTTGTAAATATGAACAAGAATGAAGACAAAACTAAGAAAAAAAATAAAGCAAAAAACAATTATAAAAAGTCATTGTTAATAATGACATCTATAATATTATCTTTTTTTATCTTACAGATTGGCAGACAAATCCATTTATTCATATCATTAGAAGAAGAATATAAACAAATTAAAACAAGACAAAATCAGTTACAAGAAGTGTTTGATGAAAAAAATGCAATTTTAAATAAATTAGAACAAAGATTAGAAAAAAGAGGAGTCGGAGTCACAGATGACACATTCTATCAATTGGATATTCACAACATCCCATAAGCCTAATAAAAAACAAATACAAAAAGCTTATGAATTAGCAAAATATTATAATACAAATTATAGAAACAGAAGACATATTAGAGACGTTGATAAAAAAAAAGGTATGTTTATAATTGAAAAAGATTTAACTGTCAAATTTATAGACGAGAAAAGCGAGTTTTTTTATCATCCATCAATTTCCAAAATTCGATATAATAATTATGAGAATTCAAAAAATGATTACCTAATA
>JBNJGY010000030.1:0-23736 GCA_051748045.1 Thermotogota bacterium
GGATGTTCAGCTTTTGCCAAAGCATTTATTAATGGCGAAATAGATAAAAATGCATGTCTTCCAGGAAAAAGACAAGGAGTTCCTGAAAAATTAGATCTCATTAGTAAGATGAGTGACGAAGAATTGGATGATCTATATCAAAAAGCTGATGAGGAAGAAGATAAAATTAAAGAAGAATTGGAAAAGAGACTATAATAATAAAATAATGCAGGCCTTTTGGCCTGCATTATAATTTTTTTAATAAAGAGGTTCAAACCCCATTTCATCCCAGTAATCTTTCATCATATCTCTATAAAGCTGGTAAAGTGTATCTCTATGAGTTTTTTCCCAATTAGCTAATTTGTTTAATATATCTATTGCATCTTTATCTTCAATATTTTTAGCAGCATTTTCATAGAAATTTTTAAAATCTTCTTCTATTAAATAAGCCATTCTTAAAATAGAAAGATCAGAGGTCATGTCTTCAATGTCTTTTTCGACGATTTCATTCTTTTTTCTTGTTTCAAAAAAACTATTATCTTCTTCAAAAATAACTTCATTTAGTTTTTTATTACCATTTTCTGTTGTATCTATAAGTTCTTGGATATATTTCATATGGTCATATTCCATTTCAGCTAAATTTTCAAATATTTCTTTTAATTGTGCATTTTTAACTTTGTCTTTGTTATTTTTATAAAAAACATTTCCTTCTTTTTCTCTAGATAACGCATATTTAAGAATACCTAAAACTCTACTCATATTTATTACCTCCTAAAATAATGAAATATATTTCAATTATAACATTAAATTAACTAAAAGACAAAAAATGAAATTAGTTATTTAAATACTCTTTTTGTTCTGGAGTTAGTTTGTCTATTTCTATATTCATAGTTTCTAGTTTAATATTAGCTATTTTTTTATCAATAAAATCAGGTACAGGTTTTACATCAATTTCAATATCTTTATTTTCAAGAAAATATTTAGCTGCTTCAAGTTGCAAACTAAAAGATAAGTCCATAATTTCTATTGGATGTCCATCTCCATTTACAAGATTAACAAGTCTTCCTTTAGCTAATAAAAAGACAGATTTATTATTTATTTTATATTCTTCAACTCCGGGTTTAATTTCTTCTATTGAATCAGCGATGTTATTTAAATCATTTACACTAACTTCTACGTCAAAATGTCCAGAGTTTGCTAAAATAGCTCCATCTTTCATGTTTTTAAAATGTTGTTCAGTAATAATATTTATATCCCCAGTTGCAGTAACAAAAATATCTCCTATATAAGCTGCTTTATCCATTTTCATAACTCTGAAACCATCCATTATAGCCTCATTAGCTTTTATGGGGTCAACCTCTGTGACAATTACATTTGCCCCAAGTCCTTTTGCCCTAAGGGCAATGCCTCTTGAACACCATCCATATCCTCCGACCACGACATTCTTTCCAGTAACTGTGGTATTAGTGGAACGTATGATTCCATCCCAAGTTGATTGACCAGTTCCATATCTATTGTCAAAAAGATATTTCATTTTTGAATCATTTACAGCTATAACAGGTACAGGTAATTTTCTTTTTTTATTTAATGATTGATATCTCATTACACCAGTTGTTGTTTCCTCACAAATTCCAATAAGATTGTCAAAATTAAAATTTTCTATAAATCTCGTACCTAAATCTGCTCCATCATCTATGATAATATCAGGCTGTTGAGATAATACTTTATCTATATTTTCCCAATATATATCTTCATCTAAGGTTTTATCAGCATATACATTCAATCCAAAATCTTTTAATGCTTCAGCAACATCAGGTTGAGTAGATAAAGGATTACTACCGGTTATTGAAACTTCAGCACCCAGTTGTTTAAAAATAATTGCTAAATAAGCAGTTTTTGCTTCAAGATGAATACTCATTGATATCTTTGTTCCCTTAAAAGGTTGCTCTTCAATATATAAATCTCTTAATCTATTAACCACTTTCATATACTTTTTAACCCAATCTATCTTTTGATGTCCTGATTTTTTTAAATCCATTTTTCTCCCCCTTTTTATTATTTATATTATGATTATAACATTTTAATTTTTAAATTTCTTAATTATTTTTTATAAAGAGATTTTAAGACAAATGAGTAAAATGTTATTCTGAAAGGATTTATATATCTTTCGTCAAGCTTAAGGTGATGTGGCTAACATTATCAAATTAATGCTTTAAAAAATTAAAATTCAGTCAAATTTTTCCAATATCTTTTTGGCATTAAATTTCTTTGTAATGTCGGATTATATCTTTCTTTTATACTTAAATGTTTATGATATATTTTCCAAGCTTCTTGAAAGACAAATTCATTATCAGAATAGAAGTTATCAAAATTTAAATTCAAGTTTTTTATTTCAACAATATCTTTTATGTTTTCATCATGAACATAAGCAGTATTTCTTTTAGAATCATTAATAATGAAATTTTCATAAGTAAGTCTTTTAGAAAAATGATGGCTTATTATTGGTAAAATATTGTGGTCAGGCTCAATAACAGAGTAAAAATAACCATTTTTTAATTCTTTAAACCTTACCAACCCTTTAAATCTATGTGATTCAACACTTACTTTGTTTGAATACTCTTTTATCTTGTTTATCACTTCATTTTTATAAGATCTATCTGTATTATTACCAAATTTATTAATTAAATTTAGATATTTAATAATAAAAATTTCTTTATCAATAAGATTGGAAAGAAAAACGTAGTAAAGTTTTTTATGTACTTCTTTAGAGAACTTTTTATTTAACCAATTAAAAATATAATCTGATATTTTTTGTATACTGTTTATTTTTACAGTCTTAGTTTGAAATAAAGTATTTTTATTAAAAGTAATTTCATCAGTTTTTATTTTATGTTTATATATATAATACAAAACACAATATAAACCTTCAATAGTATTGTCATATTTAATAAGCATTTGGAAGTTCTAACTCCTTTCCAGTGAAAAGAGGAATTAATTTAGCACTTTTATTTTTAGATTCAGAAATAAAATGGTTTTTCAAGATCTCAGGATCTCTTAAAAAACCACTAATTTTTAATCCTGGAACCTCTATAAAGTATTTTGCTCTTTTTAAAACTGCTCCCATCTTTTTTAATTCATCATATGTTATGGTAGAGTATTTCCTCGCAGAGACAATTCTTCTACAGGTTTTGATTCCAAACCCAGGAATTCTTAAAAGTTCTTGATATGAGGCTTTATTTACATCTATAGGGAAAAATTCAGAATGGTTTAAAGCCCAAAATATTTTGGGGTCTAAATATTCATTTAAGAAATTATTTGATTTATCAAATATTTCATTCACAGTAAAATCATAAAATCTTAGTAACCAATCAGCTTGATAAAGTCTGTGTTCTCTATTTCTTTGGATTTTGCCAGAAAAATTAATTTTAGGGTCATCGTTTACAGGTACATATGCAGAAAAATAAACTCTTTTAAGATGAAATTTATTATATAAAGCTTCAGTTAGATTCAAAATCATATGATCATTTTCAGGAGTTGCTCCTACAATCATCTGTGTGGTTTGACCAGCTGGAACAAAATTTGGAGTATTTTTAAATTTCTTTTTATCTTGGTAGACCATAAGATTATTTTCACCAATAAATTTCATAGGTTTAAAAATATTCTCTTTTGATTTTTGTGGAGCAAGGGCTTTTAAACTTTTTTGGGTTGGTAGTTCAATATTTACACTCATTCTATCTGATAAAAATCCAGTTTTTCTTATCAAATCAATATTTGCACCTGGTATTGCTTTTACATGTATGTATCCATTAAAATTATGTTCTTTTCTAAGCTTATAAACAATTTGATACATTTTTTCCATAGTATTGTCTGAATTAATAAAAATGGCAGAACTTAAGAATAAACCTTCTATATAATTTCTTTTGTAAAATTGTATGGTTAGATTGACTAATTCATTTACTGTGAGAGTACCTCTTTTTATGTTATTTGATTTTCTGTTTATACAATAAGCACAATCGAATATACAGTCATTTGACATAAGTATTTTTAGTAGAGAAATACATCTTCCATCAGAAGTCCAACTATGACAAATACCTCCATAAGAAGCGTTTCCAAGACCTCCTTTTTTATTTCCTCTAGAACTACCACTTGAAGAACAGGAAATATCATATTTGGCGGATTCAGAAAGTAATTTTATTTTATCTTTTAAATTATTTGCCATTTTATCACCTCGTTATACGTACGTACACATATATTATACCATAAAAAAATTAGACCTTAAAGGCCTAATTTATATAAAATCTCTTTTAGTTTATCAAAAGCTCTAAATCTATGACTGATTTTATTTTTAATTTCTTCTCCTAGTTCTCCAAAAGTTCTTTCATATCCATCAGGAATGAAAAAAGGATCATATCCAAAACCATTATTACCTTTTATAGTTTTAGAAATTGTTCCATAAACTCTACCTTCTGTTGACAATAAAATATTATTGTTTGGATCAAAATATGTAGCAGAACTAGCAAAATAAGCAATTCTATTGTCTTTTATTTTTTCTAGCAAAGATTCCATTTTTTCTTTATAAGAAAATCCATCCATATATCTAGCAGATTTAACCCCTGGAAACCCTCCTAATTCTTTAATACAAAGGCCAGAATCATCTGCGAAGACAGGTTTATTTAAAATATTACCTGCTGTGACAGCTTTAATTGTAGAATTTTCAATAAAAGAATTAGCACATTCTTCAGGATTAAAAACTTCAACTTCATCAAAAATTGAATGTATTTGAAAATGATCTTTAAATATTTGCTGAATTTCATTTAATTTATGGTTATTTGAAGTTGCGAAATATATTTTTTTCATTTTACCTTTTCCTTCATTAATAGTATTTCTCTTTCAGGATTATTTGATTTAAAAATTGCAGAACCTGAAATAAATTCTCTAGCTCCAGCATCATATAAAGGTTTTATTTTATCTTTATTTACTCCACCATCTACTTGTATTTGAACATTTAAATTTTTCATATCTATCATTTCTTTTAATGATTGAATTTTGTCATATGAGTATTCTATGAAAGATTGACCACCGAAACCAGGATTAACACTCATTATCAGTATACTATCAACAATTTTTAATATATTTTCTAAAAGATAAATGCTTGTATGAGGATTTATGGAAACACCTGCTTTTATCCCTTTTTCTTTAATCGCATTTATTGTTCTATCTAGATGATTTGTAGCTTCATAATGTATTGTTAATGAATCAGAATATTTCGAAAAATCATCTATATATTTTTCAGGGTTTTCTATCATTAAATGTGTGTCTAAATATATCTTGGTATTTTGTTTTACCGATTTTATTATTGGATTTCCAAAACTAATATTAGGAACAAAATTTCCATCCATAACATCCATATGTAACCCATCAGCTACATTTATTACCTTTTCAATGTCTTTTTCAAGATTAAAAAAATCAGCGGATAATAACGAAGGGTATATTTTTACCATTTTTTCACCTTCTTTTCTATTTCATTATAAATAGTTAAATAGTTTTCATATCTCACTTTAGATATTTCTCCATTTTCAACAGCTTGTTTTACTCCACATTGAGGTTCATTAATGTGTAGACAGTCTACAAATTGACAATATCTTGAGTATTGGTAAAATTCATAAAAATAATCTTTGAGATTTTCTTTTTCAATGTTATATGTTTCTATGTTAGCAAAACCAGGGGTATCAGCTACGTATCCCCCAAAATCAAAATGTAGTAATTCTGTATGAGTGGTTGTATGTTTTCCCCTTTTTAATCTATCAGATATTTCTCCTACTTTTAATTCTAATCCAGGAGATATCATATTTAATATGGATGATTTTCCTACACCAGACATACCAGCTAATGTACTCACTTTGTTTTTCATTTTTTCTCTTATTAATTCTACATTCATATTTCTCTTTGTAGAAGTTTTAATAACTGTATATAAATCAGAATAAATATTCATGAATTTTTCTTTTAAGTTTTCGTCATAATCTTTCAGAAGATCAACTTTATTAAGGATTATAATTATATCTAAATCTTCTTTTTCAGCTTGAACAATAAATTTGTCTACGATTAGAAAATCAACCTCAGGATTTTTTAAAGTAGTTACCAATAAAACTTGATCTAAATTTGCAATTGAAGGTCTATATAGAATATTTTTTCTTTCTAATATATTTTCTATTTTTCCAATATTTTCATTATCTTTTATGCTGTATTCTATGTAGTCGCCTACTATTGGTCGGATTTTCAGTTTTTTGAATTTTCCTCTAAGCATACATTCTACATATTCTCCACTTTTTAAATCATTAATTGTTACCATATTTGAATGAAATCTAGTTACGATTCCTTTTTTCCAAGACATTAATTTCCTCCCTCATATAATCCAACATTTAAGACTATTTTATCAGAATTCATTTCTTTTCCAGGAGTTGGAGTGATGCTTACAACAATTCCATTTTTCTCGATATCATAAGTTCTTATTTTATTTATTTCATATTTTAAACCGTATTCAATTAAAAATTGTTCAGCTACTTCATAAGGCATTCCTATTAAGTCTGGAGATTTTTGTTTTTCTAGATTTCTCATTTGTACTATTATATGGTGACCTTTTCTTACTTTTACACCTGCATCAGGCTCAGTATATATAACTTTATCACCGTTACCAATAAAATCAGGAATTAATCCTTTTTCTTCTAGAGCTTCTTTTGCTGTTTCTAGATTATTATTAATGAGATAAGGTACTTCTACAATTTTTGAACTGTTAGTATATGCAAGCATAAAAAAATAAAATAAAAGACCAGCAGAAATAATGCCAAAAATAAAAAAGCCTATTGATTTAAAGAATTTATTGATAAATTTCATAATTCCCCCCTATTATCTAACATGCTTACCTTTTAACTGTCCGCAAGCAGCATCTATATCAGTTCCTTTTTCAGCTCTAATAACTGTATCTATTCCTTTGTCTCTTAAAATATTAGCGAATTGCTTTAAATATTCTCTTTTTGGTTTTTCATAACCAGCAGGATTAGGGTTTACCGGGATAATATTCACCATAGATTTTAAACTACCAATCAATTCAGCTAATTTTAGTGCATCTTCTTTTGAATCATTAAATCCTTTAATAGCTATATATTCAAATGTCACTCTTTTATTTGTTTTTTCTTGATAAATTCTACAAGACTGCATTAATTCTTCAACAGGGTGTTTTGTATTTATTGGCATTAGTTGATCTCTTTTATAATTGGTTGCTGCATGCAAAGAAACAGATAACCTTATTTCTATATCAAGATCACCTAGTTTTTCAATTTTATCTGTAATACCAGATGTTGAGACAGTTATATGACGAGCTCCAAGGTTTCTCATTTTTTTATCGTTTAAATTCAAGATACTATTTACAACATTATCATAATTTAATAAAGGTTCTCCCATTCCCATATAAACAATATTATTTATTTTTCTATCTAGATATTTTTCTATAGTTAATACTTGAGATATAATTTCTCCACCTGTCATATTTCTGGTAAAACCAAGTTTTCCAGTATTACAAAAAGTACATTTTAAGGCACAACCAACTTGAGAAGAAATACAGGCTGCAATTCTGTTTGGGTAGTATAAGATAACAGATTCTACTAATGCTCCATCTTCTAATTTGAAAAGGAATTTTGTAGTATCATCTTGTTTAGATTTTTGAATATCAACTATTTCAGGATTAGAAATATTATAGTTTTTAGCTAATTTTTCTCTTGCACCTTTTGATATATTAGTCATTTCTTCAAAATTAAAAACATGTTTATTATATACCCAGTCTAATATTTGATCGGTTCTAAATTTTTTAAAATCTAAGTTTTCTTGTAAATCTTTTTTTAAATCTTCATACGAAAAATTCAATATGTCTTTTTTATTCAATTTTATTTCCTCCATTATTTTTTTACGAATTTAGCTATATAAAAAGGTATGAGAGTTTCATCAGGTACAATGTAATGACCGTATTTATCAAATTGACTTTTTATATTATGTTTTTTAAGATCTTTCTTTATATCAATAAAATCTATATCAAAAATTTCTTTAATATTCATCATGTTTTCTGTATTCTCTTCTTTAAAAATAGTACAAGTGGAATAAACAAATTCAGTACCCTTTTCAGCTTGTTTGATTAAATTTGATAAAATGTTTCTTTGTAATTTTGAATAAAGTTCAATATTCTCTTCATCTAATCTTAATAGTACTTCAGGATGTATAGATGAAATACCAGCAGAAGTACAAGGAGCATCTATAAGAATTTTATCGAAATTATTATTTAAGTCTACATTAGATGAATCTATTAATTCAGTGTTAATAATATTGATATTAAGTCTTTTAGCATTGCTATTAACCTTTTCTAATCTAATTATATCATTTTCAAAGGCTAAAATATTACCTTTATTATTCATTAATTCAGCTAAATGTGTTGTTTTTCCCCCAGGGGCTGAACAAGCATCTAATATATTCTCATTGTTTTTTGGATTCAATATATGACTTACTAGTTGAGAAGATTCATTTTGAATGTAATAATATCCTTCTTCATATAAATTATTAGATAATAAAATATCTTTGTTGTTTTCTATTATTAGACTATTTTCAAAATGTATTGAATTTTTTGTTTTGATTCCTAGTTCATCAAACTTTTTTATCATAGATTCTTTATCAGTTATAAGTGTGTTTATTCTTATTGTTATATTTGGTTCTTTTATATGTTTATTCATTATCTCATTTCTGTGTTTTAAAAATTTAATTTTCTCAAAAACCCATTTAGGGTAGCTGTATACAACATTTTTTGGTAATTTTTTTAATATTTCTTCTTTGTTTCTAATAAAATTTCTTAAAACAGCATTAACAAAGTTTTTTTGTTTCTTATTTTTTATAAGTTTCACAGTTTCATTTACAGAAGCATACTCATCAATGCCTAATAATAACTGTGAAACTCCCAGCCTTAAAAATGTTTTTGAGGCTGGGGGGATAGATTTATAATTTTTAATTAATTTTTTTAAAATAAAATCAATTTTCACATGATTTCTTATAGTATAATTTAGTACCTTTGTGAAAAAACCTCTATCTTCTGAGTTGTAATTATCTAATACATAAGATATTTTCTCTTGATCTAATATATTTCTTTTATAAAAATTCTTTAATATAGTATACAATGATTTTCTAATCAAATTAATCCCTACTTTGAGCTAATAATACCATTCTTATTAGCTGAGATACTGCCATTAAAGCAGATGCCACATAAGTCATAGCTGCAGCATTTAATACTTTTTTAACTGTTTCTACCTCACCAGAGGGCATTCCTACCAAGGGTAAAGTTTTTACCGCTCTCGAACTTGCGTTAAATTCAACTGGTAAAGTTATTAAAGTAAATGCTACAACAAAACTAAACAAAATTATTCCTCCCCATAACAAATGAGGTATTGAAAATATAAATCCGACTATCAAAATTATCCAAGATAAATTGCTACCGAAAGAAGCAAAAGGAACTGACATATTTCTTAATACCAAGGGTTTATAATTCTTTTGATGTTGAATTGCATGGCCTACTTCATGTGCAACAACACCTAAAGCAGCAACTGATTGAGAATTATATGTTGAATTTGATAATCTTAAAACTTTATTAGTTGGATCATAATGATCAGATAAATGGCCACTAACTTGTTCAACTTTTACATCAAAGAGCCCTAAAGAGTCTAAAAGTCTTCTTGCAAAACTAAATCCTTTTTCATTTAAAGAGGATTTTACTCTTGAATATTTATCGAAAGTATTTTTTACCTTCATTTGTGCCCATATTGATAATAAAATCGCTGGGATTAATATTAACATTGATGGATGAAAAAATAACATATACATACACCTCCACTTTAATAGTTGATTTTGTCATCAACCATAAAAATATAATTTTTTAAATATTCTGTTTCAAAGATATTTTTTTGTACAGGATGATCAGGTGATTGGTAACCTCTGTGGATTAATTTAAGTGATTTATTGGTATCTTCCATTGCTTCAAAAATAATTCTAGAAAATTCTTCTTCAAAGATAATTTGTGTACAGGAAGAAGTAGTTAAAAATCCTTTATTTTTAGTGATTTTCATAGCTCTCAAATTTAATTCTTTATAACCTCTAAAAGCATTTCTTTTTGATTTTCTAGATTTTGCTAATGAAGGTGGATCAATCAATGTCATATCAAAATATCTGTTTGATTCGTCAAACATCTTTAAAACATCAAATGAATTTCCATTTATAATTTCATATTTAGAAGAATCTATTGAATTAGCTTTTAGAGTTTTTTCTAAAATATTCAAAGCTCTTTCAGAATAATCTATAAAGGTAACTTTTTTGGCTCCTCCTTTTAAGGCATGAAGTCCAAAATTACCTGTATAAGAAAAGGCGTCTAAGGTATCTAAATCTTTAGAAAGTTCCAAAACTTTTTTTGCATTTATTCTTTGATCTAGAAAAAAACCAGTTTTCTGTCCTTTAATATCTGCAAAAAAGTTTATCCCATTTATTTCAAAAGGTATTAATTCAGGTCCTTTTTTATAAATCCAGCCTTCAATAGGAAGAAACCCTTCAATTTTAGCACTTCGTTCATCATCTTTTTCAAATATAGCCTTAGGATCTAAAAATTTTATTAAAGATTTTAAAATCATATCTTTATATTCATAAACACCATAGGTGTTTATTTGTATGACTAAATAATCTTCAAATTTATCAATTATAAGACCTGGTATACCATCTGATTCCGCGAAGAATAATCTATAAGAATTTTCTTTAATAATTTTACTTCTATAATCTATAGCTTTTTTTATTTTTTCATCAAAAAAATTTTGATCTATTTTTTTATTTTTTCTTGTTAATAGCCTTATGGTTATAAGTGAATCTGAATTAAAATAACCTCTACCTAAAAAATTATTTTCATGAAAAACATCAACTATTTCACCTTTAATTATAGATTGATCCAAATTATTAATTTCATTTTTATAAATCCATGGGTGTCCATTTAATACTCTTGATTTAATATTTTTATTTAAATTAATGACCATGAACTAACCTCCGTAAAATGATTATATGAAATTTATTACATATAAATATATTATCATATATATGTTTAATGTTTTTTACAAAAAAACATATATAGTGATTTAAAAACTACTTTGAGATTAAAAAATGTTACATCTTTTGTTATAATATAGATTAGAATGAATAAAATCACAAGGAGAATTAAAATATGCTAAAAATAGGATTTGTAGGTTTACCAAATGTAGGTAAATCAACATTATTTAATGCTTTATCAGAAAAACAAGTGCCTGCAGAAAATTACCCTTTTTGTACAGTTGATCCTAATATTGCTATTGTTGAATATGAAGATAATAGGCTTGATTTTGTGGCCAAATTACAGAATTCAAAGAAAAAAGTAAAACCTTCTATTGAGTTTATGGATATAGCAGGATTAGTAAAAGGAGCGAGCAAAGGAGATGGTTTAGGTAATAAATTTTTAGATAATATAAGTAAAGTTGATGCAATTGCTCACGTTGTTAGATGCTTCTCAGATTCAAATATAAGTCATTCAAGTGGTGAAATAGACCCTTCTACTGATGCTGAAATAATTGATCTAGAATTAATAGAAAAAGATTTAGAGACAATAAAAAATAGATATGATAAAAAATTCAAATTGGCAAGAGCAGGAGATAAAGAAGCTAAATATGAAATAGAATTATTAGAGTCTTTAATAAACTTTCTTGAAGCAGGAAATCTTGTTAGGAACTTTGAAGAAGAAAGAAAAGAAAAAGATCAAAAAATTATAGATTCTTTATTTTTACTGACAGAAAAACCAGTAATTTATGTAGCTAATGTAGATGAAAATGATGATGAGAATAAACAATATGTTGAATCTTTAAAAAAATATGTTCAAAAAGTTAATGGAAAAATATTTGTAATTAATTCAAAAATAGAAATGGATTTATCTTTAATGGATGAAGAAGAAAAACAATTGTTCATTGATGAATTAGGATTCAATACAAATAATTTAGAATCTTTCATAAAAGATTCTAAAAATCTTTTAAATTTAATAACCTTTATCACTGGTACAAAGAATGAAGCAAAATCATGGAATGTTGAAAAAGGAACAACTACTTTTGAAGCAGCAGGTAAAATTCATAGCGATATACAAAAAGGGTTTATAAAAGCTGAAGTCATAAATGCAAATGTATTAAAAGAAAATGGAGACCTGAAAAAAGCAAAAAATAATGGCTTAGTTTCAGTTGAAGGAAAAGATTATATTATAAGAGAAGGAGATTACATATATTTTCATTTTCACTAAGGAGAATAAAGATGAATTCATTAGGAATTATTGTAGAATATAACCCATTACACAAAGGTCATATTTATCATTTGAAAAAATCAAAAGAAAAAACTAAGGCATCTCATACAGTTGCTGTTATGAGCGGTAATTTTGTTCAAAGGGGAGAACCATCTATAATTAACAAATTTTCAAGAGCCGAGATGGCTTTAGAAAATGGAGTTGATTTAGTTTTAGAACTTCCTTTTATATTTAGTATCCAAGATGCAGGAGGTTTTGCAAACGGATCTATTGGAATTCTTCATAGAATAAAAAAAATAAAAAATATTGTTTTTGGCAGTGAGTCAAATGATTTAGAAACATTGGATGAAATAGCAAAAATATTGTATAATAAACCTTCTTATTACAATAGCAAAATAAAAGGATATTTGAAAGAAGGGATATCTTTTCCTAATGCTAGAAAAAATGCATTAATAGATGTATTGAAAAATCCAAAAGCCAAAAAAATAATAGAAAATTCCAATGATATATTAGGAGTAGAATATCTTTTACATCTTAAAAAATATAAATCATCAATAAAACCACATATAATAAAAAGAATAGGGTCAGATTATAATCAAAAAACTTTAGAGACTGAAATATCTTCTGCAACTGCTATAAGAAAAGAGATATTCAGAAGTGGTTTAGATAATCTTAATGATTTTGTTCCGAAAAAAACATTTATGAATTTAAAAACTGAAATAACATCTTACAGAGGACCTATAAGTTTAAAAGACATTGAACAAATTCTTTTCTATAATTTATATTCTAAAAGTAGAGAAAATTTAGAGCAATACCATGGAGTCATAGAAGGATTATCTAAAAGATTTTTAGATGCTTCAAAGATTTCTAAAAATATATATGAATTAATAGATAATGTCAAAACAAAAAGATTTACTAGAACGAGAATAAAAAGAACAATATTAAATATAATTTTTGAAATCAAAAAAGAAGATATTAAAATAGTGAATAAATATGGTCCTCAATATGTTAGAGTACTTGGTTTTAACTCAAGAGGAAGAGAATTTTTATCAGAAATTAAAAAAGAAGTAGAAATTCCAATTTTTACCACTCTTTCCAAATACACAAATATTAAAAACAGAGTTGACGAAGATCAATTATCTCATGAAAAATTCAATGTAAATTCAGAAGTTATGGATTATATGTTCAAAAAAGATATAATGGCTTCAAATATATATACAAGTTTTTATTCTGATAAATCTAATAAATATCTTGAAAATATGGATTACCAAAATCAAGTCATAATAAAATAATAATATGGAGGTATAAAATGGAGAGGATAATTATAATTGATTATGGAAGTCAATACACGCAATTACTTGCAAGAAGGGTAAGAGAATATGGTGTTTATTCTGAAGTGATACCTCCTAATAAAGAGATAAATCTTAAAAATGTTAAAGGTATTATTTTGTCAGGAGGACCTGAAAGTGTTTATTCAGATAATGCTCCAAAATTAAATACAGAAATATTTAATTATAATATTCCTATATTAGGTGTTTGCTATGGTATGCAGTTAATTGCTCAAAATTTAGGTTGTGAAGTAAAAAAAGAGAACAATGGAGAATATGGAAGAACTGAAATTATTATAGAAAAAAAAGATCTTCTTTTTAATGAAATTCCAAATAAAATTACAACTTGGATGAGTCATGGGGATAATGTAATAAATCTGAGAGCTGATTTTGAACCTTTAGCAAAAACAAAAAACGGAATAATCGCTGGATTTAGATTGAAGTCAAAAAATATTTGGGGGATACAATTTCATCCAGAAGTAAGACATTCAGAGTTTGGCAATGATATAATCGAAAATTTTGTATTAGATATATGCAAAATGAAAGGAGATTGGTCACTTTCAAATTTTGTAGATGATAAAATAAAAGAAATTAGGGAAAAAATAGGAAATAAAAAAGCTATAATTGCCCTTTCTGGTGGTGTTGATTCATCTGTGGCGGCGGTATTAGTTCACAAAGCTATAGGTAGTAATCTTAAAGCTGTTTTCGTTGATCATGGACTTTTAAGGAAAAATGAGCCAGAAGAAGTCAGAAGAATTTTTAAAGAAATGATAGGATTAGATTTATTAACTGTAAAAGCTAAAGATAGGTTTTTAAATAAATTAAAAAATGTATCAGATCCAGAGGAAAAAAGAAAAATTATTGGTGAAGAATTCATAAGAGTCTTTGAAAAAGTAGCTAAAGAAAACGAAGATATAGAATATTTAATACAAGGCACAATATATTCAGATGTTATTGAAAGTGCAGCTTCTGGTTCTAACACATCAGTAATAAAAAGTCATCACAATGTTGGTGGATTACCAGAAAAAATGAATCTAAAAATATTTGAACCATTAAGAGAAATATTCAAAGATGAAGTTAGAAGTACAGGAGAATTATTAAGTATCCCAAAACATATTTTATATAGACATCCTTTTCCAGGTCCAGGTTTAGCTATAAGAATTATAGGTGAAATAACAGAGAAAAAACTTGAAATATTAAAAAATGTAGATTCGATTTTCATAGAAACTCTAAAAGAAAACAATTGGTATAATAAAGTTTGGCAATCATTTGCAGTTCTTACTCCTGTAAAAACTGTAGGTGTAGCAGGTGATACTAGAAAATACGAATATGTTGTTTCACTTAGATCAGTCGATAGTGTGGAAGGAATGACTGCAGATTGGTCAAGGATTCCATTCGATATATTAAACCAAGCATCAAATAGAATAACTAATGAGGTTCCAGAAGTAGGAAGAGTGGTTTATGATATAACTTCTAAACCACCTGCAACAATAGAATGGGAATAAAATTTAAATCGACCTTAAATGGTCGATTTTTTTTGTTATTATTAATTGTGATATAATTAGCTTGGGCGTAAAACATTTACAGGAGGGATTTACATTGAATATATATTTAGTTAGACATGGTATAACAGAATGGAATAAACAATATAAATGGCAAGGTGAAGAAGATAAAGAATTAAATGCAGAAGGTATTAATCAAGCAGAAACAGCACAAAAGAGATTTGCTGGTGATAATATAAAGAGCATTTATTCATCAACATTAAAAAGAGCAATCAAAACAGCTGAAATAATAAATAGAAATCATAATTTAGAAATTAAAAAATTACATAATTTAGATGAGTGTAATGTTGGTCCTTTTTCAGGACTTCATATTGATGAAGTAAAGAATAAATATAAAAAAGAATTTAAAGAATGGTCAGGTGATCCATGGTCAAATATAGAAGGGATGGAATCTTTAGGTTCAGTTCAATCAAGGGCAGTAAAGGCAATAAAAGATATTATTTCTGAACATGATTCTGAAGATAAAATCGTTATTGTTGCTCATGGTTTAGTTATAAGAACAATAATATCATGGGTATTAAAATTACCTATTACATCTAATTCTAATTTTAGGATTGATAATTGTTCTGTTTCAGAGGTCTTATATGACGACAACAAATTTAGATTAAAATCATTGAACGAAACATGGCATCTTTTACATTTTAATATGACCATATATGAAACAGCTGAAGAAAGAGACATTCAATGAAAAGATTAAATACATATGTTTCACCATATGAGAAAATAGAACAACATGATATTATTTTATTAATAGATACTTTTAGAGCCACAACTACTATAAATGCGTTATTTCATTTAAGTGCAAAAGAAGTATTGGTTACAGATGATATATATAAATCACTAGAGTTAAAAAAAGATGGATACATTTTATGTGGGGAAAGAGGAAGTAAAAAAATAGAGGGATTTGATTATTCAAATTCTCCAACAGAAATATTTAACTCTAGAGAGATTTTTAATAATAGAAAAGTTCTAGTAAATACAACAAATGGGGCAAAAACATTTAAAATAGTGAATAAAATATCTGATGTGATTGCTCTCGGGCTTGTAAATCTTAAAGTTGTGGAAAATGAAATGAGTAATTATAATGACATTGGAATAGTTTGTAGTGGGTTACACGGAAATTACTCATTAGAAGATCATTACACTGCATATAGAATTATCCAAAAAATATCTAAAAGATTTGATAGTAAAAATGATGGTACTTTAATGACAGAAAATATATATTTCTCTAAAGATATTATTGAAAAAGCCAATCATTATTTTAATTTAAAAAAATTGAAATTAGATAAAGATATAGATTTTTGTTTAAACGAAAATAAATTTTCTACATGTCCTTATTCCGATAAAAATAGTAATATATTTAAAATGATTTAACTTTAATGAAAGAGAAATCTTTCTTAAATAGTTTATCATTGTAATGATACTAAAAAAGGAGGAAGAATAATGAAAAATTTTACTTTTCAAAACGAAACAAAAATTGAATTTGGAAAAGAATCGTATAAAAAATTACCAGAACAATTAAAAAAAGATGGAATAAAAAAAATTCTAATGGTTTATGGAAGAAATTCTATTAAAAAAATTGGTCTTTATGACACATTAATTAATGATTTGAAAGATTCAAACATTGAGGTTAACGAAATTTCTGGTGTTCAACCTAACCCAAGATTGAGTTTAGTAAAAGAAGGTCTAAAAATATTTAAAGAAAAAAAATGTCAAGCTATTTTAGCTGTTGGTGGAGGTAGTGTTATTGACACTTCTAAAGCTATATCCGCAGGATATTTTTACGATGGAGACATATGGGATTTGTTTGCTAAAAAAGCTCCTGTAGAAGAAGGGTTGCCAATATATACTATATTAACTCTTTCAGCTACTGGTTCAGAAATGAATGGGAATGCGGTAATAACAAAAGAAGAAACAAAACAAAAATGGGATATTTCCTCAAAAGCATTATTCCCAGTGGTATCTTATATTTCACCTGAACTACAGTTTTCATTACCGAAAAGTCAAACAATAAATGGTGGAGTAGATGCAATATCACATGTAATGGAATTTTATTTTGACACAACCCCAAGAACTGAAATACAAGATGCTTTGGCTGAAGGAATAATAAAAACAGTAATAAAAGCTACAGAAACATTAATTGAAGATCCAGAAGATTATCAATGTAGAGCAGCATTAGCCTGGGGAGCAACTCTAGCACTAAATGGTCTATTGGCTACGGGAAAACAGGGTGGAGACTGGTCCTCACATATGATAGAACATGGTTTATCAGCTGTAACAGATGTAGCTCACGGAAAAGGATTAGCTATTATATTTCCTGCATTTCTTGAATTTTCAAAAAGTAAAATAATGGATAAATTAGATAGATTTGCTGAAAAGATATTTGGAATAGATACAGGAAATAAAGGGTATGATTCTGATTTAGCAATAAAAGCTTTAAAAGATTGGTATAGAAAAATTGGCCAACCAGTTAAATTAAAGGAAATAGGCTTAGAAGAAGAGAAAATTAAAGAAATTGCTAAAAATGCATCACAAATCTCTCCTTTTGGTCAAATTCAAGATATGAATGAAAAAGAAATTCTAGAAGTATTAAAAATTGCTTACAAATAAATTATAAACCGGGATTCCCGGTTTTTCTTTTAAAAAATAATAACTAAAACATTAATAAATGGAGATGATGGAAAATGGAAATACTGGGTATAGTGGATAATTATAAAAAGTCAGATAATTTTAAAACCGATTGGGGTTTTTCTGTTGGGATTTCTACAGATCACTATAACATAATATTTGATACTGGTAATGATCCAGAAGTATTAAAACATAATATGAAAGAATTAAACCATGATGGACAAAATAGAAATATAGATTTACTTTTTATTTCTCATAATCACACCGATCATACGGGGGGTATTGAATATTTTTTAGATAATTATTATTTGAAAAATGTTGCAGTTCCCTATGATATTGATCAAAAAATTTTTAAAAAAATTTCAAAACTCAATAAAACAAGGTTAATGGATATAAAATCTCCTACAACCCTAGATTTGAATGTACATACTACTGGTGTAATGGGAGAAAAAATAAAAGAACAGGCGCTAGTTGTAGAAACTAAAAAAGGATTGGTTTTATTTGTAGGGTGCTCACATCCTGGAATATCTGAAATAATTGAATATGTAAAAAACACTTTTAATGATAAAATACATTTGTTAATAGGAGGATTTCATTTTTATAAACTATATGAAGAAAAATTAGATAAAGAAATCAATTATCTTTTAAAAAGTGATATTGATTATATTGCTCCTACACACTGTACAGGCGATAGGGCTAGAAATATTTTAAAAGAAAAACTTGGAGATAAGTTTGTTGAGTTCGGTGTCGGTTATAAAATTAAAATATGATATAATAAAATATCTTAGAATATATGGGGGTTAATATGCTAAAAAGTCTAAAAAAATTAAACAGACTTATTTTTCTCTTTTCACTTGCTATATTACTTATCTCGTTGATAGTTTTTTTTCTAAGCCTATATCGATTCAATGAGAATGAAAAAAATAATACTATGATAAATGAAAATATAACAACCATTAATTCAATTATTTCCAATTTATATTTCATTAGAGATAATGAAGTAGATAAAGGTAATCAAAAAATTGAAGAAATAATTGATTATATAAGGTTATTATCTAATAATAACCAATCATTAAATATTAAATATAAATATGAAGTTACAAAAAAAATGATTCAAAATAATGATTCAGTACCAATTCAAGAAGTTATTAATGAAATCTCAAAATATGCTAGATATATAAGAGATTATAGAGAAAGAAGAGTATATGAAACAATAACTTTTAACAGATTTTCCATTATATTTTTAATGTTTAGTTTATCTCTAATAGTTATCCTATTAACGTATCAAAGATCAAATATAAATAATTATTTTGATAAAATTCAAAAAGGCATTAAAAGTTTAGAAAACATACTTAGCTATAAAAAAGTTGAAAATAAAATCGATTATGAATGGGTTGAAGAAAAGATATTTTTAAAAGAAATTGAAAAAATTGATAATGAAATGGATTTAAATAAAAATCTTTTAGAGATTGGTAGATATAATTCAATGTATGACCTTTTAAAAAAAATAATGGACACAGTAGAAAAGAAATTACCTTTAGATAGATTATCATTTGCGTTTATGGATAATTTTGGGAATGTAATTGCTGAAAATGCTTCAACTAAATTAGATAATATTTATTTGGAGGCAGGATTTGTAGATGATTTAAAAAACACTTCATTAGAAAATATTATAAAATCAAAAAAATACAGAATTATAAATGATTTAGAAGATCATTATGAAAATAAACATAAGTCTGAAGCAACTAGACTTCTTTTAAAAGAAGGAATAAAATCAAATATAACAGCTCCTATTCAGTTTAACGATAGAGTAGTAGGTTTCATCTTTTTTGCTTCTTCGAAAAAAAATGTTTATAATGACTATCATATAAATATAGTAAAAAGAATAATTAATATATTAAAACAAAATATATTTAGTCATTATATAGTTCAACAAATAATAGCCTCATCATCAAATGGGTTTGTCAGATTAGTTGAAGGTAAAGACAATGAAACTGGAGATCATATTTCAAGAGTTGCAAGTGTAGCAAGATTAATAGCAAAAAAATTATCTGAAATTAATCCAAATATAACACCAAAATTTATAAGAGAACTATATCTTTTCACACCATTACATGATATAGGAAAAGTTGGAATTCCAGATGACATTCTTCTTAAACCAGGAAGATTAACAAAGGAAGAATATAATTTAATGAAAACACACGTTACTATCGGAGAAAATATTATTAAAGATATTAATAAAAGCATTGAAAATCTTAGTGACCTATCTCTTTTAGAAGTAGCGATTGATATAATAAGTGGTCATCACGAAAAATTTGATGGATCAGGCTATCCAAGAGGCAAAAAAGGTAAAAATATATCTCTTGCAGGTCGTATTGTTGCCGTTGCTGATGTTTTTGATGCGCTTATGAGTAAAAGGCCTTATAAAGATGCTTTTAGCTTTGAAGAGTCTTATAATTTAATTAAAAAAGGATCTGGAAACCATTTTGATCCTGAAATTGTAGAGATATTTGAATCCTCAATAAATGAAATTAAAAAAATATACCAACTTTACAAAAATTAATAAATGTGATACTATTATATAAATACTTTTTAAGGAGTGGTATTTATGTTGAAAAACTCTTTAAAATTAAATAGAAATTGGTGGTGGCATCTGAAATAGGATGTCAAGTTTTGTTATGTCAAAAATAATGAAGGCATCCTATGTGATTTTAGGATGCCTCTTTTTATTGGGTGGAATATATAACCCTTTCTCAAAAAAGAGGAAGGGTTTTTTTTATATCAAAAATTAAAGGAGTGAATCAAATGTTAAAAACAAGTGGGATTTATTATGGAGATTTTGGTGGAAGATTTGTACCTGAAAATTTAGAAAAAAAGTTAGAAATTTTAGAAGATGTTTTCAAAGAAGTAAAAGATGATCCTGTTTTCAATGCAGAGTTACAATATTACCTGAAAAATTATGTTGGTAGACCATCTTCTCTTTACTATGCAAAAAATTTATCAGACAAAATAGGGGTAAAAACATATTTAAAAAGAGAAGACTTAAACCATACAGGTGCACATAAAATAAATAATACAATTGGACAAATATTAGTTGCAAAAAAAATGGGTAAAACTGAAATTATAGCAGAAACAGGAGCAGGGCAACATGGAGTAGCAACAGCTACAGCTGCAGCTTTATTTAATATGAAATGTAAAGTTTTTATGGGCGAAGAAGATATTAATAGACAAAAAATGAATGTAGAAAGAATGAAAATATTAGGAGCTGAAGTTATTCCAGCTACTAATGGAACAAAAACATTAAAAGATGCAGTTGATTTAGCTCTGGGATATTATATAGAAAATCCTGAAAGTTATTATCTATTGGGATCAGCTGTTGGGCCATCTCCGTATCCAGAAATGGTAAAATATTTTCAATCTGTTATTGGTAAGGAAGCAAAAGAACAATTTGTTGAAAATGAAGGCGAATTACCAGATGGTATTTTTGCTTGTATTGGTGGAGGTTCAAATGCGATTGGGATTTTTAATGAATTTTTAAATGAAAATGTTAAATTATATGCTGCTGAAGGGGGAGGAGAAGGCATTAATTCTGGTAAAACTGCAGCGACATTATCTAGTAATAGTAAATCAATAATTTTTCAAGGATCATTTTCATATTGTTTAACTGATAATGAAGATAAACCGATTGAAGCTTATTCAGTTTCTGCTGGGTTAGACTACCCTGGAATTGGTCCTGAACATTCATTTTTAAAAGATACAAAAAGAGTTAATTATTATCCTATAAATGATGATGAAGCAATTGAATCATTTAAAATATTGTCTCAAAAAGAAGGGATAATACCTGCTATAGAATCTGCTCACGCAATAGCTCTTGCAATAAAAATAGCCAAAAAAGAAAACTTAAAAAAAATAATAATCAATCTTTCTGGCAGAGGAGACAAAGATGTAGGAAGATTTTAATTAAAATGGTAAAATAAATTGGTGATTAAAAATGAAAGCAGTTATTAATTTAAATGACTTAAAAATAAAATTAAGAATAAAAAATATAACAAAAAAATCTATAAAACTTTATTTTTCAGAAAATAAAGAACTTATAATACATAAACCTAAGTATTATTCTTTAGCTAAAGTGAATCAATTTATTTATAAAAACAAAGAAAAAATATTATCAGAGTATAATAGAGTTTCACGAAATATAGAAGAAAAGAATTTTCACTATTTAGGCAAAAAAGTAGAGTTTAAAGAGATATATGATGACGAAGTATTAAATTGTGAGATAGAAGAAAATAATCAAGAATTACTTGTGAAAATAAATAAAAAAGTTCCACAAAATATTTTAACAGATAAAATATTAAAGACAAAAAATCAATTTTTTTATAGTAAAATAAATAACATAATTTTATTTTATAAAGAAAAGCATAATAAAAATCTTGGGTTAAAGATTAATTCTATAAAAATTAAAAATCTTAAATCTAGATGGGGAAGTTGTTCTACAAAGAAAAATTTAAATTTCAATGTAAAATTGATATGTTTTTCTGAAGATGTAATTGAATATGTTGTGGTTCATGAAATGTGTCATTTTATTTATATGAATCATTCAAAAGATTTTTGGAAAGAAGTAGAAAAAATATTACCAGATTACAAAGAAAGAAAAAATAAATTAAATAACAAAATAATAATACCAGAGCTTTTGAGATAGCTCTGGTATTATTTATAAGATTATATTTAGATATCAGTTTTTACTTCGAACATTAATGAAATAGATAGACCTTCTAATTTATTTTCTATAGTATTGTTTTCTAGGAATTTAGGAAACATAGAGGTTATATTATTACTCCATCCTAAATTAGCTATATTAAAAAAATAATCAGTTTTTAAAATAAGGTTAGTAGTATTATATCTATTTCTGTTTATATTGAACCCTAAATCAAAACCAACTTTCAATGGAACTTCCATAGAATAAAGAATTGTACTGTTACCTGGAGTTGCTAAAATATCTTCTACAGAATTTATACCTTTTTCTTGAATAAAATAAACTTGTGAACCAATACCCATACCAAAATTAGGGGTAATATTTAAAGATCCTAAATCAATATTATAACCAATTCCACCTGTAAAAGTAACTCCAACAAATCGATTGTAAAAAGTATCATTTTCTCCACTAAAATTCATAAAAACATGTGAATCCATAATTAATGCCAATCTGTTATCCAAAATGAATGAACTTGAATTAACCATGCTGAATATTGGATTTTTTAATTCAGGTAAATTATTGTTAGCAAAAGTAGAATTAATATCTTCATTGTTTAAAAGGGAAATTCCTCCACCAAAACTACTTTTAACAGAATATGTATTACTATCATTACTCGCACCAAGCATTAATCCAAATGATAATACTAAAATTAACAATAAAAAAACACTTTTTTTCATAAAAAAACCTCCTCTATTTATTTATAAAATTATTGAAATTATCACTGATTTTATCTTTTTCTAAAAGTCTAATTCTAATTTTGCTATCTTTTATATTTAATTTATTTAAAATATAATGTGCTAGCAAATATTCAAATGGTAACCAAGTCACATGGCCTACAGGCGCTCTATAATGTTTACACCCTTTAAATTCTTTTAGTAATAATTTTCTGCTTTTTCTAGATAGAGTTTTATCGAAAAGAGCTTCAATAAATGTAACTATCTTTGGATTAACTAAATGAGCATAAGATAAAGGGTCTATTTTAAAAAGAGGATGGATGTCTGATTTTATAATCTCTTCAAAACTCATTTTTTTTACTTTTTCAATATTTTCTCTATAAACTGATTTTATATAATCAATATCGTTTAGACCAAAATCAGTTTTATAACCTTT
>JBNJGY010000031.1:0-23618 GCA_051748045.1 Thermotogota bacterium
TAACTAATAGTAAAAGCCTTTCTTAAAAAAAGAAAGGCTTTTGTTTTATAAATAAAAATATTTTAAAAATTCCAAATAGATATACCAGTTTAAATTATCTGTTTTTGTTAAAAATTCTCTATAATAAGCATCACCAAATGCTCTATATTTAGAATTAAATATTTTTATCCCTAATTCCAAATCATCAATGGAGTAATAAGGATTGATCATATAAGTATTTATAAATTCTTCTTCCGTAATATCATAGTCTATATAATCTTCTATATTTAATTTGAAATTTTTGTAATTCGCAAAAATTCGAGGAGTTACAGTTAGATTTTTTATTTCTTCACTATTAAAATATTCAATTCTTAATTCTGTTCTAAAATTATCAAACCCTCTATAGATATTATTAATATCAAAATAAAATGCATTATCAACTTCATTATCATCATTTAATTTAAACTGAATACCATTCAAAATATTTATATTATAATCTTTGCCATATAAAAATGTATTTAAACTAAGTGTTGTTGATGTTGCATCCATAGAACTCAAACCTTTAAAATCATATCTTAATTTCATGAAATGATCATAAGCATTTGTAACTATATAATACCCATCTTTGAGGTACAAATTAATATTTGGTTTAAATATTAATCCTTTGCCAATAAAGCTTTTCTCATAATAAGTATCAGATAAAAAATTATAATCTATTTCTTTTGAATAGTCATTGTATACTTTATAAGTGAATGATTCTTGTTCAATTGTATTGGTAGCAGAATTAGAGTTATCTTCTATTTCTGATTTTAAATAATCAACAGTTAATTGATTTTCATTATACCCAAAATCATAATCATAATTAATTTCTAACAATGAATCTGTTTTAAACCCTTTTAATAATCCAGATTTCATATCAATATTTAAGTCAAATAAATATTTAATATCATTATATTCAAAATTATCTTTTACATATGAAAAATCATCTTTGTTGTACTTATAAGTTATAACAGAATCATTTTCAAATTCTACTAATTCATAATTGTTTTCAACAACATTTGTATATTTACTATCAATACTGGATTCTTTTTCTTTAATTTCATTTATATATGAAAAATCTATTTCATATTCATTCTTGTTAATTTCTGCTTCATATCCTATACCAAATTCATCATCTTTAATTATATTATCTATATTAATATCTTGATTATTATTATAAGCTATCATATATCTATTATCTAAATATTTTCCATTTAGATCTTTATAATATAAATATAGATTATCCATTATAAATGTTGGATATAATTTAATTTTCTCTTGATTAAGTTGTATTTTTATATTTTTAAACTCTAATTCTAAATTATTAAATTTTAATTCTTGACCATATATATCATCTTCAATTATTTTATTTTTATATTCTATATCGACTTTATACTTTATATCTGATTCTTTATCCAGAAAATAATCTTCCGAAGTAAAATTAATAGAAAAATTTGTCCAAGAATCTATCCCATCTGGACTAAAATATAACCAATATCTAGTTTGAAAATTATTAGGCAATTGTTCAAAGGAAAATGAAACTAACGATACTAATATCAACAAAACAGCAAGAAATATTTTTTTCATTTTATAACCTCCCTAAATTAAAAGAAACCCGACTATATTACAAGTCGGGTTTTTTGATTTATAATAAATCAATATTGTTTATCTTAGAATGAGAATGTAGCTTTAGCAAATAAGTACCAGTGAATAGCTGCAAAGTCTCCCCAGTTTTCTTCTGTACCTACATGTCCACCCATTGATAAGATTGAGTTAGGTGAATATGTTGCATCTAAAGTCCATACTGGATCTGCAATATTTTGAATGCTTGCATAGTCACCATTAGCATCTAATGTATAGTTGTATAATGATGCATCAATTGATACGTTTTCTACAGGGTAAACAGATACATTAACATCATATGCCATGAATTCATCTGTTACACTAGCCATATCTGTTAAAGGAACTAAATCTCCCATGTCTGTTAATTCAGCCATATAGTTGAAACCGAACATATCTTCTGTCATTCCACCCCATACTTTTGCTGTTAAACCAAATGGAGTAGCAATTTCAGTTGAATCCATTTTACCAAATTGTGCTGATACTTTGAATAATTCATGTAATTCTTCATTAGAGTAAGTAACACCATATTCATATGATAATGCAGGTGATGCACCTAAGTCATATGTAACTGTGTCATATATTCCAAATACTCCTGCCATACCTAAATCTGCACTAGCGTCTACACCTGCGGATACATATGAAGCTTCTCCTGTGTAATCAACATGAGCAAATGGGAATGGATTTTCTGTTCTATATTCGAAAACAGCATGTGGAGTAACTGTCATAGATGGGTCATCTACAACTGAGAATGCTCTTTCATAGTTTACGTTTAATCTATAAGCTGTTTCATCAAAAGCTGTTATATCAGTAGCTGATTGCATTCCAAACGCAGCTGCCATTGATAAACCTTCAACCATTTCTGCTCCTGTCCAGTCTGTACCAGCAGCAAAACCCATGAATTTACCTGAAGTTGTTGAAGATTCTAATGTAACAGGTGTTCTATCTTTATTAGCGCCCCAGAATGCAGCATTAATGTTTCCTAATCCCATATCGTAAGCGAAAGGCATATTAACTGCCATAACATCTCCAGCTACAATAGTTGTAGCAGAATCAGAAGTTGCATGTCTTGTGTCTAAATTATCTAATGTGATATAAGTGAAATCTAAATCTAATCCTTTGAAGTTAGCTGTCATATATTTTGTTCCTATTGGATCATCAATTAAACCATCACCACTTTTATCATAGTTAGCTAAATAGTAAACATTAACTGTATCTTCGTATGGGTAGTTCATGAATCCTAAATTCATCATAGAATCTTCATATGTTGCACTTAAGAAAGTTGGAGTCATATCAGATCCAGCTGTATCATAAGCAACATCTGCAGCTGAGAAGTTTAATGTTAATGAAGCTTCTCCATCTGTAGTTTCACCTGATAAAGCCAAGCTAACTGAATGTTCTGCATTGTATAATACACCATTATCTACAAATAAATCAAAACCTGTTTCTTCAAATAATAATCCAAATCCTATGCTTCCACTTACACTAGCTGTATAGTTAGGTCCTGAAGCAACTATTCCAGCGAATGAAGCTAATGCCATTGCTAATACGGCTACTATAGCCACGAGTTTTTTCATGAAAAACCAAACCCCCTTTGAAAGTTTTGTAATTTTTTATGTACTTATTAAATCTTTCTTATTATATCATACGTCAAATTCATTTGTCAATAAGCATTACAGAATTTATTAACCAAATATTTCTAAACAGTTAATTAATTATGGTAAGAATATTCCAGCGATACCTGCACCTAAACCAGCAATTGCAACAATCCATAAGAATGCGTTGCTTCCGCCTTCTAATTCATCAATTCTTGTGTTTGCAGCTGCAATTTCTTGATTTAATACATCTATATCGTCTGTATTAACTGCTACTTTTTTAACTGTTTTTGGATATGTTTCAATCATTGATTCTAATAACATCATTTGATCTGATGATAATTGTGAAGATTTTAATTCTCTTACGTCTGATCTTATTGAGTCAATGTCATCCATTAACAAGAATAAATCTTGAGATATTGCATCTGCTGAATTTTTAGCTCTGTAAGCAGATCTTTTAACGTCTGGATAGCTGTTTCTGATATCTGACATTAATTCTTCGTCAGCAGCCATAGCAGCTTCTAAAGCGTCAATTCTTGTGTTTGTAGCATTAATATCTTTTCCTAAGTCATCAATTTGAGCAAATACATCATATTTTAATTTCAAAATTGCTCTTGTGCTTCTTGATTTGAATTCTTCTAACTCTTCTAAAGAAGCTGGGTCCTCATTTACTCTTTTAGATAAAGCTTTTAAAGTTGTTTCCATTCTTTCAATATCTTCAGCTTTTGCAATCATAGGAGAATTTTCTAAATACATGATCGCTCTTGTTAACCATACTGAAGCTTCTGATCTCATTAACGCTTCTGACCCGTTAAAATTATCTTGATCAGTAGGAACTACACCCTTATTCACAAGGTTCATAACATAGTCATAAGCCCAGTGATCTTGTTTTACGTCTTCAAATCCTGCTGCAAATGCCGCAACCACAAAAAGTAAAGACAAAAATAGCACCAATGTTTTTTTCATGTTTCATTACCCCCTTTTATAAGTGTTGTTAATTATTGTAACCACTATGTAATTATACTACAATTTACTTAAAAATCAAAAATACTTTTGAAATAATCACTTAAACAAGAACTATTTTATAAAATTTTCTCTTTCCTATCCTTAATACTTCACCCCCCTTGAGATTTAATTGTTCTTTGAAATCACTAATTTTTTCTTCATTAATTTTAACTGCGCCTTGCTTTATCATTCTTTTTGCTTCACTTTTACTTTCAAAAAGATTGTTGTCTATTAATAAGTCCATTATTTCAATTTTATTTTTTTCAATATTTATCTCTGGCATTTCATCAGGATTATTTTTCTTCTGGAAAATATTTATAAAATGTTTTTTTGCTTTTTCAGCTTCTTCTACAGAATAAAAATCTTTTACTATTGATACGCCTAAATCCATTTTTATGTCTCTTGGGTTTGTTTCAGGTTTTTCAAGAAGTTTTTCTATATTTCTTATTTCATCAGAAGTCATATCTGTTAAATATTTCATGTATTTGATAATTAAAGTATCAGGAATTGACATAACCTTACCAAACATATCTTCTGGCGTATCCGTAAAAGCAATATAATTATCATAACTTTTACTCATTTTAAGATTCCCATCTGTTCCTTCTATGATAGGCATTGTAAGAACAATTTGCGGTTTGATACCGTCTACTTCTTGTAGTTTTCTACCAACAAGAAGGTTGAATAATTGGTCTGTTCCACCTATTTCAACATCTGATTCAATCATAACAGAATCATAACCTTGTGCAATAGGATACAAAAACTCTGAAATACTAATTGGTTGATTCGATGTATATCTTTTGTTGAAATCATCTCTTTCTAGCATTCTTGCAACTGTATATTTTGAAGATAACTTTAAAACATCTTCAAAAGACATTTTATCAAACCATTCACCATTGTATCTCAATGTTGTTTTTTCTTTATCAATAATTCTAAATGCTTGTTCAGCGTATGATTTAGCATTTTCAATTACATCTTCTTTAGTTAGCATAGGTCTTGTTTTGGATTTTCCAGAAGGATCACCAATCCTAGCAGTAAAATCACCAATTATTAAAATAACCTCATGTCCTAAATCTTGAAATTGTTTTAATTTTTTTAAAACAACAGCATGTCCTAAATGTAGATCCGGTCTAGATGGATCTACTCCTAATTTAATTTTTAATTTTTTCTTTTCTTTCAATTTATTTATAAACTCTTCATCATTTATAAAGTCCATTGTATTTTCTTTTATAATTTTTAGTTGATCTTGTGGCTTAATCAAAATTCTTCAACCTCACTTAAGCTAAAACTAAAGTAGTTACAAAACAAGAAAACATGAATATAATCCCGAACCATAATGCCCATTTTGCTGAAGCGTCCATTCCTTTATCTCTTCCAAAATTAGCTTGAGATGCGCCTCCTCCAAATGCTCCACCTAATTCAGAATTTCTTTGCATTCTTTTCAATGAGAAAAAGATAACTCCTACTGATAGTAATAAATGTACTATAACCATTATTATTCCTAAAGCACTCATTTATGTATCCTCCTTTGTCTTAATTCCATCATAAATTATACATTATTGATATTCATATTTCAAGTATGAAAAGTATGAAATAGTAAATGTAATGATTGACAGTGAAATAATTATTTATATGTTATCATTTAATAAAGATATTTCATAATTACAATATATTTAGATAAATGCTTATAATCAACAATAATAACGGGTATTTGATTTTTACATATATTCTTTAAAATAGTAAAATTTTAATGTAAACTGTAATATACTAATCAGGAAACGCTTTCAACATTTTAGGAGGTAATGTTATTGAAAAATAACAAAGCAACTACTATAAAAGATGTAGCCAAAAAGGCTAATACCGGTATCGCTACTGTTTCCAGAGTTATTAACAATTCTGGAAGAGTTAGTGAAAAGACAAAGGCAAGAATTTTAAAAGCTATAGATGAATTAGGTTATAGTCCAAACTTACACGCAAGATCTTTATCTTCAAAAAAAGGTAATTCAATTTCTCTTGTTGTACCAGATATGGGAGAATTTTACGGGATTCTATATAAGAATATGGAAAAAAAACTTTCTGAAATTGGGTACAGACTTATTGTTTTTCCACTTGTTGATGAAATATCTTTAGCAAAAATAAAAAATAAAACTGATCTTATCTATCAAACTGATGCTGTTTTTATATCATCTTTATCAGTTAAAAAGATTTTTGAAGATAAAATCCCACAAAAAAAATTAATATTAATAGACTCAAAAGATGAAAGGTTTGATTCTATATATATAGATAATTATGAGATTGGCGTAAAAGCTGCGGAATACCTTTTAAACAAGAGTAAATCAAGAGATAAATTCCTCATTATATCATTTAAAGAACTTGAAAATGATTTTACGTCTCATGTCTTTAAACAAAGAGACCAAGGATTTTTGGATACTTTGAAAAGATACAACAAAAGATGTAAAAGAATTTATGCTGATCTTTATTGGAATGGTGGATATGAGGCTATGAAAAAATATGTTAAAAAAACAGATATTACAAAAAGCAAAGTTCATATATTTTCAACTTGTGATATGCTCGGTTTTGGAGTAAGAAACTTTTTCAATGAAAATAGACTTAAACCAAATATCAATTATAATTTAATAGCAGTAGATGATCTACCTATTAGCGAAGTAATAGGATTAACAACTGTACAGCAACCACTAAAAACTTTGGCAGAAAAATCAGTTTCCACATTTAAAAGTTTTTTGAAAAATAAAGATAAAAAAATAACCCATAAAAAAGTGGATCCAAAAGTAATAATTAGAAAAACTTAAAAATAAAAGCTCTGTGTTTATTATTTTACAGAGCTTTTATTTTTTATGTAATTATCTTTTGATATAATTACTATGAAAATGAAATTTTTGTGGAGGTGCTAACTTTGTACGAACCGAATTTGATAAGGAATATTTCCATTATCGCTCATATAGATCATGGGAAAACAACCCTTGTAGATAGAATACTAGAAATGACTCATAGGGTAGAAGACAGAAAAATGCAAGAACAATACCTTGATATGATGGATTTAGAAAGAGAAAGAGGAATAACCATCAAGTCTCAACCTGTTAAAATATTTTTTGATTCCAAAGACGGTAACAGATATGAAATTAACATTATTGACACACCAGGGCATGTTGACTTTACTTATGAAGTGTCTAGGTCTCTTGCTGCATGTGAAGGTGCTGTTTTATTAGTTGATGCATCTCAAGGTGTCGAAGCGCAAACTGTTACAAACACTTATTTGGCTTTAGATAATGAACTTGAAATATTGGGAGCAATTAATAAAATTGACCTTCCAAATGCAAACCCAGAAGAAACTATTCTTGAATTAAATGATCTTGTAGGAATAGATACTGAGGATATAAAGAAAATATCTGCTAAAACTGGTGATGGTGTTAAAGAGCTGTTAGAACAAATAGTTCAAAAAGTACCTTCCCCTGCATCAAAAGATCAAAAAGACAAAAAATTAAAAGCTCTTATTTTTGATGCTAAGTATGACAAATATAAAGGAGTTATTATTTATTCAAGAATATTTTCTGGTGCAGTTAAAAAAGGCGATAAAATAAAACTAATGAACACAATGGAAACTTATGAAGTTTCAGAAGTAGGAGAATTTCATCCAGAAATGGTTGAATCAAAAGATTTATCTGCTGGCGAGGTAGGATATATAATAGCAGGTATAAAAGATATAGAAGAAGCAAAAGTTGGAGATACAATAACTTTAGCCAATAACCCTATTGAGGAAAAATTACCTGGTTATAAAGAATCGAAACCTATGGTTTACGCAGGGCTTTACCCAGGTTTACCAAAATATTATGAAGAATTGAGAAAAGCTCTTGAAAAACTTAAACTAAATGATGCTTCTCTTGACTTTGTTCCTGAAAATTCACCTGCTATGGGATTTGGATTTAGATGTGGTTTTTTAGGTCTTTTACATATGGATGTTATAAAAGAAAGACTTCAAAGAGAATTTGAGTTAGCTGTTATACTTACAGTTCCTAGTGTTGTTTATAAAGCTAAAATGAAAAATGGTGAAATGGTTGAAATAAACAATCCAGCTGAATTTCCAGATCCGGATCAGATTGATGAAGTTTTTGAACCTTTTTCTAAATTGGATATAATAACTCCTCCAGAATACATGGGAAATCTAGTTAATT
Organism: Thermotogota bacterium; assembly: GCA_051748045.1. Taxonomy (GTDB): domain Bacteria; phylum Thermotogota; class Thermotogae; order Petrotogales; family Petrotogaceae; genus Geotoga. Next base: position 8,426 of record JBNJGY010000031.1, read on the forward strand.
TAGCACAAGTAGATAAAAGAGGGGAATTTTTGTCAGTTTCAAACGCTGGTAAAGACAGAGTTGTACTTCATTTTGAAATACCAATTGCTGAATTAATATTTGATTTCTTTGATAAAATGAAAGCAATGTCTAGGGGTTATGCTTCTATGGACTATGAATTTACTGAATATAAAAAATCAGATCTTAAAAAAGTACGAATTCTGGTAAACAAAGAACCAATTGATGCTTTATCATTTATAGATCATGAATCTAAAGTATATGAGACTTCAAGAAAAATTGTTGATAAACTTAAAGATTTAATTCCAAAACATCAGTTTGAATTACCTATTCAAGCTTATGCTGGTGGAAAAATAATTGCAAGGTCTACAATTAAAGCTTTTAGAAAAGATGTTCTTTCAAAATGTTATGGTGGAGATGTAACAAGGAAAATGAAGCTAATAGAGAAACAAAAAGAAGGTAAAAAGAAGATGCGAGAAATTGGTAGTGTTAATATTCCTCAGGATGCTTTTCTTGCACTACTCAAGATTAATGAGGAAGACAACAATTAATCGCTAATAATTAGTTTTAATTTTAAATTTATATATTTGTAAAACTGGTATATTTAATGTATAATATAGACAAATTGATATCATTTTGCATGGGGGTGTATCCTTTGTCAAACAGTGCTAATGGACAAAAAATGTCCAAACTACAGATTTACAACATCATCCTGTGGATTGTTGGTCTTTCAACAACCTTTCTGTTCACTTTATGGTTAGATTTGCCTGTAGTTTTATTTGTTATCGCTATTGTAGCAGTTATTTCAAAACAATGGTTCTTAGGTATGGCTATGGCTTTTCTTAGAGGAACTGGTGTTTTTGGAGTTGCTGAAGGCGGTATTGAAATGTTGTGGATCACATTGTTTTTACTGTTTGTATTCATGTGGGGAATTTATAGATTCTTCTTTGATACAGACAAATTCTTGAGAAAAAGAAGATTTAAAAAACTATAAAAATTAGGAGCCTAGGCTCCTAATTTTTTTATATTTTTAAATTATGTTGATTTTTTATTTTTTGCATTTGATCTCTGTAATTAGCTGCATCTTCATACCTTAATTCTGAAGCTGCTTTGTACATTTCTTCTTCTAGAAAATTATAATAATCTTCTGGCGACATTCCTTCTCCAACAGCAAAAACATAATCTTCTTCATCCATCTGAGATTTAAAAGGTGCGAATACATCATCAGGTAATTTTTTAATAATAGTTTGTGGAGTTATATTGTTATCTTTGTTAAACTGCATTTGAATTTCTCTTCTTCTATTTGTCTCTTCAATTGATCTTTTCATTGCTTTTGTAACTCTATCTGCATACAAGATAACTTTACCATTTACATTTCTAGCAGCTCTACCAATTGTTTGGATAAGAGTTGTTTCTGACCTTAAAAAACCTTCTCTGTCTGCATCCATAATAGCTATTAAAGAAACTTCAGGCATATCCAACCCTTCTCTAAGAAGGTTTATTCCAACAACTACATCAATTTCTCCATTTCTTAATTTTTTAACTACCTCTGATCTTTCTATAGTATCTAATTCTGAATGTAAATATTGGGATTTTATTCCCATTAGGTTTAAATGATCCGATAACATTTCCGCGTCTTTTTTCGTTAACACAACGGCTAAAGCCCTCTCTCCCCTTTTCACCACTGTATTTAATTCTGAAACAAAATCATCAATTTGGCCTTCAGTTTTTGTAATAATTACTTCAGGATCAACAAGACCTGTAGGTCTAATAATTTGTTCAACAATTTGATCTGAAACTTCCATTTCAAAATTTCCTGGTGTTGCAGAAACAAAAATAGCCTGTTTAATCCTTTCTAGGAATTCATCAAAACGTAGAGGTCTGTTATCTAACGCTGAAGGAAGCCTGAATCCAAAATCAACTAAATTTTTCTTCCTCGCATAATCTCCTTTGAACATCCCCCCAATTTGAGGAACTGCTATATGCGATTCGTCTATAAAAGTAATAAAATCATCTTCAAAATAATCTAAAAGTGACCAAGGTGAATCTCCAGGGTTTCTATCATCAAAATATCTTGAATAATTCTCAATACCTTTACAATACCCCATAGTTTCCAAAAATTCCATATCTTGTCTCGTTCTCTGTTCTATTCTTTGTGCTTCCAATAATTTACCCTGTGATTTGAAAAGTTCCATCTGTCTCTTCAAATCCTTGTCTATATTAGCCATTGCATTTTGTATTTTTTCCTCCGATGTAACAAACTCTTTTGCGGGATATATAGTTATTTTATCAAATTCTTCGATTTTCGTTCTATTATACAAATCAAAAGATTCTATAGATTCAACTTCATCGTCAAAGAAAAGAATTTTTATACCAAAATCTTCATAAGGAGGATAAACTTCCAAAACTTCGCCTTTCCATCTAAATGTTCCACCAGAAAAATCATCTTCTTTTCTTGAATACAGCATTTTTCCTAGTTTTTCAAGAATTTGTCTTCTATTAAACCTTTCGCCTTTTCTTAAATATAAGTTGATCCCTTGAAAATCTCTTGGATTCCCTGATGCGTATATAGCTGAAACAGAAGAAACAACTATAACATCTCTTCTTGTTAAGATAGATTTTAATGTAGATAATCTCATTTTGACTAAAACATCGTTAATGTCAGCATTTTTTTCAATATAAATATCTCTTGTTGGAACGTATGCTTCTGGTTGATAATAATCATAATATGAAATAAAAAACTCAACTCTATTTTCAGGGAAAAATTCTTTAAACTCATAATATAATTGAACAGCTAAAATTTTATTAGGTGACATTATAAGAGCTGGTCTACCAGTTTGTGCAATTATATTAGCCATAGTGTAAGTTTTACCTGAACCGGTGACTCCTAAAAGTGTTTGAAACCTATCATTATTAGTTATACCTTTAACTAGATCTTCTATAGCTTTAGGCTGATCACCTTGTGGTTGATATTCAGATTTTAGTTGATACATAAAATCACCTCAAATGATCTTCTATTTGTTTTAAATCATTTATTTTTTCAATATTTTCTAAATTATGTTTGTCGTTTCTATCTATTAATAAAGCTTTTATTCCAAATTCTTTGGCTCCATAATAATCTGCTTCTACTTTGTCTCCTATAAAAATAGCTTCATCTTTATTGACATCCAAATTCTTCAAAGATCTCTCAAAGATTTCTGGAGCTGGTTTGTACATTTTTGCATCTTCCGAAATGATCAAATCATCGTAGTATATTTCATTTTTCTCCAAAACTTTTTTGACAAAATAAGTGTCTGCATTAGTGATAATACCTATTTTATATCCTTGATCTCTAATTTTTTCTACTGTATCTACATCATCGTATCCCTTTAGTCTTGCAAAAGTTTCGTACATAAGATCTACGTAAAAATCAGAACTTTCAGTTAATCCATATAAAGCTTTTAGTTTATTAAATAAAATCTTATAGTAATATCTTTCTGGTTTGAAATCTTTTTCATGATGACCATCAAAAGTTTTTTCGTAAAATTTGTATATTATCTCTTCTATTTCATCAAAATCTATATTTGTTTCTATGGATAATTCATACGATATGGGTTTAAAAAGATTATCTGCATCAACAAGAGTTCCAAACAAATCGAATATCACTGCTTTTATCATAATTTCAACTCCTAATTTAATTTATATTTCAATTATAACAAAAAACCGAGAATAGAAAGAAATCTATTCTCGGTTTGATAACATTTTTTTTAAAAAATAAATTCCACACCTAAGTTTATTTTCAAACCATTCTCTGCATCTAAAGTACTAGAATTAAATTCATTTTGAATTGGAAAATCAAATATATAAGAGCCTTCTGCAAAAAAACCTATATTTTTTGTCAGTGCAAAATTCATCATTATTCCTGGAGAAACATAAAAAGAGTTATATATTCCATTCAGCTCATCTACAATAAACGTAGTTTTTCCTCCCAAATCTATATTTGGAGTTACACTTATATTATTTGCATAAATCATATAACCCATCTCAATACCAGCTAAAGTATCTAATTGATCACTAGCAAAAGTAAAACTAAAATCACCTGCAAAATAAAACCCTTCATAATTATCCATTCCAATTTTCATACCAATTCCATTTTTCCCAGAATTAAAGTTTGTATAATATAAATTAAGTCTTCCTCTGAAAGGGCTCATATAAGGGTTTTCTAAAACATAAGAAGCATCTTTTACTCTAAATCTTGTAGGATATTCTGCTATTCTCAAAATTGCGGTTTCTTCTCTAACTTGTTTTACATATAATTTCCCATCTAAAATAGTTTTTCTGCCATTTCCTACATTAACTTCTCTTGCAAACTGAAAAACCATACCTTCATATATCCCAGCATTTCTTCCTAAATTAACTTTTACAAAATCATCTATAATATCAGAAATAACATTTGCTTTTATTTTAAATAATGCATTTAGTTTAGTTACTATGTTAGATGAAACACTAGAAATAGCATAATTTCTTGCTTCTCTATTGGCAGAGAAGCTTGATTTAAAACCATCTATGTAAGATGTTCCACTTCCCATAAATCTTTTTGTTTCTTTTACTTCAGCGGTATTGATATCTATAAGTTTATAATTAACCCAAATATTGTATTCCCAATAATCTTGTTCTGTATCCTCATTATACTTTTTATCTTCAAAAGTATCTAAAATTTCAACAAAAATCAATGCATCTGCATTAATATCCTTCAATGCTTTTGTATTATTCCCACTGATTTTTTCAATTACATCTCTATATAAAAAATCATTAGATGTAACAACCCTGTATTTTCCTTGAGAATTCAATCTAGAAATAATACTTTCCCTTAATATTGCTGAATCATCAGCATTACCTGTAGTATATACAACTAAAGTTTTTCTCAAATCTTGTGATAATCCAAATATTGACATCAACAAAATTATAAATATTATAAAATATTTTCTCATTTTAAAACACCTCCTATTTTCAATTCAATTATATTACCTTATATTTTTAAAAGCAATAAAAAATTGATTTTATGTCATTGCAAAGAATAACTTGGCTATATATAAAATAAAAAATTATAATATAGTGTACATAAGATGAGAAAACATAGCAGCTAACAAACCAGCTATTGTATGAGATAAAATAGCTTTACTTGCTAATTTTCTTGAACCAATAGCATCCATCATCGCAACGTGAGTTGATAAATATCCACTCCACGTCAAACCAATAGATGTGAATACAGCAACCTCATTTCCTGTCATAATTCCTTCTTTGATAAATGTCGGTATCAAAGCCAATGCTGCACCAGTAGAACCAAGTGAAGTCAGTGGGAATGCTATTAATTTTGGAGCCTCAAAACCAAATAAAAATTCTAAAACAGGAGAAACCTTACTAGCTATCCAAGGCAAAAAAGGTACACCTTCATAAGCTAAACCTTGATAACCTAAATTTATATCTTTTGGCCCATAAGTAATAATCATAATAAAAGTAGAAATAATCAATACTCCAGGGATAATATCAAGACCTAATTGAACTCCCCCTTTTCCACCTTCTAAAAGAGCATCTAAAACCCTTGATCCTGCAGTACCCTCACGAACTTTTCTCCAAGTAACTGTTTCTTCACCTTCATTTTCTATATCTCCAAACTCTTTTTTTGTAAAGACAGAAAATATTCTAACACTAATTATACTTCCTACTACAGCTCCCATAAGGCCTATAAAAACTGGTTTAACTAGATTTTCACCCATATCTCCAGATTGTGCAAGCATATATGTTGACACGATAAGTCCCATTCCAAATGAAGTTCCTAAATTACACAATAAAGGAACTTGCCATTTTTTAAAAAATTTTATAAACTCTCTATCTTTTGTAAGTGTTAAAATTGCGGGGTTATCTGACAAAAATGTTGTTAATATACCAATAGAAGCAGCTCCAGGTAAATGGTATAAAGGCTTCATCAAATATTTAAGTACTCTATTAATAAGATTCACAACACCAAATTCAGAAAGCAAAGCCCCCAATGCACCTGTTAAAACAGCAACAGCCATAATGAAAAAAACTGTGTTTAATAATAAATCATGAGCTGTAGCCATTAATGTTTTAAAAAGATTAGCTGGTTCCATATATAATGAAAGAGGAACGAAAATACCCGCTAAAATTATTAAAAAAACAAATGGTTCTGATTCTATCTTTATATTTCTTCTTTTAATCTTTCTTGCTGTAATTCTTGTTTTCATCTTATCAACCTCGCTATGAAAATTTTTTCATTCAAAACAAAAATACTAGATTTCACCTAAAATTCAAAACTCTAAAATCCCTTATTTTTAAGGATAACAACTAATTACTTTAAAAATTCTTATTTTATATTGATTTTTTATAACCATAAAAAAAAGATAGGACTTCTCCTATCTTATATTGAAGCTATTTGATTTGCAAGTACCATATCATTTTTTAACAAAGCTTTTCTATACAACCCTAATTTTTTGTCAAGTACTATTCCAGATCCTTCTAGTTCTTCTATGTCAAGTGATATAAAATCATCAAATTCACCTTTAAAAGCTATATTCCCGTCTTTTAACATTAATACTTTTGGTTTTAGTTCAACAAACTCATTTATCCAATGAGTTGCAAGAATCAATGTTTTACCGGAATCATTAAGTTTTTTAACCATTTTAAATACTGACTTTCTAGTGCTATAATCTAGACCAACAGTAGGTTCATCAAAAATTATGTAATCAGGTTCATAAGACAAGACAGATATTATTGCTACTTTTCTCATTTCTCCCCCAGATAAATTAAAAGGGCTTCTGTCAAGATATTCATGAGGTAAAGCAAGAATATTCATATAACTTTTTATTTTTTCCAAATCATAATCTACTTCAAAATTTTTTGGGGCATATTCAAACTCTTCATTTACTGTAGGTAAGAAAAATTGAGCTTCGGGATACTGAAAAATAATTCCAATTTTCTTTCTTATATCTCTTATATCTTTCTTTTTATCTTTAATAGAAACATCATCTATATAGATATCTCCTTCTTCAGGAAATATTAAACCGTTGAAAGTATTAATCAGTGTACTTTTCCCTGAACCCGTATGTCCAATAAAAAGCCAAAGCTCTCCGTCTTTTATTTCCATTTCGATATTTTTCAAAGCCTTTTTTTCAAAAGGTGTATTTTTTGAATATGTGAATGAAATATTGTCTATTTTAATTCCCAAGGTATTTCACCAACTCTTCATAATCTTTATTCGTATGTTTTTTTACCTCAAATTCTATAGGATATTCAATATTAAAATCATTATGTTTATAAAAGTCATCTCTTGTTCCATCAAAATGAACTTTCCCTTCTTTTAATGCTATAATTCTCGACACATCTTCCAAATCATCAGAATGATGAGAAGCTATTATTATAGTCTTTCCAAGATTAACAAGTCTTTTAATAACTTTATAAACCTCTCTTCTTCCAACGGGATCAAGCATAGTTGTAGGTTCATCCATAAGAATGATTTCAGGCTCCATAGCAACAATAGAAGCAATTGCAAGTCTTTGTTTTTGTCCACCTGAAAGTGCATTAGGATCTGATTTTTCCAGTCCTTTTAACCCTACAACTTCCAATGCCCATTTTATCTTTTTCAACATTTCTTCTCTCTCAACCCCGATATTTTCAAGTCCAAAAGCTACATCTTCTTCCACGGTTACTCCAACAATTTGATTTTCAGGATTTTGAAAAATATAACCAACTTTTATCCTGCTTTTATCATCAAGATTTTCACCTTTAAAAAAAACTTCACCATCATACTCAGTAAAAATACCACTAATAATCTTCATCAAGGTTGATTTACCACTTCCATTATCTCCAACAAGTCCAGTAAACTCACCTTTTTCAAACTCAATATTAATGTTTTGAAGTATTTTTGTATTTCCATATGAGAAATTAATATTTTTACATCCAAAAAACATATTAATCTTCCTTTACTGATTTATATACCCTTGCTCCACCATCTTTTGCAATAACTTTTGAATTACCAAATATTTCTTTCATGTATTCCATAATCCTTTTACCACCTTTATTATGAAAGGCAACTAATTGTAAAGAACCATTTTCATTCAAATGATCAATGGATTGTTCTACTAATTCCATCCATATTTCTTTCCCAGCTACTATTGGTGGATTAGATACTATCATATCAAATTTTTCATCTTCCCATGGTTCAAATAAGTAACCATGCCTAATTTCTACATTTGCATTATTATCTTTCGCATTTTTCCCAGCATAGTCTACAGCTCTTTTATTAATATCACTCATGTATATTTCTGTATTTGGGTATTCTTTTTTCAAAGTAATACCAATAACACCATATCCACAGCCTATATCGAGTATTTTTCTACCATCGATATCCATATTTTCAATCAGAGCAATAGTCGCTCTGTCAACTCTTTTTTTACCATAAACTCCCGAAGGAGCTTCAAATTTATACTCATGATCATTTTTTAACTTTAAATTCAAATTCTTTATTGTCAATTCAGAAGTTGGATTTTTTGTATAATAATGTTCAAATTTATCTGTTTTAGGTTTTTTCTTTTTATCTTTCTTCTTCAAAGTTTTCTTATCTACAAGATCCATAACCTCGTCAACATCCAAGTGCGCTATATCTTCAGGTCCTAATATTTGAACATCTTCTCTTTTTTCTTCTTTTTCTCTTCTATTTTTACTCAAAAGATATTCCTCCTTATTTCTTTAAAAACCTTTATAAGCCAATTCTAGAGTAAATGTATAATCATTATCAAATTTATAAAAAATAAACCCACCAGGAATCACAGAATAATTCCCTAAAAAGTTTATATAAAATCTTATATCCCATTCATCTGTATCAAAAAACTCATACCCAACATATCCATTAAAACCTCTCAATTGAGCTAAGTCTTCTGGAAATGCTTGGAAATAATATGATAATCCTTCTTCTGTTCTAACAATGTTCATTGTTCTCAAGCTTAAATTGGCTCCAAAAATTATATTAGATAATTGTCCATTAAAAAAAATGTTTGAACCAAAATATCCAGCATATTCTGTTTCTGTAGAAGGTTCCGTAAAAGAATTGAAAAAACCAATCCCAAAATCAAATTGATCATAAACAATATCTAAACCAGCATTAATATTATTATTTTGTACAGGATTCTCCATAGCAAAATTAAAACTAACAAAAGGTTGTACTCTTTCAAAAAATGTCTGTCTATATGAAAAAGAAAAATCCTTGTTGGATATTTTCAAATAATTGTTCGAGTCTCTATATCCAGCCCCAATACTCTGTGGTATATCTAATACAGCAAACACTTCTGCAAATACCCCTATAGAAATAATTACAACGGTTAGAAAAATTATTAGCTTTTTCACTTTCACCCCTCCTACAATTTTATAACAATTCAATTATAACAAAAATATATAAAAAAGGTGGCTGAGCACCCCGCGGCACACGAAAAACGACGCTTATGGCTGCTCCCTTCCGGGCCTGACCAGATTCACGAGTTTTCGTTGCGCGGGACCCAGCCACTTGTAAGTCCCGAATAGTATTATACCATAGATAAATAAAAAATCAATACTTGTGGTATCTATTAGGAGTAACAAAAATATTAATACCTTTCTCTTTTAAAATTTCAAGATATTGTTCATCTTTTGGAAGAGCTGGAGGAACTATAACATTCTTAATATTCCAATCTTCTATTTTTTTAATAATGTAATCACTGTTAATTGGTGAATCAAAAATGAGGGTTCCTTCTTTTATTTCACCTTGGTACTCATCAGCGATTATATCTAAAATATTAAGGGCTATTTTTCTATTTAGAGCACCTTGAACCCCTGAATAAATTTTATTTCCATTGACATAAACAATTGTATCTGATTTATGTTGTTTTGCAATTTCAAAAGCTATTTTTTCATCATACTCAATATCTAAATTTAAGTCTCTTGATTCTTGTTTTACAACTAAGTCCCCATCTATTAGGTATTCATAATTTTTATCTATAATATGTTTATCCATTTTAAAAACCATAGATTTATAACTCAATAATTTTTCTTGATCCAAATCCTGTGTAGTTAATATACAATCAATCTTAAATTCTTTCAATTCCTTGATTAATTCTTTATTATTTGTAAAAATAACCCCACCTCTCATTTTACTTGCTTGGTTTAAAAATGATTTATAATCTTTTTCTGAAGGATCATTATATCCAAATACAAAAACTCCTTTTTTAGCAAAACCTAAAAAATCTTTGTCTGTTTTAGAAACCACATTATATAAAAGTTTTACATCTTTTAATATTCTGAGAGTTGGACTTTTATGTTTAGTCATATTTTCCAAATAATCAAACATACTTTCTTTTTCCGAAATTTTCAATAATGTTGCTTCCTGTAAAGGATTAGATCCATATCTAAGCATACCTATAATTTCAAAAAATTCATGTTCATACTTTTCGGAAGCAAAAAGTTCGGAAAATATTTTATGTATTGTTGAATCATATCTCGATGTAGAATAAAAAGATTTAAGAGCTAATTTCCTCCTATTATGTAAAGGTACATCTCCGCAATCTTCTATACTATCAATAATGTTTCTGTAATCTGCTGGATCAACAATAGGAACAACATCTCTATAATTTTTTGCAGCTGCCCTTAATAATGCCAACCCACCAATATCTATATATTCTAACAACTGTTCTTCTTTTGTAGTGCTTTCAGCAACTTTATCAAAAGGATATAAATTAACAACTACTAAATCTATCCTTGAAATATCCAAATCTTTTAGATCAGAATCATGTTCTTTATTACCAACCTTTGCTAAGACCCCGCCAAAAAGTTTTGGATGAATACTTTTTACTCTACCATTTAAAATCTCAGGAGTAGATGTATAATCTTGAATTTTTGTTACTTTTATACCTTTGCTTTCTAAATATTCAGCTGTTCCTCCAGTAGAAATGATTTCTACATGGTTATCGTATAAAAAACTTGCGAATTCTTCAAGCCCTTCTTTATTATAAGTTGAAATTATTGCTTTTTTTATATTCATTATCCTGCCTCCTATTTTTTCTATTTACTATATTCTATCACTTGATTTATTAATTTTTTTTACAATCTTTAAAAATTTAGGAAGCAATTTCTTAATCACAAGTATTTTAAATACTTTTTGATCTCCCAATCTGTAACTTGTGTTCTGTATTCTAAAGCTTCTTGTTCTTTAATAGCAAGGAAACTCTTAGTTATATGCTCACCTAGAATACTTTGAATAAATTTGTCTTCTCTTAAAGCTATAATAGATTTTTCTAAAGACCCAGGAAGATTATCTATTCCTCTATGAATCTTTTCTTTTTCATTCAATTTATAAATATTTTCAATAACTGGATCTTCTGGTTTAATTTGTTTTTTTATTCCTTCAAGACCTGCTGCAAAAACAACCGCTAAAAGTAAATATGGATTTGCAGTTGGATCTGGACTTCTTAACTCTGCTCTTGTTCCTTTACCTCTTGTAGAAGGAACTCTAATTAAAGCTGATCTATTTGAAACACTCCAAGCTATATTTGTTGGTGCTTCAAACCCAGGAACTAACCTTTTATAAGAATTAACAGTTGGGTTAGCAATAGCAGTAATAGCCTTAATATGTTTGATAATACCACCAATGAAAAATCTTATTTTATCGCTTAATTCCCTTTCAGCATTTTTATCATAAAAAATATTTTCTCCGTCTTTAAACAAAGATAAATGTGTGTGCATTCCAGAACCATTAATATCAGCGAATGGTTTTGGCATAAAAGTTGCATGAAGACCTCTTAAAAGAGCTATAGTTTTAACTACCAATTTAAAAGTTTGAATGTTATCAGCTGTTTTCAACAACTCATCATATTCAAAATCAATCTCATGCTGAGAAGGAGCAACCTCATGATGAGATGCCTCAACATTAATTCTCATATCTTCAAAAGCTTCTACAATATATTTTCTAGTTTCTTCTCCTAAATCAATAGGTAATAAATCAAAATAACCACCATCATCAACAAAATCTAAAACGGGATTAGATTTTTCGTCTTTTGGAAGCAAGAAAAATTCTGGCTCTGGTCCACAATGACCTTCATAACCGTATTCCTTCAACTCTTTAATAACTTTCTTCAAAACATATCTCGGGTCTCCATCAAATGGTTCTCCCTCTGGAGTTTGTATATCACAAATAAGCCTTGCAACTTTCCCTTTTTCAACTGTCCAAGGTAAAACAGTAAAAGTGTCTATATCAGGTTTTAAAAGCATGTCTGATTCATCAATTCTTGCTAAACCTTCAATAGAAGACCCATCAAACATTGTCCCCTCTGTCAATGATTCTTCAAGTCTTGTCACAGGAATCTCAACATTTTTGAGCATTCCATTGATATCTGTCACCTGTAACCTTACAAACTTTACTCCCTCTTTTGCGACTAAATCAATTAGTTCACCTTTTGTCATAAATTCCCCTCCTAAAAAGTAACAAAGCCGACACTTAATGCGTCGGCTATGTTGTGTATTTAAAAACTGTCCCCGTAGTTTTTATTTTCAAAAATAGAGATTTAAGAACGTAATCAATTTTATTAGTCATACATCGCTTCTATTTGTATTATATCACTATATTAATTCTTCGTCAACTGAAATCATTTTATCTTTACAAAGGGTGTTAATAGTGATATAATTAATCTAGCAAAAATGGCCCCATAGGATAACGGCCAGTCCATCGGATTCTCAGTCCGAGAGTCGGGGTTCGATTCCCCGTGGGGCTGCCATAAAAAACAGGATTAGAACAAAAATTCTAATCCTGTTTTTTATTATTTTCTCTTTTTGAAGAGTATTAACAGTCCTATTAATATGAAAGCTGCTCCGATTATAGAACCACCTATTGCTGTTGTTGTTAAATTGGTCAATAAAAATATCAATCCCAATACAGATAATATTCCTACTGGAACTAGTAAGCCTTTTTCCCTTTTTCCAAAATAATAAAGTTGGAAGAGCCCAAAGGCAGGAGCAAGTATAAATATAGGCCATAGTAAATCCATGTATTTGAAATTTGTAAAAATGTTAAAATAGAAAAAAGTACCTATTACTAATAGTATTCCTCCAGGTACCAATTCGCCTGCATCTTTTGAATTTCTTTTTGTGAAGAAATCTAATTCCATACTTAATCCTGGAACAAGAATAAATAACGGCCATATGTATTCCCAAATATTTCTGTCATCAAAAACTCCAAAAATTAATAGAACACCTATCGCTAGAAACAAAAGCCCATAAATTACTTTACTTAAATCTTTAATTACAACCACCCCCAAATGATATTTATTCTATTATACTATATATTTATTTATTTTTTTTAAAATTTTACTTGAAAATAGTTAGGTTTTCGTATTATAATTGATATAAGGAGGGATAATTTATGCAGTATAGAGAACTTGGAAATACAGGAGAAAAGGTTTCAGTTTTAGGTTTTGGTTGTATGAGATTTCAAACTATCGGTGAAGGAAACGAAAACATCGATGAAGAATTAGCTATAAAACAATTGAGACATGCAATAGATAACGGAGTTAATTATGTCGACACAGCTTATCCATATCATGGTGGAAACAGCGAATTGTTAGTAGCTAAAGCATTAAAGGATGGCTATAGAGAAAAAGTTTATCTAGCAGATAAATTACCTTCATGGTTGATTAAATCAAGAGATGATATGGACAAATATTTAAATGAACAATTAGAAAAGTTAGAAACAGATCATATTGATTTTTTTCTTTTACATGCTTTGAGAAAAGATTTTTGGGATAATTATCTAAAAAATGATGTTTTTGATTTCATTAAAAAAGCAAAAGAATCCGGAAAAATTAAACATATTGGTTTTTCTTTTCATGATGAGCTTCCTGTTTTTAAAGAAATAGTAGACGCTTATGACTGGGATTTTTGTCAAATTCAATATAATTTCATGGATGAAGATTATCAAGCTGGTTTAGAAGGATTAAATTACGCTGCAGATAAAGGCTTAGGGATAATTGTTATGGAACCTCTAAGAGGAGGCAGTTTAACAAACAACCTCCCTGAAGATATTCAAAAAATTTGGAATTCTGCTGATATAAAAAGATCACCTGCTGAATGGGCGCTTAGATTTGTTTGGAACAATCCAAAAGTTGACCTTTTATTAAGTGGGATGAACCAATTTAACCATATAGACGAGAATATAAGAGTCGCTGATGATGCTCTTCCAAATAGTCTTACAGAAAAAGAACTTGGTATCATTGAAAAAGTAAGAAAGGTTTATGATAGCCGAATAAAAGTAGATTGTACAAGTTGTAAATATTGTCTACCTTGTCCAGAGGGAGTTATGATTCCTAATATTTTCTCTCTTTATAACAACGCAAGTATATATAACACTTGGGAATCACAAAAGAAAGGATATGCTAATTTAGAAAAACAAGGAAAAGCTGCTGACAAATGTATTGAATGTGGCCTTTGTGAAGAAGCTTGTCCACAAAATATACCTATCAGAGAAAAACTAAAAGAAGCAAGAGCAGCTTTAACATAAATTAAATGCCGAATCATTAGATTCGGCATTTTTTATATATATATCTTTTTAATTCATCTTCAGTTAAAAATCCTTCAGAAGCACTTTTTTCTCCTATTTTATATCCTGCAAAAAATATTGCTTTCTTTAATGCTTCATAAGAGTCTTCACCTTTTGCATAAAAATGAGTGAAAGAAGAAAACAGAGAATCTCCAGCTCCAATAGTATTTACAATTGGTCTTATATCTACAGCTTTGAAATGTTTGATTTCTTTTTTTTCTGCATCATGTATTAAAGCACCTTTTTTACCAAGGCCAATTACTATAATTTTATTTTTGAATTTATTATAAGTTTCTTCTATAAAATTTTCAGGATTCTTTATATTCTCATCTGACATAAAAAGAATATCAGAATATTTCATATAATCTTTGTTATAATCATCTTCTAAATCTTGAATAGCGTGAACGTCAGAGGCTATGAGTTTATTCATATTTTTAGCTATTTTTAAATACTTTCTTGAAAAATTTATGTTGCATAGAACTACCGTATCTGCTTTTTCTATACTTTTTTCAAAAACATTTTGCGGGTAATCTGTTTCCTGGATATTTTTCAGATCAACATTTATAGATCTTTTCCCTTCATTAT
>JBNJGY010000032.1:0-1434 GCA_051748045.1 Thermotogota bacterium
TGCTACAGACTTGGTCAATATAAGTATGTCTGATTTCTTCAGTACAGATCAAATAGATTTGGGTAATATTCAAGAAAATGTTTCTATTGGTTTTGATATACCTGAATTACCAAGTTTAGCTTCACAAAATATTAGTTTACCAACTATCGATCCAGCAAATTCAAATGTGGATTATACAGTAAATGATCTGGATGTTCCAAGTGGTGTAGATGTTTCTGGATCTTTTCCTTTATCAAATGTACCAATACCAGATACTACAGGTGATTCAACAACTATAGAAAATCCAGATTATAAAAAAACAGTAAATACAAGTGGTTTTGATTCAATTACTTTTTCAAACGGTTCATTTGGTATTCAGATTGGATTGTCTTCTTCATTATATACAATAGAAGCTAAAATTAAGGTTTTAAATAGTTCCGAGAATCTTGTAGCTGAATCATCTTTTGTCGATATATCTGATGGTAGCAACCATAATTTAAGTGTAGATTTAACTAGTAAAACTTTAACGTCAACATTTTATATTCAACCTGTTTTTAGAATTAATACTAATTCAGGTCCTACAACAAGAGATATAAATATTGATATATTAGGTATTACAGGTGGAAAAATAAGTGCTGCAAGTGGAGTAGAATTTGAAGAAACATTTAGTAATTCTAATGTAGTTGATTTATCTTTAGACGCCGACGCTTTTGCAACTGCAACATTGAATGGTGGTGTTGATTTTACTTTAAGTCAACCATCTGGATGGCAAAATATTAGTGTCGTTACAGAAGTTGAAATAGCACAAGGTAGTGATGTTTTAAAATCTCAAACAATGAATAGTTATCCAGCTTCATTAGATTTAACCGGAGTTGATATAGACACAAACGATTTAACAATTACTGTAGATTCAACAGTAACAGGTGCAAGCAATTCGGAATTTACCACTGGTACAGTATCTTTTGGAGTAGATCCTAATATTTCTGTTTCAAGTGTAAAAGATGCAAAAGTAAATTTAAAGACATCCGCTTTAAAACCTGCAGATTTAAATAAAGTAGATTTTGCATCTGGAAAAATGATAATTAGTGCTGATGGGGTTAATTTCAGAGGTATAGATGGCTCCGTAGATTTTGGTGCAAACGTATATCCTTTAACAATTAATACAGATAACAATATAGAATTAGATTTAACTGGAAAAACTTTAGATGGAGACATTAATGTTGTTATAAATACAGTAAGTCTTGATATGCCATCTAACAGTTCTTTTGATGTAAATGTAGATCTTAATAATCCATCCTTTGATTATATTGAATATTCTCAAACTGGATTAGAACAATCGATATCTCAAGATGTTTCTATACCAGATACTATTGGAAACCTTGTTAAAAGTGTAAATCTAAATGATGGAGAAATTTTCATAGAATGGAATAATAATTTACCAATGACAATAAAATC
>JBNJGY010000032.1:1534-23108 GCA_051748045.1 Thermotogota bacterium
TATACCAGATACTATTGGAAACCTTGTTAAAAGTGTAAATCTAAATGATGGAGAAATTTTCATAGAATGGAATAATAATTTACCAATGACAATAAAATCCTTCATAAAATCTAATATGCTTATAATAGATGAAAATATACCTTTTACAAATGGAATAGATGATCATTCAATTCCTCTATCAGGGAAGATCTTAGATTTTGAAACTTATGATTCTGTTGATATAACAGCAGAAGCATCGCCAACAGGATATGATGGAAATCTACTAACTTTAAGTCCAACAAACCCTATTGCTCCTGGTGATAGTTTAACTTTTGATGCAACATTCACAGTTAGAGATTTAGGGATTGGTGAAATTACAATCGGTGCAACAACTATTTCAAATGATTTGTCAGAAACACCAATAGATTTATCATCAAGTGACCTTGATTTCTTGAAAAATATTGAAATAACAACTATTCCTGCGACGATTAATTTTGATATGGAAGGTATAGATTTAACAGCTTCATTAACCGTTCTGGCAACATATACATATGATGATAATGGAATTTCAACAACATCTGTAAAAGAAATTAGTGGTAATGTATCTGACGGATTATTAACAACAGATTTTGCAACTATTATCAATAGAAAACCAAGTGATATGGTTTTCGGTTATGAAATAGCAACAGAAGAAGCCACTTTAAGTGGAACTGATCAAAAAATAGGAATGTCATTCGAACTTGATTTCCCAATGCAATTTAATGTTACTCAAGATGCTACTTTAATAGATAATATTACAACAGAAGGAGATCTGTTGGGAAGAGATGCTGATAATAGAGAAATGATAAATGATTTATTGGATCAAATAAAATCTTTAGATCTTCATTTAGATCTCGAGAATGATACAGGACTAGAACTGGGAATTAATATATATAAAGGCTCTGAGCTTATTGATACAATAACACTTACAGATCCAATGATTTCATTCAATAATTTAATAGATGAAATTAAAAATAATGAACCATTCACATTAACAATCGAACCATTTATTCCTGCAGGAAATTATGCATTGGATGCAAATGGAGAAATTGCAATTAGTTTCTGGGCGTCATTGGATACAGAATTAGACATTCCAATAAACCTCAGCGATGGAGGTGATGAATGATGAAAAAATTAATTATAATATCTATTTTGACTATATTTAGTGTCATGATTTTTTCAGAGTCTTTAACAGCGTGGGATAATCAATTTAACCCAGCTTTGATGAATTCAAAAAGAAGAGGTTTCATAGAAATTGGAGTTACTCCTGACATTATGTTCTTTCAGAATTTAGTTGATTCAAAGTTCATTTTAGACAATTACGATGCTCAGGAAATAGTGATTGATTTAGATGAATTTTATGGAGGATTAGAAGGAGAAGATTTAAAAATAGTAACAGATAATAACGCTAATGTTTATGGATTAGTAAACTTATGGAAATTTGGTCTTGGAGTTTATTCTAATGTGGATTTAGAAGCAAAACTTTCGATTCCAAATAGTTTGTTAGAACTATTAACTCAAGGTAATGAAATTGGTCAAACTTATACAGATAGTGGAGAAGTTGTTTTAAATAGTATTGTAGAAGCAGGTGCTTATAGCTCTTTTTCATGGAAAGATAGAAACCTATTAGGCGTAAAAGTTGGTGCTTTTTTACCTATAATAACTTCTGATAAAGATGCTTCTTTTGAGTATGGTTTTTCAACAGATGAAACTACCAATTCAATTGAAGGAGAATTAAAAGCAAGTGTGCCAGCTTATTCAAACTTTAATGCTAATGAATTAGAAAATTTAGATACGGATATGATAATGAATAATTTACTAGGTAATAATGGGTTTAAAATTGATATAGGATATATTAATGGTTATTATAAGAATCCTAAATGGGGTGTTGCTGTAAAAAACATCACTCTAAAAAAAGCAAATTTAACAAAATCAGTAAATATAAACGCTGAATATACTATGGAAGCATCAAATATAGTTTTTGATCAGTCATTTGAAACAAGCGAAAATTTTGAGTTTGTTGATAATGCTGATGTTAATAAAGAATATGCAATGCCAATAGGAGTATCAGGGTTTTATAAATTTACATTCATATTTGATTTGATCCCATTTGTAGAATGGTATCCTACTGTTTCTCAATTTAACTTTGGTATAAACGCAAAAAGTAATATTTTCAATATAATCCCTTATTCATTTAATTTAGAAAGAGATTATGATATTTGGAAAGCTGGTTTCGGAATTGGACTTAATACATACTTAGTTGAAACTAGATTAAACGTTTCATTAGCAAATTCTAAATTAGTTAATATATTTGATTTAAAAGGGATTTCAGCAAAAATTAACCTAGCTGTTGGTTTTTAACTTGACAAGACCTCCTTTAGTTATTATAATTAAAAAGAATTTTTAAAAAATCGTATTTCCGGGAGGTTATAATATATGACAAGAGAAGAATTATTTGAAAAAGTAAAAGAAATAATTTCTGAAACGTTGAGTGTTGAAGAAGAAGACATAACAATAGACGCTTCTTTCACAGATGACTTGGATGCTGACTCACTTGAATTAGTTGATTTAACCATGGCATTCGAATCTGAACTGGGAATAACTATAGAAGACGAAGAAGTCGAAAGCATTAAAACTGTAGAAGATGCAGTAAATGCGATTGCAGACAAATTAGATATTGATGACGAAGATTAACCCATAACGAGGGGGAGCATTTGCTCCCTCTTTTTTTATAAAAAGCTATTCATTTAAGTTTTTAGCTGAAGATGGAACTTGAGTGTTTTTACTTCCAAACTTCATCTTCCAACTTTAATTAAAGCATTAATAAATAAAGGAGGCTGACATGGCTAAGAAGTATATTATCGTAACAGGTGGAGTTTTAAGTGGTATAGGAAAAGGAGTTGTTTCTGCTTCTATGGGAAGACTCATGAAAGAATCTGGGATCAAAGTAAATTCTTTAAAAATTGATCCATATTTAAATGTTGATGCAGGAACAATGAATCCAAATCAACATGGTGAAGTCTTTGTAACTGATGATGGTTATGAAGCAGATCTTGATTTGGGACATTACGAAAGATTTTTGGGTATTGACATGAAAAGTGAGAATAACATGACTGCTGGTCAAGTTTTTAGTTCTTTGATAAACAAAGAAAGAGAAGGGAAATTTCTTGGTGGAACCGTTCAAATGGTTCCTCATATGACAAATGAAATCAAAGAAAAAATTGAAAGTATAGATACAGAACTGCTTTTAATTGAAATTGGGGGGACTGTTGGAGATATCGAAGGAGAAATCTTCTTCGAAGCAATAAGACAGTTGTCAATGGAAAAAGGTAGAGAAAACTTTATGTTTGTCCACGTAACTTTTGTTCCTTTTTTGAGAGTAACTAACGAGTTTAAAACTAAACCAACTCAACAATCAGTTCAACAATTAAGAAGAATTGGTATTCAGCCTGACATGATTGTTATAAGGACAGAAAAAGAGATAGATTATTCAAGTCTTGAAAAAGTTGCTTTGTTTGGAGGAGTTAAGAACGAATACGTTGTTAATTTGCCTGATTTAAGCAATATTTATGAAGTACCAGAAGTTCTAGATAAAATGAAAATTCAAGACTTAGTAGCAAAGAGATTAGACTTTAAGATTAAAAATGAAATAAAATGGTCCTGTCCAAGAACTTTCAAAAATTTAAAAATCGCTATGATAGGAAAATATCTTGGTACGGATGATGCTTATAAAAGTATTTTAGAAAGTATTTTCTTAACTGGGGTAAAAAAACCAGAGATGGTTGATTCTGAGATGCTTGAAGAATTAGATGATGAAGGATTAGAAAGTGTTTTGGGCAAATATGAAGGGATTATAATACCTGGTGGTTTTGGTAAAAGAGGAATTGAAGGTAAAATAAGAGCTTTGAAATATGCTAGAGAGAAAAATGTCCCTACATTGGGAATTTGTCTAGGCATGCAGCTTATGGTTGTTGAATATGCAAGAAATGTTAAAGGACTAGATGGTGCAAATTCTACTGAGTTTAACCCAGAGACAAAATATCCTATTATAGATATAATGGAAGAACAAAAGAAAAATTTACATATGGGTGGAACGATGAGACTTGGAGCCCAAAAAACAGATGTTGTTAAAGGTACTAAACTATATGAAGTTTATAAGTCAGAAACTATTTATGAAAGACATAGACATAGATATGAAGTTAATTACAAGCAATTTGAAAATATTTTTGATCAAATGGTCGTTTCAGCAAAAACAGATTTTGTAGAAGCTGTGGAAATAAAAGATAATGATTTTTACATAGGAATACAATATCATCCAGAATTAAAGTCAAAAGTTGGAGCACCAAATCCACTATTTACAGCATTTAAAGAATCTATAGAAAAAAGAAGATAAAAAAAAGAGAAAGCTAAATTTAGCTTTCTCTTATTTTTTTATATAGGTCAACATAATTTTGTACAGATAAATTTTCTGGTCTATTTTTTGGATTTATTTTTAGACTTTCTAATATAGAATCTGGATTTCCAGTTAATTTTTTTAAATTATTTTTTATGGTCTTCCTTCTCATTGAAAAGCATGTTTTAACGAATTTCATGAAATCTTTACTGTCTAAATCGTATTTTTTATGTGGTTTGAATTCAATGACAAGAGAATCTATTTTTGGATTTGGAATAAAAGCACCTTTAGGAATTTCTAGAACACTTCTTACATCACAAAAATATTGGCTAAAGACGGTTAGTGGACTAAAATTTTTTTTGTTAAGTCCTAAAATTCTTTCTCCAAATTCTTTCTGAACCATTAAATAGGCTCTTTGAAAATCTGGAGTTTCTAAAAATATTTTTTCTAATATAGGTGAAGAAATATTATAAGGTATGTTTGCTATATAGATGGGATTATTTTTATTGAATTTTGATATATCAGCAGATAAAAAATCTTGAAAAACAATATTAATTTTATCTTCATTTTCAAACCTTTCTTCTAATAAAGGTTTTAGGGATTCATCAATTTCGTAGGAAATAAGATTATTAGACTTATGAATAATTTCTTCTGAAAGAGTTCCAGCTCCTGTTCCTATTTCTATAATGAAATCTTCTTCTTTAATATCAGCTTCTTTTACTATTTTTTTTGCAATTTTATCTTCTGCTAAAAAATTTTGTCCAAATCTTTTTTTTAGTTTTATATTGTACTTCTTAAGCCAATAGGATGTTTTTAACATTGTTGCACCTCATTTATAAGTTTTAAAACAATTTTTTATATAATCATATTTTAAGCATATTCACTCAATAAAATATACATTAATGTAACAAATAAATAATATAATATTGATAACAGAAAGGGAGGGGGTAATATGAAAAAAAATGTTTTTTTCGCACTTTTTTTGCTTCTTGTTGTACCAATATTTTCTTTTATGGTACAGCCACTATCCCAAACATTGGAAGTTGAGCCTGGAGAACAGCTCACAATTGAACTAATATTAAGCAGTACAGCCCCTACACAAGAAGTGATAAATGTTACAGCGTCTGGTTTGTATTCATCCAGTACAGATGATGAATGGATATCTGATGATAATTATAACAGAAGTTGTGCAAAATGGTTAACTCTTCCAGACCAAATAACTTTAAGCTCTGGACAGAGTATAGTTTTACAAATAGATGTAGAAGTTCCAGTCAATACTGTTGGTAGCTATTTTGCTGGGTTAAATTTTAAAAGCGCCGTCTCGTCAGATATAGGCCAAATAGCTTATAAATTTTCATATCTTTCAGTTCTTCAAATAGTAGTTAAAGGTAGAGGTAATAGAGATAATTTAACTCTTCCTTCAGCTACAACTACTGTAATAATGAATGAAAACTTTTTTGAAGGTATGAGAGTTGAATTTGAAGCTTTTAACCCTAGTGATTGGTTAAGTGGTGTTTGGGGAAAAATAGATATAAAATCAGATGAACAGAAAAGAATTTTATCTTCACTGAATATTGAAAAAGAAAATGCTGAAGTAGTTTTTCCTAAAAAAAATAAAATGTTTCAGTATGACATACAAAGACTTATTCCGCCAGGGGAGTATACTCTACAATTGATTATGGATTATGGATACAAAGAGTATTATAAAGGAAAAATAACAAAAGAGTTTAATTTTATGATTTCTGATGATGTTGAAAAAAATAGGGAAAACTTGTTTGTCAGGTTAGAAAAGAACCAGATATTTGAAAGTATGGATTTAAGAGAAACTTCTAGAGGTTTGTATACTGATCCCAAATATGTAAATTTTAGAGCATTTAATTATGATTATGTTGATATAACTATAGAACCAGAAATTCAAGACATATTTACCCCAAAAGGTTTTAATGGAGAAAGGTATACTAGAAATATAGATAGTGAATATGTACAAATTAGGCCAGATAAAGATATTTTATCTAGAGCTTTTTATCCTTCGGGGGATCAAATTAGATTATTTATTGATTATCGTAAAGCAGATTTATCCAAGTATAAAGGCGAATATTATGGATATCTTGATTTAAGTTATTTTGGAGAGCTTGACTCAAAAATCATAAAAAATCAAGAAAAAATTCCTATAATATTAAATTTTGGGAATAATGAGTTTGAACTAAAACATAATTTGTTAAATACTAAAATAATAAATAATAAAATTACAGGAAATTTTAATCTTGAAAATTTAGGTAATTCTAGAATAGAAGTAATTTTAGAGCAATTAGATTATGATATTGATGAGCAAAAAATTTTAGAAACAAAAGAAATATATAATGATAGTATTTATCCTGATTGTGTAATAAGCATAAACTTAAATTCTGAGTTCGATGAAAGTGTTGACTCGATAATCTATAATATTGAATACATAACATATGATGAAGAAGGAAAATCTTTATCTCAAAAAGATACTTATGAAGTTGAAATAAAGAGGGATGATTAAGATGAAAAAAATAATCTTTTTTATCTTTATTTTAACATTTTTCTTTATAAATACCTTTTCACAAAATTATTTTGTTTCTGCTTTCCAAACAGATATTAGAGAGGTTTTGAGTACTTTATCATATGATACAGGAATACCAATAATCATGGACCCCAATATATCTGGAGTACTAACTTTAGAAATTGAAAGTGATAATTTAGAAGAAGTGATGGATTTGGTTTTGATGCCTTTTGGTTTCGCTTGGAAACAATATGAAGATTATATATTAGTGGGTATCCCTGACCATGCTTCTGATACAGCGGTTCATTTAAACGAGAATTATATGATAAAAACAAGAAATTTGAATGCCAATGATATTGTTTCTTTACTTCCTGATTATTATTCTCATTATGTGACATTCAATGAGAATATAACTGATTTTGTTACTATAATTGCTCCGCCAAAATTAGCAGGGGATATAGCAGAACTTATAATGAAAATTGATTCTCAATATTATACATTAACTTATTCAATAAAAGCTATCCAATTAGACAAACAAATATTTTCCGAATGGTTTATATCTGAATTTCAATTTGTTGATGCAACATCTCAAGATGGTGTTTCGGGAATTTCCATTGTGGATAATATTTTTCAAATAATAGAAAGCTTTGGAGGTCAAAGGTTGAATTTAGTTTTAAATAGAGCAATAGAAAATAATATAGGAGAAATAGTAGCCAATGTTTCTCTTAAAACTATGCTGGGAAACTCAACTACTGTTTCTGGTAGATTGACAGATACTGTTAGTGAAGAAGAAGATACCGATTATATGGGGTTTATAGTTACATTAATGCCTTATACTTTAATTAATGATAATGTTAAAACGGGAGTAAGTATTGAACTAAAAGATCTTAGAGAAATTAACGATTTGAATATGTATTTAGTGGGTAATATGCAAACAGTTGTCGATTTAAGACTTTACGAAGAGAATTATGTAGCATCATTTGATTATAAATCCAATCAAATTAAAGACGTAGGAATACCATTAATATCAAAAATACCCGGTTTGGGTTCAATTTTTTCTAGAAAAATTCAAGCAGAAAAAGAGCATAAAATAATATTCTTAATTGAATGCAATGAAATTAGGGGTGAGAAATTTGAATAAAAAAATTTTAATATTTATCATTTTAATAATTTCTTTATTTTCTTTTACAAATGAAATAAAATTTGATTTTATTAATACTGATTTAAAAGATGCTTTAGATGAGATTGCTTCTAAAGCTAAAATAGAAATAATATATTCTGAAAATATAACAGGAGAAATAAATTTATCTATTAATACAAACAATATAGAAACAGCTTTAGAATTATTGCTTTTTGGTAAGCCTTATTTTTATAAAAAATACTCAGAAAGAATATATCTAGTTGGAGACTATAGAGAAAGAAACAATATAGCTAATTATTTACTTGAACCAAATATAGTAAAAATGGGTAATATAAGTACTAATTCTATTTCTGAATTATTGAATTTATATTCTTCAAGAGTAAAATATTTAAAAGACTCCAATGTAGTTATAGTTTATGGAAAAGACGATGTTGCTATGAAAATAATAAAATTAATAAAAGACATTGATAATAATAGTTTTACAAATAAGATCTTAACTGTAAATGTTATAGAATTATCAGAAGTCCAATGGCGTGTAAAAGAAGCTAGTAATATTAGAACAAATTATATAGTTGGTAAGGATATAGGGATTAATTATGAATTTTTGAATTTTGAGGAAAATTTAAGATATAACTATTACAATATATTTAAACAAGAAAGCCAATTATATTTAAGTCTTAATGGGAAAAACATTGCAATTAATGTTCGAGAAAAAGAGGGTTTCAATCTCAAACTTTCAGTTGAAAAATCTTTAATGATGGATGTTGATCTTAATAATTCTCAAATTAATACTCCTGTATATTATTTTTTTGAGAACTCAAATAAATATTTCATGATTATTTTAGGTGTATATGAAAAAAGAGACTATAAAGATTATTTTCAAGAAGTTCAAAAAAATTATTTAGGTTTAGAATATGAGTTTAATATAAACAGGAATTATATTGGTTTGGAATTCATAAACAAGGACTATGTTTTGAATTTTAAATATGGTTTTTTTGATGAATATTTTTTATCTTTTACAGATGAAATAGTAAAAGATTTTTATTCACATGTAGGGTTAGAGTATTTTACCGAAGAACTAGACTTATTTTTATCTTTTCAAGAAAACCAATTTTTTGAAGAGTTTAAAATGACTGGAGAGATAGGTTTAGTTAGCAATGTTAGTTTTGAAACCAATAATTTAATACCAGCATTCAAAGAGCTTTTTTATGATATGTATTTAGGCTATGAAAATGATATAATGGAATTAGGGGTTGGAAGTGAATTTATTCTTACGACAAATGAAATAATAATCAACCCATATATTGATTCTAGATTTTTTTACTCTATTAATTACTTTAAATTAATAGGTGAATTTTCTTACATTATTGACAAAGGGTTTAGAATCAATACTAAAGTTTTATATAATTTTTAAAACGCTCTTTTGAGCGTTTTTTTATTAACGGAGGTGGAAATGTGTATAAAGTTCTGATTGTAGAAGATGATAAATCAATTTCGAGATTGTTGGAATTAGAATTAAAACACGAAGGGTATGATACAAAAATAGCGAATGATGGAGATGAAGCTATAAATTTTTATGAAGATTTTAAGCCTGATATTATATTATTAGACATAATGTTACCAGTTAGAGATGGTTTTGAAATTGCAGAAATTATAAGAAATTATGATAAAGATATAGGGATAATAATGCTAACTGCTAAAGGAGAACTAGAAAATAGAGTTGAAGGGTTAAAAAATGCTGATGATTATGTAGTGAAACCTTTTGAAATTGAAGAAATTCTAGCAAGGTTAGAAGCTCTTTTGAGAAGGTTAAATAAAGCAAAAAAGAATCTCAGTGTAGATGGAATAAGTATGTATTTAGATAGAATGCAAGTTTATGTGAATGAAGAAGAAATTCATTTGAGTTTAACAGAATTTAATATTTTAAAAACACTTATGATCAACAAAAATATAGTGGTTTCAAAAGAAAAAATTATGGAAGAAGTTTGGGGCTATAACGATGAAGAAAACAAAAATATAGTTGAAGTATATATGAACTATTTAAGAAAAAAATTAGGGGAAGCCTCAAAATATATTAAAACAGTAAGAGGTGTTGGCTACGTTATTCGAGAAGAATGAGCAAAAAAAATCCGCAGTTTTTCAGCAAACTTTTATAATTACTATAACAACATTTTTATTAACTTCAATAGTTATATTATTATTGAGGTTTATTGTTATAGATATTTCTATGAACACATATGGAAAAATGTTTATAAATGAAATTAGCCCACAATATTTAGAAAAAAGCAAAAATCCTCCACAAAATAATGAAGAATTATTAGATTCACTAATGAATGATTCTGATATTTTTAGAAAGAGTTTATTATCAAATAAAATTGTAATAATAGATGGAACAGTTATGTCAGATCCTTATAATATTATTTATGATGGTTTTAAAATAGATAACATACCATATTTATATAAGACAAATAATAAATATTTTATATTTGTTGGGTTGGAGATATTCCAGAACAAACTTTTAATTATAGGTAGTCCTTCTTTGGAATTCACCGCATTAATAGAAACATTTGATAAAATTGCCATCATAGCTATTTTTTTGTCTTCTTTATTCTCTTTAGCTATTTCTTATATACTAGCAAGAAGGCTTTTAAAACCAACACTAACTATTTCCAGACAAATATCACAAATTGATGCCAACTCAATAAGTCAAAGAATCCCAGAACAAAACACTGTGGAATATCAAAACCTTTCAAATAAATTAAATTCAATGCTCGAAAGAATTGAAAATGCCTTTAATGTTCAAAAACAATTTGTTTCTGATGTATCCCATGAATTGAGAACACCTCTAACTTCTATAAATGGATTTGTAAAGATGCTTAAAAGGTGGGGAACAAAAGACGAAAAAATTTTAAATGAGTCAATAGAAAGCATCGAAAATTCCACAGAATATCTAAAAGATATGGTTGAAAAATTACTGATTCTCACAAAACCCGATTATGAAATAGAATTGAAAGAACATAAAGTTGAAAGTATCATAAAAGAAACAATAGAAATTTTTGATAAAAACAAAGAGAAATTCAATATAAGCGGAGAAGATTTTTTAGTAAAAACTTCAGAAGAATACCTTTCAATAATTTTAAAAGTAATAATTGAAAATGCACTAAAATATAATACTAACAATGAAAAAATAGATATAATATATGAAAATGGTGAGATTAAAATAAGAGATTATGGAAAAGGTATCACAGAAGAAGAGATAAACAAAATATTCCAGAGGTTTTATAAAGGTGATAAATCAAGAACTTCTAAATCTCATGGATTAGGATTATCTATAGCTAAAAAATTAGCAGATAAATTGAAATTAAGAATAAATGTTGAAAATAAAGATATTGGTGTGCAATTTAGCTTAACTTTTGATGATTACAAACTATCTTAATAATTTAATTAATTCAAGTTAATATAATTAATATAAAATTGAAGAAAGGTCGGGATACCGGCCTTTTTTCAGTATTTTTTTATTATTTAGATTATAGGAGGCAAAAAATGATATATTTAGATAATAACGCCACAACTATAATGTATGAAGAAGTATTTAAAATATTACAAAAATATTCTTTAGAAATATACTCCAATCCTAATTCTATTCATGAATTTGGAGTAAAAGCTGACGTAGCTATGGAAGAAGCTAGATTTAAAATAGCAAAAATGATGGGAGTTATGCCCTATGAAATATATTTTACTTCTGGGGCTACGGAATCTATAAACTGGGCTATAAAAGGAACAGCACTTTCTAGAAAAAATGAAGGAAAACATATATTAAGTTCTAGGGTAGAACATTCAGCCACAGTAAATACACTTTCTTATTTGAAAAAACAAGGGTTTGAAATAGATTATGTAAAAGCTAACAAATATGGAGAACTTGATCTTGAAGATTTAAAAGAAAAAATAAGAGAAGATACAATATTGTGTACTTTTATGTTTTCTAATAATGAGCTAGGGACAATAAATCCAGTAAAAAAAATACAAGAAATTATAAAAAGCAAAAACGAAAATACTTTATTTCATTTAGATGCAGTTCAAGCATTAGGAAAAGTTGATTTTAGATTAAAAGATTTTCAATGTGATATGGCTTCTTTTTCTGCACATAAATTTCATGGTCCAAAAGGAATAGGTTTTTTATACAAAAAAGAATCAACTCTAATACATCCTTTGATAACAGGCGGAACTCAAGAAAGAGGGCAAAGAGGAGGAACTCAAAATGTTCCTTCTATAGTAGCGATGGCAAAAGCTTTAGAAATTAGTATAAACGATTTAAAAGAGATGGATAGAATAAAAAAATTAAGAGATGAAATAGCCAATGAAATAAAAAGTTTTGGTGCAAAAATAGTTACTCCATTAAATAATTCAATACCTAATACAGTTTCTACCTATTTTGAAGGCCTTAGAGGAGATGTAATAGTTAATGCCTTATCTGATGAAGAAATTTACATATCCACATCAGCTGCTTGTTCTTCTAAAGGAACCTCAGGAAGTAGGGTTTTAAAAGAATTAGGATTTTCTAATAGAGCTGCAGAAGGTATGATAAGAATTAGCCTGTCATCATTAACTACAGGCGATGAAGTACGAAAATTTATAAATATCCTCAAAAATGTCCTTGGTTTTTTGAGATTTTGAAAATTTTAGTGTATAATTAAATTGGAGGAGATATATATGAGAAGTATGACTGGTTACGGCCGAATAGAGAAAATTATTGGTAATTATAATTATTCTGTTGAGATCAAAACATTGAATGGGAAATATTCAAATGTAAAAACATCTTTAGCGGGAATTTTTTCACCTTTAGAAATTGATGTGCAAAATTTAGTTAAATCAAAACTAAATAGAGGAAACATCAGTGTATATATAGATATAAGATTTATGAACCCTGAAGATTTTGTGGATGTGGATCTAGGTTTAGCAAAATCTTATTCAACAGCATTGAATAAAATAGCAAATGAACTTCATTTATCAGATGAAGTTAATTTAGATGTTTTAACAAAATTCAGAGAAATTATAAAAATAAAAATAAAAGAAGAAAAACAAGAAGAAATTTGGGAAGGGTTGAAAGAAGTATTAGAAGAAACTATAGATAAAGTAATTGAATTTCAAAAAAATGAAGGTCAAGATTTACAGGATATACTAATTTCAAATGTAGATAAATTAAAAGAAATGGTAGAAAAAATAGAATCACAAAGCGATGAAATGAAAGATGAATTTAGAGCTAGAATAAAAGAAAATTTAGATGAAATATTAGAATCAGAAAAGATAAATGAAGATAGATTAGAATTAGAGGTAGCATTATTAGCTGAAAGAGCAGATATATCAGAAGAGATCGATAGGCTAAAAAGTCATTTAAATAGATTTACAAAAATAATAAATGGTGATAGCGAAAGTAAAGGACAAAAATTAGATTTCTTATGTCAAGAATTACACAGAGAATTCAACACTATTGCATCAAAATCTAAGGTTACAGACATAACAAATCTATCTGTAGATGGAAGAGTCATAGTGAATAAATTAAGAGAACAAGTACAGAACGTTCATTAAAATATATAGCTTCTGGAGGTGTTATTTGTGTACGGTTTAATAAATATAGGTTTTGGAAATGTGGTTGTTGGAGATAGAGTAATTGCGATAGTTAATCCAGGTAGCCAACCATTAAAAAGATTAAGAGATGTAGCTGAAACACAAGGGAAATTGTTAGAAGTAAATCATGGTAGAAAAACAAGAGCTTTTATCATAACTGACTCAGGACATGTTATCGCTTCTGCAATACAACCTGAAACTATAACAAATAGGTTCTCACAAAATTTCTATGACATAGAAAAGTCACTTGAAAGAATAAGAAAAGAGGCATTCAACGGATGACAGGAGGAGTTTTATATGTAGTAAGCGGTCCTTCTGGAGCCGGTAAATCAACAGTAATTAAGAAAGCTTTGGATAAAGTCGATGGGTTTACTTTTTCAGTTTCATATACTACCAGGGAAAAGAGACCAGGCGAAATAGAAGGTAAGGATTATTTTTTTATATCTGAAGAGAAATTTCATGAATTAAAAGATAATGGTGAATTTTTAGAATATGCTGAAGTTCATGGTTATTATTATGGAACTTCTAAATCATTTATAAAAGAAAAGCTTGATGATGGTTACAATATAGTTCTAGATGTCGACGTTCAAGGGTCTTTAAATGTGAAAAATGAAATGCCACACGACTCGGTATTAATATTTGTTGTTCCCCCTTCTTACAAAGAACTTCAAAAGAGGCTAAGAGGAAGAGGAACAGAAAATGAAAAGGATCTAAAAAAAAGATTAGAAGATTCTAAATGGGAAATTCAACAAATGGATGAATTTGACTATCTTTTAGAAAATAATGATGTACCAGAATCAGTAAATAGATTGGTCTCTATAATAATTGCAGAACAACTGAGGATTGCGAGAATTAGAGATGGATTAGAAGAAAAGGTAGATAAATTTTTTAAACACGATTTTTCATAGGGGTGAAAAGATGAGTACAGGTTTTAATTACGATAAAATTATGGAAAAAATGCATCATAAATATGCTGTACCTATAATAGCAGCAAAAAGAGCACAAGAAATAAAAAATGAAAGAGAAATGAAAGAACCGAATAAACATCATGCAAATAAAAATTATGTTGAAGAAGCTTTTGTAGATATTCAGAATGGAAAAACAATAATTAGAGATTTAGACAAAATTGATGAAATAAAAACAAAGTTGAAGTGATTAAAATGAAAAAGTCTTTTTTAGTTTTATTATCTCTTATAATTATTTTTACTTTGAGTTTCTCAAATAGTTTTAATTATGGCCTTTCAATAATGACAGATGAAAATGTAAATTGGGCTTTGAGAACAGGGTTTGAATCAGAACAGTTTAAATTATCATTTGATCTAAGTCCAAATTTTGAAGGCGGATTAACTATTATTTCAATAACAGATATAGATCTAAAACTAGCTGAAATGAATGAAATGATTGATATTTCTGCGGGAGTTTTATGGTTGAATGATAGACCAACTCAAGAATATATTGATTCAGATGAAAATAGAAGTACAATTTTTGCAAATGTTGGCTTTAACTTCATTATTGAAAATGTAGATGCTAAGCTAGGAATAGGCTATCCTGTTAATTTAGATTTTGAACCAACAACAAATATTTTAGACTACCTTAATTTAAGAATCGCTTATACTTTTCCTAAACCAGGAGAATTTATAGATGATTTGAAAATACAGTTCAGATTCACAAAATTAAGAAGAGATATTTCTTTATTCATCTCAACACCTATTTATGACTAAACTAAGAAATAAAAAAGGTTTTTTATTGCTCGAATCGGTATTAGAAATTTTTTTAATTTCTATAATTACAATAACAGTCCTTGCGACATTTGCAAGGACTTTGTTTATATTAAAAAACTCTTTAACCAAAATGAGAGACTTGAATATAGCTCAAAATGCTTTTATTTCAACATACTTGATAGCCAAACAAGAAATAAAAACAACTAACAACTTTCACAGCAGTTATGTTTACAATTTTGCAGATAATGGATCTTATATAGGGATAGATTACAATAAATTTTCTAAAAAGATAATAAGAAGAACCAATAGTGGCGGTACTTTAATACACGACAAAGTAGGCTTTTTTGAATTTAAAGATAATTATCTTACAATAGAACTAGAAGGATACAAATTCAAGATATTTATTAAACAGGAGGAATAATAGATGGCGAACGAAATAATAGAATCATATAAAATACTAGAAGAAAAAATAAAATCAGAGAATGCAAAAATATTTTTTGAAATGTTGGATTCTAATTATCCAGCTTTTAAATCAAGGGCCATTCAAGAATTAACAAAGTTAAAAATTGAAACCCCTGCTATAAAAGAATTTATAGAAGATCCAGATAGAGAAGTAAGGTTATCTAGTCTAAAGTATTTAGAAAAAATGGCTTTACTAGAAGAAGAAGATTTAATTAATCTAACAAAAGATATTTCACCTACAATAAGAAGAGAATCAGTAAAATTCTTTATAAGCATGGGTGTAGAAGATGATAAAGTAATAGAAGAAAAAATAAAAGATCCTGATCCTACTGTAAGATATCAACTTTTAATATCATATTTAGAATACTATCCAGAAGATTCTTCAAAATTAATAGAGAAGATGAAAGAAGATCCATACGTCAAGATAAAACAACTAATAGAAGCATTAGAAAATGTTTCTGAAACTATGTTAGATGATACAATTCCTCCGAATATTAAAAAAATATCTTTGATTAGATATTATGAAAAAACAGATGCAATGGCTTTTTTTACAACATTAAAAGAAGTATATGCTGATGTTGATAAAGAAACAAAAAAAATAATATTAAGATTTTTAGCTGGTTTACCATGTGATATTATAAAAAAATATTTAGAGGGAAAAATAGAAGAAGAAGAAGATTTTGAAATATTAATGGCAATAACAAAAGTTATCAGGAAAGTTTGCGGAAGTGAAGATATACCTAGCTGGCTGATAAATAACTTTGTCGATCACAAAGACCCAAAAATTGTAAAATTTGGTTTGAAATTAGCTCAAGATAAAGAAGATATGGGGTACGTAGACTACGCCAGAGAATTACTAGATGAAGTAGATGATGATTTAGTAATAGGAGCTGCAGATTATCTCTCTTTTTTCCAAGATTATCAGCTAACAGATTATATTTCAGAGTTTTTAAATTCAGTATCTTCAAAAAGAATAAAAGAAGCTTTAAAAATAATTAAAAAATTAAAACTTGATAATTATATAAACGAAATTGCAGATATGGCAAATAACAAAAAATATCCTATGTCAATAAGAAAAAATGCAATAAACTTATTAAAATATTTCAAAGCAAAAAATTTATGGGAAATACCTTTTAATATATTAAAAGACCCATACGAAAAAGGGCAGTTAAAATTAGCCTCATTAAATGCACTATTGAAATTAAATCCGGAGATGGTGACTAATATTTAAAAAAATAATTTCCGATTTATTGGATACCAAATGTATTAGCTGTGAATCAAAAACTGAATATAACAAAATAGTTTGCGAAGATTGCAAACGAGAAATAAAAAACCCCACAGTAACTGATGGGGTTTTTAATACATATCATATGACTTATTATGATGAAAAAATGAAAAAATTAATTAGAAAATATAAATATGGTAATTTTACAGTATTATCAAAAATATTTGCCTCATTATTGATGGAAATGATTATAACCAACAATATAAATCCCCTTGGATACAAGATAACTTCTGTTCCTTCAAATTATATAAGTTATATAAACAGAGGATTTATTCCAGCCAGACTTATAGCAAAAGAATTTTCTAAAATTTCTGGTTTAGAATATATAGATCTTTTTAAATCATTGACGATAAAAAAACAAGCAAGTCTTGGACATCATGAAAGATCTGAAAATGTGTATAAAAAGATAAAATTAACAAAGTCAGTACCTGAATATATTATAATTGTAGATGATGTCTATACAACAGGTGCGAGTATGAACGAATGTTATAGTTTGATAAACGGCCAAGTAAAAAATGCTTTTGGGATGACTGTATCAAAGGCACATAGAGATTAAGTAGAAATCAGAGATTTCTGTTGGAAGATGTATCTTGGAGGATAGAAGTAAAAATCATTGTTAAAAAGCTATAAATTCTGTCATTTCGACTAAGATGCGTAGCATCGCATGGAGAAATCCAATTAGCAAATTTCACTCTGTGAAATTTGATTCTCCTCTAAATGTTTTAGAGGAGTTCCTGTGAAACAGGGGAGGAGTTTAGGCTTTTAAATAATTTTTTTATTAAATCTTTTAAAATAATAAATAAAAAACCTCACTAGATCTAATTATAGAAAAAATAATATCTTCAATCATTTGAAAATACTAAAAATTGCAAACTCGCAAAGAACAGCTCAGACATACAATTTTTTTAACGTATTTTACGCGGGTACCCACAAGGGACACCCCTACATATATTTTGTACTATAATTCTCAATAGTTCGTTATTTTTATTTATTATTTGTACTTATAAAACAAAAAACCAACAACCAATTCGCTAATTTGCCAAAAAGCAAAATTGCAAATATGAACTTAACAACCAACAAACAACAGAAACCGCAAAGTGGTTTCTAAAAAACAACCAAAATGTGGATTAATTTATAATACGATATAGTTAATCAATCGGAGGTGCTAAGATGATTAAAAGAAGTCATGATTTAGTTATTTTAGGTGGTGTAGCAGCAGGAACTTCTGCAGCAGCTACAGCTATCAGAGAAAAAAAAGAAAAAGACGTAGCAATTTATCAAAAAGAACCTTTTATTTCTTACGGAGGATGCGGTCTTCCTTATGTGATAACTGGAGATGTGGAAAATGTTGATGATGTTATAGCTTTTTCACCTGAAAAATTTGAAGAAAAAAAAGGAGCAAAAGTTTATATAGAGCATGAAGCATGTAATGTAGATTTTGAAAATAAAAAAGTTCTTGTAAAAAATTCTGAAGAAGAGTTAGAAGTATCATATGATAAATTAATAATAACAACAGGAGCTTCTCCTATTATGCCAGGATTCGACGCAATTAATGAAGATGGAGTTTTCAAAATGAGAAACCCTAATGATGATAAAGCTATCCTATCTTTCATTGAAAAAAATACTCCTAAAAATGCGGTTGTTATTGGTGGTGGGTTTATAGGTGTTGAAATAACAGAAGGTCTTTTAGAAAGAGGATTAAATGTGGATCTTGTTGAGGGGTTAGATTCTTTGATGGGGGATATGGAACCTGAATTACACGAAGATTTAATAGAAAAAATTAAATTTGAAAATGTAAATATTAAACTAAATAGTATGGTTGAAAATATTGTAAAAAAAGAAAAAGGCTTTGAAGTAAAAACAAAAAATGAAATTATAAAAACAGATATGGTAATAGTTGCAATAGGAGTTAAACCTAACACTCAATTTTTAAAAGATTCTGGGATAGATATGCTAAAAAATGGAGCTATAATCATAAATGAAAAAAGTGAAACTAATATAAAAGATGTATATTCAGGGGGAGATTGTGCTTCAGTAAAACATTTAATAACAAAAAAAGATACATATTTCCCACTTGGAACAACAGCTAATAAACAAGGGAAAATAGCTGGTAAAAATGTGTTCTCTTCAGATAATGATGAATTCAAAGGAATAATTGGTTCTTTCATAACAAAATTTAAAGACTTAGAATACACAAGAACTGGTTTGTCTTTAAATTCTGCAAAAGAAAATGGTTTTGATGCTGATTTTGTTGTAATAAAATCAAGAAGTAGAGCTGGATATTATAATGGTGGCGGCAGAATCAAAATGAAATTGATTTTTGAGAAAAATACAGGTAAAATTCTAGGGGCTCATTATATAGGGAAAGAGGTTCACTCTAGAGTTAACACAATGGTTTCTCTGATATATAAAAATTCAACAATTTTTGACTTATTGAATATGGATTTACCATATGCTCCTCCTTTTTCACCAGTTTGGGATATAAATTTAATCGCAGCTTCACAAGCAATAAAAAAAATATAAAAAGCCTTTAAATAAGGATTTTTTTAATGGTATAATATATGTAGTAGAATATGTAGGGGTGAATAAAGTGAAAAATAAAATTGGATTTTTTCTTTTTTTACTTTTGATAATTTCGGGCTTATCAGAAGTGATATTTTTAAATAACGGAAAAATCATAGAAGGAAGTTTAGAAAAGATCAATAATGGAATAGTTATAGTAGAGGTTGATGATTACAGTCATATGTTTCCATCAAGTTCAATTACTTATGTTTTCTTCAGTGAAAATTATGATTTTAAAAATGGTTTTTATTTGAAAAATGATATAGTCATAAAAGCAGAAATACCTTTAGTTGGTATAGAAGAAGATAATTTAATCTTTCAAAATGGTAATTCTAAAATGGTCTTAAATAAAAAAAATATTCTACAATTCTCTTTTAACAATCATTATGAAAAAACAAATATAAAAATAAAAGATACTTTAATTGATTTTAAACAGTTTGAATCAAAAAATAATAATGAACATACAGTTATAACTAAAAATGGTGAAGTGAAATTGAATTTTAATGATTTATCAAAATTTGAAAAAGATAATAAAGATTTTATTTTAAATAAGAACGATAATGTTATTTTTTGTGAAAATTTAACTATAACAAAGAAAGGATTAAAACCTTTTATTGAAGATGATTATTATATTAAAGATTTTAATTCTTTATCTTTATTAAACCAAGAATTAGAAGCTAAATACAATGAAAATAATGAAATTTATACTTTGGTTACTAAAAACAAAAGTTTAAGTTCAAAAGTTATTGATTATTTTGATGGTTACATAAAAATGAATGGTGAAAAAGTAGAAAAAGAAGAAATAAAAAGTATAAACAAGAATTTATTATATGTGAGAAATATGGATTTTTTTACATCAGGGGAAAATGGGGAAAAATATTATTTGTTAGATAATAACAATAAACTGAGTATTTTGTCAGAAAATGGTACAGTTTTAAAATCAAAACTAATAAAAGATTATATAAAAACTCATTCAATATACCTTATAAAAGGAAACGAAAAATTTATTTTTTTAAGAAATGAGAGAACTTTATATATTTTTGATGCTAAGACTTTGGAATTAGTCAAAAAACATGAATTTTCATATCAATTTTCTTATGATTTATCTGAGAAATATATTATCATTTATAGTTCTTTTAGTCCTGATGTATATGTATATAGTGCCAAGGATTTATCTTTGTTAAAAGAATATAATTTGAATATAAATGTAAAAGATACTGCACATTATAATAATGAAGGTTATATAATTTATTCTACATATTTGTATAAATATATAGATGATAAATTTAGAATAATAGAAGATTTAAAAGATAAGATATACAATTTAAACATAATAAATGAAAAATTATACTTATTAGCTTATGAACATGTCTATGTTTATGAAACTGGAGATATAAAAAAGATAAAGACTGAACCTATATATAGATACAAACATGATGGAAAATCTTTATTCGTTAGTTCAAGGAATAAAATTTTTGCAATACAAAATGATGAAATAAAATGGGAGATTAATTTTGGTGAAAAAACCACAAAATCTTCTATAGTTTTAAATGGTGATTATATATATACAATATATGGTGATGTTTTATATAAAATTAGTAAAAAAGGTGAATATGAAATACTTTATACAGGAATATTAGATAATTCTTTTCATAATATACATCTGATCAAAAATAAATACCTTTTAATATCTTGTGAAGATAAAGTGATTCAATTGATGATCCCTGAGTAAGGAGTGAAGAAATGTTTAATATAGCAGTTTTGATAAATACAATAGCCGTCATTTTTGGCGGCTTTTTTGGAACGTTTATAGGGAATAAATTAACTGACAATATAAGGA
>JBNJGY010000033.1:0-23040 GCA_051748045.1 Thermotogota bacterium
CGGAGATCATAAGAATCCCTCCAGTTTATTTTTCGATACTGTCCAAAAAATTAGCGACAATTTCTCTATATTTTCTAGGGTTTTCTGTATAAGATTTTGCATGTTCAGCATTAGGCATAATAAAAAGATTACTTTTTGGTACTTTTTTATGCATATCTTCACTCATTTTACAAGGTATATAGGTGTCATTTTTCCCATGTATAAAAAGTAATGGGGCTTTGATTTTGTCAAGGTTTTTTATTGGTGAAGCTTCTTTAAAATCAAAACCATATTTTGTAGCAATATACCATTCAGATAATTTAAGTATTGGAAAAGATGGTACTTTAAAATCTTCTTTCAAACGAAACTTTAATAGTTCATTTAAATCAGAAAATGGGCAGTCTGCTATTATAAAAGATAAATCTGGATCAAGTGCGCCATATTGTAAAACAGTTGCAGCCCCCATAGATTCTCCATGAATTCCAATTTCTTGGTTTTCCCCTTTTTTATTTCTAACCCAATTAATAACATCTTTTAATTCGTAACTTTCGAAATATCCCATAGAAACAAATTTACCAGTGCTTTTTCCATGACAGGGGTGATCATACATCATAATGTTATATCCTCTATCATAAAACTGTTTTGCGTATTTAATATCCCCCCACAAAGTCCAAGTAACTCCATGTACAAAGACTATTGTTTTATCTGAATTTTGATCAATAAAAATACAATGTAACTTGTTGCCTCTCCATGAGTCTATTGTAAATTCTTCTTTTTCAACATTATTAATCCATTCTTTATCTATAGGTTCATTTTCAAATGTATATTCTATAGAATAATCATAATCTTGAATTTTTGGTTTTACAACCTTGTTGGCGAAAAAAACAGTCAAAATATATATCATTAAAATAATAAAAGCAATAGTAACGATAATTATTGTCATTCAGCGACCTCCTCTAGTAAAACTATAAATAAAATTTAATGACACATTACTATTATAAATGATTATTAAAAGAAAATCTATTAAGATTTTAAATTTTTTCTACCTCCATCCAAAAAAATATTTATCAATTTTTGATGTTTTTGTTTATAATGAAATATACAAAGTTATGGGCGTTCACAATTGATTAAAGTAATATTTATATTATTTTGTTATAATTAATCGCAATTCAATTTAAGTAAGGAGTTAAAAAATGATTAAATTTGAGGAATTAGGACTATCGAAAGAGACGTTAAGTGCGTTAAAAAAGAAAGGTTTTGAAGAGCCTACGCCGATTCAGGAAAAAACTATCCCTATCTTAATGAATAAAGATAAAGATGTTATCGGACAGGCTCAAACAGGTACAGGGAAAACCGCAGCATTTGGAATTCCCATTATTGAAGACTTAGAACATAGCAAAAATAGAGATGTTCAAGCTTTAATTCTAGCACCTACAAGAGAGTTAGCTGTTCAGGTAGCAGAAGAAATCAATTCGTTGAAAGGTAGAAGGAAACTTTTTGTTCTTCCTGTTTATGGTGGAGCTTCAATAGACCATCAAATAAGAGGTCTTAAAAGAGGTGCTGACATAGTCGTTGGTACACCTGGTAGAGTTATAGACCATATAAATAGAGGAACTTTAAAGTTAAATAACCTTAAATACATGATTTTGGATGAAGCAGATGAAATGCTTAACATGGGTTTCATTGAAGATGTAGAAAGAATTTTAGCTGAAACAAATCAAAACAAAAAAATGCTTTTATTCTCTGCTACTATGCCAAGAAAAATTTTGAATTTGGCAAAAAGGTTCATGAAAAACTATGAAGTTGTTTCTGTTAAAGAAGAAAGAATGACAACTGATCTTACAGACCAAATTTATTTTGAAGTAAGAAATTCAGACAAATTCGAATCATTATGTAGAATAATTGATGTTGAAGACGAATTTTATGGATTAGTTTTTTGTAGAACAAAAGTTAATGTAGAAAATGTTGCAAACAAGTTGATTGACAGAGGTTACAGTGCAGAAGCATTGCACGGGGATATTTCTCAATATCAAAGAGAAAGAATATTGAGAAAGTTCAAAACTCAAAATATCAACATTTTAGTAGCAACAGACGTTGCTGCAAGAGGAATAGATATAAACAACTTGACACATGTAATAAACTATTCTTTACCACAAAATCCAGAATCTTATGTTCATAGAATTGGAAGAACAGGTAGAGCAGGACAAGAAGGAACAGCTATAACTTTTGTAACACCAGAAGAATATAGAAAACTTGCTTTCATTAAAAGATATGCTCAAACAAACATAAGAAAAGAAAAAATTCCAGAAATAAAAGATATAATTCAAATCAAAAAACAAAGAATTCAAGATGAATTAAAAGAAATTGTAGCAAAAAATGATTATGAAGAATACATGGAATTAGCAAAAGAAATGATAAAAGAAACTTCTCCAGAAGAAGCTGTTGC
Organism: Thermotogota bacterium; assembly: GCA_051748045.1. Taxonomy (GTDB): domain Bacteria; phylum Thermotogota; class Thermotogae; order Petrotogales; family Petrotogaceae; genus Geotoga. The sequence goes on from JBNJGY010000033.1 coordinate 2,426, forward strand.
TTCGTTAATAAAATTATCCTTCAGTAATGAATTGTCTGAAGAAGGATATAATGAAATTAGAGAAGTAAATATTGACAAAAGCGGTAAAACAAGATTATTTGTTGCTTTAGGAAGAGAAAAAGGGTATGATCCTAAGAAATTAGCAGAATACATTCAAAAAGAGACTAAAGTTGACCAAAAGAAAATTAGGGATATAAAAATAATGGACAATTTCTCTTTTGTAACTGTTCCTTTTGAAGAAGCAGAAATAATTCTTGGAACATTCCAAAAACAGAAAAGAGGAAGAAAATCTCTCGTTGAAAAAGCAAAACCAAGAAAAGGTGGAAGCAGTAATAATAAAGACAACAGAGGCAATAGAAATTATAAAAAAGACAACAACAGAAAAAATTATTCAAAAAATAGAAGAAAATAAAAAATTGCAGGAGATTATCTCCTGCAATTTTTTTATTTTAACAAACTTATTATTAAGTCATAATTTAAAATATCAAATTTATTTATTATAATATCTGCTTTTTTTAAACTCTGACCCGGAGAGTCAGGGTTGTTAAACCCAATACATTTAGCTCCAGATTTTTTTGCTGCTTTTACTCCATTTGTAGAGTCTTCAATAATTACACAGTTTTTAATGTTTACTTTTAATTTATCTGAGGCTAATAAAAAAATATCTGGGTTAGGTTTTCCATTTTTAACTTCTTCCCCACTAACCAATACATCAAAATACTCACAAAGATCAAATCCTTTAATAACTGTTTCTATTAAGTCTTTTGAAGATGAAGAAGCGATAGCGGTTTTAATGTTCATATCTTTCAATTCTTCTAATATCTTTTTAATTCCTGGAATTTCTGCTCCATTCATATTTTCTTGAATATACTGATGAGTATGTTTTTTTTGTTTTTCTGTTAAATCTTCTAACTCTTCATTTAGATCGTACTTTGATTTTAAATCTTCCCACATTTTCTCGTTAGAAATACCTATGTAATTACTATATTCTGTAGAAGGTACAGAAAAACCAAGCTTATCAAAAAGATCTTGATTTGCTTTATAATGCAACGGTTCAGAATTTATTATAACCCCATCCATATCAAAAATAACAGCTTCAAGCATATAATCACCTATCCATTCTGATTTTCATTAACATAATTTTCTAAATCATCAATTTCTTTACTCATAAGCTCTTTAAATAATTCACCTGATATATTTTCATTATTGAAAAGATAAGTTGATATTAAATCAAGTCTTTGTTTATTTTTAGATAAAAGGTCTTTTGCTTTATTGTATGCGTTAAAAATTATATTTTTTATTTCGTTATCTATTGCTCTCGAAGTCTCTTCAGAAAAAGTTTTACTTCTTGTCATATCTCTACCCAAGAAAACTTCGTCATCTTCATCTTGCCATACTGAAGGACCAAGTTTACTACTCATTCCTAATGAATAGATCATTTTTTTAGCCATACCAGTAGCTTTTTTAAGATCATCCGATGCACCTGTTGTAACTTTTTCGAAGATTAGCTCTTCTGCAGCTCTTCCGCCCAGGGCAAAAGAGATTCTATCTATTATTTCTGATTTAGAGTTTAAAAATTTATCTTCTTCTGGAATCAAAAGAGTATAACCAAGTGCGGAATTACCTCGTGGAACTATAGTCACTTTTTGAATTGGGTCTAAGTTATCTAAATAATAACCCATAAATGCATGACCTAATTCATGATAAGAGAGAATCTTTCTTTCTTCTTCTGATATAACTTTAGATTTCCTTGCAGGACCTGCTATAACTCTTTCGACAGCTTCTTCGAAGTCTTCCATAGTCATATGGTTATGTTTTTCTCTTAAAGCTAGCAAAGCAGCTTCATTGATTAGATTCTCTAAATCAGCACCAACAAAACCTGGTGTTTTAGCAGCTAATTTCTCTGGATCAACATCTTGAGAAATCTTTTTACCTTTTAGATGAAGTTTTAATATTTCTGTTCTTCCTTTTTTATCTGGTGCATCCATAACAACTTTTTTATCAAATCTACCAGGTCTAAGCAATGCTTTATCTAATACATCTGGTCTATTAGTTGCAGCCATAACAATTACACCTGTTTCGTTATCAAACCCATCCATTTCTACCAACAAAGAGTTAAGAGTTTGTTCTCTTTCATCGTTTCCTCCGCCAAGACCAGCACCTCTTTGTCTTCCTATAGCATCAAGTTCATCTATAAAAACAATTGATGGAGATTCCTCTTTAGCTTTTTTAAAAAGGTCTCTAACTCTTGAAGCTCCTACACCTACATAAAGTTCTACAAAATCAGAACCACTTATATAGAAAAAAGGAACATTTGCTTCGCCAGCAACAGCTCTTGCAGTAAGAGTTTTACCTGTTCCTGGAGGACCTACTAAAACAATCCCTTTTGGCATACGAGCCCCTAAATCTAAAAAATCTTTAGGGTCTTTCAAATATTTAACAACACTCTGAAGTTCTTCTTTAGCTTCTTCTACTCCTGCTACATCATCAAAAGTAATTTTACTTTTTTTCGGGTCATATTTTCTAGCTGTTGTTTTACCAAATGACATTCCAGAAGCGCCTCCGCCTCCTCCAGTCATCATTGGCCTTAAAAGCCAGAACCAGAAAAGAATAATAATGACTATAGGTAGCAAACTACCTAATAAACTAAACCACCAATTAGAAGCAAGACTTTTAATATAAATAATCTCAATATTATTTTGGGCTAACTGGTTTATATATTGCTTGTCTGCGACAAGTGGGGGAGCGTATGACTTAATTTGAACCCCTTCATTTGTTGTAAGAGTAATGTTTCCACCACTTTCTATGGTCATTCTTTGTACTTGACCATCTTCAAGTAGATTTATTAATTGTGAATATTCTATTTGTCTAACCCCTGAATTACTCATGTTTGATATAGAAAAGAAAAATATTACTGCTAATATTAAATATATCCAAAAAACTCCAAGATTAGATTTTCTTTTACCATTGGCCATTTACTCTACCTCCTGTTTTCTAACTATAATACAATTATATCAGTATATCATTTAAAATCAAAAGAAAATACATTAAAATTATAATTTATCAACCTTTTAAAAAGATTAAAATAATTTATAGATTATTTAGTAATATAATTTTAATTTAATATATTAAAACTAATAATAAACTAAACGTATAATCTAATTATAAAGCATTATATTTTATAAAAGGAGTTTACGCATGAATTATTTTTGGATTAATACATTAGTTATTGTAGCTTTTTTAGCTATTATTTTTATAATGTATTATTTGATTTATAGGCTTAGAAAAAGTAAAAAAACATATAAGAGACTTTTTAATTCTATCCCTGTAGCTCTAATTGTATGGGATCAAGATTATAAAGTTTTAGACTGGAATAAATATGCTGAGCAATTATTTGGTTTTAAAAAAGAAGAAGTTTTAGGAAAAAACTTTTTTGATTTTATAGTTCCCGATGAGATAAAAAAAGAATTAAACAAAGTAGCACAGAATATTTTAGAGATGAACAAAGAAAAAAGTACTAATGAAAATATCACTAAAGACGGAAGTTTAATTACTTGCGAATGGGATGTTATTGTAGAGAGAGATGAAAGAGGTAATTTTAAAAGAGCTATATCTATGGCCCAAGATGTAACAGAAAAAATGAAATATCAAAAAGAATTAAAAGAATCTGTAGAAAGGTTATCGGAAACAAACGAAGAGTTATATTCTTCTAACGAGGAGCTTGAAGAATCCTATACAATTATAGAAAATCAATCAGGACAAATGAGAAAAATGATTGATTTATTCAGTCGGTTTGAGCAAAATGACATGGAATTAGATGTTTTTTACGATGAAATGTTGTCTTTAGCTATGGACATTATGACTGAAGCAGACTATGGGTCTATATCTTTAATAAATAAAGATGAATGGAAATTTTTGGCAAGTTCAGGACATAGTATAGATAAATTAAAAGAATTAGATTTGCATAAAAAAGATGCTATTATAGTTAATAAACCAACAATTGTGAGAAATTTGAAAGATGAAAACATGAAAAAATTTGATGAAACACAAAAAGATAAATTTAATAAAGCAACAAGAGAAATGAAAGAATCTATGATTGTTTCAGTGAGAATAGATGAAAATATTTTTTTGAATATTTCAATTGATATAGCAAAAGAAAGCAATAAATCTTTTAATGACAATAGCATATTGTTATTCCAAGCTTTTCAAAATATAGCAAGCACTTATTTGAAAAACCAAGTTTATTCAAAAAAGATAATGGATTCTTATCTAGATTTTTCAAAAAAACTAGCTACAATAGCTGAAGCACATGATGATATAACTGGCAAACACATCAACAGAGTAGGAGAATTATCTGCTTTTTTTGCAGATAAATTAGATTGTAAAGAAGAATTTGTAGGGAGAATAAGAAGAGAGGCTCCACTGCATGATGTAGGTAAAATTTTTATAGATAATTCCATTTTAGATAAAAAAGGGCCATTAACAGATGAAGAATGGGAGATAATGAGAAAACATACTATTCTATCTGGTAAACTACTTTCTGATGACTTTTTTGGAATGGCCAAACAAATAGCCTTTTACCATCATGAAAGATGGGATGGATCAGGTTATCCTTTTGGAATGAAAGGTGAAGAAATACCATTAGAAGCTCAAATCGTGTCTCTTGTAGATGTTTATGATGCTTTGAGAGATGAGAGACCATATAAAAAAGCTTTTACACATGAAGAAGCTGTAGATATTATTTCAAGGGGTGATGGGAGAACTAAACCGGAACATTTTAATCCAAAACTATTAAAAATATTTTTAGAAAATCAAAAAGATATAGAAGAAATTTTTGATGATTTAAAAGAGTAGAAGCTTTGCTTCTACTCTTTATTTTATGTTTTTATTAATTTTTTAATGAAATAGTTTATTAAGAAAATTATAAATAGAATAACTACTATCGCTGGACCGGAAGGGATATCTAAATAATAAGAAATAAAAATTCCAAAAAAAGCACTTAGAACACCGAAAACAGAACTGATTATTATCATTTGATTAATTGATTTTGCCCATAGTTTGGCTATTACTCCAGGTGTTATCAACATTGATGTTACTAAAATAATCCCAATTATCTTAACAGATGTAACAACAACTAATGCGACAGCTATTAAAAATAGGTATCTAATTAAGTCTACGGGAACACCATAAATTTTAGCCATTCTTTCATTATAACTAAAATATTTAAGTTCTTTATTGAATATGGTAATAAATAGGATAACTGAAATTAAAATTATCCCAAGAGTTATTATATCTGTCATATTAACCATTAAAATATCCCCAAAAAGATAGCTTTCTATTTCTGGAGTATAACCTGGTTTTAAATTCATTAAAATTACACCAAGAGCCATTGATAGAGGGAAAAGCATTCCTATTAAAGAATTTTCATTAATTTTTCCTTTTTTCCCAACAAAAAAGATAAAAGTTGCGAAAAGTAACCCTGTTATTATACTTATAAGATTCATGTTCCAACCAAAAAGTATTGCTACAGCAATACCTCCAAAAGCAGTATGAGCTGCACCATCGCTTATAAATTCCATTTTTCTCAATACGATGTAATTGGATAATATCGAACATGCCAACCCAGATAATAAAGAAGCAATTAAAGCATATGACATGAATTGATAAGATAGTAGTTCAATCATTTCTATCAACTACTTTTACCTTGTCTTCTACATGTACAAGCATTTCTAGGCTATCAGGGTAGAGTGTTTTAAGGTCTTCTGTAGTCATTTCTTTTGTTCCTTTGTGGCAGTGAAGTGTTTTATTAAGACACATAACTCTATTTGTTTTTTTGAAAATCATAGATAAATCATGACTTACTAATATTATAGTCATTTTTTTCTCTACTTGTAATTTTTCAAGTACTTTATAAAAAAGTTCTTGTCCTTTTTTGTCTACGCCTGCTTCGGGTTCGTCTAAAACAAGAATATCCGGATCAAAAATTAAAGATCTAGCAAGCATAAGTCTTTGATATTCTCCACCAGAAAGTTTTCCTACTTGCCTATCGAAAACATATTCTATTTCTAAAAGCTTTAATAGATCTTTAGCTTTTTTTTCATCATTTTTGTCAAAAGCTTTGAAAACACTTTTGTTTTTATATAATCCCATCAATACAACTTCTGAACCAGTTATTGGAAAATCTTTTTCAAAATCATCGTGTTGAGGCACATAACCTATTTTAGCATTTATAGTGACTTTTCCTGTATATTCCAGTTCACCCAGAATACATTTTATAAGAGTAGATTTTCCTGCGCCATTTGGGCCCACTATCCCAACAAAATCTTTTTTATAAACTTCAAAAGAAATATCTTTTAATATGTGATTATTTCCTGATTTATAATTCAAATTATTTACTTTGATTAATGGTTTCATCTTTTACACACTCCTATCTTTACAATCATGGCATAATCCCTCAAAATAAAGTGTATGAGATTCAACTGCAAAATCAAGTTCTTCATTTATATGCTTTCTAAATTCTTCTTCAAAACATTTATTTATTCTTTGAAATTTTTTACATTTGGTACAATAAACAAAATGATAGTGTCCTTTTGATGTGTAATAATATTTTATTTTATCAGAGAAAACTATAGATTTTAATATAGCTTGATCTTCAAAAAAATTCAAATTTCTATAAATCGTAGACAAATCATAATCATCTTCTAGAATTCGATTGAGCTGTTCAGCGTTTAAAGGTTTATCATTCTTATTAAATATTTTTAATATATCTTTTCTTGCTTTAGTCATTCTCATTAAAAACACCTCATTGTACTATTACGTCTATTTCAGATTCTTCTCCACCTATTGGTTTTACAACTATAGAATTTGGCATAGCGATTAATTGTTGATTGGATTTGTTTGATTCACCCATATGTTCTACTATTTTTAAAGGGTTTTTTTCATCTGTTTCAATTACTTTTACAGTTCCATCCATGAAAACGACTTTCATTTGGTAAACTCCTTCTTTGTCATAGACTGTATATGTTCCTTCTTCAGTAATTGTCATAATCTTTTCACCTTTTAAATAGACTTCTGCTCCTTCTATTCCTTCTTGTGAAAGACTATTAAAAAGAACAAAAATTCCTGCAATGGCAAAAATTATAATCAAAATTAATATATCTCTTTTTTTTGCAAAGCTTGACATAGTAAAAACTCCCTTATTCTATTCGGATAAAGATTCAATAAAGATTTTATTTATATTATTATAATAATCATAAATTGTTTTTGTGTTATTTGGATTTCCTAAAGGGTCTAATGTGGCGATTTTAATATTTAAATTATCAGCTATAGTTTTTGCGGCTCTATCAGACATTTGTGGCTCAATAAAAATAACTTTTACATCATGCTCTTTTGCTTTTGAGATTAATTGAGTTAATTCTTTTGGTGAAGGGTTTTTTCCTGGAGAACTTTGAACCACCCCAGCTATTTCTATATCATATTCTTCAGCGTAATGAGGGAAAGAGTTGTGAAAAGTAAAAACAGAACCATTTAACTCATTTTTTCTAAAGTTTTGATCAATTAATTTTAATTTGGATATTAAGATATTAGAATTATTTATATATTCATTTTTATTTGTAGGATTAATTTCAATCATTTTTTCTGTTAATTCGGGTATTATATATTTATGCATAAAAACTGGGTTTATCCAAACATGTGGATTAATTCCATCGTGAGAATGATCGTGTTCTCCGTGTTCTTCGTCACTATGGTCGGTTTCTTCTTCATTCTCCTCAAAATGTTCATGTAACACAACTTCACCAGCATAAAAAATATCTAGTTTATTATTAGATAAATTATCCAAAAATATTTCCGCATTTAAACCATTTACAACTAATAAATCACTTTCATAAATATTTTTTAAATCAGATGGAATCAAAGAATAAGTATGTGGTGATTTACCTTCTGGAATGATCATTTCTATTTCATCATTTTCAGACTTTAGTTCCTGTAAAATAAGATAATAAGGATAGATAGAAGCAGTGAACTTAGCTGTGAAAACTGTTAATGATAATATAGCTATAATAGTTAATAATAATAATTTTTTCATTTTCATACCTCCATTAATGCAATTTGTTTGTATTTGCAAATTATTTGCATTTATATTATAACAGATAATGTATTAAGAAAAAATAAATTGTTCGTTTAGAAATAAAAAAGGAGAAAGCTTTATGCTTTCTCCTTTTTGCTATAATCTTTTAACTTAGTAATAATGATTCAAATTGAGCATTATAAAGTGAATAGTAAGCACCTTTTTTATTAATTAGTTCTTCATGAGTTCCTTGTTCTACAATACCTTCTTCAGTTAATACTATAATTCTTTGAGCATGTCTAATAGTTGCTAATCTATGTGCTATTATAAAAGTAGTTCTATTTGCAGAAAGTCTTTCTATTGACTCTTGAATAATCATTTCACTGTAATTATCTAATGAAGAAGTAGCTTCATCTAATATTAAAATTGGGGGATTTTTCAAAAACATTCTGGCAATAGAAATCCTTTGTTTTTGTCCTCCAGATAATTTTACACCTTTTTCGCCAATATTTGTGCTATATCCATCTTTTAAATTCAAGATAAAGTCATGAGCATTTGCAGCTTTTGCAGCGTCTATAACTTCTTCATCAGTTGCATCGAATTTACCGTAGGCGATATTATCTCTGATAGTCCCTGAGAATAAGAAAACATCTTGTTGAACAACACCGATATTATTTCTTAATGAGTATAAAGTAAAGTCTTTAACATCAGTTCCGTCGATTTTAACAGAACCTTCTGGAACATCATAAAATCTAGGGATTAGTGAACAAAGAGTTGATTTTCCCGCGCCTGAAGGGCCAACTATTGCAACAGTTTCACCTTTTTTAACTTCTAGATTAATGTTGTGAAGAACTTTTTTATTATCTTCATAACTAAAACCAACGTTTTCAAATTTTACATTTCCGTTTAAATTGCCAGCATCTTTTGCGTTTGGGTTGTCTTTTACTTCTGGATCGACATCCATAAGTTGTAAAAACCTTCTAAATCCAGCTCCACCTTGTTGATACATTTCAACAAACCTGAGTAAAATATTCAAAGGTTCTAAAAACTGAGTTACAAAAAGAGAATAAGCAAAAAAGTCCCCAACAGAAATTTGATCATTGTATACAAAAATCCCGCCAGATAATAGCATGATAACAATAGCTAAATTTGATAAAAATTTAGTCTGAGAAAAGAAAACACCTAAATGTTTAAAAGCCTTTGCTCTGGCTTCTTTAAATCTTTCATTTCCTTTACTAAATTCATTTATTTCATGTTCTTCATTTGTAAATGATTTTACGACTCTTATTCCAGATAATGATTCTTCTATTCTTGCATTTACATCAGCGATTTTTTCTTTTGCTTCTCTAAAAGCTTCTTCTAATTTATTATTAAAAATATACATGTAAATGAACATGAAAGGTACAATTGAAAAAGTAATTAAAGTCAAAGGAACGTTTATAGTTAATAATAAAATAAATGCTCCGACGATTCTTACTACAGATATAAATAAGTCTTCTGGACCATGATGAGCGACCTCAGCGATTTCTTGTAAATCAGTTACTATTCTCGACATAAGATGACCTACTTTTGTGTTGCTATAATAATTAAAATCCAGTTTTTGAAGATGAACAAAAAGATCTTTTCTCATATCTGCTTGCATTCTTACTCCCATTACATGTCCCCAGTAATTTACTATATACTGGAAAACCATCATTAAAAGATACACTCCCAAAAGAACTACTGAAAGCCAAATAATCATACTTAAATTATTATTTGGAATAGCGTCATTAATAACTTTTCTAGTGATCATAGGATATACCAAGCTTAATCCAGCTAAAGAAAAAGCAGAAAACATATCTAAAATAAATAATTTTAGATGTTTTTTGTAAAATTCAAAAAATCGTTTAAGCATTATTTACCCCCATACAAAATTTTATAGTTAACTTCCCTTACTATTCTATCATAAAATTAAATTGATGCCCATTATTTATAAGCATCAATTTCAATATATTTTTCATATCCAATTTTTTTGGCTATATTTAAAGATCCGACGTTTTCAACTTCGCATCTATACAAAGGAATTTCATTATTTTCAAAACACCATTTTGTTGATTGTTGAACTGCAGCTGCTCCTAAATTCTTTTTTCTGTAAGCTGGATGGGTTATAACACCTATATCTTTAAAGGGGCCATAATCAATTATGCTTGAAGCTGATACAATTTTGTCTTTATCAAAAGCAGCAAAAATAGCTATATGGTCTAATTCTACAAACCCTGCTTCTTTGTCTGCTTCTGTTAATTCACTCTGAAAAATATCAAATTGTTTTTTGTAAGAATCATCAATTTGCTTTACTTCATAATCTCCAAAATCAATGTTATTAAGTTTATTTTTTTCTATATGCAAAAAGTATTCTTTACTACAAAAATTAAATTGTTCTTCTTTACTTAAGCGCTGTTCGTTGTTTTCTGTAAAAAATAAAATTTCTTTTCCTTCAATACACCATTTTTCTATGTAATCAGAAGTACCTTTTCTTTTAAATCTTAATCTATTATCTGTAAAATCATCCTTAATAATTTTTAGATACTCCATCCACATATCAAAAAGACTTTTCATAATCCCACCCCCATGGAAATATTTTTAAACTAATTTTTTATAATAAGATAATATTGTTTCAGAGTCTTCAAAACCGATTTTTTGGTATAAATTTTGGGAAATTAAATTATTTGCATTGACTGTTAAATAAATTCTTTCTGTATTTGCATTTTTAAATAGATATTTTATAGTAAAAATCAAAAGGTTTTTTCTTATATTTCTATTTCTGAAATCACCTTCAACTTCAAAATTTTTGATATAAGCTGTATTTTCTTTTTTTGTATAAGAAATATGGGCTATAATTTCTCCATCTTTTTGATAGTAAAAAACTTTATCATATTTACCAAAATCAATATCCTCAAAAGCTTCATTTTCATTAGGAATATATTCTTTTACATATTGAAAATCAGTTTCTTCTAAATCATTGAATTTTCCTTTATCTAAAAAAATATTTTTTTGAGAAATTTTTAGCTTAAACTTATTTGAACTACAAAACTTCTTAAGCTTTTTATTCTCTTTATAGAATTTTACTTTTAACTTATTATAAACGTTTTTATCTATATTTTTCATAAAGGCTGCAAACAATTTGTCGTTTTTTCTAGCCCAGTAAATATCGTCTATAATAGGCCCTATTAACTGAATAGTTCCTTTGTTTTTATTTTTCTCCCCAGATATAAAACCCACAATATTGTTTTTATCAACCAAAACAAAACTATTTTCTTTGTCTAAATTTTGTAATTGGTTTATTAAAGCACTATAATCATCTTCTAAAAAAAAGATATTATGCTCCTTTTTTGAATTATATTCATTCAAAAATTTTGCTACAGGAACCAATAATTCTTGTTTGAGTTTTTCGATCATTTGTTCCCCCCCTAAGTTATATGTCAATAAGTTTCAAAATCCCATTTATTTGTATTTATAAAATCTTCGTAGAATTGTAATTCCATATAATCAGATAAAAAATTGGTATTAATTCTATAAGAAATACCAATTCCAGATAAATAATCTACATTATAGTTATATGTATCAATTAAAATATCTTCAGATTCAACATTTTTTGCTATTATAAAATTATCATTAAATTCTTTATAATCATTCAAAACTAAATTCAAGTCCAATAGTCTATTGTATTTTCCAACATATGGAGAAATCTCATTAGTCTTTTTATCAATTAGTAAATTATTTTTTAAAATATTACTTAAATTATTCTGTATATAATTTCTTAACCCTTCAGTTTTTATGGCCGACAGAGTAATAGCGTACTGTGGGTCGTTATAAAAATAAAAATCTTCATAGCTTGATGATACATAAGAAGTTGAATAGTATTCAATTTGCTGTTTTAATAAGTTTTCTAAATCGCCATTAAATTCATGCAAGAAAGTATAATCCCATCCATCTCCTGGTTCTTCATTTACAGAGCCTACATAATAATTTATTTCATCTGCGAATTCGTAAATGATCTCTATAAATGCCATATCACAAGCATCAGTTCCAAAAACGTCTATTTTATGTTCGAATTCAACTTGAAAGTTTTTCAACAGTTGAGTTATTTCTTTTATTTTTAAAGATGAGTTTCCATTTCCTTCATCAATAACAATTTGCTTTAGAGAATAGTTTGCATAATCATCATCATAATTGCTTTCGTCAATCCAACCATTTCCGTGATTCCATATATCTAAATATTTAATAGTTTCCTTTGATCTACTCATCATCTCAAAAAGATAGTTTTCTAAAGTTTGAATATCTCCTGAATTTATTTCTCCTTCAGCATTATAATAAGGTGATTCTTGAGTTTCATAATAATGTCCATCTATTGAATAAATATTGTAAATTGTGTCTGGGTCATCACTAAAGTCAGCAATAACATTTACTATCATATCAGAATTAGAATTTTTAACCCCATTTCTAATTTCTTCAATATCTTTTCCTAAAAAATTAGGGTAAGTTGTTAGATTATTATCTCCGCCTCCCCAAAGCAACATTTGAAATTCAGGGTGTTTTTTTGAAACATTTTCTTTCCATATCCTTCCGTACTCATCAGTGTATTTAACAGATAAAGAATCATTTCCTTTTATTATATTTCTTTCGATAAATACTTTTCTACTAGGGGTTTCAAAACTATATGAAGTTCCATTAATTTCAATATTTTTAATTTTCACATTAAACTCTAAATACTGTGAAAAATCAGTGTTATATATTTGTTTTGTTATTAAAGGAGTTTCTACATTTTTTTTCATAGTTATACAAGAACTAAAAACCAATACAATTAATAATATTAAAATATAAAATATTTTTCTCATATTATCACCTTATTTTTATTAAAGCCATTAAATAATAATAACAACAACACCAAGAGTTACAAAAGAAGCTGTAAATAACCAATCTTTGATTCTCCAGTTGAATACTTTGAACCTTGTTCTTCCTTCATAACCAGAATATCCTCTTGCTTCCATAGCTATACTTAGTTCTTCTGCTCTTCTTAAAGCTGAAACTAATAGTGGAATAATTATTGATACTACACCTTTTATTTTACCTGAAAGTTTTCTATCATCAAACTTTGCACCTCTACTCATCTGAGCTTTAATAATTCTATCTGCTTCGGATGCCATGACGGGTATAAACCTAATTGCTATCGTCATGACCATTGAAAGCTCATGAGCAAAACTTTTTGGAACAAAAAACCATCTCAAAACATCTTCCATTGCATGAGCTAGAGATGTCGGAGAAGTCGTTAAGGTTAAAACACTTGAAAGCATTATAGCAAATAAAATTCTAAAAGTAATTATTGAAGCGTTAAATAGTCCTTGATCTGTGATTTCCAAAAATCCAAACTCAAAAACCACATCACCCATACTATTAAAAAGCTGAACTACAAAAGCAAAAATAACAATAAACCATATGGATTTCAATGATTTTAAATAATATCTTATGGGTAATTTTGAAGCTAGCATTAAAGAGAATGTATATAATGTCATTAAAACTACATCATAAACAGAATTAATTGAAAAAGCAAAACCAGCTAAAACAAAAAGACCTAAGAGTTTCCCTCTTGGATCTAAATTATGCATAAATGATTCTTTTTCTACATATCTTCCTAAAGCAACATTATCTAGAAGCATTCTTATATCAAACCTTTCATAATAATTTTATATAAAGACATTATAATATTTTTTTGTAACTATGACTTTTTTACTGGTTTAATTATACAATATGATAAAATTTAATGGGGGAGATAATATGTCAAAACTAGATAAAATTAAATCAGTCAAGTTAATTATAACAGTTTGTCTGTTGATTTTTATAATTTTTCTGATTTTTACCTTATTCAACATTTCAAATATAAAAGATTATCAGTATAAAATAGACTTTTTTCAATTCTATTTAAAAAGTCATTATGGTTTAAAAGATATTATAATAAAAGATTTTGTAGAAGTATTTGAAATGTTGAATGAAAATAGATCTCATGTTGTTGAAAATGTAACGCCTTTAGAAATGTTAGCCATCGGAATAAAAGAAACAAATTTTAGAAACGTAAAAGGTGATGGAGATGATTCTTTAGGTTTTTTTCAAGTTCAAGAACCAACTTATTGGTTTGTGAAACATAAGCATAATGATTTATTTTTAAAAATTAATTTTTATAGTCTTCCTTGGATATGGGATAATGTTAGAATCAGACCTGATGCCCAGCTATTAACAGCTATTTTATATTTAGATTATTTAAAAGAAAGATTTTCAGAAGATGTAGCTTTTTCACATTACAATGGTGGAAATATGTATTATCAACAAGATATAATGGTTATGATAGATAATATAAATAATAAATATAAACAATATAAAACAAACAAGGAGATGGGTTATTATGATTAATGAGCCACTTATTGCAAAATCTATATTTTCAGAAAAGGTATGGGGCAATTATAAATTAAATAATCTTTTCGACATAGAAACAGAGGACCCGATCGGCGAAGTTTGGTTATATTCTGATGTAAAGGGAAAAGAAACTGATTTAATAGGTTTAGAAAGCAAAAAAATTTATGGATACCCATCAGATTTATTTCCAGAAATACCTTTGTTAATTAAGTTAATAGCAACGTCTTCTTGGCTTTCTGTACAAGTTCATCCAGATGATGAAATTGCAAGAGAAATTGAAAACCAAAAGTGGGGTAAAACTGAAAGTTGGTATTTTTTAGAAAATAATGGAAGAATAAAGGTTAGTAACGACAATATAGGGGTTAAATCAGCTTTAGAAGATAATTCTTGGGAAAATGTATTGGAAGATCACAAAATGAATAAATTTGACAGTATATTTCTTCCTGCAGGTACAGTTCATACTCTAGGCCCTGATAGTATTCTTTTAGAAGTTCAACAAAGCTCTGATGTAACATATAGACTTTATGACTGGGGAAGGCCAAGAGAAATTCATGTAGATAAAGCAAAAAAAGTTATGGAAAGAATAAATGCAAGCTATTCAATTTCAAGAAATATTGAAGGATTAGAAAGTAAATATTTTTCATTTAATAAATTTGAAAATAATATAAAAAAAGGTTTTGGAATTTTTGTATCCTTAAAGGATTATAAAACAATAGTTTTGCCAGAAGATATAGAATATAACTTTAAGGGTCAATGGATAGAATACAGGATTAATAAAAATGGCTGGAAATAAAAAGTGCAATTCATAATGAATTGCACTTTTTTAAATTATTTTTTTAACTTTTATTCCAGCATTTTTAAAACCAAATCTTTCATAAAAAGGTAAAACTTCTTCATTTCCTGCTGCAACCAGAATATCTATATTATTAACCTGATTATTTTTTAGCCAGTTAAGAGATTTTTCCATCATCAACTTTCCTAAACCATACTTTCTAAAAGAATTTTTTATATAAAGAGTTTCTATTATACCTTTTCCATTTTTGTTATGGGTAGATACACAATGCCCAGCTTTTTTATTTCCAACATAACTTACTAAAACTAAGATCTCGCCTTCTTCAGTTTTTTTTATTAATTCTTTTTCTCTTTCATTGAATTTAAAGTTAGCAAATCTTTCTTTAAAATTAATAGACTTTTCTTGATGATGTTTATTTAGCATTTCCCAAGTTTCTTGAATTTCACTTAAAAGTTCAATACCACCTTCTTTAATACTTATAGCTTCCATCTTATCATCTCCTTTATTCTAAATTTGTATATTTGCCTTTGGAAAAGTTATATTGAAATCTTCTATTCTAATGCTAAAAAGTCTTTTTTGATTTCTAACATCAGGGAAAAGAGTCGGGTTTGATCTTAAGTCATTTATTTTTGCGAATCTGGCTTTTCCCTTTCCAGAGAATTTTGTATAGAAATCTTTTTTGTTATACCTTTGAATTAGTGGGAAAGATAGTAATTTTGTTGATATTGGAAATTTAAATGAGCTATAATCAGCGTTAAAATTAAAAATATCAATTCCTTCGACATCCACAGAAATTTTTGAAAAATCATCGTTAAAATTAAAATTGGCAAGTTGCTTTGGTATTCCCCAGTTTTCTCTTCCGTTTACTACACTTTCCATAGAAGAAACATAAATTTTTGTTATAGAGTAAGATTTTCTACCATTATAATCAAATTTCCCTGGAATGAATAATAGCTCTTGATAAGGGCCAACATTTGATTCATGATAATCAATCAACATTATAGCGCCAAATCCACCTCTAAAACTATAATTTAGAAAAGGTGGTAAAAAACATTCATTTTGAACAAAATTTTTATTGAATTTATATATTAAAATATACCCTCTCCCTTTTAAGTTCCAAGGGGCTAAAACTCTTTCAATCATATTATCACCTAAAATCTAATTTTATACTTATATTATATAATAAAAAGCGAATCTATGATAGATTCGCTTAAATAATTAAATATCATCTTTTTTTATTTTATCAATTTTCCCATCAATTCCAACAAAAATATGTGCCTCTTTTGAATTCTTTATAAGGATTTCTATTTTATAAAATCCTGAGTCTAGATTATATTTTTCTTTTTCATAAATTTTATTATCTGATTCTTCGAAAATTAAATTATTTTCTGAATCTAAAAGTCTAACTTCCAAAATATCCTTTTTAGTTTTAGCCATAATAAACAATTTTATATCCTGCCTATTTCCCAAGTTAAACTCTTTTTCGATTAATTTTGAACTTTCATTAGAACTACTTTCATGAAAAGTCCAGCTAGAATTATACTTCATCTTAGCAAAAAATAGTTCCATATCCTCAAAAAAACCAAAACTAAAAACACTAGTACCTATAATTCCAATAACCATTATTAATAATACTACTTTTTTCATTTTCATCCCTCCACCTGGGTACATCTATTGTTATATTTAATTATAACACTATAATTATAATTTTATTTTTTTAAGAATAGGTTAATTTATTTATAATAAATAGTAACTTTATAACTTCTTGAAAATTATAAAAAATCATTTTGAAATTTTACATAAATTTTATATAATTGAATGTAAGAAAAATTAGGGAGGGATAAAATTGTCTAAAAAAGTTATAGTAGTTGGGGCTGGTTTAGGAGGTCTTTCAGCAGCAATTTCTTTAGCTGAAGAAGGGTATGATGTAGAAGTTTTTGAGAAGAACGATAAAATTGGTGGTAAGTTGAATATAATGGAAAGAGAAGGATTTACTTTTGATTTGGGGCCATCTATTTTAACAATGCCTCATATTTTTAACAATCTTTTTGAAAAAGTAGGGAAAAAATTTGAAGATTATGTTCCTATTAAACAGCTGACTCATGAATGGAGATCTTTTTTTGAAGATGGGACAATTATTGATTTATACAACGATTTAGATGAAATGGGAGAAAAAAATCAATCATTAACAAAAAAGGATATAAAGGGCTTAAAAGAATATTTAGAATATACAAAAAAGATTTATAACTTAACAGAAGAAGGATACTTTGAAAAAGGTTTAGATACTATGTCAGATGTTTTAGGGCATTATGGAATTTTTAAGTCTCTATTTGGATTAGATTATTTTAAAACTATGCATCAAAGAGTAGGAAAGTTTTTAGATAATGAAAATCTAATTCATATGATGGATTTTTTTATAAAATACGTCGGTTCTTCACCTTATCACGCTCCAGCAGTTTTAAACCTTCTTTTCTATGTACAAAATGAATTTGGACTATGGTATGTAGATGGCGGTATGTATAACATAGCTGAAGGACTCAAAAAACTTATGAATGAACTAGGAGTGAAAGTGAATCTTAATTCAGAAGTAGTAAGGATGAATAAAACAAACGGAAAGATTAAATCTATAAAACTAAAAAATGGTGAAGAATATGAAGCAGATATTTTCGTTTCTAATATGGAAGTTATTCCAGCTTATGAAAATTTAATTGAAGAAAACTCGAAAATGTTAGATAAATATAAAGAAAAATTTGAACCAGCCTGTTCGGGATTAGTTCTTCATTTAGGAGTTAAAAAGAAATATGATATATTGAATCACCATAATTTCTTTTTCTCAAAAGATCCAGAACATCATTTTGAATCAGTTTTTAAAAAATATCAGTTGCCAAGTGATCCAACAATATATCTTGTGGCTTCTGCGAAAACAGACTCAGGTCAAGCACCAGAAGGATATGAAAATATAAAGGTTCTTCCACATATTCCATATATTCAAGATAATCCTTTTTCAAAAGAGCAATATTTAGAATTGAGAGAAAATGTGCTTAAAAAATTAGAAAGAATGGGTTTAACTGATTTGAGAGAAAACATAGTGGTAGAAGAAATGTGGACGCCTCATGATATAAAAGATTTATACTATTCAAATAGAGGGGCAATTTATGGAGTTGTTTCAGACAAAAAAACAAACAGAGGATTTAAAGCGCCAAAAGAATCAGAGAAATACGATAATCTCTTTTTTGTTGGAGGTAGTGTAAATCCAGGTGGAGGAATGCCAATGGTTGTTTTATCAGGACAACAAGTTAGAGATAAAATAGTAAAAAAATTTAGATAAAAATAAGGCTGGAAATTTAATAATTTCCAGCTCTTTATATTTAGTTGTTTGGTATCCAATTATTTATAATGTCCATATTTTCTTCTTTCCATTTTTTTGCTGATTCTTCTGGCTTTCCACTGTCCGAGATATAACCCATCAATTCACCAAGTTGTTTATTATTCATAAAGAAATGATTTAAAAATTGTGCAACTTCAGGCATATCGATTATGAAATTTCTTCTTGCTAGAGTATGAATGTACTCTTCTCTTCCAAAAACACCTTTAGGATCTTCTAAAAATTTTAAATTGAATCTTGCAAATTTCCAGTGTGGTGCCCAACCAGTTACAACTATCCATTCTTCGTTGTCTATAGCATCTGCAAGAGAAGCAGTCATAACAGGCCCTGAACTAGTTACTTGTTCAAAATCTAAATTATACTCTTCTATAGCAGTTTCAGTTTTTCCCGCTAAAGCAGCACCAGCTTCAATTCCTATGATTTCTGAATCAAATTTTTCTTTGTGATTATTCATCTCTTCTATTGAATCTATTTCCACATATTCTGGAACGACTAAACCAATTTTTGCACCTTTATAGTTATAACCTAAATCAGTTAGATCTTCTTTGAATCTATCCCAATAAGCTTTTGAAGTTACTGGTAACCAAGCATCCATGAAGGCATCAATATCACCCTGAGATAGAGAAAGATAAATAGGTCCGTTGTCTGCAATAGTAATATCAACTTCGTATCCCATTTCTTCTTCAAGAACAACTTTAGCTAAATTTGTCATGGCGATACCTTCAGCCCAGTTTCCTGTAGCCAAACTGACAGTTTCTTTAGAGAATACCATTAAGAAAGTTAGCAATACCATTGTTATTACCAATAATTTTTTCACTTTGAAACCCCTCCCTGTAAATGATTATGAATTATTTTTAACGTTTATATCATAACAGATTATTATCAAGTCAATGATAAGTAAATGAAAAAATATTATTAAATCAGAAAAATAAAGCAATTGCTTAATTTTTTCTATAACCTTCAAAAAGCTTTCCACCTTCAATGTTCAATACATCATTTGTTAAAGAAATTAAAACATTTTTATTTTCATTTTTATAATATTCCTCCATAGCCATAAGGAAAATATTAGCAATTTGTTTATCAAAATTATTTAGAGCTTTTACGCTGTATTTACCTCTTGAATCCCAGTATCCATTCACCAAAAGAGTGAACTGTTTTAATTTTTCAACCAATTCTGAAACTATAAAAAGGTTTTTAAAATAATCATCTTCCCCTTCAAAATCATCTAAAAGATTTGTTATTTCATACCTATAATCTCGAATTTCTGTTTCAGTTAATTTCTCTGGTCCTTTTTCAAAAAGACTTTTTGCTTGTTCTTTCATAATATTTATAATCTGATTATCTTTTAAAACAATGCTTTCTAAAACCATATTAGGAAGTGAAGGTCTTTTTCGTCTTGCATCTTTTTCAAAAAAATCCATATAGTTTTTATTGTTGAAAACAAAGGCTTCAATATTCCATCCAAACTCAACATAACTTTGTCTAAAAGGTGTATCCACCTCATCTGTAATAACTATTATGTCTAGATCTGATTTGTCATTATATTCTTCTCTTGCAACACTACCAGCAAGCATAGCAGCTTTAGCTTTTGGAAAGTAGTATTCAGTAAATTTATTTGCAGCTTCTATTGGTTTTTCTTTCATAAAAAATCAACTCCTTTTTTAATAATTATAACATTATAGAAATTGATTCTCCTCTAAATGTTTTATTAAAACAATTTCGAAATATAAAAATGAAAAGTAGGTCGTTAAGTAGAAATTATTATCTAATTTCTGTTGTTAGATGCTGGTTGTTAGTAAAAAATATTGTTAAAAATAGCCATAGCTGTCATTTCGACTAAGCGACAGCGCATGGAGAAAACTCATCAGTAAATTTGCAAAGCAAATTAATAAGTAATATAAAATAATAAATAGAGCTCTTCACTA
>JBNJGY010000034.1:0-22984 GCA_051748045.1 Thermotogota bacterium
ATCTGCCCAGTTGTTTAGATATCCAACTACATCTTTTATTTCTTCTTTTTTATCTAATGTTTCAGGTGGAAAAAGTATTGTTTGTCCTCCTAAAAGATACACCCCTTTTTCAAAAGAAATTCTTGTCCTAATGCTGTTATTTGGGAAGAACATGACTACTGTTTTTCCTTTTAAAAAGTTTTTATATTTTCCTGTGGTTTTTAATTCATCCGCGATTTTGAATATTTCGAAAATTTCTTCTTTTTTGTAATCGGTTAATCTGATTGTGTTTTTCATTTTCCGTCCCCTTCTCTTTATTATTATTGCTAATCCCTTGATAAAAATATAATGTATTATCAATATAACCTCTTCGAATTAATAACTTTTATAATTTAATTATATCAAATTCTCTTTTAAAAATGACTGTTGAGTTGTATCAATGCGCTTTGTCATGACAGCTATTTCATTTATTCTCTTTGTTAATATATTTTTCTATTTTTTAATTTTTTCAGAATAATATATAATATTGTTATAAAAAATTGAAAAGGAGAATGAGAATGAATATAAGAAATTTGAAGGTTTCTGAATTAGAAAAGTTAGATGATTTTTTTGATGTAAAAGAATCTTTTATAAACTATATTGAAAAAATGATGGAAGATAAGGTAATAAAACCGGAATGGTGTTTTGTTTCTGAAGAAGATAACATTCTCAAATCAATAATTATCTATGCTGTTTTTGATAGCGAACTTGAAATTTTATATTTCAATATTAATGACTTTAACAGTAAATATTCTTTAGATATTCTGCCAAAAAGTTTGAATAGAATGAAGGAGGAAGGGTTTGATACAGTTGGAATTCATATTTATTCTGATAAAAAGAATTATATAAAATATATAGATACATTAAAAAATAATTATTTTAATATTATACAAGAAAAGAAGAGTTTTATTTTAGAATGTAATCAAAAAGATAAGTATTTTAATAGATTGCATTATAAAACTTTGAAAGAGGTAGGAAAAGATTTTTTTATTGAGAAAATAAAGGATGTAACTGTTAATACTTTGGATCAAGAAGATCTAGATTCAATTAGAATGTATGGAGATGAAAAGGCAGCTATCAAATATTTTAATGAGTTGAAAATTATTGATTATAATCCCGAGATGTGGAAATTAGGCTATGATAAGGATGAAATAGTAGGACTGGTTATACCACAAGTGTTTGATAAATCTACAGGAGCTATAAATTATATTGGAGTTATTCCAGAAAAAAGAGGAAATGCCTTTATAAATGATCTTTTGAAGGAAGGCATAAATTCTTTGAATAGAAAAAAGATAAATAAAATAATTGCTGACATAGATATTAATAATTATCCATTAGAGAGAGCTTTAGTAAAAGAAAATTTTAAGTTAGACAGTAAAATGTTTGTTTTAAAATTAAGTCTAATATGAATTATTTATTATTTTGAAATCATTTTAAACACACAAATAACCCACCGTGATATTTTCACGATGGGTTAGTAATGCAAAAGGAGTGTTGGTGATTGTGAATAGTCTAGTTATTATTATACAACAAAATCATGTAAATAAATTAATCGAACGATTGATTAATTAATGATTTCCAATGTTTTAATTTTATTGTTTTATTAGTTCTTTTGATTTTTCAAGTGATTCAAGTTTTCTAAATAAAGATTAATTATTTTTAATTTGAAAAATTTCTTTTTATTTTTTCTTTCAATAAAAGTGTCTTTGTTAATTTTTCTCCTAAATTTTGAGCATTTTTTAATTCTTTTTCTGATTTTTCTGCTGCATCAACTTCGTATAGAGTTAGTGCTTTTAAATTATCTACAACTCTATATCCTAATGAATTAAGGGATAATTCCATGGCTTTTGAAGTAAAACCCATGGCTTTTTCATCTTTTTGTTCACAAACAGCTATAGTCGCAGCTAATTTTCCTCCCATTGCTTCCATAATTCCAACCCATACAGATCTATCTGATTCATCAAAAATTTCATAGCAATATAATCTCTCAATGAAAGCTTTCATGTCTGAGCTTATATTATAAAAATAAGTTGGTGAACCTAAAATTAAGCCATCTGCTTTTAATATTTTTGGATATAATTTTTGCATTCCATCTTGGATAACACATTTGAATGTTTTTTTACACTTTTCGCAACCATTACAACCTTTTATTTCATAATCATCTAAGAATATTATTTCAGTTTCTATGCCTTGCTTGTTTATAGCTTTCAAAGCCTCATTCATTAAAGTCGCAGTATTCCCCTTTTTTCTTTTACTTCCTACTATTCCGATAACTTTCAAATTAAACCACTCCTTATAATAAATCAATAATCATATATAACCTAATTCTTAGTTATTATCTTATTTCTTCATATTTTTTTAAAAATATCTTCTCACGTTTTGCATATATTTATTGTATTCATCTCCAAATTCTTTCAAGCACCATCTTTCTTCAGAAAGAATAATGAAATGAACAGATATTTGGAGAATGATTAAAATAGCTAAATAAATCCAAGAATTTAGTATTAAAGAAACCCCCAAAAAGTATATAAAAAATGATACATACATGGGATTTCTAGATATTTTGTATAGTCCATATTTACTAAAATTTGTACCTTCGGGTTTAGAAAAATCATGCACTGACTTTAAGTATAAAACTATCCCCAATATATAAACCACTAAACCAAAATAGCTTATTGTATTTTCAAATTTTACATCATAGAAAAACAAAAATATCATTAATAAAAGTGTTGTTGTTTGATATATCCATAATGAAAATTTTTCTACTCCTATTGTAGGAGGGAAAAAATCTGCTTTTTGAAAAATTTCTTTACTCATTGTTGCCATGTATAGATATCTTATTAAAATTATTGGAATAGCTAAAACTATTGCATTGATATTAATCACCTCAATTATTTATGTTTTATAATATACTCTTTCAAGATATTTTTTTCTTTAACAGGAATATTTTCCGATGTTCTAGTTGCAGCCATGACTAATGTCCATTTGTAAAAATCTTCAATGTTATCTTTATCTTTTTCTATCATTTCTATATATTTATTCACTATGTTTTTTCTTAGAACTTCTATTTTCTTTAAGGTGTTTTCATCTTGTTCTTCAGGTAAAGAACCAAATTTTAATAAAATAAATGTCCTTGCCATATCCATTATTGGATTTCCAATTCGAGCATTTATCCAATCTATAACATATACTTCGCTATCTTGAATCAGTAGATTATCTGGGTGGTAATCCCCATGGCATAGGTTATTATTTTTTTC
Source organism: Thermotogota bacterium (assembly GCA_051748045.1). Classification (GTDB taxonomy): domain Bacteria; phylum Thermotogota; class Thermotogae; order Petrotogales; family Petrotogaceae; genus Geotoga. The sequence continues at coordinate 3,276 of JBNJGY010000034.1, forward strand.
TGTGTTATGAACTATTTTCAAAATGTAATTGATTATTTCTTTATCTAGAAAATCGTTTCTTTTAATAAGTTCTACTATTTCATCTTCATATCTTTCTAAACCATTTTTAATTTCGATATCGTTGATCTTTTTTTGATTTTTAAAAAATATATCCATATTTTTCTCGATATATGCTGGATTTTCAAACATTATTTTCAAAAGACTTTTACCATTTATTTTATCAAACACTATGCCTAATCTATCATTATTTTTAGTTATTTCATATACTTTTGCTGTGTTGTTTATTTGGTTTTGTATGAGCTGGTTTATTTTGAATTCTTTCTCAACATTTTCGTTATAATTTTCAAAAAATAATTTAACGATTTTATTTTCTGAATAGTCGTAAATTTCAGCAGTTCTACCAATTCCAATCAAATCCATTTTTTATCCCCCTATTTATTTTCATTATAAAATTTTACAAAGCCATCTACTGAAAAATCTTCTTGTTCTGATAAATCTTGATTTATTTTCTTAAAAAAACAACTTGGTATTTCGTTTAATTCTAGATTCTTTTTTATACAAAGAGTACACCCTTGTTCATGATTTATTGGATGATTTTGACAACTATAATCTTCACAGGTACAAAAATCCACTTTCATATTTTCATCTCCTAACGTCACTTTTTAATATTATAGCAAAAAAGGTGCCATTAAGGCACCCTTTATTTAGTAAAGAAATATTCCCATAGATACAAGAACTATAGATAGAATTATCACAGAAGTGTTCAATTGATACATTTTTTTCTTATCTTTTAATGTTTTGACAAGAAAGTCTCTAAATTGTTCGTAGTTAAATAAGAGTTTTGTTATTTTGAAAAGAGTTAAAGTTATTAACACAGCTAAAATCCAACTATACTGAATATCTGTTATAAAAACCATCACCCAGGTCACAATGACAATTACATAACCTAAAATACCTATAAGGGTTATGAAAGTTGGTTTGTCTTCTTTATAGACTTTGTTCATTTCCCATTCTGCCCAATTTTTTCCCATTTTACCCATAGCGATTCTAGATACAATTCCAATCGCTGCCCAAACAAAACATAATACTGAAAAGTAATTTAACATGTTTTCCACCTCTTTATTTTTTTATTCCATTTTCTATTACAAATAACATTTTTTCTACAACATTATATATTTCTTCTTTTGATGTGTATTTTTCTGCTGTCATTTTTTTACTGAAGAAAATTATCATAGAACTTAGAATGTTGGCTGTTAGATCTATATCTAGTTCTCTTTTGAGTTCACCTTTTTTTATGTAAAATTCTATTATTTCAGTGAATAACTCATTACTATGATTTATCATGTCATCTATAATCTCTTCTCTTAAATCTTGACTTGTTTTTAAAAAGAATTTTTCTCTTAAATCAGTCAGTTCTTTTTTTTCTAAATCAAATTCAATACCTTTTAAAAACATTTGTCTCATAAAATCTGAAAAAGAAAGATTTTCTAATACTTTCATTAAAGATTTTAATTCTTTCTTCTTTTCTTGGAGCATTGAATTATATAAATGATGATATATATCTTCTTTATTGGAAAAATATTGATAAAAGCTCCCTTTAGGTATTTCTGCTCTATCTACAATGTTATCTATTGTGACTTTTTTAAAAGACTTATCAGAAAATTCTTTCATAGCAGCTTCTATGATTTTTTTTCTTTTTTTATTTGGTAAATTGAAAAATGTTTGTTTTGGCATTTAATCACCCTCTTTATTATCATGACTAATAGTCATATGACTTTTAGTCATATTATACATTTATTTTTATGTATTGTCAACATAGGTAATTTGACAAAATGAATATCTTTGTGATATTATTAATTAAACACTGTTTAATTTTTATAACACTATTTAATTTGAGGTGTATTATGAGAGAAGAAATAGAAAAGAAAAAACAAGAATCAGTTAAAAAAGCCATTATTCAAGTTGCTAAAGAGATTGTTGAGAAAGATGGATTTGATGGGTTATCTATTCGCAAAATCGCCAATAAAGTTGGTTATTCACCAGGAAATATATATCAATATTTCAAAAACAAAGATCATATAATTGAAGACATGATTTCAGATACTTATTTGTCTATGTTAGAAATTTTAAAAAAAAATTATAAAAAATTTGAGACAATTTCGGACGAAATAGTTTTTAAATATAGAAAATATATCGATTTTGCTTTGGATAATTCTGTTTACTTTAAAATGATTATGATTAATGAAAATGAAGATATTTTGAAAAAGACTTCTGTTTTGAAAGAGGGTTCTTCAATAAAACAACCTGCGCTATTTTTTTTAAGAAGGTATATAGAAAAAGGTATAGAAAAAAAGGAATTTTGTGTAGAAAATATAGAATTGACGACACAGTCATTATGGGTTTCGGTATATGGTTTAATTATGAGACTTATAGTTGAAAAAAATGTAGATAAAGAATATAGGAACAAATTGATTGATTATCATTTAAACTTATTAATAAATAGCATAAAAGGATGTGAATAATATGGAATTTTTTAGTAACCCTACGTTTATAAAATGGGGTGTGGGTATAGCTGTTGTAGTAATTTCTGTAGTATCTATCTTTTCTCTTGGTAAACATAACTTTGATAAGCAAATAGATAAAGAAATAGAACTTATAACAAATTATAATAATACAAAAAAATCTGTTGTAAAAGAAGAAGATTTAGAAAATCTTCCTAAAAATGTTCAAAAATGGTTAGTTAATGTTGGAGTAGTTGGTAAACCCATGATAAAAGGAATGTATCTTAAACAAACAGGTGAGATGAAACTTGAGCCAGAACAAAAATATATAAAGCCTATGGCTGAACAGTATATCAACGTGACCAAACCAGCTTATCTCTGGACAGTAGATTTACCAATGATACCACTAATTAATACTAAGGGAAGAGATTTGTTTTATGAAGGAAAAGGTTCTATGAAGATCAAGTTAGGGTCTTTAGTATCAGTAGTAAACGAAGAACCGAATTATAAACTAAACGAATCTTCAATGCACAGATTTCTCTTGGAAATTCCTTGGTATCCTACTGCAGCATTGGAAGATTATATAAGCTGGGAAGAAATTGATGATTTAAGAGCTAAAGCAATAATGAATTACAAAGGTATAGAAGTTGAGGCCACTTACTTTTTTAATGATTCAGGGATGTTATTAAAAGTAGAAGCAATGAGATACAAGGGTAATGATGAAAGCTCTGAAAGAGAAAAGTGTGTTGGTGATTTGTTGGAGGTTGATACTGTAGATGGGTTTTTAGTTCCCGTTAAAATCAATATTTCTTGGATAACTGATGAAGAAGAGTTCACATGGTACAAGATTAAAACTTATGATATTGAATATACTTATTAATTATGTTTCCCGAAAGGGAAACATTTTCTTTTTTATGGAGTATAATTGTAATATAGGCTAAAGGAGATGGTAAGAATGAAAAATCTTTTGGTTCTTTTTATTATTTTTTCTTCAATAGTTTTGTTTGCCCATGTTCCTTTTTTTCATGAATCACAAAAAAATAAAATATATATTAATGATGTTTATTTATCTCAAATACATTATTTTGAGTTTACTGAGGAATATGATGATATCAAATTTAAATTTTATTTGGAAAAGGAAAAGAATTTGTATATTCTTTTAGGTGTTCCAAAAATCGATAGGTTGGAAGATTTTAACTTCATGATGGATATTAAGGATTCCAATAATAAAATTATAGATTCTTTTGATACAAGTAAAATGAACCCAGACATCATGTATGAACCTTTTGGAGATACATATTCTTGGGAATACTTAAGATATGATGAATCTTTGAGTGAAGGGTATTATGAAGTAGAATTAACAACAAAAGAAAATGGAAAATTTTGGATAGCTTTTGGAAAAAGAGAAGAATTTACAGCAGAACAAATATTGAATTTACCAAAACTAATTAAAGGAATAAGAGATTTTCACGAGTTAGAAGGTAGAGCTACATGGGAAAAATATGCCTTAGGTATAACAATTGGATTAGTCTCTTTTTTATTTGCTTTAAAATATTTTTAAGAAATGGAGGAAAAAATGATTTTAGAAACAGATAGATTGATTATTAGACGTTTTAAACCAACAGATTGGAATGATTTACATGACTACCTTTCAGATGAAAAAGTTGTAGAATTCGAGCCCTATGAAGTTTTTACAAAAGAAGAATCTAAAAAGTCAGCCATTTTTAGAGCCAGCAGTAGTATGTTTTTAGCAGTTGTATTGAAAAAAAATAAAAAAGTAATAGGTAACCTTTACTATAACCAAGTTGATCCGAAATATTTCATGACCTGGGAAATGGGTTTTGTCTTTAACTCAAGCTATTGGAAAAAAGGTTATGCTTATGAAGCATCAAAAAAGTTACAAAAATATATTTTTAAAGAATTAGAAGCTCATAGAATCATCGCCAATTGTAATGTAGAGAACCATAATTCTTGGAAACTTCTTGAAAGATTAAATATGAGGAGAGAAGGTAATTTTAAGAAAGTGGCTTTTTTCAAGTTTGATTCAGAAAAAAATCCTATATGGCATGATTCTTATCTTTATGCAATTTTGAACGAAGAGTTTTTTATTTAATTTATGATTTTAATTATTATATTTTTTACATCTTTGTAATTTTACATGAATTATGATATAATAATCTTAGTTTTTATATAGTTTTTGGAGGATTTTATGAAAAATGATGAAATAGGTTTAATTTTTAAAAATATTATGGATAGTAAAAATGTCGGTCTTTTTGTTTTAAAAGACCATAAGGTTAAGTATATTAATAATAATTTCAAAAATTATCTTAATAAACTTGGGATAGAGCCATCCCATAGAACTCTTTTTGAGATTAATAAAAATTATAATCAAGATTTTAAAATTTACAAAAAATATTCTTTTCTAAAAGAGCTGTTGATAAAATATGAAAAATTTAATATGAGTGATGATGAAGAAAGTATTAATTATTCTATGGCATTTGCAAAATTTGATATAGAAATTTTTTATAATGCTTTTATACATAATGGAGAAAAATACAATATCTTTACTATAAAACCATTACATAAAAACCTCAAAGTGCTAAATAACAAATTTTTTGATATTTCAAAAAAGATAAATCAGTTATCTTTTAAGAACCTTTCAAAATCTAGTTTCAATAGTTATGAAATTTTTAATCAAATTTTTTCAATTTTAAAAAAAGAGCTAATGCTTGATGCTTTTGTTGTAGCATTAGAATATAAAAATGATATTAAAATTAGTTTTGGTAAAATAAAGGACAATGATTTTTCTGGTATATTTTTACCTAATCATTCTTTAACTGGATATATTTGTAATCAAGAAAAAAGTGTTTACATAAAAAATTCTTTGGAAATAGATATTCCAAAGAAAATCAAAGTTTTTCATGTTGCGAAACCTGAAATCTACTCAGTCTTTGGTATACCCTTTGATGATGGTAATGGTTCAAAAGGGGCTATTTTGTTTGAAAGAAAAGGTTATGATAATTTCATAAACCATGAAATAAAACTTTTAGAGGAACTTTCATATACTATTCTATCTATTTTAAAATATGCAAAATTGTATGAGGATTTGATCAAAGAGAAAGAAAAACTCTATGATATTGCTATAAAAGACAAGTTAACTAATGCCTACAACAGAGTTTTTTTAAGCGAATATTTACAAAATGCTCTTGAAAAAGCCGAAAGGTATGATGAGAAGTTTATTTTAATTTTTGTTGATATAGATGGTTTCAAAGATATTAACGATAAATTTGGGCATAATTATGGAGATACTTGCTTGGTATTTTTCGCTGAAACAATCTTTGATTGTATTAGAAAATCTGATATTTTAGCCAGATATGGAGGAGACGAATTTTTAATAGTTTTAAACGAAACTAGTTTGAAAGAGGGAAAGAAAATTATAGAAAGAATTGATAAAAAACTTAAAAACTCACATTTCAACCTTTCTATTTCTTACGGTTTGTTTGAACTGGATAAAAATCTGTCTATTGAAGATAATTTGAACAAAGTTGATAAATTAATGTATGAAATGAAATATAATAAATGAAGCAGATTAAATCTGCTTCATTTTTTTAATTTAATATAAAGGGTAGAGATCTGGCATTTCTCATGAATATATCAAAGGAATTTTTCTTTCGTTCTAATAGTAATGGTATTGTTTTCCACGTATCCCAAGTTATTTTTTCTGTTTCAATAATTTCCTCTCCGAAAACTGTAGTTATATTTATTCCATCAGTCTCTCTATAACTCATTTTGTTTTCCGCCTCATATCCATATAATATATATCTCTTGCTTGGATCAGAAAACTGTAAAATAACCCATGGAATTCTTATTTTTAAAGATTTAGTATCATAAACAACTGCGTCTAAACTAGTTTCAATTTCAGAAAACTCTCTAATTTTTAGTTTTCCTATTTTTTGATACTGTTCAGGAAGACTGTTACCATACCCATCTGTGTAAGCTTGCCTATTTTGCCAAGTTACAAGATTCCAAACTCCATCATCGCTATTTTGTGGATGCCAATTTGTAACACTTGTTGATTCATAAGATTTTTCCGATTTTATAATGGGATTATCAAACCAAATACCTTTTAGATCATATTCATTAGTCACATAAAAATTCGCAGTTGCCTCTTCTTCAATATATTTTTTTATTTCTAATAAAAACTCTGATCCCATTTCTATTTCTTTTCCATTTAATAGTTTTCTCTCACCAATATTTTTATTATATGTATTAAAAGCAATATATATTTTATCAGTGTAATTATTTTCTAATACTATATTTAAATAAAAAAACTGATGATCAATAAACGTCTCAATTTTTTTTACATATTTTTTTGAATCATTTTTTATAGATAAAAGTGTTAATTCTTTTTTAGGAAGCATATTCTTAGTTTCAAATGTTAACAGCCCATAATTTTGTTCTCCGTTTGTCATATCATGCCAAAGTCTATAATCCTCTCTAGGGAATGTCAAAGGTTCTGTTATCCAAAAATTTTTCCACCATTCGTCAAATAATGAAAAATAAGCACCGCCAGCTAACCCAAGATCATAAAATCCATTTATCATATCAACTGAATATTCTCCTTGTTCTACTTCTGTATGTCCTCCATGATTCATTCCTGAATCAGCATATTTTGCATTTCCCCAGCTTGAAGGAACTCCGTATTCGGCTATGAAAAGAGGAATATTATCATATTTAGCTCTTAACTCTTTTAGATATTCGAAATAAGGGTTTTCTCCTTCAACATCGTATTTCTCATCTTCGTCTATGAATTCAGGGTAATAAGGATAGGCATGATAACTGGCAAAATAACCAGTGCTTGATTTTCTTTTTTGTATTTTATACAACTGTAGTTCTGCCACATCTTCTTCTGTGACTTCTGAAGGGTGGTTTAAGGGGTCTAGTGTTGGCCAACTAGAAAAACTAATTGGTCTTTCATTGTTGTAATTATCTTTTTCATATTCAGCTAAATAATCTATTTTTTCTACAATCCAAGCTGTAGATTTTGGTACATCTGCTATAGAAAAATATATACCTTCATAGGATTCAAGTTCAACGTCTTCTTCAGCATTCATAGCTCCATCTGTTGCTTCTAGTTCTGCAGGTTCTACTTCGCGTCCAATAATCCATCCCATAACCCAAGGAGATATATTATACTCATATTTCCCCCATGCCTTTCCATATCTCTGATCTATTTCTATATCTCCATGTATAGCCTGAACATTTTCTTGTATTTCTAGTTCAAACTGTTTATTATGTTCTTCAAGTGATACTTCTCCTTTATAATTCAACCAAATACCGTGCAGAACATACATGGGGTTTTCAGGATTTTTTAGATTATATTCTTGTAGAGATTGATAAAAATGTGGTCTATGCAGAGTATAAATTCTTATGACGTTTATTCCATTATCTCCTAATATTTTAAACCATCTATCATAATAATCTTTTGGTATATTTGTCTCACCTGGTTGTTTACCTGGTAACGCAACACCAAGATTAACGGCATTAATAAAAATGTCTTGAGTCGTATCATTTGCTTTGTTGTATTTTTGTAAATGATCGTTTCCGGTTGTAAACAAATAACCATCATATTCAAACTGTGATTGGTCTATTAAATTATCTTGCACTGAATCTTCTTTTAAAATACATCCAGAAAAAATAAAAATAATTGATAAAAGTATTAAAATATAAATTTTTTTCATAATTAACCCCCGAATATTAGTATATTATAATTATATACTAAAACTGTTTCAATTTTTTATTTATTTGTTATGTTTTATATATATTCGATTTCTTTTAAAAATCTTTCTGTAGCGTTTTTCCAGTTTGGTAATTTTTGTTTTGTAATTTTATTGTATTTGGCGTTATCCAGAACAGAATTTTTAGGTCTTTTTGCTGGAAGATCAAAATATTCTCTTTTTACTTTTTTAATTTTACCTTCCCATCTTATTTTATTCAATATATATTCTGCCCATTCATATCTTGTACAAGATGAATTTGTAATATGGTATGTTCCATATTGATTTGTATTTATTAATTCTAATGTAGCTTTTACTAAATCAACAGTATAAGTTGGAGAGCTTATTTCATCTGTAGTAATTTTCAAATTATCACTTTCTTTTGCCCAACCTATTACTTTTTTAGGAAAATTTTCTCCTTCTTTCCCAAATAACCAAGAAGTTCTAATAAGAAAAAAATTATCTGCTTTTTTTATCTCTCTTTCTCCTAATTCTTTACTTTTTCCGTATTTATTTATTGGATCAGGTGTATCTTTTTCTTTATAATATCCTTTATCACCTGAGAAAACATAATCTGTCGAAAAATGTATTATTTCTGTATTTATTTCATTGGATATTTTAACTATATTTTTAACTCCTACTGTATTGATTTCATATGCTTTGTTCCAGTCTCTTTCTGCTTTATCTACATCTGTGTAAGCAGCACAGTTTATTATATGAGTTATTCTCTTGTAATTATTTAAGAATTCTCTCATTTTTACTATATTTGTTATGTCAAAGTCTTCTTTAGTAGTTGGAATATGGTTAATTTTATTTTCATTAAAATAATTTTGAAATTCTCTTCCAAGTTGTCCATTTGAACCTGTAATTAAAAATTTCATAATCTTCACCTCTTTTTTGTTATAATTTAATTGTATCGCATAGTAAGATAAATTCTGAATAATTTGATGTAGTATGAAGTTTCATTTATTATTTTATATTACCCATTAATTTTCGTAGAAAATTATTTGTTTTAAAATATTAATTTCACTCTGTGAAATTTACTGATGAGTTTTCTCCATGCGCTGTCGCTTAGTCGAAATGACAGTTATGACTAATTTAACTACGTTTTTTATTTCCATCTTTCAACAAAAATCATTTCATGTTTTTTAATTGTTAGAAGAGAGAAGTTGAAAGTAATTTATTTTAAAAAGGAGGAGTTAAAATGAAAATGGTAGCTTTTTTTGCTTTTAAAGGAGATTCTCTATGTTTTAATCATTTGCTTTTAAATGCCATCAACTTGAAAGAAAATGGCCATGATGCTAAGATAATTTTTGAAGGTGAAGCTGTTAAATTACCAAAAGAATTTATTGAAAAAGACCATCCATTATTCAATAAAGCAAAAGAATTAGGCTTATTAGATTGTATTTGTAAAGCGTGTTCTCAACAATTCGAAGTTTTAGATTACAATGAAAATTCTGGGATCCCTGTTAAAGGTGATATGAAAGGTCATCCTTCTATGAGACAATATATGGAGCAAGGTTATGAGGTTATTACTCTGTAAATAAGTTTGATTTTGTTTTATTATGAGTTATAATTTAATAGAATATATATTTGCGGACAATATTTTGTCCGCTTTTAATATTATAATTTAGTTCAATGTTTGAATTATAAAAGAGGTGAAGTATGGCTTTTAAAGATTTACAAGATTTCATTAATTTTTTAGAAGAAAAAAATGAACTAATAAGAGTTAAAACTGAAGTTGATAGCAATTTAGAAATCACAGAAATCGTTGATAGAGTTTCAAAAGATTATGGACCTGCTTTGTTATTTGAAAATGTTAAAAATTCAAATTATCCTGTTCTAATAAATGCTTTTGGTTCTTACGAAAGAATGGCAATGTCTTTAGGTGTTGAGAATCTTGATAATATAGCTGAAGATATTCTTGAATTAATGGACGTTTCAAGTTATGTTAGCCTTATGAACAAGATAAAATCTATCCCTAAGCTTACTAGAATGCTAAAAGTTTTCCCTAAAAAAGTGAATAATGGAGCATGTCAAGAAGTCATTGAGGAAGCTGATTTAGACTCATTGCCAGTATTAAAATGCTGGCCTGAAGACGGGGGACCTTTTATGACTTTACCTCTTGTTATTACTAAAGATCCAGAAACAGGTATGCAGAACATGGGCATGTATAGACTTCAAGTTTATGATAAGAAAACTACTGGAATGCACTGGCATCTTCACAAAGATGGGAAATCTATTTATGAAAAATATAAAAAAATGGGTAAAAGAATGCCTGTTAATGTAGCTTTTGGTTGTGACCCTGCTGTTACCTATGCTGCAACAGCTCCATTACCAAAAGAAATAGATGAAATTCTTTTTGCGGGTTTTTTGAGAAAGAAACCTGTTGAATTGGTTAAGGCTACTACTAATGACATTTATGTACCTGCTAACGCTGAATTTGTATTAGAGGGATATGTTGATATTGATGAATTAAAAAAAGAGGGTCCATTTGGAGACCATACAGGATATTATTCTCTAGCAGATCTTTACCCTGTTTTTCATGTTGAAAAAATCACAAGAAAGAAAAACCCTGTTTATCCAGCAACAGTAGTAGGTAAACCACCAATGGAAGACTGTTATATGGGAAAAGCTACTGAAAGAATTTTTCTTCCTTTGATGAAAATGTATTTACCAGAAATAATCGATATGAATTTTCCTCTTGAAGGAGTTTTTCATAACTGCGTGATAGTTTCTATTGATAAAAAATATCCAGGTCATGCTAAAAAAGTAATGCACGGTTTATGGGGTATGGGTCAGATGATGTACACAAAAATGATCATTGTTGTAGATAAAGATGTTGACCCACAGGACATTTCAACAGTAGCCTGGAAAGTCTTTAACAACATTGATGCTAAAAGAGATTTAGAAATAGTTAACGGACCTTTGGATGCTTTAGATCATGCTTCTAATCAACCACATTATGGAAATAAACTTGGTATTGATGCGACTAAAAAATGGAGCAGTGAAGGACATACTAGAGAATGGCCTAATGATATTGTTATGTCAGATGAAGTCAAGAAAAAGGTAGATGATAAATGGAATGAATATGGTATTGACTAAAATAAGAAAATATGGTGAATTAGTAATGTTTTCACATATATTGTTTTCATTACCCTTTTCAATGGTGGCTATGTTTTGGGCTGCTCAAGGGATACCAGATTTCGTGACATTTATTTGGATCTTTTTAGCATTACTGGGAGCAAGAAATGGTGCTAACGCTCTAAACAGAATTGTTGATGCAAAAATAGATCAAAAAAACCCCAGAACATCTAAGAGACATATTCCAAAAGGTGAAGTTAAAAAAATAGAGGCTATTTTTTTAACTATAGTATTTTTCATGATGTATTTTATCGCTGCTTATAGCTTAAATAGATTAACTTTTATCTTATCACCTATTCCTATTGTTATATTTTTTATTTATTCTTATTCAAAAAGATTTACTTGGTTTTGCCACATTATTTTGGGGATCGCTTGTGGAGGAGCTCCTGTTGGTGCTTGGCTTGCTGTTACAGGAAGTTTTGCTTGGCCTCCTATTTTGTTAGGAGCTGTTGTGACTTTTTGGGTAGCTGGGTTTGATGTAATTTATGCTACACAAGATTTCGATTTTGATAAAAAAAACAACCTTAAATCTATACCTGTATTTTTTGGTATAAAAGGCTCTTTAATAATTTCAGCGATTCTACACATTCTATCTTTATGTTTACTTTTCAGTCTATATTTTATAATGAATATGGGGATGACATATCTAATTGGTTTGATCTCCATCGCTGTTCTTCTTTTAGTGGAACATAAGATGGTTTCACCAGATAATTTAAAGTCGATGAAAATAGCTTCTTATAGTATAAATCAAATTGTTAGTGTTTTATTTTTTATTTTTACATCTTTAGATATTTTTTTATTTTAAAGGAGGAACTATAGTGAAAAAAGTAGCTGTTGGTATTACTGGAGCTAGTGGTAGTATTTTTGCCAAAAAAACTATTGAGAAATTAGTCGAGTTGGGGCATCATGTTCATCTAGTAATAACAGACCAAGGTTTTGGAGTTATTGAACATGAACTAAACACTTCTATACCTGAATTTATAAGCCTTTTTGAGAACAACATTGAAATTCACAACAACGATGATATGTTTTCTCCTATTGCAAGTGGCTCTTATAATTTAGATTCTTTAATTATTGTACCCTGTTCCATGGGCACTGTGGCAAAAATTACAAATGGTATTTCAGATAATCTCCTTTGTAGAGCTGCGGATGTTTGTATTAAAGAAAAAATAAATCTCACATTAGTCCCAAGAGAAACACCTTTAAATTCAATACATTTAGATAATTTGCTAAAATTGAGCAAAATGAATGTCAATATTGTTCCACCATTACCTTCTTTCTACGATCATCCTCAAAGTATTGATGATATTATAGATAATTCAGTGGGAAGAATTTTAAAAAGCGCTGGAATTAATAATGATTTTTATAAAATATGGAATGGAGGAGATTAATTTGAAAAAAGTACTACTATTTTTGACTTTGATTTTTATAATGTTGACTTTTGTTGCTTGCGAACCAAAAGAGGTAGATGAATTAACTATAGGTATATTACCAGATGTAGATTCTATACCTTTTATTATTGCAAAAGAAAAAGGGTATTTCGAGGAAGAAAACGTGAATGTTAATCTAGAATATTTTAAAAGCCCAGTAAATAGAGATAGTGCTTTACAAAGCGGAAATCTAGATGCTGCTATTTCTGATGTCTTGGCAGCTGCTTTTGCCAAAGATAATGATTTTGAAATGAATATCACTTCTATGACAAATGGTAGTTATAAGCTGATAGTCAACAAGGATGCTGGAATAGATAGCATTCAAGGATTAAAAGATAAAGAAGTTGCTATGTCTAAAAATACTATTATAGAATATGCAACAGATATGATGTTAAAAGAGGCTGGAATGAGTTTTGATTATATTGAAAAAGCTATTATACCTCAAATACCAACAAGGCTTGAAATGTTGCAAAGTGGAAAAGTTACAGCTGCTACTTTACCAGAGCCTTTGGCTACAGTTGCTATAAGTAATGGAGCTGTTTTTATAAATAGCTCAGATAATTTGGGTATAAACCCTGGAATATTATTGTTCACTAAAGACGCATTAGAAGAAAAAGAAGAATCAATTAAAAGAATGTATAAAGCTTATAACAAAGCTATTGAATATTTGCAACAAAATGATAAAGCTGATTATGTTGATATTTTAATTAGTGAAGCAGGGTTTCCACCTGTTATTGAATCTACTTTGATATTACCTAAATATAACAAAGCTGAAGCTGTTTCAAAAAATGATTTTAATAATGTAATAGATTGGTTAGTTGAAAAAAATTTAATTGATAAAGAGTATGATTATTCAGATATAGTAAACAACAAATTTGTAGACTGATTATGGTTTTAATTGACTCTCTAAGTTTTAGTTATACAGATAAAAATGTATTAAATAATATTAATCTAAAACTATATGATGGAGATATTATCTCAATTATTGGGCCCTCTGGGTCTGGTAAAAGTACTTTTTTAAAAATATTATCAGGTATAATTAATGATTATAATGGTTCTATATCAATAGATAATGAAAACATAAATCCAAAAATACACAATATTGGTTTTATTCCACAACATTATGGTTTATTACCTTGGAAAAATGTTTTTGATAACATAAAAATTTCTTTAAAAATTAAAAATATTGAAAATGAAAAAATTATATTTAACTTAAGCAAAAGGTTGGGCATAGATGATATTTTAAACAAATATCCTAATCAAATCAGTGGCGGGCAAAAACAAAGGGTTGCAATTGCAAGAACCTTTTCAATTAATCCATCTTTATTGTTAATGGATGAACCTTTTTCAGCTTTAGATGCTATAAATAGAGAAGAATTACAAGATAATTTTTTAAACGCTTGGAAAAATGAAGAGTTTACTACAATTTTAATTACTCATAGTGTTCAAGAAGCTCTATTTTTAACAAAAACTATCTATGTTTTAGACAAAAATGGGTCTTTTTCAAAAATATTCCAAAATCCATTTTTTGGTATTAGGCTGGAAGAACTTAATAAAGAATATTTTGATTTGTTGAATAATATCAAAAAAAGTATTAAAGGAGATTATAAGAATGAATAGATTAAAAAACAATCTTCTAAAAATACTTTATGCGATACTTTTTCTTTTTGCTTTGTGGTATTTGATTAGTTTATTGGTTAATAGACCTATCATTCCTTATCCGCATATTGTTTTCTTTGATTTATTAAAGGGAAACAACTCACTTTTTTTTAATTTAAACTACAGTATTTTTAGAATTTTTTTCGGTATATTTTTCGCAATTTTAATTGGCTATCCAATAGGGTTGTTTATGGGTTTTTATAAGAAAATCGATAAAATTTTTAGCCCAATTATCTATTTGACTTATCCCATTCCAAAAATAGCACTTTTACCAATAGTCATGCTATTATTCGGTCTAGGAGATCTTCCAAAGATTATAATGATTGTTTTGATAATTATTTTTCAAATTATTCTAGCAACCAGAGATGGTGTGAAAGAAATAGATTCAGAAGTTTATCACACCTTTTACTCACTCGGTGCAAACAACGTCCAAATCTTTTCAAATATAATTATTCCAGCAACTTTACCAAAAGTTTTGACCTCTTTGAGGATTGCAGTTGGTACTTCGATTTCAGTTTTGTTTTTCACAGAAACTTTTGGCACAGAACATGGTATGGGGTTTTATATTGTAGATGCTTGGATGAGATTTAATTATGTTGAAATGTATGGCGGAATTATGATTCTAAGTTTATTAGGACTTTTTATATTTTTCTTTTTAGATATATTACAATGGGTTTTATGCCCTTGGAATAGACAGTAAAAAACCGACACTTAAAAGTGTCGGTTTTATTTTATTCTGAAAGTTTCTTTTCTATTTCTATTGCCAATGCCTCTGCAGTTGCTAGGTTAGTAGCAAGAGGTATATTGTGAACATCACAAACTCTCAAAAAAGCTGATACATCAGGCTCATGTGGCTGAGCTGTTAATGGATCTCTCAAAAAGATAACGAAATCAATTTGACCTGTCACCAACAAAGATCCTATTTGAAGGTCTCCACCTATTGGACCAGATTCATAAGTTTTTATATTAAAACCTACTTTTTCTCTTAAGAGTTTACCAGTTGATTTAGTAGCATGTAAACTACATTTGTTAAACACTTCTTTCCATTCTTTAGCAAACATTACTAAATCAAGTTTTTTCTTATCATGTGCTATTAAAGCAACATCTATATTTTTGTCTTCCATTAAATTACATCTCTTTGTTTGCAACAGCTTTTATCATTTTTACTGTGTTTAATACATCTTCATAAGAAACCATTTCGTGTGGTGAATGAATATATCTAGTTGCAATTGAAATCGTACATACAGGAATTCCTGATTTACTTCTTTGGTATCCCATTGCATTTGTTCCTCCGCCAAATAATACTTCAAATTGGTAAGGAATTTTTTCTTCAACGGCTGAATTTTTAATAAATTCAACTACGTTTCTATCTGAAATAGTTGCATTATCTTTTATTTTTATACAAGGGCCATCTCCCAATTTCATGCTCATTCTTTTTATGCCTTTTGGAGTATCTAATGCCATTGTTACATCTATTGCTATTGCCATATCAACTTCATAATCGTATGATGCAACTGAAGCACCAACAATTCCAACTTCTTCTTGGACTGTGAAAGCAAAAATTACGTTGTTTTTTGGTTTATCCATTTCTTTTATAGCTTGGATCATTGTAGCACAAGCAACTCTATCATCCATTGCTTTTGATACAATATGGTCTCCTAAGTCATGAAATCCTGTAGCGTAAGTTCCGAAAGTACCTATTGGAGCTTTTTCTTCAGCTTCTTCTCTTGTTTTAGCCCCGATATCAACAAATAAAACATCTAAATTTAAATGAGTTGAATTTTCTCTAAGGTCTTTTACAGTTTCTCCCTCAATTCCTACTACTCCAACATTTCCGTTGAATTGAAATTGTGTTCCAATTAGATTTAAAGGATTTTGACCGCCAACAGCGTCTACTTTTAAAAACCCATTATCTGTGATATGAGTTACTACAAGTCCAATTTCATCCATATGCCCATCAAATAATACTGTTTTATCTGAGTCACCTTTTTTAATAGCTATTAAATTTCCCAATTTGTCTACTTTTATTTCGTCTACATGATCTTTTATTTCTGATGTTATAAATTCTCTTATTTCATCTTCTCTACCACTTGGTGAGTATATTTCAGTTATTTTTTTTATTAATTCTTTCATTCTGCAATCATCCTCCCATCAATTAACAATTTCTCAGTTATTTTATATACACTGTCATAATCTTTTAAATTGATTATTGTATTTGGTGAATGTAAATATCTACATGGAACAGAAATAACTCCAGCTGGGATACCCCCTAAGGTTCTTGCAAGTCTTGCTGCATCCGTTCCACCTGCTGTTCTCATTTTGTACTGATATTTAATATTCATTTCTTTAGCTGTTGAAACTATATTTTCAAATATTTTTCTTTCAAGTACAACTCCTGAATGCATAAAAGTTAAAACAGGGCCATCTCCAAGATGTGTAGCCCATTTTTCTGGCTCGTTTTCAGGATTATCTCCAGCAGTAGTGCCTTCTAAGATTAAAGCAGCGTCTGGATCAATATATTCAGCTGCAACACCACTACCTCTCAGACCAGTTTCTTCTTGTACTACGAAAGCAAAATAAGTATCGTATTCAGGTTTTGTGTTATTTTCTTTGAAACTTTCAAGAACATTCATCATTACTGTACAACCTGCTCTGTCATCAAAAGCTTTTGATAAAGCATAGTCTCCATTTTCATGATATTCAACATCAAAAGTAACCATGTCTCCAAGGCTTACCTTTTCTTTTGCATCTTCATCTTTTTTGAAACCACATTCGATTTTTAAAGAATCGTATTTTGCTACTGAAGAAGTTTCTTTTTCAAGATGTATCGGTTTTGAATTTACTACTGCTGGTATCTCGTTGTTGATAAGTAGTCTTTGAGATTTTACAACTCTTGGATCTACTCCGCCAACCATTGAGATTCCGAGTTTTCCGTCTTTATGAATTTTTGTTACCAAAAATCCAACTTCATCCATATGAGCAGCTACCATTATTCTTTTTGAGCTGTTTTTACCTTTTTTTAAAACTATCATGTTTCCCATTACATCTTCATATATATCATCGTATAGTCCATCTATTTTTTCTTTTATAAATTCTTTTACTTTTTCTTCATGACCTGATACTCCCATTAATTCAGTCATTTCTTTTAAATATTTTCTCATTTCTTTTCACCTTCTTCATATGCGTATAAAGCAAGAAGTTTTGCTGTTAAATCTATATCTTTTTCATTTACTACTTCAACAGGTGAATGCATGTTGTAGATTGGTATTGATAGAACTCCTGTTTTAACTCCTGTTTTTACCAACTGAACAACATCCGTTTCTGTTCCTGTTCTCATAGGTAAAACTTCCGTTTGATGATCTATATTTTCATTTTTCACTATGTCTTTCAATTTTTTATATACTTCTTTATTTATAGCTGCTCCTACTCCTATAGCAGGACCCTTTCCAATTTTCATTGTTTCCATATTAGAAGGTAGATCTTCAGCAAAAGTAACATCAACTATTATTGCGTTATCTGGATAAATATCGTAAGCCATACCTTTAGCTCCAACAAGACCTACTTCTTCTCCCTTGTTGAAAGAAAGATATAATGTACCGTTGAATTTGAATTTTTTTAAGTATTCTAAAGCTTTGATAATAGAAACTACGCCAGCTCTATTGTCTATTGCTTTTCCAGATATATTTTTATTTTTTAAATCTTTTGATTTTGATTCAACTACTCCAATATCACCAACATTTATATCATCTGTTCCTCCGGATATTGAAAAATCTACAAATAATTCATCAAAAGATGGAGATTGTCCTCTTTTGTCTTTATCTTGCAAATGAGGAGCAAGCATACCTATTACTCCCAGTTTGTTACCTTTCTCTGTTTTAAAAACTACTCTTTTTGCTATCAATGTTCTTGGATCTACTCCACCAACCATTTCAACTCTTGCAAAGTCTTTGTCTACTATTTTAGATATTGCTATACCGATTTCATCTATATGTGCAAAAAAGGCAATTTTTTTATCCCCATTTCCATATTTTGCAACTAGACTTCCTGTTCCTCTTTTCGATATTTCTATATCTGAATCCATATCTTTTAATGTTTCTTCAACTATAGAGTATGTGTTATGCTCCCAAGAACTAACGCCAAAACTGTCTGATAGTTTTTTTAATATCTCAGAAATATCCATTACAAAACCTCCTCGTATTAAAGTTCTAAAGATTCTACAAGAGCTTTGTCGTTTTCGACTCTTATAGACACTGGAGAATCAGGCCATTCATAATTGAAAAATGGTATTTCAGCAATTTCAATTAACGAAGATTCCATTTTTGAAGCGATAATAAAAGCATTTCTTTTGTTCGTAAGACCTGCTCTAATTACTCCAAATACTTTTCCATATACAATTACGCTACCTCCAGCGTTTACTTCAGCATTTGCATTAACATTACCAAATACTATGATGTCACCCGGATTATCTATAACCTGTCCGGATCTTACATGTTTTCTATATATTTTTGTGCTTGAAAGGTCAAGTTCTTTTTTCTCGCTCTTTGAAGGAGGTAATTCCCCAAAATAAGCTCCTGCTAACTTAAGATCAAGAGTTTTTGCAAACTTTGCAATTTTAGGGAGAAGATTGTATTGACTTTCGTCCTTTAAATAAATGTAAAAACTGTCCCCAAATTTGAAAAAGTTTTTCATCATGTTTAACTTTTTTTGAAAATATTCTAACAAATCTTTTTGAGTGTAACCCTCTTCAAAGTAAAATACGATGTCTCCATCAACGATTTTAGCGAATATAAAATCTTCCATATTGTCACTCCCCCCAACAAACTTCTTTCTCTAATATAATACCACAAAAAGTTTTCTCATTAATATTGGAAATAAAGAAAAGAGAGTCAATTAGCGTGAAATTTTTTTCATTATGTAACCAAAATACTATTATAATAAGCATTTATGAATTTGTATTATTACGAATATTATTGTAAAATAAAAATGTATATATTAAATATTTTTTTGGGGGTGCAATAATGGCACAGAATGATGATTTTGAAAAAATTGTCGAACAGAAAAAAGATTGGGAAAAGAACCAGGTAGAAAAAACCACAAAAAGATTTCCAGAAAGAAAAGAAGAGTTCAAAGGTACTTTTGATGAAGAAATTAAAAGATTGTACACACCAAATGATACAAAAGATATTGATTATTTAAAA
>JBNJGY010000035.1:0-7346 GCA_051748045.1 Thermotogota bacterium
AATAAGCGATGTTTAAAAGCATCGCTTTTATAATTATAAGGGGGATGGTTATGAGCTTTTTTAAAGGTAGAGAAAATATAGTTATTGAAAATATTGATTCTTCTCATTATGAAAAAATGTTTGAGATGTTTAATTATAAATATTCAATTGTAAAGGCCTCATTTCCTAATATGCCAGATAGATTTATGGATAAAGAACTTATATATAAACTATTCGACAACATATTAGAAGACAATTTTGGAATTATAGCTTTACAAGATGATAGAGTTCTTGGGTATTTAATGGGTTATCAAATAGATGAATTTAAAAGTTCAAAAAGGGGAGTTTTCACTCCTGAATGGGCCTTTGCTTATTTAGACTACGATATTTTTGAAATAATCCAGAAAAACGCATTTTCAAAGTGGAAGAAGAATAATTGTTATAATCATGCTATAACAAACTACACTACTGAAGAAAAGTTTTTTGAAAAGACTGTTTGGGATGGATATGGAATGATGGTTATTGATGCAGTTTCAGACATTAAAAATATAGAATGTGATTATAAAAAAGGGCTAGTTTTTAAAAGGTCGACTATTGAAGATATTGACAAAATAGAAAAAATTTTAGACGAACATTGTGATTATATGAGCTCTTCACCAGTTTTTCTTAACGCAGATAAATCAGACAATAGAGAAGAATTGGAAGAAATATATAGTTCAGAAAAAGAAATACTTTGGAAAGCAATGTCTGGGAGAGATATTTTAGGAATTATGAAAACTGTCGATGGTGGTGGAGACGGTAGTCTTACTGTAAAAGACGAAAACAACCTTGGAATTGGGTCAACACATGTAAAAGAAAAATATCAAAACATGGGTGTGGGAAAATTCATGATTAAAAATATTTTTGATTATGCTAAAGAAAATAACTACAAAAAAATATCTGTTGATTTTGAATCTTTCAATGTTCAAGCCAGAAAATTTTGGTTAAAATATTTTGAACCAGTATGTTTTTCTATGATGCGTCGTATAGACGATAGAGTATAAGTGACGTTTAAAACGTCACTTTTTTATATGTTATAATTAAAATGACTTTATAATGGGGGCTTTAAAATGAATAATTTATTAAGTGCATTTTGGGTTAACTGGTTAATTATTTTTCTTGGTGTCGGAAATTTAATACTTTTTTTCATGATTTTTATTAAATCAAAAAATCTTTCTTCTAAACTTCGACCTAATAGAGCAGAACATCTTGAACTATATGACTTTTTCAAAGATATGCATAAAAACTACAACGCAAAAAACAATTTTGGGTATATTGAAGGAGAAAACAATTCTATAAACAAATATTTTTCTATATATGGCTCTTTAACAAGTATATTTCCTCTATTGGGAATACTAGGTACTGTCACTTCTTTTTTGAGCCTATCAGAATTAACTTCTGAAATAATTACTCAGAACTTTGTTAATGCTTTATCTTCTACTTTTTTGGGGCTTGCATTTGCAATTGTTTTTAAACTTTTAGAAGGTATTCTGGCATATAAAATAGAAGATAACAACTATATTATAGATATAATGCTCAAGACTGCGAGTGATAGAAATGAAAAAAAGAACGATAATTGAACTCACTGCTTTTGTAGATATCCTTTTGATACTTCTATTTGCTTTTTTGTTTAATATATCAGAAACTAATCAAAAAGCGGATTTGGTAGAAAATAAGAATACAAAGTTAGCTCAAGAAAATTTAGAGCTTAAAAATGATTTGGAAAATATTAGCACTAATTATATAGATATAAAAAATGAAAATGATAAACTAAAACAACAAAATAACTTTTATGAAAATTATTATAAAGAATTATCAGAGAACATAGAAAAGGCTTTTAACAATTATGAATTACCAGAAGGAGTTTCTGAAGAATCTCTGAATGAAATAAAAAATATGATAGATGATAAAGATATAAATTTAGATTATATGATTAAAAATGAGGGTTTGATGGAAAACTTTTTCGTTTTAGATATCATTATACAAGGAGAAGAACCAGAAATACTTTTTAATGAACAAAATATAGATTTTTCTATAAACTATGATCAATATCAATCAGAAAATTCAAGAAATAATAAACTTAATAAATTATCAGAAACCATAGATGATAAACTACGAGAAAATGGAATACCACAGATGATATATATAACAATAAAACAAAATGACAAAGATGTTTATCTCTTTGCGTATAACTTGTTGTTAGAATCTGTAAAAAAAATACAAAATAAATATGGTGCTGATAGAGTTTATTTCACTGAAATTCCATTTTTATTTTAATTGTTGAGGGGGGATAATATTAAAAAGCTAGTATTTGTTTTGATTTTAATAATTATTGGATTGTTGTTATTCCTGGTTTTTGCTTTTGATGGTTTTGGACTTGGTGGAGAAGACCAAGGAGCAAAGGCATCAGAGATTCATTTAGAAGAAGGGAAAATTCCTTTAATTACTATTGAAGCTAACAATGTTTATGTTAATGGAGAACTAGTTAGCCAAGATAATATTCGAAATACATTTGAAAAAGTTTTTAAGGATTTTGAAAGAGTAGAAATTGATTTCAGCGAAGCAAAAAGAACAACAGCTCTCATAGTAGAAGATATTTTAAAAAAATTAGATCTTACTATAATTGAAAAATAATCTGTCTTAAGACAGATTATTTTTTTATGACAAGGGTCACTTGACAAAACAGATACTGTCATATTATAATATTACAGAGGTGATAAAATTGTGGTTTTCAATTGATTTCAATTCCCATACTCCTGTTTATCAACAGATAAAGGACAAAATAAAAGAAAATATAATAACTGAAAATATAAAAGAAGACGATTATCTTCCTTCCATTCGTAATTTAGCAAAAGATTTGGGAGTTAATCTCAACACTGTATCTCGGGCTTATAGAGAATTGGTAGCAGAAGAAGTTTTGAAAGTTGAAAGAGGAAGAGGGTATAAACCAAAAACTGTTGATGAAGATTTATTTTTCAAAGAAAAAATTGAAAGTTTCAAAAATTCAGTTGAAAAGTGCAAATCTTCTGGTATTAAAAAATCTAAATTATCTTCTATTTTAGAAAAAATATATGGGAGTGAGAATAAATGATTTTATCTGTAAAAAATTTAAAAAAACAATTTAAAGATACAACAGCTGTTAAAAATGTAAATTTTCACATAAAATCTCCTGAAATATTGGCTATAATAGGCCCTAATGGAGCAGGAAAAACAACTACTATAAAAAATATACTTGGGCTACAGGCTCCTACAGTTGGATCCATAGAAACCACAGGGACTATAGCGTATTTACCAGAAAACAAAGAGTTATACGATAGTTATTCTGTAGAAAAAATGATAAAAATAACAAAATCATACACTAAAAATTTTGATAAAGAAAAGGCTTATGAAATATTAAAAGACTTCAAGATTATGCCAAAAACTAAAATCAAAAATCTTTCTCAAGGTATGAAAACAATGGTTTATTTAGCTTTAATTTTTTCACAAAATGCTGATATTTATATTTTAGATGAACCAACTTGGGGTTTAGACAGTATCATGAGAAACAAGATATTTGAAATGATTAGAGATATTTCTTACGAAGAAAAAACAGTTATTTACACAAGTCATATCTTGCAAGAAGTAGAAAAAATAGCAGATGAAGTAGCTATTATGAAAAATGGCGAAATAATAGAAAGAGGACTAATCGATGATTTAAAAGAAAAATATGTTGCAGTAGTGAAAAAAGAGAAAACAAAAGGGTTTTTATGGAAAAAAGTTGGCGAAAAATATATTTATATTGCTAAAAGAAAAGATGTTTCTGAAAATTATGAAAGATTAACTTTTGATAATATATTCGAAGCATTAGTAGAAGGTGATGAAATTGTATAAAGAGTTTTTAGATATGAGATATAGGATTTTTTCTATCATCATTTTGTTGTTGATATTATTTTTTAGTGTTATGCCTTTTCAAGAACAAACTATTGAATTTTCAAAAAGCGCTGAAGGCATATATAACAATATGATACCTGAAGGATATGGAGAATTATTAGAAGATTGGAACTTTTTCATCCATTCTCAATGGTTTGGGAAAAATTTTGGACAAATGATACCCATAATTGCAATTTTAATGTCATTTCCACTTTTTTCACGAGAGATTGAAAGAAATACTATACAATTTTTGTTAGTTAGAAAAAGCCGAGATAATGTTTTTAGAATAAAAGTTTTTTCAGTAATCAGTTTTTTTATTATATTTATTTTTATAATGTCAATATTGCCTTTTTTATATTCATTAATTACAGGACAAAATTATGATATTGTTTTAACTTTTAAGTATATGATTACAGATATTATTGGCGGTTTTTTATGGTTAGGATTAGGTATATTCTTTTCTGTACTTTTTTCAGATCAAATAAAAGCTTTAGTATCTGGATTGGCAATATTTGCATTGTCAACAGCGCTTGGAATGACTTTTAAAATATCTTATTTAAACCCATATGAATATCTTCTAGGTTCAAATATAATTTTTGGAGGAAACATAGATTGGTTCTATTCTTTAACAGCAATTTTAATAGGAACTTGTTTTATTTTTGTTTCACACATAATTTTCACAAAAAAAGATTATTAATAACGGGGTGATGGTAAATGAGCATGATTAAATTAGAAAATGTTACTAAGAAATTTGGTAATCATACAGCGGTGGATGATATTTCTCTAGACGTTAAAAAAGGTGAAGTTTTTGGATTTTTAGGACCAAATGGAGCTGGTAAGACAACTACTATTAAGATGATTACAGGTTTTTTCAAACCAACTAAAGGAAAAATAAATGTTAATGGATTTGATGTCCTGGATAACCCTCTACCAGCAAAAAAAACTTTAGGTTATGTAGCTGACGAACCACTAATAATGGAAAAAGTCACAGGAGCAGAATATATAAATTTTATAGCAGATGTTTTTGAAGTTAGCCCAGAAACTAGAATAAAAAGAGCAGAAAAATTGGTCGAGCACTTTAAATTAAAAGATTTCATTGAAAACCCTATTTCAACATATTCTCACGGTATGAAACAAAAAGTTTCTTTGATCTCAGCTTTAATTCATAACCCTGATTTATGGATTTTAGATGAACCTATTGTGGGCTTAGACCCTGAATCAGCCTTTATACTCAAAAAAATGATGAGAAACCATACAAACGAGGGGAAAACAGTATTTTTCTCAACTCATATTATGGAAATTGCAGAAAAAATTTGTGACAGAATAGCTATAATAGGAAAAGGGAAAATTGTTTTTACCGGTACAGTTGATGAATTAAGAGAAGCAAGAGGTAATGATACTCTTGAACAAATCTTCTTGGAGGTGACAGGAAGTGAAAGCGAAAAAATTGATTTCTCTTATCTCGATTGAGCTAAATCAACATTTTAAAATATCAAAAACTAAATATGACTTAAAAAACAAAAAAAGTGAAGCTTTTACTATGATTGTAGTTGTTGTAGCTCTTGGGTTTACAGCTGCTACTATGCTACCTTTATACATAGATTTTATGAGAAATTCTTTAGTGTCTTATGCTTCACTTAATTTAAAAGAACTATTCATCTCTAATGCAGTTATGATTAGTGGTTTTTTTGGTTTGTTTTTAGGTCTTTTTATATTAATCGCAGAATTCTTTTTCTCAAAAGACATGAGAGTTTTAATTTCATTACCTTTTAAACCACAAGAAGTAATTTTTTCAAAATTATTTTTAATTATTTTTGATCAAATGATAATATCATTAGTCATACTTCTTCCAGCTTTAATCTATTACGGAATAAGCACAGAAGCATCATGGTATTATTATTTATATGCTTTTATAATATTCATTTTTTCTCAAGTATTTGCATTAACTCTTTTAACAATATTTATATTACCTATTTCAAGAATTTTTAAATCACAAAAAAATAAAGATTTTATGATCTTTTTTGCAAGTATATTATTTATGGCATTGGCATTTTTATTTGTTTATTTTATGAATAGTAATATTATTAGTTTTTCAGAAAATCCACAAGAAACCTACAATCAAATAGCAGGAAATCAAGATTTCATGAACAAAATGGCTGCTGCATTTCCTCCAGCATTGGTTGCTTTGAAATCAATCTCTACAACTGGAATAATAAGTTTTCTTTGGATTTTGTTATACGTAGGAATGAATGTAGGCTTATTTATGATCGCTTTGTTTATGGGTAAGAAATTTTACTATGACACATACTCAGAACTTCAACAATCAGCGTCAAATAAAAAAATTTATACAGAAGATTCTTTCAAAAAAATATTTTCCAAACAAAATACACCTTTAAAAGCTTTTGAAAAAAGAGAGTGGAGGTATTTTTTAAGAATTCCAGCGTTTTCTATTAATGGTTTTATGAATGTACTTATATTCCCAATATTGATAGTTATTTCAAGTAGTTTTAGTGCTCTTGCGAACGATCCTGAATTAAAATTCTTATTAGATATAATAAATAATTTCAAAGAATATTTAGTTCCTATAGGAATTTTAGCTTCTGTTTTGGGCGGTGGAATAAACGGACTTTCTTATTCTCTGTTTTCTAGGGAAGGAAGTTATATAAAAGAACTTAAAATACTCCCAATTTCTGCAAAAGAAATATTAGGAGTAAAATTCAAGCAAATAATGTTATTAAGTTTAATAGGTGTGGTTGCTATGAATGCTGTTATAGCTTACATAGGCGAATTTAATTTAATCCAAATAATAGTTCAATTCTTAGCTTCTGTTTTAACTATTACTCTTATAAACCTTGCACAGATGGTTATTGACACTAAAAAACCTGTTCTTGAATGGGACAATCCACAAAAAGCTATGAAACAGAATATAAATGGACTTCTAGGGATATTAATAGTTTTTGGTTATGTTGCTGGTTTAGGGTTTTTAGGCTATTTATTAAGTGATGTATTACCAATATGGTCAATGACTTTAATTCTAACCCTTATAGCAGGAATAGGTTCTTTAGTTTTATACAAAGAAGTTGTAAAATCAACAGAAAAATTATTGTCAAAAGACTTGTAGGGATAAATTCTTTGAATTTATCCCTGTTGGAAAAAGGATGTTAGAGGTTGGAAGTAAAAAATTATATACTCTGTCATTTCGACTAAGATGCGTAGCATCGCAGGGAGAAATCTATTCAGTAAATTTCACGTAGTGAAATTAAGCCTTTAAAAACCCTTCAATTTTCTATGAAAATTCACTGATGAGATGTCTCGACCCTGCTCGACATGACACACGAAAAAGCTTTTAGCGCTTGTATTTTCTTCCAACCTCCAACATCCATCTTCCAACAGAAATTGTTATAAAACAATTTCTACTA
>JBNJGY010000035.1:7446-22046 GCA_051748045.1 Thermotogota bacterium
CTTCCAACCTCCAACATCCATCTTCCAACAGAAATTGTTATAAAACAATTTCTACTAGTGTGTTTTCCCATCAGAATAATTAATATCACTATCATATCTAAAAACAGTTTCAATAATAACTTCAAAAGCTTTTCTAACGGTTTTTATATCCATAGAAGGATTATTCGGTTTATCTACAACTTGTTCGTGTATAAAAGGAATGTGAACAAAGCCACCCTTTATATTTTTATAATTTTTATCTATATAATATAAAAGTCCATACATAAGATTATTACAGACAAAAGTACCAGCTGAATTACTAACAGTTGCTGGAATTTTTTTTCTTCTTAATTCTTTCACAATTGCTTTTATAGGCAAAGAAGAAAAATAAGCATTTTCACCATCATCAAAAATTTTTTCATCTATTGGGCTATTTCCTTCATTGTCTGATATTCTAGCATCGTTTACATTTAAAGCAACTCTTTCTGGAGTTATTGCAGTTCTTCCTCCAGCTTGCCCCGTACAAATAACAACATCTGGTTGATATCTTTGAATCTCTTCCTCTAAATAATAAATAGCTTTATTAAAAACAGTTGGAATTTCTGACTTAAAGACTTTAATATCACCATAATTATCTTTCATCCTTTTTATAGCTTCCCAAGAAGGATTTATCTTCTCCCCACCAAATGGTGTAAATCCTGTTATCAAAACTCTCATATTTTTCCTCCTATTTATATAAAGATTTTATTTTTATATTATCTATAATTTGATCCACAAATTTTTAGATTATATAAAACAATTCCAAAATATAAAAACACTGTTAAAAATAGCCCCTGCTGTCATTTCGACTAAGCGACAGCGCATGGAGAAATCCGATCAGTAAATTTCACAACGTGAAATTAAGCCTCTAAAACCTTTCAATTTGCTTTGCAAATTTACTGAAGAGATGTCTCGATCTTGCTCGACATGACACACGCAAAGGCTTTAACACTTGTATTTTCTTCCAACATCCAACAGAAATCTCTGATTTCTTCTCTTCCATCTTCAAACAGAAAATGCTCTTTACTTTTTATTATATCAAACTATAAAGGAATTAATTAATCAACCGATATATTAATTGACGAGGGGGGTTATATGAGCAAAGATATTTTGTTATTTTACAAATTAAATTATTCAAATTATGTTTTTAAACTAAAAAATAAATTAGAAGATAAATTTGAAAAGACTTTGGACATTGAAGTCTATGATAAAGGTATATCAAAAGAAATATTAGATGATTTATTTAAAAATTATAAATTTATACTTTTTATCATTGACAAAGATCAACAAAAAAGCCTATACGAAAAGTTCAATTCTTATAAAAATTATTCTGAAAGAATTTTATTTTTAGGAGATGAATTAAAAAATGTTACTGAAGGTGATGAGTTTTTCAATAACATTTGTTTATCGATTGATATGAAATTAAAAGAATTAGACGAACCCCAAAATGAATATGAATACTTAATAGATGAATACAAAAAACATCATTAAAAGCCATGCTAAAAGCATGGCTTTTTTGATACTTATCCTTTAACAGAACCTGCTAAAAGACCTCTTATAAAATATTTCCCCAGGATGATGTATACAATTAAAGTTGGTAAAGCTGCTATTAATGCACCTGCCATTTGAACATTCCATTCAACAACCTGACTCCCTGCTAAATTAACTAAAGCAACTGTTATAGGCTGTTTTGCAGGATTGTTAGTTACAGTTACCGCGAACAAGAATTCATTCCAAATATTTGTGAATTGCCATATAGCTGTTACTACAAAACCAGGTATAGAAATAGGTAGAATTATTTTTGTGTACATTTGGAAGAAATTAGCGCCATCTATAGAGGCCACTTCAATCAATGAATCAGGAATTTCTTCATAATAGTTTTTAAACATCAGTGTTGTTATCGGAATACCGTAAATTACATGAATTATTATCAAAGCTGGAATAGAACCATATAATCCTATACTTTGAAAAAACTGTATTAAAGGAAACAAAACACTTTGATAAGGTATAAACATCCCAAACAACATAATTGCAAAAATTATATTTGAATATTTGAATTTAAGCTTTGCAAATGCTAACCCGTTCAATGACCCTATAAAAGAAGATATAATAGTAGCTGGTATAGTTAAATATAAACTATTGGCTAAATTAGGAGATAGTTTTTTAAATGCTTCAATAAAACCGCCAAATGAAAAAGTTTTTGGAAAATCCCACATTTGCGTGATGGAAATATCTTCTAAAGATTTAAAACTAGTTATCAAAGTTACATAAAATGGGACAATAAAAACTAATCCGAGAATCAAAAGAACAAGCATCATTATTATTTTTTTTGTGGATAAACCTTTAGTATTATTCATCATCCCTCACTTCCTTTTCTAAAAGAACTCCATAAATATGGAATGATTACTATTGCCACCAATAAAAGCATAATTATAGATATAGCAGAACCCATCGCATATCTGTTTGATCTAAAAGTTAGTTCAAACATATATACAGCTGGCATATCGGTAACATTATTTGGGCCACTACCTGTCATAGCATAAATAAGATCAAATATTTTCAAAGATATATGACCTAATACTATCATCGCAGATAAAGTTATAGGTTTAAGCAACGGCATTTTAATCCTCCAAAAAATCTTGGAATCACTAGCTCCATCAACTCTTGATGCCTCTATTATGTCTGTAGGAATAGCCCTCATTCCTGCTAAATACATGGCCATAATATAACCAGAAAACTGCCATACAGCTGCTAAGATAACTGGAATCAATGCTAAATTAAAGTTAGCGACAGAATCAGTGCTTGTATACCACTGCCACTGCATAAAATCAAGACCTAATTTATCTAAAAGAAGATTTATCCCTTGTGGGGCATTAGGTATCCTTCCTGGTGCGAATATCCAACTCATAACTGTACCAGTTACAACAAAAGATATTGCCATAGGGAATAAAAATATATTTTGAAAAAATTTAGATCCTTTTAACCCTTTATCCAAAATGTTTGCAAGAAAAAGTCCAATTGCTATACATGATAATATAAAAAAAGCTGTAAAAAACAAAGTGTTCCATAAATCGGATTGAAATCTTGGATCCATAAAAAGCCTTTGGAAATTTCTCAAACCAACAAATTTATATTCTCCCATAGCTAAAGAAGCGAAACTATTCCAGTTAGAAAAAGAAGTTCTAACTGTTAGAAAAATAAAGAAATAAACAAAAATTCCTATTAGAATTAATGAAGGTAAAATAATAATAAAACCCATTCTGGATTTTTTCTTATGTACAGACATAAAAAATTCCTCCCGTTTAGTTAAAAAGCCCGGTAATTTTTACCGGGCTATATAAAAATTATTAATATGCCATTAAACCCGCATCTTCTGCAGCCCAAAGAATTGATCTTTTGGCATTGCTTGTATTTCCAGTTGTCAATAAAATATTTATAGCATCGTTCATTGATGTGATAAAACTTTCTTCAGCTGCTGATCCATGTGCAATTGAAGGAGTTATAATTTTATCTGAAAAATCTTCAATTGTATTTGTTAAATATGGATCGTATTTTGCCATATCAGCATCAATTCTTGCTGGAATTGATCCTTTAATTGGGTTAAATGTATCTTGTGCTTCTCTTGTAGCTAAGAATTCTAACCATTTTACAGCATTTTCTCTATTTGGGGCACCTTCTGGCAATCCAAAAGTATCAGAAATAAGCATAAATGAATCTTGTGTTCCTGGTAAAGCAAACCAACCAAAGTCTTCTCCTGGTACCCAGCCTAAAGTCTTCATGTAACCTTCAGCCCAGTCACCCATAAGATTGAAAACTGCTTCTCCATCATATAACAATCTTGTAGCATCTTGCCAAGTAAGAGCAGCGTGGTCTCTATTGAAATAATTTGTCAATTCATAAATTTTATCTAAAGCTCTATCTAAAGCATCTTGATCAAAAGATGATTCACCATTAAATAATTTGTTATATTCTTCTGCACCGTATTCAGAAACCATGATTGCTTCAAATAATTGTCCAGCAGGCCATTTGTTTTTGTCTCCCATAGCTAAAGGAACATATCCTGCTTCTTGAACAGTATTCATAGCGGTGATGAATTCAGCCCAATTTGTAGGTTCTTCTAAACCTAATTCATCAAATATTTCTTTGTTATAAAAAACTATATTACCTCTATGGACATTTACTGGAACTGAGTATATTTCACCTTCATAACTAACTATGTCTAATAATCCTTTAGGGAATTTATCTTTTACTCCCCATTCTTCAAAATATTCAGTTAAAGGTTCCATCATACCTGTTACTACATATGTTGTTGTTAACTCCATACCAGCATGAACTTGAAAAGAATCTGGAGGATTTCCACCAAGCATTCTTGTTTTTAGAACAGCTTTAGCATTAGTTCCAGCTCCCCCTGCTACTGCTGCATTTATTATTTCTACATCTGGATTATCTTCTTTAAACAATTCAAATAAAGCTAGTAAACCTTCTTCTTCTCCTCCACCAGTCCACCAACTAAATATTTCTAATTCACCTGCTGCAAACATTGACGAAAAAACAAACAAAATTGCCAAAAAACTTACTAAAAGTTTCTTCATAATAAAGACCTCCCCTTTTAAGATAATTCCTGACCTATTAATTAATGCATTAAAATGTAACTATATGGATCGGATATAATCCTTTCCAATACTAAAGCTGCGGCTCCCTTTAAAACTACATCTTCTTTAGTGTTGCTGAAAAGAATTTGGCTTCTACGTGGACCAAATAAATTATCATCTATTATTTTGTTTATTTCTTTATAGGCTATATTAGAAATATTTTTTAAATTTCCACCTATTATCACTGCTTGAGGGTCTAAAATAGAAATTAAGTTCATTATTGCCATTCCAGCATATCTGGATATTTCTTTAGCATATTCAATAAACTCTTCGTCTTTTTCTACATTTATTTTATTTAAAATATAATCAATATTACAGTTTTCTCCTCTTTCTTTTAATCTATTTATAATGTATTTAAAACCTGATTTGTTTTCTAAATAATCTTCTCTTTCTTTGTATCCCAAAATAACATGTCCTATTTCACCAGCCATAGAAAAATCTCCTCTGTGGAGTTTCCCATTCAACACTATTCCAGAACCAAATCCTATATCTGAAACAACGAAAATATAATCTCTATAATGCTTACCTTGGCCAAACCATTTTTCACCAAGAGCCCCTACATTGGCATCGTTGTCTATCCAAGTTTTAACTTTATATTTTTTTTCTAATCTTTCTTTTAAATTTACATCTTTCCAAGCCTCAAAATAAGAAGGAGTAGCTATAATTTTTCCAGTAGTAAACTCTATAGGTGCTGGAATACCAATTCCAATACCATTTACATCTTCAATTGATATTCCTGTATTCTTAATTACTGAATCTATTATTTCAATAAGAATTTTTATAGAATTATTGTTTGCTACATCGCTTGAAAATTCTTTTGAAGAGGAATACAATAAATTTGACTCTGTATCATATAAGCCTACTTTAATATTACTTCTAGATATGTTTATTCCTATAATTTTAAATGCATCTTTTTTAATTTTTAATAAAGTTTTTTTCCTTCCACTTTTTGTTGACTTACTACCTACTTCTTCAATAAAATCTACATTTATTAGTTCATTAATGATATTCGTTACTGTTGTTCTAGTTAATCCAGATAAACTGGCAATATCAGCTCTTGATATAGGAGCTAAAGAGTGTAAGATCTCTAAGACTGTTGATCTATTATTTTTTTTTACTTCAATAAAATTTAATCCTGAATTTTTTCTATAATTATCTATATTTTTCATATTAACACCTCAAAATTAATTAGTAAATCAATTTGATTAAATCACTTTTTTTATAAAAATCAAAACCCATATAAATCTCTTTTAACTCAATTATTAGCAATTATTCACAATAATTTAATGATATTTGAAAAATGCTAATAATAAATCAATTTTATTAATTGCTTTATTTTGTAGAATCCGATTAGTTTCATTAAAGAAGTTTTCAAGTGATTTTTAAGGGTTATGCCCGTTTATGTTTAATTAACTTTTGTTTACTACACTTTAAAAAACTATTCGTTAATGATATAATAGTTCTCACATAAATTTATAATAGTTGGTGATAAAAATGTTCTTTTTATTTTTACCCTCTGTTTTCTTAGGGTGGTCTCTTGGGTCAAACGATGCAGCGAATATATTTGGACCTCCAGTATCAAGTGGAGTTATTAAATATAAAAATGCCGTAATAACAGCAGCTATTTTCGTTATCATAGGTGCATTGATAGGTGGAAGCGCTGGACTTCATAATATCGGTAACCTTTCAACTATAAGTCTAGAATTATCTTCATTATCTCTTTTTATAGCAGCCGTTACAGTTACTGTTATGACTTACATAGGACTTCCAGTTTCAACTACACAAGCAGTAGTTGGTGCAATTGTAGGTTTTGGATTTTTACAGGGATCTGTTGATTTTGAGATATTAAATAAAATCTGGTTATCTTGGATAGGTACTCCTATAGGAGCTTTAATTTTTTCCTATATTTTCTATAAGATTTTTTCTTTAGTTTTTTCAAGGTTCAGGTCGATTCAAGGCCAAGACAGATTTATTTTAACTCTCACTTGGATAGTAGGTATATATGGTTCTTATTCATTAGGGGCTAATAATGTTGCCAATGTTACAGGAGTTTTTAATGGTATTGTTTTAAATACTCCCTTATTAGCTCTAATAGGTGGTGCATCTATTGCTCTCGGAATTTTGACATACAGTAAAAAAGTTATGTATACTGTTGGAAAGAAAATTGTTAATTTGGACCATTTCTCTGCTATGATAGTAATGTTAGGAGCTGCTTCCACTGTTTGGATATACTCTTTAATCGGAGTTCCGGTGAGTAGTTCACAAGCTATAGTTGGTGCTGTTATTGGAATAGGGCTGTCCACAGGTACTAAGACCTTTAATAAGATTATGATACTAAAAATCGTATTCGGATGGATAGGAACACCATTAATATCTGGATTAATTTCAATTTTAGCACTAAAAATAATGGAGGTTTTCGTATGAAATTATTTTTTGGTAAAAAAGAAAATCAAATTATCACTATGTTTAGAGAGCATTTAGAAAAAGTTGAAGAAGGTATTGATTTATTAGATGACTTATTGAACGCATATATGAAAAAAGAAAATTTTAGAGAATTATGTGAAAAAATAGATGATATCGAAAACCAAGCAGATGTTCTAAGAAGAGGCATAGAAAAAGAAATGTATAAAGGTGGTTTTTTGCCTAACTTTAGAGGAGACTTGTTAGGTATAATTGAAAGCGTTGATAAAGTAATGAATAAAACTGAAAGTGTTGCTGATATGTTTTACTATGAAGATCCATTTATCCCAGAAGAAATCAAAGAAGAATTTATTAACTTGTCTGAAAAAATTATAAAAACTTATAAAGCCTTAAAAAAAGCCATTGAATCCATTTTTGATAACGTAGATGATGCTTCAGATTTGATTAAAGAAGTTGAGGTTTCTGAACATGAAGCCGATATTCATGAAAAAAATATTAAAGAAATTGTTTTTAAAATGAATTTGGCTTTATCTCAAAAACTACATATTAAAGAAATATGTGAAAGTATGGGAGATATAGCTGATAGAGCGGAAAATACATCAGATAGATTAGATATTCTATTAATGAAAAGAAATATAAAATAAAAAAATGCAGTTGGAAAAAATCCAACTGCATTTTTTAATATGTTATATTATTAATTTCCCATAAATGTAAATATTGCAAATGAAACACCTGCAGATAAAGCAACTGATATTAGAATATCTACTATATCAACGCCGCCTTGACCTGATACTGAAGATATTGCATTTTTATTTTTTTCAACTTGACTAGATAGTTCAGAAACGCTACCTTGTGTTGTTGATATTTGTGATTCTAAATCTGAAATATCTCTTCTATTTTGATCTACAACTTCAAAATAATCTTCTAAATTATTTATCTTATTTTCCATTTCATCAAGGCTCATTGAGTCTGATTTCATATCAATCTTTGAATTTAGGTTAGCTAATAAAGTATTTACTCTTTCTAATTCATCAGCATTACTTTCAATTTGAGAACTCATTGAATCTACTTTTGTACCCAATGATTCATGACTATTACTTAATCCATTCATACTTTCCATAGCTGTGTTTAGATCGTTTTCTAATTTTGAAACTCTTGAAGATAAATTAGAAATTGAATCTTCATTAACAGTTGATGAGGAAAGATTGTTCACTTTTCTTTCTAACTCATCTATTTTTGTTGTAGTGTAACCTAGTAATTCATATGAGCTTGTTAGTTCATCAACTTCTGTTTCTAAATTAGATACTCTTGAATCCATTGAATTAACCAATTCTGCCAAATTATTCATTTGTTGAGAACTTGCAGAACCTGTTGAAGTGCCTAGTGAAGATAATTCACTTTCTAAATCAGCAATTTCTTCAGCTAAAGTAGACACCATGTTTTTTTCAATATAATCGATTGTTCTTGAAACAGCTAATGTTAGCTGGTATCTGTTGACATTTTCCATACCTTTAAAAGTTCCATCTGGATAACCTTCCAAAATCCCTATGTCACTTACCCTTTGAACAGCATCGTAAGCCCAATGATTTATAGGTACATCTTTATAGTCTACAGTAAATGAAATAAGTGCCACTGAAACTACTAATAAAGCCACAAGTAACTTTTTCACGCAAGTCACCCCCTGTAATTTTTATAATCTATTACTATTTTATCATAAAAGATGGTAAAATAGTAATGTTCTATCAAAGCTTAAATTATATAATATCATTGAAATTCTAAAATAATTTCTTAAAAATTACTTAAATATATTTATAAAATAAAATGTTCCGGAGGTGTTTTTGTGTTTTTGAAAAGATCACACACATGTGGTGAACTCAACAAAGAATATGCAGGGAAAGAAGTTATATTAAATGGTTGGGTTCATATAATAAGAGATTTGGGTGGTATAAAATTTATACTTTTAAGAGATAGATATGGTAAAACTCAAGTATCTTTCGATCCTAATGAAAATGAAGAATTATACAATAAAGCTTTAAACTTAGGAAATGAATATACAGTGGCTATAAAGGGAATTGTTAGAAAAAGACCTGACGAAGCTATTAATCCTAATATGAAAACAGGAGAAATAGAAATCGCAGCTACAGAATTAGAAATCCTTTCTGAATCAGAAACACCACCAATTTACGTCAATAAAGAAGAAGAAACTTCTGAAAACCTAAGACTAAAATACAGATATTTAGACTTAAGAAAAGATAAAATGCAAAGAAATTTAATGATTAGACATAAATTCATGCAAGCTTCCAGAGAATATTTATCTGAAAATGGATTTTTAGAAATTGAAACTCCTTTTTTAACTAAATCAACCCCAGAAGGCGCTAGAGATTTTGTAGTACCTTCAAGAATTAAAAAAGGTAATTTCTATGCACTACCTCAATCACCACAAATATTCAAACAATTATTAATGGTTTCTGGTGTAGACAAATATTTTCAAATAGCAAGATGTTTTAGAGATGAAGACTTTAGAGCAGATAGACAACCAGAATTTACTCAAATTGATATAGAACAATCATTTGCTGATAAAGAAGATATTTTCAAGATGGGAGAGGAATTAATCTCAAAAGCTATAAAAGAATCTTCCGGTGATTTAGTTGAAACTCCTTTTAAAAGAATGACATATCAACAGGCCATGGATTTATATGGTAGTGATAAACCAGATACTAGATACGGAATGCAGCTTGTAGATATAACAGGATATTTCAGAGAAACAGAGGCGAAATTTTTAAAATCAATTATCGATGATGGTGGCATTATAAAAGGTTTTGTAGTAGAAGATAAAGCTAATGAATATTCTAGAAAAAAATATGATGAACTTACTGATTTGGCAAAACAATTTGGTGCTTCAGGGCTTATATGGATTGCTAACAAAGAAAATGACGTTAAATCAACAATAAAAAAATTAGCTTCAAAAGAAATTAATACTATGATTGAAGATGGTATAATACCTAATAACTGTGTTATGTTGATAATTGCTGGGGAAAAAAGTAAAGCAAATAAAATCTTGGGTCATTTAAGGGCGAATTTAATAAAAAATGAATTTGATAAAAAAGAAGGTTTTGATATTCTTTGGGTTACAGATTTCCCAATGTTCTCTTGGAATGAAGAGGAAAACAGGTTAGAATCCGAGCACCACCCTTTCACTATGCCTAATTTAGAAGATTTGGAAAAAT
Organism: Thermotogota bacterium; assembly: GCA_051748045.1. Classification (GTDB taxonomy): domain Bacteria; phylum Thermotogota; class Thermotogae; order Petrotogales; family Petrotogaceae; genus Geotoga. The sequence continues at coordinate 17,765 of JBNJGY010000035.1, forward strand.
ACAGTGATTCTGATCCTTTAAAAATTAAATCTGAATCATATGATTTAGTTGTAAACGGATATGAAATGGCAAGTGGTAGTTCGAGAATTCACCGAAAAGATATACAACAAAAAGTTTTTGAAACTATCGGTTTAGATGAAAACGAAATAAAAGATAAATTTGGTTTTTTATTGGAGGCATTTAGATATGGTCCACCACCACATGCAGGAGTTGCATTTGGTATGGACAGATTAATAGCTGTACTAGCAGGAGAAGATTCAATAAAAGAAGTTATAGCCTTCCCAAAAACAGCAACAGGCTCAGATCCTATGAGTGAAGCACCTTCTAAGCTAGGTGAAAATCAACTTAAAGATCTTGGGATTAATTTGAACATGTAATAAAACTAAAATTTTTAGGAGGGGTATTTATGGATTTCGTTATAACATTTGAAGAAATAGATAAATCTTTCGTGGTTAAAGTATCAGGAGATATTGATGCTTATCATTCTGCTACTTTCAAACAAAAGGTGATGGAGCATATGGAAAATACTGACAAAAAATATATTGTTCTAGATATGTCAGAAGTATCCTATATTGATTCCGCAGGATTAGGTTCTATAGTATCTTTGATAAAAGAATCAAAAAAATCAGAAAAAGAGATCGTTCTAGTATCTCTTAAAAAACAAATTAGAAAAATATTTGAAATGACAAAATTAGACAAAATAATAAGAATGGAAGATACAATAGAAGAAATTTAATAGAAAGGATTGAAAATTTTGATACACGTTGCAATAGATGGCCCTGCAGGCTCAGGAAAGTCTACCATAGCTAAAAAAGTTGCAAACAAACTAAACATAAAATATTTAGATAGTGGTGCTTTGTATAGAATAATAGGATATTTTTTCAAAGAAAAATTAAATACTTTCGATGAAAATGCTATAAGAGAAAATCTAGAAGACATAAAAATATCTTTAGAAAACAATAATTATATTTTAAACAACGAAAAAATCGATCATCAAATTAGAAAAGCTGAATCAGGTAATTATGCATCGATAGTAGCTAAAATACCTGAAGTGAGAAATAAAGTAAATGATATTTTAAGAAATATTTCTGATAAAATGAGTACAGTTATCGATGGAAGAGACATTGGAACGGTTGTCCTCCCAAATGCTGAATACAAATTTTTTCTTACAGCATCAGCTCAAGAAAGAGCAACAAGAAGATATAACGAGTTAATAAAAAAGGGCGAAAAAGTTGATTATAATTCTATTCTAGAAGAAATTCAACAAAGAGATTACAACGATTCAAATAGAAAAATCGCCCCATTACAACCAGCAGAAGATGCAATTGAAATTGATACTACTTCAAAAAACATAGACCAAGTATTAAAGGAAATACTGAATCATATTGATGGTGATTTTTATGAAAGTAAAAATAGCTAAAAAAGTAGGTTTTTGTTATGGAGTTAATAGAGCTTATAACAAGACTAATATATTATTAACTGAAAGCAATGAAAAAACATATTTATTTGGTGAATTGGTACATAACAAATTAGTTGTAAATAGCCTAAAAGATCAAGGTATTAAAATATTTGAAGATATTAAAAATTTACCAGATGATTCTAAAGAATCAAGAGTTATCATAAGAGCACATGGAATAACTCTTGAGGAAAGAAGAATTCTAGAAAATAATTTCAAAGAAATAATTGATTTGACTTGTCCTATAGTAAACAGAATGACTTCTTTTGTAAGAGAAAAACAGAAAGAAGGTTATTTTGTTATTGTTTTCGGAAAAGAAACACACCCAGAAATGAGAGGGTTAAAAGGATCTGTTGATCAACAAAAAATAAAAATTACAAAAGTAATTCAAAAAGAAAAATTCGACAAAGTGTGTATTGCGTCTCAAACTACAGTGGACAATAAATCATTTAAAGATTTCTATTTGAAATATCTAAAAATGAACGATTTTTCTGATATAATTATAAAAAACACCATATGCATTGAAACATCAAAAAGAGAAATTGAAGCAGAAGAAATTTCTCAGTGGTCTGATGCTGTTATAGTCCTCGGAGGTAAGAATAGTTCTAACACAAAAAAACTAGTGAATATATCTAAAAACTTCACTCAAAATACATATCACATAGAAGAAATAAATGAATTGGTGGATATAACATTAAATTTTGAGAAAATTGGAATACTAACTGGTGCTTCTACAGCATTATGGACATTGAAAGATCTTACTGAATATTTGGTAAAAAATTATTCAGCAGAAATAATAGATTGAAGTCAATATTTCTTAATATATAAGGAGGTTTCACTTAATGAACGAGAAAACTTTTGAAGAATTACTTCAAGAAGAAGAAATTAATGAACTGAAAAAAGGTAAGGTATTGGAAGGTACAGTTTTTGAAAAAGATAACGACGGAATCTGGGTTGCACTTGAAGGTGCTACAGGAGATGTTTTTGTAAGAAGTGAAGAACTTTTAAAAGATATTTCTGAATATAAAACTGATGACAAAATAACAGTAAAAGTTGTAAAAACTAATGATGCAGAAGGTTTCAACACAGCTTCAGAAAAAAGAGCTATAGCAGAAAAAATACTTGATGATATAGAAGAAGGAAGCATTGTAAATGCTAAATTCAACGTTAGACTCAAAAAAGGTTATGGAATGTTAATTAATGATGCAGTTAGAGCTTTTCTTCCTGGTTCTTTATCTTTATTAAGACCTGAAGACCCAATGCCAGAAGGCGATTTAAAGGTACAAGTCATTTCAAAAAGAGGAAGAAAATTAGTTGTATCAAGAAGAGATGTAAAAGAACAAGCTATAAAAGAAGTTTATGATGAATACAAGAAAAATATGGTTGTCGAAGGCGTAGTTGAATCTGTTAAAGACTTTGGTGCTTTCGTAAAATTAAACGATCACGTAACAGCATTAATACCAAGAAGTGAAATTAACTGGGATAAAGTAAATGATATTCACGAAATCCTCTCTGAAGGCGATAAAGTAAGAGGAGTAATAATTAACTTAGATAAAGAAAATAAAAAAATATCAATTTCATTAAAACAAATGAAAGATGATCCATGGGAAAACATTGAAGATAAATTCCCAGCAGGTACTATACACAAAGGTACAGTAACAAAATTATTCCCATTTGGGTTTACAGTAAAACTAGATGATGGTATCGAGGGCTTAGTTCATGAATCAGAAGTTTTCTGGGCTAGAAAGGGTAAAATAACAGATGTTGTTTCTTTAAATGATGTTGTTGAAGTAAAAGTACTTGATATCGATAAAGAAAACAGAAGAATGAGCTTAAGCTATAGAGAAGCTATTGGAAATCCTTGGGAAGATATAGATGAAAAATATAATGAAGGTAATGTTGTAACAGGAACTGTTGAAAAAATCCTTCCAAATGGTGCAATAATAAAGTTAGAAGAAGGATTAACAGGATTTTTACATGTTTCAGAACTTTCTTGGAACTTCATTGATAGCGTGGAAGAAGCTCTTAAAGAAGGCGACAAAGAAAAAGTAAAAATATTAAATATTGATAAAGAAAATAAAAAAATAAAATTATCTATAAAACAAGCGAAAGACAATCCTTGGAAAAAAGTTTCAGAAGAAGTAAATGTAGGAGATACACTTAAAGGTAAAATAACAAGATTTGCTGGAAAAGGGGCTGTCGTTTTAATAGATGGATACGATGTTGAAGGCTTTTTACCTGGTGCTAGAGCAACGGAAGAAAAAGTTGAAGATATTGAAGAAGAACTAAATGTAGGAGACGAAGTTGAAGGTAAAGTATTAAATATCGAATTTGAAAACGATGCAAAAAGAGGTAATCTTATTATCTCAGTATATGATTTATTAAAAGAACAAGAAAAAGAAGAAAGCATTCAAGCAATGCAAGAAATGAACGAAGATATAGAAGACTAGATAAACCGGGAGTGATCATCATGTCAAAACCATTAGTTTTGATAGTTGGTAAACCTAATGTAGGGAAATCAACACTATTTAACAGAATTATTGGAGAAAAAAAATCAATTGTTTTAGATCAACCGGGTGTAACTAGAGATCACATATATGGAGAGGCACGCTGGGATAAGCGTGCCTTTACCTTAGTGGATACATGCGGTATTTTTGAAGATCCAGAAGAAATAATTGCAAGGCAACAAAAAGATGTAGTTATAAATTCTATCAAAGAAGCTTCTTTGGTAGTTTTTGTAGTAGACGGAAGACATGGAACTACATCGGAAGATTTTCATATAGCTGAATTTTTGAGAAAATCTGGTGTAGATGTTTTAATTGTTGC
>JBNJGY010000036.1:0-21576 GCA_051748045.1 Thermotogota bacterium
ATTGCAAATTTAATAATACCTAATATGAAGAAAAAAAATAAATAAATATATAAATAAAAGAAAGAAGGATTAAAATTAATTTTAATCCTTCTTTCTTTTCAATCAGTCCAACCTATACTTTTATTAACAGCTTTTTTCCAACTTTTATATAAACTATTTCTTTCTCTATTATTCATATTAGTTTTGTAAGATTTGTCTATAGACCAATGTTTTTTAAGTTCATCCGTACTTTTCCATAATTTAACTGCAAGCCCAGCTGCATAAGCAGCTCCCAAAGCAGTAGTTTCTGTTACTTTTGGTTTTATGACTGGTATATTTAAAATATCAGATTGAAATTGCATTAATAAGTCATTTACAACCATTCCACCATCTACTTTTAATTCTTTAATTTTTACTCCAGTTTCTTTTTCCATTACTTCCAAAACATCTTTTGTCTGATAAGCTGTAGATTCTAATGCAGCTCTTGCTATATGATTTTTATTTGTATATCTTGTCATACCTACAATAGTACCTCTTGCAGTATCTTCCCAATAAGGAGCAAAAAGGCCACTAAAAGCTGGAACAAAAAAAACTCCTGAATTGTTTTCTACTTTATTGGCTAGTTCTTCAATTTGAGATGATTTTTCTATTATTCCTAAGTTGTCCCTTAACCATTGAACCAAAGCTCCTGCTATTGCAATAGAACCTTCTAAAGCATATTTAACTTTTTGATCACCAATTTTATAGGCTACAGTTGTCAATAATCCATTTTCTGATAATATTTTTTCGTTACCTGTATTAGTTAATAAAAAACATCCAGTACCATATGTATTTTTTGCATCTCCTTTTTCAAAACATGTTTGACCAAAAAGAGCAGATTGTTGGTCACCAAGCATCCCACCTATGGGAATACCTTCTAAAATACCTTTACATTTACCATAAACCTCTGAAGAAGATTTTATTTTTGGTAGCATTTGTTTAGGGATATCAAAAATATCTAATAATTCTTCATCCCAATTAAGAGTCTCAATATTCATTAATAAAGTTCTAGAAGCATTAGAAGGTTCTGTTATATGTTTACCAGCTCTTACTCCTCCTGTAAGGTTCCAAAGAATCCAAGTGTCAATTGTACCAAATATAGCGTCACCCTTCTCTGCATCTTTTCTGACGCCTTTAACATTGTCTAATATCCATTTTATTTTACTAGCAGAAAAATAAGTGTTAACTTTCAATCCAGTTTTTTTATTTATAATATCTCCATGTTTTTCTGATATTTTTTTACAAATTTCTTTTGTTCTTACATCTTGCCAAACGATTGCATTATAATAAGGCTTTCCTGTATGTTTGTTCCAAACTATTGTTGTTTCTCTCTGATTTGTAATACCAACAGTTTCTAAATCATTTGGGAATATTCCTGATTTAGAAATTCCTCCAATAATAACTTTCTGAGTTTTTTCCCATATTTCAATTGGGTCATGCTCAACCCATCCTGATTTAGGATAAATTTGTTCATGTTCTAGTTGATCTTTTGAAATAATATTTGCATTATTGTCAAAAATTATGAACCTTGAACTTGTTGTACCTTGATCAATCGAACCAATATATTTTTTCATATAGATTACCCCCTAATAGTCTCTTTATAATATAATATATTTTTAAAAAAAATACAAACACCATAATATTCATTAATAATGATTTTTAATTGATTATTTTCAAATATTATATTATAATTTCATTAAATGCAAGGAGGTTGATTATATGGGGTTAGGGAAATTTTTTGTTAAAATGTCGGATCTATTTACTATTTATAGGTGGAGTAATTTACCTGCAATTGTAAGATTCAATGAAGCAGATAGTTCATTTTCAAATGCCATGCTTGGTTTTTTTACTTTTTATGAAGAAGATAGGAATGATTTACTAAAGTTAATGCATAATAAAATAGTAGAAAATATACCTAAAATTATTTTGTCTGATATTCCCTTAAATACAAAGAAAAAAATAATAGAGAAAGACTCAAATGTATGGAATCAAGTACTAGATATTTCAAAAGAAGAATTAAAAGAATTTATCAAAGATAAAAACATTCAAAAAAGTATCACAAATGAATATGAATTAAATGATAATCTTTTAAAAACAGAAAAATATCTTAGACTAATAACTGCTAGGAATGAAATAAAAATAAATAAAAGAGTTTTTTCGGAATTCTATGAAGATCCTGATATAGAAAATGAAAAATCTCTTCATAATCTAAACTTGAATATAGAGTTAAAAGAAAAGATTGAAAATTATAATCAATCTTTGTTTGATATAATAATTAAATTAACTCATCTTAAAAGATGGAACAAACTACATAGAAATATAAATAGTTCTGTCTCAGCGCACTCATATTATGTGATGTTTACATCCTATATTCTTTCTATATCCCAAAATGTTGATAAAGAATTATTATTTAAAATAATTACAGCCTCATTGTTTCATGATTTACCGGAGGCCTTCACTGGAGATGTTATAAGCCCAACAAAAAGAAAAGTTCAAAAGTTAGATGGCATAATTACAGAAATTGAAAAAGATTATGTATTAAACTGGGCTGCAAAAAACAAACATGTTAAAAATGTAGTAAACGATATATTACCTTTAATAATAGATCCATTCAAAGGAGATTACGGGAGGTTTGTAAGAACAGCAGACTTATTATCTGCTCTTATTGAATGTTCCAATGAGATTAGAACTGGTAATTCAAATGAGAATTTCAGAAAAGCATTTTTCGGACTGAAAACTGAAATGAAAGATATTTCACCCATGGATGTGTACACCATTATTGATGAAATTGAATATAATACTTTCAAATAATAAAAGCAGAGCTTAAGCTCTGCTTTTAAATTTAATGTCTAACATACTTCTTTTCGCCATCTGGCATCTTGAATTTTACTACAGTTCCTTTAGGTGGTTTTTCATAACCTGTAAATATTTTGTGTACATTTGTTTGGTTAACTCCATATTCAGCACCTTCTTCAGAAATATGTGCGTCAAATGGATCTTCACTATAAACAAAAACTGTGATTTCAATTTCTTTCATAAAAACACCCCCTAAAAAGTTTTTTCTGAATCTAAAAGTAAAGTCACAGGGCCATCATTTTGAATATCTACAATCATATGGCTTTGAAACTTTCCTGTTTGTACGTTTATATTATATTTATTTGTTATATAAGAAATAAATTTTTGAAAATATTTTTCACCTTTTTCTGGATTGGCTGAGGTCCCAAAAGAAGGTCTTCTTCCTTTTCTACAATCTCCATAAAGAGTAAATTGAGGTACAATTAATAATTCGCCTTTAACATCTAAAAGGCTTAAATTCATTTTATCATTTGAATCTTCAAAAACTCTTAAATTTATTATTTTATTAGCAATCCATTCAATATCTTTATCTGTATCATTTTCACCTATTCCTAATAAAACCATAAAACCTTTATTGATTTCTCCATTAATTTTATTTTCCACAGTAACTTTTGATTTTATAACTCTTTGAATAACCGCTCTCAAATTACATCCTCCTTACACCATAAATACCTTTAATGTCTTGTATTTTATGAGTTATTCTAATTAAATGTTCTATATTACTCACTTTCACCCTTATCTTTGTTGTTAAAATATCAGATTGTTTTATGATTTCAAATTTTTCTATATAGCCTTTTTCTATTTTCAAAACATCTCTAACAAAATTCATAACATCTTTGCTTTCCATATCTATAGATAATATTGCTACAAAACTTGAGTTTTCTTCTGAGTTTGTCCATTCTACATTTAGTTTTTTATCTTCTTTAACCCCTCTAATATTTTTACAATTTGTTCTATGTATTCCTATTCCTCTTCTTCCAATTATTCCTATTATATCATCACCAGGTACTGGTGTACAACATTTAGCAAAATGAGTATCGACTCCTTCTACTCCATCAACAATAACAGAAGGCTTAGAAGAAGATTTTGTTCTTGAAATTTTTGGTTCTTTAATTTCTTCTTCCTCATCTTCAATGAAAAAAGATCTAATTGTTTGAAGGCTGATATCTTCAAGCTCTATTTTTATAAATAAATCTTCTTCATTTTTAATATTATATTTAATAAAAAAAGCATTTTCTTTCAATTTGCTTAACATATCATCGATAGATATATTAAGTTTTTTAGATAACTCTCTAAATTTATCTTTTCCTCTATCTATAAGAATTTTTTCATTTTTTTGTCTATAATATCTTTTTATTTTACTTGCAGTTCTAGGAGATTTTGCATGTTTTAACCAATCAATACTCGGACCATTGAAATTTCTATTTACAATAATTTCAACTACATCAGAATTTTGAAGTTCATAAGATATAGGGACTATTCTTCCATTAATCTTAGCTCCTGCGAAATGATTTCCAATATCAGTATGAATGGCATAAGCGAAATCTATAGGAGTAGCTCCTTTAGGTAAATGTATTATCTCACCTTGTGGTGTGAAAACAAAGATTTCTTTAGATAATAAATTTGTCTCTATATCTTTTATATCAAATGCACTTTGAGCAATATCTTTATGTAATTCCATTAGATTTTTTAAAAATTTAACTTTTTGAGAACTTACCCCTTGTTTATAAGCCCAATGAGCAGCTAATCCAAATTCAGCTTCTTCATGCATATTCCAATCTCTAATTTGGATTTCTAATGGCTCACCTTTATTTGTTATGACTGTTGTATGTAAAGATTTATATCCATTGAATTTTGGAGTAGCTATATAATCTTTAATTCTACCTGGCATAGGAGACCACATAGAATGTACAATACCTAAAGAAGCATAACATTGATTTTGGTTTTCGGTAATTATTCTTAAAGCAATAATGTCATATATATCATCGAATGTTTTCCCTTTATTAAGCATTTTATTCCAAATACTGTATAAATGCTTAGATCTTCCAGAAACATCTACTTTTATTCTATGTTTTTTTAATTCATTTTTTACTGTCTCAGCGTATTCGTCAATGCTTTTTTGTCTATTTGATAATTTTGTCTTTAATTTCTGATTTAAATCACTATAAATATCAGGATGTAAATATTTAAAAGATAAATCTTCAAATTCAGCTTTAATTTTATTAATACCTAATCTATGGGCAATTGGAGCATAGATTTTAAGAGTTTCTTGAGATTTTATTATTTGTTTATCTCTTTTTACCCAATCTAAGGTTCTCATATTATGAAGCCTATCAGACAATTTTACAACAATAACTCTAATATCAGTAGACATAGCAAGAAGCATTTTTCTTATAGTTTCAACTTTCTCAATAGATTTCATATCGCTTCTTGAAAGCCTTTCATTTAATTTTAAATTACTAATTTTTGTAACCCCGTTAACTATTCTAGCTACATCTTGACCAAATTCCTTTTCTACTTTTTCAATTGGTACATCACAATCTTCAACAGTATCATGTAGTAATCCAGCTATTATCGTATCAATATCCATTCTAAATCCAGCTAATATTAAAGCAACCTCTTTTGGATGTTCAAAAAAAGGATCACCTGAGTCCCTCATTTGACCTTCATGAGCTTGTTTACCAAATTCATAAGCTCTATATAATCTATCTTTATCTTTTCTGTTTAATTTATGCCCTATTATAGTTTCTAATTCTTTCACATAATCTTTAACATTTTTCATTAAATCACTCCAAGTATTCTTTTGTTCTTATTTAAATTATATCATAGCATCTTTTAGTAAGATAGATATAAAATTATACCTCTTAATATTTCTTAATAATTATTAATATAAACCAAATATATAAAATTTATTATAAGAGTGAAAGTTTAAGTAAGACAACTACAAAAACATCATCTTAGGAGGTTTTATGAATGAAAAAGTTTCTGTTAAGTTTATTAGTAGTAACATTATTTGTTGTATCATTCTCTGAAACATTGGTAATCAAAGGGTCAAACACAGTTTTTCCAGTTGCACAATTGTGGATTGAAGAATTAAAAGAAACAAATCCAGAGTTAAATATCACTTTAGAAGGTGCTGGTTCTTCTACAGGTATAGCAGCTTTATTAAATGGAACAACAGATGTAGCAAATGCTTCAAGATTTATGAAAAGTTCAGAAATTGAAAAGATGAATGAAAAAGGTAATTTTTTCATGCCAATAGTTGTTGGATATGATGGTATTGCAATTGTTGTAAATAAAGATTTAGGTATTGATAATATTACTTTAGACCAACTCAAATCTATATACACAGGAAAAATTAAAACATGGAATCAATTAAATTCTAATTTACCTAACAGACCTATAATTAAATATTCAAGAGATACAGCTTCTGGAACATATGAAACATTCACTAAAATAGCTTTATCTGGAGAAAAAATGGATCCTACAGTAAAAATGGGGCCTTCAACACAATTTGAAATAAATCAAGTTTCAAAAAACCCTTACGCAATAGCTTATGCTGGTGTTGGTTATGTAGATGATTCAGTTAAATTATTAACTGTTGAAAATGAACAACCTACAGCTTATAATATATTAAATTCAGTTTATCCAATATCAAGACCATTATTCATGTTTGTTGATGTAACTGATGGATACATAACAGGAAATGTAAAAGAATATGTAAACTTTGGTTTATCTAAAAAAGGTCAGGAAATGGTTGAAAAAGCAGGTTATGTAGCTGCTTATGGAAAATAATTAGTTCTGAAACGAGAAATATATTTGAAATATCCTCAAGGAGTGAAAATAAATGACTAAAAGAGAATATAAAAATTCATTTAATAAATATCTTATAACAATAGTAGCAACAGTGGGGATATTCGTACTTGCAGGATTATTCTATTTTATAATAAATGCAGCAATCCCAGCTCTGACAGAAGTCGGAGCTGAGATTTTTTCAAGTGCGAATTGGTATCCTACTTATGAAGATGCAGAATATGGTATGATAGCTCAGATAGTTGCTTCAGTTTTAATTACATTATTAGCATCAGCTATAGTTTTACCTTTAGGTTATGTTATAGCTTTTTTTATGTATGATTATGCAAAATATCATGAAAAAAATATTATAAAATCTGCAATTGATTTATTATCTGGTGTACCCTCTGTAATAGTTGGTACTTTTTTAATTATATACATCTCTCCTGTAATGTATGAGTTTAATATATGGAATGCAGAAAATTTATTTTTAGGGGCTGTCGGATTATCCATTCTTTCACTTCCCTATACAGCATCATTGATGCAAGAAGCATTAGATTCAGCTGATAAGAGTTTAAAAGAAGGGGCTTTAGCTCTAGGATCAACTAGATTTACAGCAGGATTTAAAGTAGTTTCAAGGGCTTCAATATCTGGTATTTTTAATTCAATTATATTAACAGTTAATAGAGTTATTGGGGAAACAATGGTTGTGCTTATGGTAGCTGGAGGAGCTAATCTTATTCCTAAGTCCATCTTTGATCCTGTTAGACCTTTAACTGCAACCATTGCAGGAGAAATGGGAGAAGTTGAACTAGGTAGTATACATTATTCAGCATTATTTGTGGCTGGATTAATATTATTAATAATTTCCTTTTCTTTAACTTTATTATCTAGAAAGTTAACGAGGAGATGGTCTCATTGAAGAAAGATATAATTATTTCTACAATATTTAGAGTTATTTCATATTCTATTTTTTTAATTATAATTGGAATTTTTGCAACTATTATAATAGAAGGTGTTCAATATTTTAGTATAGATTTTTTCACAAAATATCCTTCTAATGGTATGACCGAAGGAGGAATTTGGCCCGCTATTTTAGGTAGTTTGATCATGATTGGTCTAACCCTTTTATTTGCAGTACCAATAGGGTTATTAACTGGAATCTTTTTATCAGAATATGGAAGGAACACTAGATTGTCTAGAATTTTGGATACTTCTATCACATCATTATCAGGAGTTCCTTCTATAGTTTATGGGTTATTTGGATTAGCTTTATTTTCTGTAACTCTAGGATTTAAGACATCTATATTATCTGGGAGTTTAACCTTATCTGTGATGACATTACCAATTATTGCTTCATCAGTAAAAGAAGCTATATCTTCACTTCCAGGAACTTTAAGAGAGTCAGCATACGCTCTTGGAGCTAAAAAGACAGAAGTTATATACAAAATATTAGTTCCTGCTGCAAAAAATAGAATTGTAACAGCTATACTTATAGGAATGGGAAGAGTTATTGGAGAAACAGCACCAGTGCTTTTAACAGGGGCAGTATTTTTTTCCACATATTTCCCAAATAGTATAATGCAACCTGTAATGACATTACCTACTCATATATATTATATAGCTGTAGCTTATGGTAGAGACGCACAATGGATGGCTAAAGGATCTTCAGCATTTTTATTACTTTTAATTATAGGAATTTATTCGATAGCTTTTGCAATTAGGAGGAAGTCAAATGGATAAAAATATTATAATACAAACAAAAGATTTTAACGGATGGTATGATGAAAAACAGGCTTTAAAGAATATAAATTTAAAATTTTATAAAAATAAAATATCGGCAATTATAGGACCAAGCGGTTGTGGTAAATCAACATTATTAAGAAGTATAAATAGAATGAATGATGAAATACCTGTATATAAAGTTAATGGAGATATGTATTTTGGTGAAAAAAATATTTATGAAAAAGATTTAGATTTAACAGTTTTTAGGAAAAAGGTAGGAATGGTTTTTCAAAAACCAGTTCCTTTTCCGATGAGTATTTTCGATAACGTTGCTTTTGGTTTAAAAATTCATGGAATAAAAAATAAAAATAAATTAGAACAAGTAGTAGAAAAATCTTTAAAAGATGCTGCTTTGTGGGATGAAGTAAAAGATGAATTAGATAAATCAGCTTATTCTTTATCAGGAGGACAACAACAAAGATTATGTATCGCAAGAGCTTTAGCTGTTGATCCAGAAGTAATATTATTAGATGAGCCTACTTCAGCTCTTGACCCAATAGCTACACAAAAAATAGAAAGATTAATTGAAGAATTATCCGAAAAATATACTATAATTATAGTGACACATAATTTAGCTCAAGCTGTAAGAATATCGGATTATATGTATTTCATGTTTCAAGGTGAATTAATAGAGACTGGATTAACCTCAGAAATGGTAAAAGCTCCACAAGTTCAATTAACAGAAGATTATTTAAACGGTAGAATTGGTTAATAGGAGGGAAATAATATGGATTCTATACATCATTTAGAGAATGAAATGTTGATATTGAAAGCAGATATATCTAAGTTATTATCTTTAGTACTCGAATCATTTGAGATGTCAATAAAGTCTTTAGAAGACTCTAGTGTTGAACTTGCAAATAGGGTTTTGGATTTAGATGATAAAATTGACGATATAAATAGAAAAATAGAAGATTCAGTTTATCAAATAATTGCAAGATATAATCCTCTTGCAAGAGAATTAAGATATTCTATGACTATGATTAAATTTTCCAACAATCTTGAAAGAATTGGAGATTTATCTTGTAATATTGCAAAAAAATCAAAAAATTATACAGATAAAAATTTAAAGTCTATAATGAACAAAGATATTAAAAATATGTTTGGTATAGCTTTACAAATGATGAAAGATGCCTTTAAAGCATTTGGTGAAAAAGATATAAATTTAGCAGTAAAAACATGGAAAACTGATAATGAAATAGATAGAATTGAAAATGAAATCAGAGAAGATGCAATAAAAAAAATTGAGCAAAAAGATTTTGACAAAGATTTAATAGTACCATATATACTTATAGCAAGAGATATAGAAAGAATAGCTGATCATGCGACTAATCTTTGTGAAGAAACTGTATACATTGAAACATCAAAAGAAATTGATGAATTTTTATGATTAATTGTCAGTATAGGAGGCTATAATTATGCCCACAATATTAATTGTAGAAGATGATCCTGATATAAGAGATATTCTTAAGACATATTTGGAAATTGAAAAATATCATATTTTAGAAGCTGAATCTTTACAGCAAATGAGAAATATTTTAAATCAAGAAAAATCAATAGATATAATGCTTCTTGATATAATGTTACCTGACGGAGATTCTGTAGATGAATTACCTCGAATAAGAATGATGAATCGGGAAATGGGAATAATTATAATATCTGCGAAAAACACAGATAGAGATAAAATATGGGGAATAGAATCCGGTTCAGATGATTACATCACTAAACCATTCAATCCAAAAGAAGTTGTTGTAAGAGTTAGAGCATTATTAAAAAGACTTAAAAATGATAATGAAATAATAAAATATGGAGATTTAGAAATATACCCAAATAATTACTCTGTAAAATATAAAGATAAAATAATAGATTTCACTTCTAAAGAATTTGAAATATTATATTTATTAGCTAGAAAAACTGAAAGGATTTATACAAGAGATGATATAATTTCAAAAATATGGTTTGATGATAATTTCATTACAGATAGAGTTATAGATGTTCATGTTTCTATGATTAGATCTAAGATAGGTAAAAATTGGATAAAAACTATACGAGGTGTTGGATACAAATTTAATCCTGATGCAGATTTATTAAATAAAGGATGATTATATGACTAATGATTTGTTTAGAATTTTTGATACTGTAAAAGATGCAATTGTATATCTAGAAGGAACAAAAATAAAAAAATCCAATTTACAAGCTAAAAAATGGGGTTTTGAAGTTGAAAAAGATTTATTGAACATTTTAACTTATGAAGATATAGATACATTAGTAAAAAAAATATTAAAGAATAAAGATTATTCTATTAAAACAAATATATATTTTCTTTCTGGAAATTCTAAATATTGCAAAATAGATTACAAAGCTGATCAAAATATTCTTATAATCGAAGATAGAACTGAAATACAATTATTAAATAAAGTAAAATCAGATTTCATCTCTTCATTATCACATGAACTACGAACTCCTTTATCAGTAGCTAAAGGAAATACTCACATTTTAAATGATTTTTTAGAAGATGAAAAGTTCAAAGTATACGTTTCAAAGATATCAAATTCAATTGAAAAAATTGAAAATATAATTTCTCAGCTTACAATGTTATCTATGGCTCAATTAGGAAATTATATAATTAAACCAGAAATATTGGATCCTGAAAAATTATTATATGAGGTATTAAATGATTTAAATTTAAAGATAAAAAACAAAAAAGTAGATATAACTATACAATGCGACGCAGAATACTTAAATGGAGACAAATTTATAATATATACAATTTTACGAAATTTAATTTCAAACGCTGTTAAATATTCATATGAAAAATCAGAAATTAAAGTAATAATTGATGAACATCAAATGATAGTTGAAGATTCTGGTATAGGGATTAGAGAAGAAGAAAAAAATAGAATTTTTGAAAGATTTTTTAGAGGTAATGAATCACCAAAATATGCAAAAGGATCAGGATTGGGACTATCAGTAGTCAAATATTTTTGTGAAATAGCAAATTATAAAATAAATTACGAATCGAAATGGATGATTGGAAGCAAATTTATAGTAAAATTGAAGCAGAGTTGATCTGCTTCTTTTTTTTTTTAGAATATAACTTATTGAAAAAATATTTTAATATGATAAAATATAGTCGTTCAAGTATTGAATAAGGAGTTGGTATTATGAAAACATTATTTGGTAGAGTAAATAATAAGGATATTTTTGTTTTTGAATTAAAGAATGAATTCTTGAAAGTCGAAATATTAAATTATGGAGCAATTATTAAAAGTATTATTTTTAATAAAAAAAATATAGTG
The DNA here is from genome assembly GCA_051748045.1 of Thermotogota bacterium. GTDB lineage: Bacteria > Thermotogota > Thermotogae > Petrotogales > Petrotogaceae > Geotoga. The sequence goes on from JBNJGY010000036.1 coordinate 11,751, forward strand.
TTAGGATTCAACAATTTGGAAAGTTATATAAATGATTATTTATATACAGGATGTTTTATTGGAAGAAATGCGGGTAGAATTAAAAATTCTTCATTTAACTTGAATGGTAAAATTTATAAATTGGATAAAAATGATAAAACTAATAATTTACATAGTGGAAGTAATTGTTTTAATAAATATATTTTTGATTATAAGGAAATATCAAATAAAAAGTTAGAACTATCTTTAAAAATTAATAATATGGAGGATTTATTTCCAGGCAATTTAAATGTCTTTATAACTTATGAATTGATTAATAATTATTTAAAAATAAATATAAAAGGAATCTCTGATAAAGATACAATTTTTAATCCAACTTATCATAATTATTTCAATTTAAATGGAAATATCAATGAAAACATTTTAAATCATAAACTTCAAATAAATTCTGATTTCTTGATGGACATAGATAAATTTTCTATACCTACAGGTAAAATAAGTAAAATAAATAATACTTTCAATTTTAAAACATTTAAAAATATATCAAAAAATATCAACGATGAAATATTAAAAAATCAAAAAGGATTTGATCATCCATATATACTTAGAAATTCGAAAGAAAATGTGGTTTTGACCTCTGAAAATAGCAAAATTAAAATGTCTTTAAAAACAGATTTACCATCTTTAATATTTTATTCTGGTAACTTTATACCTGAAAAATATTATAACAACTTTTCAGTAGAAAGATGTGGTCTATGCTTAGAACCTCAATATTATCCTGATTTTATTAATAATTCTTTTGATAATTATATATTAAAGAAAGAAAAACTATACAACCACAATATTTCTTACAAATTTGATTTAAATGATAATAAATAGTCGTTCAAGTATTGTTATTATTTACTTTGCTATATGAATTATATTATGATATAATTTTATGAAAACTATTTTTTGGAGGTATTATATGGATTTAAATATTGATAGGATTAAAGTTATATCTGCTGGATTAGGAATGTCCTTCATTTTTGGATTATCATTTCTCTTTACAAAAAATGCTTTAGATTTTGTTTCACCTATAGAATTTTTATCTTTTAGATTTTTAGTTAGTTCAGTTTCTATGTTTTTGCTCTTAATTTTTGGAATAATTAAAATTAGAAAAAAACCATATTACAAACTTTTACCCTTAATAATATTTCAACCTGGTTTATATTTTATTTTTGAGAATTATGGAGTCAGATTAATTCCAGTTTCTGAATCAGGTATCATTATTTCCACTATTCCAATATTTGTTGCTCTTTTATCTCATTTTATTTTAAAAGAAAAAACCCTAAAAATTCAATATGTTTTTATATTTTTATCTTTAACTGGTGTTTTTTTAATTATGGGTGTAAATTCTTTAAAAGGAAATTTTTTAGGTGATTTTTTAATGTTTTTAGCAGTTATTTGTGCTTCATTATTTAATATTCAATCTAGACATTTATCAGTAAATTTTAAACCTTCAGAAATAACCTTTTTTATGATGATTAGTGGGGCTATTATTTTTAACTTTATTTATTTAGTTAGCTTTGAAATAAACTACTCAAATTTTTTAATTCCTGAAGTATTAACTTCAGCATTATATTTAGGAATTTTATCCTCAACTGTTACTTTCTTTTTAATTAATTATATGTTATCTAAAGTAACTGCTGTAGAATCTTCTATATTTGCAAATTTAACAACTGTTATAACAGTTCTCGCAGGTTTTTTCTTTAGAGGAGAAGAACTATATTGGTATTATATTGTAGGAATGATTTTAATTATAATGGGAGTATGGGGAGTTAATTACTTTGGAGCTAAATACAAGAAGAAAATACAAAATGAAAAATTAAAATCAAATATGACTATAAGATAATAAAATGGGAGCTTAACGCTCCCATTTTATTATATCTTTCATATCTTTAAAAAGTTTCATTACTGCGTAAATAATAGCATAAAATTCTAATCTTCCTAAATACATTCCAAATATTTCTATCCATAATACTCCTAAAGGAGCTTCGGGACCTGTAATACCAACAGATAATCCGACTGCTGATAAAGCGGAAGCATATTCAAACAAAGAGTCTTGAAGGTCATATCCATGTGAAACAAAAACAAAAACACCTATAAAGTATACTATAAAATATAATGTAAAAATTGATAATATATTTTTTAATGTTTCTAATCCAACCTCTTTTTTAGAGACTCCTTTATAAACTTCAAAATGAAATTTAACTCCTTGAGGTTTAAAATATGATTGTATTTCAATAATAATCATTTTTAAAGCAACATATACTCTATATAATTTTAAACCCCCAGAGGTTGAATCCATCATACCACCAAGAATCATTAAAATTGTTAAGAAGAATACCCCAAACGCATTCCAATTAACTAGAGTAGTAGAAGCAAATCCTGTTCCAGTTAAAGAAGATATAACTTGAAATGCAGAATGTCTCAACGATTCCCATCCATCAAAGATTTGAACTGTTGAAAATATTGTAACGAAAACAAAAGCTACTATAAGAATATAGAACATAGTTTTAGGTTCTGGATTTTTAAAAAAAGGCTCTCTTTTAATTCTATCTTTAAATTCAAGATGATCTATGGTTTTATTTTTTAAATCTGTTAGTGTTCTAAAACTATTCTTTATTAATAATATTCCTGCATAATGAACACCAAATCCTGTACCTCCCATAATCATTAAAACCATTATAATTAATTCAAGAGAAACATTATCAAATCCACCAACACTAGCATTATTAGTTGAAAATCCACCAGTCGCTAAAGCAGTAAATGTATGATTTAGAGAATCAAAAAAGTTCAAATCAGTTAAGAAATAAATTGCTAAAATACCTGCAATAGCCCAAGAAATATATATTGTCCCTATTAATTTAGTTGAATCTTTCAAATTTGGAACTAAATTATCTGTTCTACCTTCAGCCTGGTACAAACCAGCACCCATTGCACCAGCAGTAACAACCATTATTAAAGCGAACCCAGCTCCACCAATATATTGAATAATTGATCGCCACAAAAGTATAATTTTTGGTAAGGATTCAACATCTAAAAACATAGAAAGACCTGTTGTAGTCCAACCAGAAGTTGATTCAAAAATAGCTTGGGTAAAATTTAATAATCCCGAAAACATAAATGGCAAAGAAGAAATAAATATAGATAAAGTCCAAACTAAAAAAATTATCATAACAGCATCTTGTATATTTAAAAAATCATATTTATCTTTTCTTGTAATTATTTTCATTGTAATGCTTATACCAAACCCTATAATAGATGTAGAAAAAAAAGGTAAAAACATACTAAACTCTTTCATCAATAATGTTAATAAACTCATAGATAATATTAGAATAGATAAAGCTAGTAAAACATCTCCTGTAGCTCTAAAAATACTTTTATATCTAGATTTTAAAAAAAATAAATAATTAGGCATTGAATCAGCTCCTACTTTAAAGCTTCTTTTGTAGCTTGGACTTCTTCTTTTAGTGAGAAAATAATCAATTTATCTTCATGTTTTATCTCACTATTTCCTTGTGGAACGAATATAGTTCCATCTGATTTTATTTGAACTCCAATTATCGTATTTTTTGGTAATTGTATATCTTTCAATTTTTTATTACAAGATTTATCTCCCTCATAAATTGGTAATTCTAGTATAGATAATTTATCAACATAAGGATTAAAAAAATCTGTTAAATCTTCATAATTTAAAGAAGCCTCAATTAATTTTTCCATCCATGAAATAGGAGTTAAAGTACTAACATTAATACTTTTAAACATAAATTCATTTTCAGGAAAATTAACCAATGCCATAATTCTAACATCTTCATAAAATTGTCTTAATAGCCACGTTATTACAAAGTTCAAAGCGTCATCTTCGGAAATAACTATCACAGCGCCTACTTTTTTTGACATATCCAGATTTTTTATCCAGTTTATATCAGTTGGGTCATTTTGAATTAATTCAAGTGATTTGTGATAAGCTTTTAATCCATCGAGAATTTTTATATTTTTTTCATCATTGGAAATATAAAATACTTCATTTCCTAATAATAATAATTTTTTAGTCAAAGAAAATGCCAAATTTTTACCTTCAAATATATAAAATAATTTCCTAGACATTATTTACCATTCCCTTCAAAATTTTCAAATTCTTCAACTAAATCATTAACAGAGTTTTCTATGGGACAAAAAAGGCTTACTCCAGCTTTTTTAAATATATCTTTTTTAACTGGATCATTAACTCTAGCTATTAGTTTAATTTCATATTTCATCATCTTTATTCCATAGGCTAGCATGAAATTAAGATTATCATCTGGAGTAACTATATATACTAAATCAGCTTTATCTAATTTCATTTTATTTAAAGCCTCTATATCTGTTGTATCAATAGTATGAGTAAAACCGGTGAAATTTCTATTACTTAATCTATAGAAAGATTCTTCGTTTTTATCTATAACAACTACATTATGAGTTTTTGAAAATTTAAGAGCCAATTCTGACCCTAATCTTCCACATCCAATAATGACTATGAATTTTATATTTTTAGTTTTAGAAAACATTTTGATTCTCCTCTTCAATCTTCACTTTCCAACTCATTAGCAGCATTATAATGTTTTTTAGCTAAAATCTTTTTTTCTGTTCTGTTATACAAATCTGCTAATAAATAATGACCAATTGGATTTGAAGGAAACTCCCATAATAAATTTAAAATTTGATTTTTCACTTTATAATAATCTATTTTTTTATTAATATTTAAATTTATAATTTTATTTTTTAAATCTTCAATTCTTTTCTCATAATAATAACCTTTAAACAAAGAATTATACATTATTTTTTCAAACTCTTCATTAGTTACAGGCTTTTCAATCCAATCATCAGCACCAAACTTCAAACAACTTTTTAGTCTTTGTATTGTTATATTATTACTTATTATATAAAGATGTGTATTTCTAAGTAATAATTTTATTTTCTCTAATTTATTTGTTATATCAGAACCTTTTATTTCTATTTCTGATAATATTAGAGAATATTTTTCTTTTTCGTTAATATCAAATTCTTCAATAAATTTATTTATACTTTCGGAATCATTTAAAACTTTTATATAAATTTGATCTTTACTATTATTCTGAACCATTCTTTTGTACAATCTTATTATTGATTCATCTTCTTCTATTATCAATACTCTATTTTGTTTTATCATAAAAAATTACCTCCAGAGAATTATAGTATGTATTCTCTTAAATTTTCATCTCCAACTACTTCATCTAATCTATTTTTTACATATTTTGAATCGATATTTAAAGAATATTCAGTTGAAGCTGGTGCTTCATATGAGACTTCTTCTAATACTCTTTCGACAACTGTATACAATCTTCTTGCTCCAATATTTTCAATTTTTTCATTTAATTCAAATGCAACATGAGCTAATGAATTTATACCATCATCTGAAAATTCTATAGTAACGCCATCTGTTTTCAATAATTCCACATACTGTTTTATAATTGCATTTTGTGGTTTGATTAATATAGATTTAAAGTCTTCTTCTGTTAAATCATTTAGTTCAACTCTGACAGGAAATCTTCCCTGAAGCTCGGGAACTAAATCAGAAGGTTTTGATGTATGAAAAGCTCCTGCAGCAATGAATAAAATATAATCTGTTTTAACAGGGCCATATTTAGTCATAACATTAGTTCCTTCTACAATAGGTAATAAATCTCTTTGCACACCTTCTCTCGAAACACCTGCACCTGATTGTTTTTCATTACTATCAGTTATTTTATCAATTTCATCTAGAAATATTATCCCTCTATTTTGAGCTCTTTCTATACCTTCTTGTTGTAATTTATCTTGGTCAATAAGTTTTTCAGCTTCTATTGGTAATAAAGCTTTTCTTGCATTTGAAATTTTCATTTTTCTTTTATTTGTTTTTTTAGGCATCATATTTGAAAACATTTCTCCTAATTGTAAACCCATATCTTCAAATTCTTGACCCATTCCTCCAAACATTGGTTTTTGGTCTTCTTCTATTTCAATTTCAACCTCGATGTCTTCTAATTCGCCATTTTTTAATTTATCTCTTACTTCAGCTTTTCTATCTTTAATTTGATCATCATCTGTGTCTTTTTTTTCATAATTATTATTAACATATTGATTGTTCTGTCCAAACATGTTAAGCATATCCATTAAAGGTTGTTTATTTTGATTTTTCTTTTTACTAGGAACTAATGCATCTAGAATTCTTTCTTCAACCATAACTTCTGCTTGATCTTCAACTTCTTCCATCATTTCTTTTTTTACTAAATTTATTGATACATCTACTAATTCTTTTACCATAGTTTCTACATTTTTACCTACGTAACCTACTTCTGTGAATCTAGTAGCTTCAAATTTTACGAAAGGAGCACTCGCTATTTCCGCTAATCTTCTTGCAATTTCAGTTTTACCTACACCAGTTGGTCCCATCATTAAAATATTTTTTGGGATAACATCTTTTTTTAATTCATCATCTAATTTTAGTCTTCTAATTCTATTTCTCAAAGCTATAGAGACTTTTTTCTTTGCATCATTTTGTCCTATAATATACTTATCCAATTCTTTAACAATCATTTTTGGAGTTAAATCATCTAATTTCATTATTATCACCTCTAAATTATTTTATCATATTGTGAGAATAATAAAAAGCGTGGTAACAACCACGCCTATTAAACTTTATGAACTTTTAATAAATTTGTTGTTCCTGAAAAGCCATACGGTATTCCAGCAGTAACAATTATTTCATCACCTTTTTTACATATCCCTAATGATTTTACTATATTTGATACATTGTCAAGCATTGAATCTGTGTCTACAAATCGTGTCATTATTACTGGAGTTACACCCCAAACTAAAGCCATTCTATTAAATGTTTCTTCTCTAGGACTGGCAGCGATTATATTTATATCTCTTCTAAATCTAGATAATGCTCTCGCAGTATAGCCACTATAAGTTGTTGCAATTATAGTTGACAATCCTAATTCATTAGCTGTATCAACAGCTGCCCTTGAAATTGCATTTGTAGCAGGATCTCCACCAGAATCAACAAACTGTTCAAATTTTGATGAATAATCTTCAATATAATTTTCAGTTTCTAAAGCTACATCTACCATAACTTTAACTGCTTCAATAGGGTAATCGCCTATCGATGTTTCAGCAGATAACATAACCGCATCTGTTCCATCTAATATTGCGTTTGCGATATCAGTTGCTTCAGCTCTAGTTGGAACAGGGTTTTCAATCATTGTTTCAAGCATTTGAGTTGCAGTGATAACAGGTTTAGATTGTGCATTTGCTATTTCTATTATTCTTTTTTGTAAAAGAGGAACTTTTTGTACTGGAACTTCAACACCTAAATCTCCTCTTGCAACCATAACTCCGTCTGCTTCATCTATTATAGCTTCTAAGTTATCAATAGCTTGAAGTGTTTCTATTTTTGCAATTATTGGTATATCTGGAGCACCATATTGAGCTAATAATTCTTTTGTATGTTTTATATCTTCAGGTTTTCTTACAAACGATTGGGCTAAGTAATCAACACCCCATTTAACTGCGTATTCTATATATTCTATATCTTTTTCAGTTAATGCTGGAAGCCTAATATCTACAGATGGAATATTAATTCCTCTTCTATCAGTTATTACTCCACCATTGATGATTTTTGTTCTTATATCTGTACCATTGGAGGATAATACTTCAAGCTTGACTTTTCCATCATTGACTAAAATAATATCTCCTTTATCAACATCTTCTGGTAAACCTTTATAAGTTAAACCAACTATATTCTCATCTCCTTCAACATCTCTTGAAGTCAATGTGAATTCTTTTCCATTTATTAATTCTACTTCTTTATTTTTAAATGTAGAAGTTCTCATTTTAGGTCCTTCTAAATCTAACAATATAGCCATTGGTTTTCTTAAATCTTTTCTCACTTCTTTTAATCTATTTATTCTATTTCCATGAATTTTTGGATCACCATGTGATGTATTTAATCTAGCTACATTCATACCTATATTTATGAGTTTTTTCATCATTTCTTTTGTTTCCGTAGCAGGACCTATAGTACAAACAATTCTAGTCTTCTTTTCTGTCATGAGAAACCACTCCTTTAAGAAAGTATATTGGTTAATTTAATGAGACTTAAATCTAATGACTTTTTCTCAGATAACACTTTCTCTATTGATACTCTTTCCATATTAGATCTATTTAAAGCTATCATAATATTGGAATCACCTTCTAATAAAGCATTTATTGCTTCATATCCCATTCTTGAAGCTAATATTCTATCAAATGCTGAAGGAGCTCCACCTCTTTGAATATGCCCTAATATAGTTATTCTAGTTTCAAAACCAATTCTATTTTCTAAATGTCTAGCAACAGTATACGCGCTTGCAGCACCTTCAGCTACAACTACTATAGAATTTATTTTCCCTCTTTTTCTTTCTTCCCATAATCGTTCACCAAGGCCTTTATAATCAACAGGGTTTTCAGGTATAATAGCAGCTTCTGCGCCTGTTGCTAATGCTGACATTAAGGCTATATAACCTGATCCTCTTCCCATTACTTCTACTATAAAAGCTCTTTCATGTGAAGAAGCTGTATCTTTTAATTTTTGTATTGAATCTACAGAAGTATTTAAACATGTATCAACACCAATACACATATCAGTACCCGATATATCATTATCAATAGATCCTGGAATTCCTACAACTTTAATGTCATTTTCTTCTGACATTAATTTTGCTCCTGTTAAACTACCTTCACCCCCAATTACAACTAAAGCATCGATATTTAATTCTTTTAAATTATCTGCTGCTTGCTTTCTTATTTCGGGTAGTTTAAACTCTGGAACTCTAGCGGTTCTTAAAATAGTTCCACCTTTTTCCATAATTCCACCAACATCTGAAAATGAAAACTTTTTATATTCTTTATCTAATATTCCTGCATATCCTCTATAAAAAGCAAATACTTCAATATTTTCAGATACTGCAGTTCTTGTGACTGATCTTATAACAGCGTTCATCCCCGGAGCGTCTCCACCGCTTGTTATAATTCCAATTCTTTTTATTTCGTTCATGAAATCCCTCCCAAAAATGGCTATAGATAAAAATTCTTCCATTTTATTATATCATTTTATAAAATAATTTTTCATTAAATTATTATTTATTATTTTATAAGATACACTATTAAATATATTATTATTTAATCTTTTTAAATTATATATATAATTTAATAAATATAATTTATAGAACATTTTTCATTATATTATTTATATATCGTTAATTTATTTAATTTTCTTTTAATTATTGTAAATTTTTGAATAGCTTATGAATTTTAGTGTTATAATAAAATTGACGAGGAGGGATAATATGGTAGAAGTATATGGTAAAGATAAAATAGTGGAAATATTGGGTGGTTATAACATTAAAGTAACTCCTAATAGACTAAAAGTGGCTGAAGTGATTTTTAACTCGACGGAACATCCATCTATTGATGAAATACATACTACTTTAACGAGAAACGGTAAGAATATATCTTTTACTTCAGTTTATAACATTATAAAAATGTTTCAATCTGCAGGAATTGTCAAGGAAATTAAATCAAAAGATAGATCAAGATATGATGCAAATACAAAACCTCATTCTCACTTTATATGCAGGAGTTGTGGTAGAGTTATAGATATAGAAGAAGACTTAAATATAGATTTTCCTGACCATGTTAATTCAATGAAAGTTGAATCAATAGAAGTAAATTATTTTGGATTATGCCAAGAATGTTCTGAATA
>JBNJGY010000037.1:0-21046 GCA_051748045.1 Thermotogota bacterium
TGATATTTAATATCAAGACTTTTGCTCCTTTGCATGATATTGGAAAAATATTTATTCCTGGAGAAATTTTAAATAAACCAGGAAAATTAAATGATTCAGAATGGGAGCTAATGAAAAAACATACAATTTTTGCAGATAAAATTCTAGATGACCCTTATTTTGATACTGCAAGAAAAATTGCTATTTACCATCATGAAAAGTATGACGGTTCAGGATATCCTTATGGAATAAGTGGAAATCAAATACCTATTGAAGCAGCTATTGTTTCTTTAGTAGATGTATACGATGCTTTAAGGTCTAAAAGAAGTTATAAAAAAGCTATGACTCACAAAGAAGCTTTTGACATAATAACTAAAGGCGATAACAAAACAAACCCTATACACTTCAATGCTGATGTTTTAGATGTTTTTATTAAAAACCAATATCAATTTGAAAAAATATTTGATTTTATAGTTTAAAAAGGTGGATTAAATCCACCTTTTTAAATATTAAGCTACATCATTTACCCTCAAAACTTTTAATATATATATCTTTTATTTCAGAGATCAAAGGATATCTAGGATTTGTCGATGTACATTGATCATCGAAAGCATTTTCAGAAATTTCGTCTAATTTTGCATAGAAATCCTTTTTGTCTACCCCGGCTTTTTCTATTGTTTTTGGAATGCCTATATCTTTCTTCAATTGTTCTATCTCTTTTATTAGATTTTCAATTTTTTCTTCATCTTTTTTTCCTGGTAAATTCAAGTGATTAGCAATTTTCGCATATCTTGATTTAGCCAATGGATATTTATATTGTGGAAAAGCTGTTTGTTTTATTGGATTATCTGATGAATTATATCTTATTACATCACTTATAAGTAAAGCATTAGCCAAACCATGAGGAATATGAAAAGCGCTACCCAGCTTATGAGCCATTGAGTGACAAATACCTAAAAATGCATTAGCAAAAGCCATTCCTGCCATTGTTGATGCTTGATGTATTTTTTCTCTCGCTTTTTGATCTTCTGCACCATTTTCATATGATCTTTTTAAATATTTAAAAATAAGCCTTATTGCTTCTAAAGAAAGACCGTTTGTGTATTCACTTGCAAATACAGAAACATAAGCTTCTATGGCATGGACAAGAGCATCTATACCAGAATTTGCTGTTAAACTCTTTGGCATGTCTATAACTAATTCTGGGTCAATAATTGCCATGTTTGGCGTTAATTCGTAATCTGCAATTGGATATTTTATTCCAGTTTTATTATCTGTTACTACTGCAAAAGGGGTCACTTCTGAGCCTGTTCCAGATGTTGTAGGAATAGCTACCATTGAAGCTTTTTTACCAAGTTCTGGGAATTTGTAAACCCTTTTTCTAATGTCCATAAATCTTAAAGCGAGACCTTCAAATTTTACTTCTGGATGCTCATACATAAGCCACATGATTTTTGCCGCATCCATAGGCGATCCACCACCAAGAGCTATTATCACATCTGGTTGAAAAGAATTCATTATATTTACACCTTTGTTCACAGTGTTAAGTGATGGATCTGGTTCGACATCAAAGAAAACTTCTGTATCTATTCCCATATTTTCTAGAATAGAAGTCACTTTTTCAGAATATCCTGAATCAAATAAGAATTTGTCTGTAACTATAAAAGCTCTTTTTTTGTTTTCTAATTCATGTAATGCCAAAGGCAGACAACCATATTTAAAATACATTTTTGGAGGAACTTTAAACCAAAGCATATTTTCCCTTCTTTCAGCAACAGTTTTTATATTCATAAGATGTTTTACACCAACATTCTCACTCACAGAGTTTCCACCCCAAGAACCACAACCAAGAGTTAAAGAAGGTTCAAGTTTGAAGTTATATATATCTCCAATAGCCCCTTGAGAAGAAGGCATATTCATAAGAACTCTTCCTGTTTTAAGTTTCATTCCAAAATATTCAACTCTATCTTGATTATATTGATCAGTGTATAGAACAGATGTATGACCCATTCCGCCAAACTCAACTAGCTTAACTGCTTTATTTACAGCATTTTCAAAATTTTCAGCCTTATACATAGCAAGTGTTGGAGAGAGTTTTTCATATGCAAAAGGTTCGTCATTCGCAATTTTTGAAACTTCACCAATTAATACTTTCGCTTCCTTTGGAACTTTTATCCCCGCCATTTTTGCTATTTCATGGGCAGGTTGGCCCACTATCGCTGGGTTTAAATGCCCGTCTTTTAAAAGTATTTTTCCCACTGCTTCTTTTTCGTTTTTGTTTAAAATGTACGCTCCCCTTTCGAGAAACTCTTTTTTCACTTCTTCATAAACTTTGTTCACTACAATTACTGATTGTTCAGATGCACAAATCATACCGTTATCGAAAGTTTTACTCATTAAAATTGAATTTACAGCCATTTTCAAATGTGCTGTTTCATCAATAACTGCAGGTGTATTCCCTGCACCTACACCTATAGCTGGTTTACCAGAAGAATAAGCAGCCTTAACCATTCCAGGACCACCTGTAGCAAGAATCAGATTTATATCATCGTGTTTCATTAGGTACTGGCTTAGTTCAATAGACGGTTCATCAATCCAACCTATAATCCCATCTGGCGCACCAGAGGCTATTGCCGCTTCGAGAATCACTCTTGCTGCAGCTACAGTACTTTTTTTTGCTTTTGGATGAGGTGAAAAGATAATAGCGTTTCTTGTCTTTAAAGAAAGTAAAGATTTAAAAATAGTTGTTGATGTAGGATTTGTTGTTGGAATAACACCACCAATTATTCCTATTGGTTCAGCTACTCTCTTTATTCCAAAAGTTTTATCTTCATCAATGATTCCACAAGTTTTTTCATCTTTGTATTTGTTAAAAATATATTCCGCTGCAAAATGATTTTTAATTACTTTATCTTCAACAATTCCCATTTTAGTTTCTTTAACCGCTTCTTTTGCAAGCCAAATTCTGTAAGAATTAGCAGAAATTGAAGCTCTTCTAAATATGTTGTCTACTTTTTCTTGGCTATATGTAGAATACTCTTTTTGTGCATTTTTTGCTTTTTGAATTATTCTTTCTAAATCTTCTACAGTTTTTATTTTTTCTAAATTCATATAAAAACCTCCCAAATGATTTATGGTTATTAGCGTTTATAACCAATTATTTTTGTTTAGCTATATTTAGCTTCCATTTTTATTATATAGTGAAATTATTAACTAATTAACACAAATAACGTTAAAAGATAATGAAATTTTTCACTATATAACATGTGAAATAATTATCAATATGGTTGTAAGTTAATACTGTATAGATATACAGCAGTTTAATTTAATTTTAGATTAATAAAAAATTATGATTTGCAAATAACGTATTTCCAAAATATAAAACAAATTCTAAAATAAATTACTTTGTAATTTATTTAAAAAATTGTTTCTCTCAGTAAACCTATACTTTTCATTTTTATATATCTTCATTGTTTTTTGCTCTTGCAGCCAAAATAATAAATAGATGCGATGAACTATTGAGAATTATTGTACAAAATATATGTAGGGGTGCCCCTTGTGGGTACCCGTGTAAAATACGTTAAAAAAATTGCATGTCTGAGCTGATTTTTGCGAGTTTGCAATTTTTAGTATTTTCAAATGATTGAAGATACTATTTTTTCAATAATTTGATCTAGTGAAGAGCGCTATTTATTATTTTAAATTACTTATTAATTTCACTCTGTGAAATTTACTGATTAGATATTTCGACTCGCTGTGCTCGCTCAATATGACATACGAAAAGTTTTTTAGCTCTTGTTTTACAAACAACCAACAACTAACAACAGGAATCGCCAAGCGATTTCTAACCTTCCAACTTCCATCCTCCATCTAAAAAGTTCTTAACTTTTTCACTTTTTCAATATCCATCTTCAAGAAATTTTGAGTATTAATTTTTTCTTTAAATTTCTTATGGTAAAATAGAAGTAACTGGGTTATTAAAATTTAAAAGGGGGAAGGAAAATATGTACAGATTTCCAAAAGGATTTTATACTGATGTAAGAATTGAAGATGTATTTGAAACTAAAATCAGTGTAACTAATTCTAACTTAGACGAAAAGAAAGAAAAAGAGTATGAAGCTGCATTCATAAGGCTCTTTGATGGCAACAGATGGTTTTACGCTTCCACAACAGATATTAGTAATGTTCAAAATGAGATTGACAAGTTAAGTGAAATGGCAGAAATAAACGATAAAATTACTGAACATCCTGTTGTGAAAAAATTCCAAATTAACGAAGGTGAATTTTTTAAATTCCAAGATGAAGAAGACATACGAGAGATAAATATTGATAAGAAATATGATGTAATTTCAGATTATTTTGATATTGTAAAAGAAAATGAATATGTAAAATTATGGAAAGCTGATTATGTTGATATGAATATACGAAAGAGCTTTTTTTCAAGTAAGGGTTCTAAACTTTTTTTTGATTATCAAAAAGTTGGTTATAGGATTGGATGGCAATTAGCAGATGGAGAACAAAGATTTGATGAAAGCTTTGATGTTGCTTCTAATACTTTTGATCCAATAAAAAATAAAGAAGATAATTTAAAGAAAAAATTAGATAAATCTATTCATTTCTTAAAAAACGCAGTAAGTGTTGAACCTGGAAAATATACTGTTGTTTTATCACCATTAGCTGCAGGAGTTTTTGCCCATGAAAGTTTTGGTCATAAATCAGAATCTGATTTCATGATAGGTGACAAAACTATGAGAGAAGAATGGAAAATAGGTAAAAAAGTTGGTAGTGATATTTTAAATATAGTAGATGATGGAAATTTAAACGGAAATGGTTTTGTTCCTTTTGACGATGAAGGATCTCGAGCTGAAGAAACTCACCTCATTAAAGAAGGAAAGTTAGCTGGAAGGCTTCATTCTGTTGAAACTGCTGTAGATTTAAACGAAGATTTAACAGGAAATGCAAGGGCAAAAGATTTTGAATTTGAACCTATTGTTAGAATGACTAATACTTATATAAAAGAAGGAACAAAATCTTTTGATGAATTGATATCTGAAATTGATGAAGGTATTTTAATAGATACTATTTCCCATGGTTCTGGGATGTCTACTTTCACTATAGCTCCTAGAATGTCTTATTATATTAAAAACGGTAAAATAGATAAACCTGTTAAAATATCTGTTGTTACTGGGAACGTTTTCGAAACTTTGAATGAAATTGATGGTTTATCTGACAAATTAGAAATTCTTTCTTTTACATTAGGTGGTTGTGGAAAAATGGAACAATTCCCATTACCAGTTGGTTTTGGTGGTCCTTATGTAAGAGTTAAAAATCTTAACGTTCAATAATAAAGAGGGGGATAATATTAATGAATAAAGAAATATTTCAAATAAATAAAGAAGAATTTAGTATTAAATTGACAAATTCTAAAATCGCTTCTTTAAGGAAAAAAGATATTCAAAAAAATGCTTTTAGAGTTTATAAAGATGGGTTTATTGGAATAAGTGGAAGCCTAGGAGAAATAGATGAAGAAGAATTAGAAAAAAAGGCTCTTAAAGCTTTAGAAAACAAAATTCCATATTCTTATGATATAACAAAAAATCAGTATAAAACATCTTCTATAGGAAAAGATCTAATGTCTGATGAGGAATTTTTACAAAAAACAGAAGATTTATTAGAAAGATTAAACAAAAAACATCCTGATTTTACTTTTTCAAATTCTATTATCAAAACTAGAAGCGTGAAATTTTTGAGAAATGACGAAAACACAGAACTCGTATCTGAATTAAATCATTACGATTCTGGAATTATTTTCAAACATAAAAATTCTAAAAATATTATGGATGGATTTTTTGGAGATAATGATATAACTTATAATGTAGATAAAATAGAAAAATTTGCTGATTTAATGTTGGATAATTACAATAATGAGCTGGATTTTGAAGATGGAGAATATCCTGTAGTATTTTTTAGTGATGACATGGGTATTCAAATGAAATTTATAAGAGATCTTCATGGAATGGTTTTTGGATCAGGCAGTTCTTTATTTTCTGATAAAATTGGAGAAAAATTATTTTCCGAAGATTTCAGTTTACTCCAAACGGCAAATTATGAAAAATATGATGTTATTAAACATTTCTTTGACAACGAAGGTACATATCAAGAAGGATTTACAGTTCCCTTAATTGAAAATGGAGTCTTAAAGAGAGCGTATACAGATAAAAAAACATCAAAGATTTTTGATTTAGACTTGACTGGTTCTGCAGATGGAGGTTATGATTCTGTTCCTAATTTAAATTATGAAACTTTTGTAATTGAACCTTCCAAAAAAACTGCTAAAGAATTACTAGGTAATAAAAAAGCAGTAATAGTTATAGAAGCTGGTGGAGGGGATTTTACTGCTGATGGAAAGTATGCAAGTCCTGTTCAATTATCTTATTTATATGAAAACGGAGAAATCAAAGGAAGATTACCTCAATTAAATGTAAATTCTCATATTTATGATATGTTTGGGAAAGATTTTGTAGGAGTACCAAAAGATAGTGTTTTAGGTATAAGAAATAAAGATGGTTTAATAATGAACATGAAAGTTTCAAAAATCTAGTTTTATAAAAGAGGTGTTTTTTTGAAACATTATTATATTACAACTCACGCAAATGAAAAAGGCGAACATGTTATTCACCAAGATGAATGCCCTATTTTTCCATCTATGGATACCTTAGAAGATTTAGGCTATTTTTATGGATATAATGATGCTTATAGAGACTCTAAAAGAAAACATAAAAAATGGCGTTTAATTGGATGTTCTGAATGTTGTAGCGATGGAATCAAATAAAACTAACCCCCCTGTATTTTTTACAGGGGGGTTGTTTTATCAAAAAAATTCGTTTAAGAATGTAGGATATTTTTTAAGATCTGTACCATTATAATTGTCTATTATTGTTGCTTTTCCAGAATCAAGCATTTCTTCTATATTAGTAAAACCTGATAATATAGAACTAAAAGTCCCTATATTCATAGTTATATCTGCTTCTTCTGAACCAGTGATTTGTATTTCACCTTCTATAATTTTCACATTAAATATTCCGTTATTCCATACTGCTTGTTTATCTTCTATTTCTATATTTACATTCATATCTTGCCCTTTTGTTTTAAGCCCATTTAATTTTTCAATATCTATTACCCTAATCATTGGACTTACTAAATCATCTTCTGTTTTATATCTTTCGTTAACATGAGGCCAAAGAACAAAATCATTCGGTAAGAAAATATATACTTCACTAATTTGTTTACTTAAGCTAGCTAAATAGTTAAACATAAGTTTTTTTGTATTTGCATCTTCATAAATGAAATTATATATAGTATAAATAGATTTTTTCTTATCATTTTTGGAATATGAGTATAAAATCAAACCCTTAATTTCATCTTTATGTGTAAATTTTATTACTCCCCTACTAATTTGAGAATTCCATTTAAAATTGATAAAATGGTCCCATGCATTTTGTGATTTTTGACAGAAATTATGATTTTTAGCAGCATATTTATTATAAAATTGTTTTATATCTTCTGTTATTACTCTTACTTCTTCATATTCATAATCTTCATTTAATTTTGATTTTACTATTTCTCCAGTAGAGATTTTATATATTTTTGAATTTTGGAACATTTCCCATCCATACTTTCTATAAAATTCCAAACTAAATGGATATAAAGCAGAAACAACATAATTATTTTTTTTCATATAATCTACTGTTTTTTCCATCAAAAGTTTTATGGATTTTTTCCCTCTTGAATCATTTCTTGAACATACAAAAGCAATTCCACCCATCTTAACAATATTTTCTCTAATTCTCATGTTGTAGTCTATTAAAACTAGACCAGAGATCAATTTTTTGTCTTCAAAAATACCAAAAAGTTTTTCTTTATTTTTTTGAAGTTCAGATAATTCTTTTAAAAGAGTATCTTTATCTTCATTTGGTACACTAAATGAAAAACTAGCTATTTCTGAAAATTCTACAATATCTTCAATTTCTTTAAACTTAAACATTTTCCCATACCTCCCCATTAGCTTAATCCATGTATTTATAATTTTTAAAACCAAGATAAATTAATATAGCTGGAAAAATAAAAATAAGATAATTAGTTATATTATAACCACCTGAAATAACAGCATTATAAACAAAATAAATTTGCATGGTGATATAAATAAGAACACTCCATCTTTTCATCATCCACATACCAGAAAGAGAAACAACCCAAATTATCAGATTAAAAACTAAGGCAATTGTTAGTATATTTGTTTCTGTGACACTATAAACTACGTAATAAATCAAAGTAACCATAAACCTTATCATCTCTACCACAATCATCACAGAAAGAGCTTTTGGTCTCTTGTATTCTGACATTTCGAACTCTCCTTTTATTTTCTTATTTTTTCATTCTTTTTTATTATACCAAAAAGAAATATTTATATTCACAAAAAAGACATTTAATTCTAAAATAAGACTTATTATCAAATTTATGTTGTTATTTTTCTTAAAAAAAACTATAATATAAATTGATAACATGGAGGTGATTATATGAAAAAAAGAATTATGTTGTTTTCTTTTTTGATCATAATGATAATCGTAGCGGTTTCAACAATAATCAACGGAGTAATGGAGCTTGAAAATTTTAAAAACCTAAACATAAACCTTAAAGTAGCTGATTTAACAGTTAAAAAATCAAACGATAATGTTTTGAACTATCACTATGACGATGAAGATGTTGAATACGAATTTTATGTTTCTCAAGATATTTTTTACTTAAACGAAAGAAGAGAGAACAAAGTTTTTAACTTTTTTAACAGTTTTAACGATGTGAAAGATCATTTCACATTATCCATTGAAAACAAACTATCAGAAGTTGATTTAGAAGGCAATACATCTGACATTTCTTTTGATGAAGTTGATGTAGATGAATTTTTCATAAAAACATCTACAGGAGACATAGATGTTTCAAATTCTAAGGGAAAGTTTATGAATTTTGATACATCTACTGGGAACAAGAATATAATTAAAATCAACTTTGAAAATATATTTTTTAGTTCTTCAACGGGAAATTTATTTGCAGAATACATTTATGGGAAAGAGTTAAACTCAGAAACTAGTACAGGAAATCAAATTTTAGATTACATATACGTTGACAGTGCAAAGTTGACGTCTACAACAGGTGATTACAATTTGGAAAATTTAAACATCGATGATTTACTCATTAAAACCTCTACTGGTGAAGTTCAAATCAATAAAGCTTCTGGAAAAACCCTGGAAATGGAATCTTCTACCGGAGACAAAAAAATCTTAAGTTGTACTTTTAATAATATATACTCAAAAACATCAACAGGTAAAACTTATATAGAAAGTACTTATGCTAATTATATTAGGCTCAAAACGGAAACAGGCGATGTTGTAATATATTCTCAAAATTATGCCGATGACATTGAAATAGAAAGTTCCTCTGGAGACGTTAAAATTTACAATCTTGATTTTGATAAATATAAAGTAGAAGTTCACACAAGCTCGGGAAAAATAAAAACCCCTTTTGGTGATTTTGAAAAAGATTTTGTAAGAGGTAATTCTGAAAAAATTATTTATATAAAAACATCTTCTGGAGATATTGTATTAAAATAAAGAAACAGGCTTACACAATGTGTAAGCCTGTTTCTTTATATAAATTATTATTTAGCTAATTCGTCATTTTCTTCTAATAATGTTTCACATGAACTTACAACTCTGTTGTAGAATTCATCAGAATTCAATTGTCCACTAACAAAATTAGCGAATATTGTTGAAATTTCATTTCTAATATCATTCCATGCTGCTGGTTTTGGATCTGCGATAGCTGTTTCTAATGTTTCTTGAGCTATAACAGCTTTTTCATCAGAAGCGATATATTCTTGCCATTGTGGAGTTTCGTTAACATCTCTTCTAACAGGTAAATAACCTGTGTTAATTCCCCAGAATGCCATATTTACAGGATCTAATAAGTATTTAATAAATCTGTAAGCAGCATCTTTTTGAGCATCTGTTACCCAATTAAACATTGTGATATCTGTTCCTGCTATTGGAGAATGAGGTACTCCATCTACTGATGGAACAGCTGCCCATGACCAAGCGTGTTTTCCTTGTGCTGATCTTGCAACGTATGATTTACCAGCTATTGTTCCCATATATGCAGCTATTTCTCCTGCACCAAAAGGATCATTTAAATAGCTTGTTCCAAATGAAGCATAACCTCCGTCTTTTAACTCATTTATATCAGACAAAGCTTTTTCAGTAATTTCTTTAGATAAAGAAACTCTGTATTGTCCATCGCCAACATATTCTAATATTTCTCCATTATAAGCGAATAAGAATGTTTGGAAATCATCTATAAAAGTTCTTGCTCCAAGACCATATTGATCTGTGTTTCCATCACCATCTAAATCTTCTGTTAAATATTTAGTTGTTTCCATAAATTCGTCCATTGTTTCTGGTGGAGTAGCTCCGTATAAATCAAATAAATCTGTATTATAGTAGTAAACATATACTGATTTATTGAAAGGAATTGAATAGATATCTTCTCCCCATGTTGAACCTTCTTTGAAAACTTCATAAATTTCTTCGTCCCAAACTCTTTTCATTTGAGGATCATTTTCAATGTAAGGGTTTAATCTTTCGATTACGTCTGAATATAAGTATTTTGCAATCCAGTTTCCGTAAGCTTGTGTGATTGTTGGAAGATCATTTGTTGAACCTTCTTTTGCAGCAGTAATTGTAGATAATAATTTTCTATTTAAATCTCCGTATCCACCAACGTAAATTGAATCAACTTGGATATCAGGGTTAGTTTTGTTGAAATTTTCAACTAAAACACTTAATGTTTCACCTTGTCCCCCACCCATTCCATGCCAAAATTCGATAGTAACTGTTTCTGAAAAAGCTAATCCAATGACTAGTACAGCAAGAAAAACTGTTATAAGTTTTTTCACTTAAGTACACCTCCTGAGAATTTTTAAGGTAAAAAAATGGACACTTATGTGCCCTATTTATTTATTAAATTTTTGAGTTCTTCTTTTATTACTTCAGGGTTATTATTCGCTATTATTTTTTTATCATAATAATCTATTTTTAAATTTTTTTGTGCTTCTATCATACTTTTTGCCTTTTCTCTATCGATATTTCTTTTTTGTATCAATCTTTCAAACCTTATATCTTCAGAAGCATCTACAAATAAGACTTTTTGACATAATTTATCAAGTCCAATTTTAAATAACATTGCTGCATCCAGTGCAATTATATCATATTTTTTTAAGTAATTATTAACTTTTTTTTCGATTTCTTTATAAATTTCTGAGTGAACTATTTTATTTAATTTTTCTAGTTTTTCTTGATCTTTAAAAACTATTTTTCCTAATTCTTTTCTATCAATTTCTTCTTTATCATCTAATATTTTTTTACCAAAAACTTCTATTAGTTGTTTCTTAACATGAAATAGGGTAAGAACATAATGTCCTACCCTATCCACATCAATAATTATTGAATTTTCAAAATTTTCTTTTAATATATTAGATACATATGATTTTCCAGATCCCGCTTTACCTACAATTCCTAAAATCATAGTCTTATATCTTTTTTTCCTTGTATTTTTTCTTTAACTTCTTTTGCAGTTCCTTCGTGTCCTTCTCTTCCCATTAGACCATATGTAACTTGTTTACCAAGTTCTACACCTGGCTGGTCATAGGCATTTATGTTTAACAATTTACCCATAATTGCTGTTTGAAACTCATAAGCAAAAAGGAATTGTCCTATGTTGTATGGATTGATCTCAGGGAAAATAATTTTCATATTTGGCCTATTATGCTCAACTAAAGCGTATTCTGTCCCTGTCAATTCTGTATTCAAAAGATCAGATACTTTCTTACCGCCTAGATATTTTAAGGCTGGAATATCTTCATGTATATTTGGTATAGTTATTTCTCTATCAAATTTTTCTAATTTCAAGAAAGTCACTATTTTATCATGAGGACCTTCATTATAAAGTTGTACTTGAGAATGTTGGTCTGTAGCTCCTAATGCTTTTACTGGAGTTTGTCCTACAAAGACTTCTTTCCCTTCAACATCTGTCCTTTTTCCCAAACTCTCAGCCCATAGCTGTCTGTACCAATCAGCTAGCAAAAAAAGCCTGTTTGAATAAGGCATCATAACTGATATGTTATATCCTCTATTATAATATATATGGTGAATTAAAGCGTTCAATGCTGCTGGATTTTCCCATACATCATCATTTTTAACTTTTTCACACATATCTTTTGCACCGTTTATTAGATCTATTACATCTATTCCTCCTGCTACAGCAGATAAAAGACCGACAGGAGTTAAAACAGTAAATCTCCCTCCGACTGATTGAGGAATTTCTAATGTTCTTATGTTTTCTTCATCAGCTATTTTTCTCAACACTCCGTTTTCTGGATCTGTTGTGAAAAGAAGATGATTTTTTCCGTTTAAACCGTATGATTCTATTATTCCTCTTGCGATCATATAGTTTGACATAGCTTCTGCAGTTGTGCCAGATTTAGAAATAACGTTAAATAAAGTTTTACTAACGTCTATACTATCTAAAACAGAAGCTATATAATCTGGATCTACGTTATCTATTACAAAAACTTTTGGTGTTTTTCTTTTATCTTTACTCATTGAATTATAGTTTAAAGGATTTAAAGCTGTTTGCAAAGCTAAATTTCCTAGTGCAGACCCACCAATTCCTAAAACCACTACAGCATCAAAAGATTGTACCCAACTTTTTAAATCTAAAACACTATCAACCCATTTTCTAGTATAAGGAACATCTAAAAAACCTGGATTTTCTTCTAAGACTTCATTAATTATTTTTTTGATTTTAACTTTATTATCATTTATTTCTGATTCTTTAATTCCAGTTTTCACATTCGATTCAAATAAATTTGAAAAATCAAATTTAATCCCTTTCAATGTAATTCCTCCTCAAAAACTATATTTCTAAATATTCATTTTAATATTTTATAAGACTTTCTACTTTTATTCCTGGTAATTTTTCTCTAGGATTTAAAAAAGCAAGTTCAGCAAAAAATAATGCACCTACTACTTCTCCGCCAGCTTTTTCAACTAATTTTACTATTGCTTCAGTAGTTCCGCCAGTAGCAAGAATATCATCAACAATAATAACTTTATCTCCCTTTGAAATAGCGTCTTTATGCATTTCTAGAGTATTGCTTCCATATTCTAAATCATAAGAAAAACTTATTGTTTCTGAAGGTAACTTACCTGGTTTTCTAACAGGAATAAAAGATTTTTTCAAATTATAAGCCATTGGGGTTGCATAAATAAACCCTCTTGATTCAGGACCTATAATCGCTGTAAAATCCCAGTCTTTTACTAATTCCTGAAATCTATCTATTGTGTATTTGAAAGCTTCAGGACTTTTAAGAGCTGGAGTTATATCTTTAAAAACAATACCTTCTTTTGGAAAATCTGGAATATCTCTTACATAATTTTCAAGATTCAATTTAATTCCTCCTCGAGCCATTTTTGTGTATATTTAGGCTAAATTCACAAAAATTATTTTATCACATAATTGTTAATAAATGGTTATAATTATTTAGTAAATGAAATAACATAAAATAATAAAATAAAAATGATAATCATGAACTTTTATTATAATGAAAATAACCATTTATGATATAATATAATGAATAATAATGCATACGGAGGTGTATTTTAATGGCTAAAAAGAGCCCTTATGTTATAGAAGCAGATAATAAAATGGATAAAACAGTACAACATTATAAAGAAGAGTTGAGAAAATTAAGAACTGGAAGACCTTCAGCTTCATTATTTGAAGAAATGGTGGTGGATTATTACGGAGCACCTACTCCTATAAACCAAACTGCTACTGTAAATGTAGGAGAAGACAGAAGTGTTGCTATCCAACCATGGGATAAGAGTTTATTAGAAAAAATAGAAAAAGCTATTAACTCATCTGATTTAGGACTTCACGCTATTAACGACGGTACTGTTGTCAGAGTTAATTTTCCATCTCCTACTGTTGAAGACAGAAGAAAATGGGTTAAACATGCAAAAGATATGATGGAAGACACCAAAATAGCTTTAAGAAATATCAGAAGAGACGACTTGAAAAAAGTTAAAGAACATAAAGAAAACGGTGATATTCCTGAAGATGAAGCAATAAAAATAGAAGAAGACATTCAAGAAGTATTAAAAAACCACGAAGCAAAAACAGAAGAAATTTTCAAACATAAAGAAAAGGAGATCATGGATTCTTAATGAATGATCTTTCAAACCAAAACCATCCAAAACATGTTGCGATTATCATGGATGGAAATGGAAGATGGGCAAAAAAACAAGGCAAAAAAAGAATGTTTGGCCATGAAAAAGGCGCTGAAATTGCTGAAAAAATAATTGAATATGCATCTAATTCAGGGGTGAGGTATCTCACCCTTTACACATTTTCTACAGAGAATTGGAAAAGACCGGAAGAAGAAGTGAACTTTTTATTCAAACTTTTCATAAAGTATTTAGAAAGTAGAATGAAAAAGATTATTTCAAAAGGGGTTAGAATGAGATTTTCTGGAAGAATAGATAAAATGCCAGAAGATGTTCAAAAAGCTTGTGAAAGAATAGAAGAAATAAGCAAGGGTAACAACAAATTGGATTTAATAATGGCTCTAAATTATGGTTCAAGGCAAGAAATAACTGATGCAGTTAATAAATTAATATCACAAAAAAAAGAACATGTCACTAAAAAAGATATTCAGAATAGTCTTTATTTACCAGATGTTCCAGATGTTGATCTTTTAATTAGAACTTCGGGTGAAAAAAGAATAAGTAATTTTTTGTTATGGCAGATAGCTTATTCAGAATTTTATTTTACAGACGTATTATGGCCTGATTTTGATGAAAAAGAATTTGATAAGGCTATTTTAGAATATGCCAACAGAGAAAGAAGATTTGGTGGATTAATTGGGAGTGATGAATTTGGGAATAAATAAAAAGAATCTATTTTTTAGAACATTGAGCGGTGTTGTGTTAGTACCTGTAGTTGTTTTTTCATTTATATTATACCCAACTCTCATAGGTCTTGTAACTTCTATAGTAATGCTTGGTTCATGGGAATTTATAGAAATTTCTTCTTTAGAACTTAAAAATAAGAAAATATTTAAAATGATGCTTACAGTTGTAATTGGAGCTTCAGCATTATTATATGGTTTTGCTGTAGAGGCTGAATACCAAGGGATTTTACCTTTTGAAGCTGAATCTGTTTTCTTTTTATCCTTTTTTGCTTTTTCCTGGTTAGTAATTTTAAACATAAAAGATGTTAGAATGGCTAAAAAATTAATTAGTGCAGGTGTAATTAGTTTATTATATATTTCTTTTTTCTTATCTAATTTTTATTTAATTCATATTAATTATGGTTATACAATGGGTATTTTAACTTTAGTATCTGTATTCATGTACGATTCTTTCGCTTATTTTGCTGGTTTAAATTTTGGAAAACACAAAATTTCTCCAAATTTTTCTCCAAAAAAAAGTTGGGAAGGATTAATAGGTGGAATAATAGGGACTTATGGTTTTATTTTATTATATGAATTTATTAGAGGTTTATTGGGATATGAAAATATAATAGTACCAGGTGTAGCAATATTTTTTGCTATAATGGTTGGACTATTTGATACAGTGGGGGATTTAACTGAATCTATCTTCAAGCGACACTACCATGTAAAAGACTCCAGTCAAATTCTTCCTGGACACGGGGGAATTTTAGACAGAATAGACGGACTACTAATCGTAGCTCCTGCATGGTATTTTCTGCTTAGAATATTCTGGATTTAGAAAAATTAGGGGGGAAAGATGAACAAAAAGTGGAAAGAAGGGTTTTCATTAGTTGAAGTAATTATCGTATTAGGGGTAATAGCAGTTATTGCATCAATAGCTATTCCTTCGGTTTCTGGATTAATTGATCAAGCAAAAGCGACAAAAGTGGTTACAAACATGCGTACTTTACAAACTAGCATAATTCAATACTCTATTTACAACGATGATTTAACTAGTTTAACTTTTCAGGATCTCATTGATGAAGGTCTATTATCCGCAGATATCCCAGATTTAAAAATCACTGTAGGAACTCTTGATAGAATAACTATTTCTTACACAGAAGATTCACCAGATATAACAAAGTTACAAAAAATCGATTCGCAAATTTTAGCAAACACAGATGGTAAACCATCTATAGAGTTTAAAGTTAGATAAATAGGAGGTTCTTTTAATGGAATGGATGTCCTCAAAAGATATTAGAGAAAAATTTCTTAGTTTTTTTGAAAATAAAGATCATAAAAGAATAAATAGCTCTCCATTAATTCCAAACGATTCGCAATTAATGTTTACTGTTGCTGGAATGGTTCCTTTTAAGCCTATTTTTTGGGGAAAAATGGAACCAACACATAAAAGAATTACAACTTGTCAAAAATGTTTGAGAACTAACGATATAGAAAATGTTGGAAAAACAGCAAGGCATCAAACATTTTTTGAAATGTTAGGAAATTTTTCTTTTGGAGATTATTTTAAAGAGGAAGCAATTGAAATGGCTTGGGAATTTTTGACAAAAGAGCTTAAAATACCAGAAGAAAAACTATGGGTTTCTGTTTATAAAGAAGACCCAGAAGCTTATGATATATGGAAAAACAAAATAAATTTTCCAGAGAATAAATTAGTAAAAATGGGTAAAGAAGATAATTGGTGGGGACCTCCAGGTCCATCAGGCCCTTGTGGTCCAGACACCGAAATATTTTTTGATACTGGAGTTACTGATAATTGTCCAGATGTCGAAAAATGTACTCCTGAATGTGACTGTGGAAGATTTGTTGAAATATGGAATGTTGTTTTTACTGAATTTTATTCTGATGAAAAAGGAAATCTAGAACCGCTTATAAGAAAAAATATAGACACTGGAGCAGGTCTAGAAAGATTAACAGCAGCTATACAAGGTGTTTATAGCAACTTTGATACAGATCTTTTTCAAAAAATAATAAAAGAAATAGAAAAATCCATAGATGTAAAATACGGAGAGAATAGTAAAAATGATGTATCTATAAAAATAATTGCAGATCACGCAAGAGCTATTTCTTTTATTCTTGTTGAAGGTGTTCTTCCTTCAAATGAAGGAAGAGGATATGTTCTCAGACGTATTATTAGAAGAGCTGTCAGGCATGGAAATCTATTAGGAATGAATAATAATTTCATGAGAAATATAATTAAAAGAGTTATTACTGAAATGTCAGGATTTTATCCCGAATTAAAAGAAAAACAAGATTTTATTTTAAAAATTGTTGATTCAGAAGAAGAAAGATTTTTCGAAACTCTCGAAAGAGGTCTTCAAAAGCTAGAAGAAATAATGAAAAAATCAGAAAATAAAAAAATATCTGGTGAAGTTGCTTTTGAATTATATGATACATACGGTTTTCCTTTTGATATAACAAGAGAAATAGCAGAAGAAAAAGGTTTTTCTGTTGACCAAGCTTTATTTGATGATTTGATGGAACAACAAAAAGACAGAGCAAGAAAAGCAACAGGTTCTAAAGAATATGGTGCACAAAACAAAGCATATGAAAAAATCGCATCACAAACCAAATCTACTGAATTTACTGGTTACTTAAACACCAAAGAAAAAGAAAAACTATTATATATTGTAAAAGATACAGAGATTGTTGAAACAGCTAAAAAAGGAGAAACTGTTGAGTTTTTCTTTTTAAAAACACCTTTCTATGCTGAAAAAGGTGGACAAGTTGCTGATACAGGAATTATTAAAAATGACAATTTTAAGGCTGAAGTTTTTGATGTTCAAGTTATTAAAAATGATATTATTTCTCATAAAGTAAAAGTTTTAGAAGGTCAAGTTAAAAAAAGTGATGAGATGATTCTTCAAATAGATGTAGATAGAAGAAATGCCATAAAAAGAAACCATACCGCTACACATTTATTACATGCAGCTTTACAAAAATTTGTTGGAGACCACATAAGACAAGCTGGTTCTTTTGTTGAACCAACAAGAATGAGATTTGATTTCACACATTATGAACCGCTATCAAAAGAAGATATAACTAAAATTGAAAAATCAGTAAATGAACAAATAATGAAAGCTATTCCTGTAAAAACAGAAGTTAAATCTATTGAAGATGCAAAGAATATGAATGTAATGGCTTTGTTTGAAGAAAAATATGGAAATGAAGTCAGAGTTGTAAGTGTTGATGATTATTCAAGTGAACTATGTGGAGGAACACATGCTTCTAACACAGGTGAACTTGGTTTGTTTAAAATTACTTCTGAAACATCTGTATCTGCAGGTATGAGAAGAATTGAAGCAACAACAGGTTTTTCAGCTTTTGAATATGTTAAAAATTTAGAAGAAATAAATGAAAAAATTAAAGATTATTTAGAAGCTTCAGATAAAAATATAATCGAAAAAATAGAAAATCTTGCTGAAAAAAATAAAAAATTGGAAAAAGATCTCAGAGAAATGGAACAAAAAATGGCTTCTTCTGATCTAAAAGTATTTTTAAATAAAGCAATTGAAGTGGATGGAGTTAAAATTGTTACTGGAGTTTTTGATGGAGTTGAAAACGAAGTACTAAGAAATGCTTCAGATAATTTACTTCAAAAAGCTGGAAAAAGTGTCATTATCCTTTTCAACAAGCATGAAAAAGTTAATTTTGTTGTAAAGGTTTCACAAGATGCTACAGATAAATTCCATGCTGGAAACATTGCCCGATCAATCGCTAAATTCCTTGGTGGTGGTGGTGGTGGAAGACCAGATTTCGCCCAAGCTGGAGGAAAAGATCCATCAAAAGTCAACGAAGTAATTCAAAAAATAAAAGATTTCATTTAAAATAAAAATGTTGCTATTGAAATGCATTTCAATAGCAACATTTTTTTATTCTATTTCTTTTCTTCTTTTTTTGGTGCTTTTTTCATTTTTTTAGATTGTTTTTTGTCTTTCATTGCCCCCACCTCCGTTTTTATAAGGGTTACTTACGAAAAACAAAACCACTTTATCAACTCAATTATATAATGCCACTTTTTTTAAAATAAATCAAATCTTAAAACATCTAAAAAATGCATAAAATTAAGGAAAATGAACGATTTTTTATTCTATTTATTCTAAATTAATTCATATTGATTATACTTTTCGCATTTTGGTCAACCCTATCATTGTAAATATCAACATTAGAATGAGAAGGTATCTTAAGCCATGTAATGTTTAAATCTTTTTTTTTCATAAACTCACTATAAAATTTTGTAAGCTCATTATTTGCTTTCCATTCACCTTTTGCCCATTTTTCAAGACCTGAATAATCAAATCCTATTTTAAAATCTTTTATATCGTTTTTTTCAAACCATTCAACTAATTTTATTATCCCCATTATTTCTCCATAAACGTTTCTATGTTTATTGAAATGTCCCACAGGGAGTTTTTCTGTTTGTTCTTCTATAATTTTTCCATCTTTCAAAATTAAAAAAGAATAAGAGCTCATACCATTTTTAAATGATCCATCAATATAAGCTGCATAATCTTTTAACATTGTTTTGTCAATTACTTTTTGATTATTTTTGTCCTTTTTTGTTTTTTTATATGTTTTAGGTTTTTGATCAATAACAAATTCAATTTCTTGTATTAAATCTTCTGATTTTTCGTTTGGAAGATAAACCGTTCCGTTTTTGTAGATATCAACTATTTGTCCTTCATTGTCTTTAAATCTTGCTTTTAAGCCTTTAGAACTATAATCTAATTCTTTTGCAAAAGACTTCAAAAAATCATATACTTTATCTATATCGTTAGTTTTATATTTTTTACTCATAAAATCACCTCTAAATTATTATATCAGAATTACAAAAAGTGTTCATATTAAACTTCTGTTTATTTGTTTGAAAAAATATAAAATACATCAATATTTATAAATATTTCTTTAAAATCATTTAATATATCACTTGATTAAATATTATAAAATATGTACAATATTAAATTGAGAGACGATTCACTTATTATTTTGGAGGTTAAAAAATGCGTATTGGGAATAAGATTTCCTTGACTTACATTATACTTTTTTTATTAGCATTTACTATTTTTTTTGTAATAATAAACTCTGTTCTTTCTAATAAAATAGTAAAAGATTCTGAAGAAAAATTACAAATAGCAACACAATTGAAGATGAATTATTTTAACTCATTTTTTGAAAACTTAAATTCAGATATGATATTAATATCTGAAAGAAAAGGTCTTATAGATGACTTAAATCAGATGCAATATGAATACTCGAATCAAAAAATTAGAAATGAAGAGATTTATTTAGACTATCTTAAACAAATTTTTATAAAAGAAAATCCTTTTGAAAACAGATCAAAAATGATTAGTACTTTTGATGTTGAAGAAATATCTGATATCAATATATTCACAACTTTAGCAGGTTATAACAAATTCCATGAATCTATTCACCCTGAATTTAAAAGAATAATAGAAGAAAAAAATTATGAAGATATTAAATATATTTCAAACAAAAATGAAATAGTTTATACAACTATGAAAAAAGAAGATCTAGGAACCAATATAGAAAATGAACAAACAATATTATATAATTTTGTTAAAGAGTTAGGAACAAAACCCTCAACTGTAGTTCATTATAGTGATTTTATGGAATATGAATATTCGAAAGATCCTGTTCTTTTTTCTGGAATTAAATTAACAGATCAATATTCAAATTCAGTAGGTTATTTAGTATATTCAGTTTCAGTTGACAGTATAAATCAAATTATGCAAGATACAACTGGAATGAATGATTATTCGAGAACTTATATAGTAGGTAGTGATAATAAACTGAGAAGTTCAATTAGTAATCATAAAGCTCTTGAATTAAATATAAATACAAAATCTGTTCAAAATGCATTGAACAATGATTCAGGAAATATTATCTCAAAAAACTTTGATAATAAAAAAGTTATATCTGTTT
>JBNJGY010000038.1:0-20748 GCA_051748045.1 Thermotogota bacterium
CTTCACAAGATCGAATTATAGAAAAAATAATATCTTCAATCACTTGGAAATGCTAAAAATTGCAAACTCACAAAAAGCAGTTCAAACATACAATTTTTTTAACGCATTTCATTGCGTTCTTTCAGATAAATTTTGTACTATAATTCTCAATAGTTCATCGCATCTATTTATTATTTTAAAATATTTAATAACATTTTATATTAAAAGCTTAAGGTTGGAAGTAAAAAACATTGTTAAACACCTAAAACATTATAAAAACCTCCAACCTCCAACTTCCATCATCCAACCAAAGGGGGGTTTTTATGGATATAAAAGTATTTTTAGTTGAAGACGAAGAAGACTTGAATAAAGTTTTGACATCATATTTAAAAAAAGAAAATTGGATAGTTAAAAGTTTCTATGATGGAAAGTCAGCTGAATTATCCATAGGAGAACAGCCAGACCTCTGGATATTAGATATTATGCTTCCTGATATAGATGGATATGAATTGATTAAAGAAATAAAAGAAAAAACCCCTAAAACACCTGTTATTTTTATATCTGCAAGAGATGCTCAAATAGACCGAGTAGTAGGACTTGATATGGGAAGTGATGATTACCTTGCAAAACCTTTTTTACCTAGAGAGTTAGTTATAAGAGCTAAAAAAATTCTTGAAAGAACACAAGGATACACTGAAAAAACAGAAAATATAACATTATCAAAATATCTTATAAATTTTTCTCAAAGAAAAATTTTCGATGAGAATAATAAAGATATTGACTTAACTTCAAAAGAATTTGATATGATAGCTTTTTTCGCAAAAAATGCTAATAATGCATATTCTAGAGAAAAACTTTTAGAAAAAATATGGGGTTATGATTATTACGGTTCTGAAAGAGTTGTTGATGATTTAATCAGAAGGTTAAGAAAAAAAATGCCTGAAGTAAATATCGAAACCATCTATGGGTATGGATATAGGATGATGAAAAAATGATGAAAAAATCATTATTTTGGGAAATAATTTTTTATTTCACTATAGCTATTTTAATTACTTTAATTTCTATTTGGACTATAAACAGAATAGCCCTCAGAAGCTTTTTTACTGAAGAAACATATAATAACATTGATTCTGCTCAAGAATACGTTTTAGAAACAGGAAGAGTTGGTGTCATGAATATGATGATGTCAAGGCAAGATGTTTCAGAGAGCCAGTTGCTTAGAGAAATAAGAAGTGTTGAGCATATAATCTTAAATAAGGATATGAAAGTAGTTAATTTAAGAGGTATGAATAGAATCATTCAAAATCAAAACTTTTTATCTCAAATTAAAGAAGACATAATTAACGAAAATTATAAAGGACTTTTTAATACAAAAGAAAAAAATGATGTAATTTATTATAAAATAAGATCCATTAATTATGAAAATGAAGTGTATTATTTAGTTTCTTTTCTTCCTAATGAATATAAAGTAGAGCTTGAGAATTCTCTATTTCAAAAATTACTGATTGGCTCACTTATTCCACTTATGGTTTCTTTATTCTTCGCTGCTATGTTTTCAAAAAGACTTTCTAAACCACTTATAAAATTACAAAAAATAGTGAACAAAATCTCCAAAAGACAATGGGAAGAAAAAGTAGAGATCAACAGAAATGACGAAATAGGTTTGTTAGCTGATTCAATAGAAAAGATGAGAAAGAAATTAATTGAAAATGATAAATCACAAGAAGCTACCCTACAATACATGTCTCATGAGCTTAAGACTCCTATAATGATAATGAGAAGCTATACTCAATCAATAAAGGATGGAATTTATCCAAAAGATAATTTAGAAAACTCTCTTGATGTAATTGAAAAAGAAAGCTATTTACTTGAAAAAAGAATAAAAGATATGATTTTTTTCTCAAAACTAAAATTCATTTCAGGTTATCAAAAAGAACACACTGAACTGAATCTTAAAAAATTATTTTTAAGTGTCTATAATAGATTTAAAGACTTTAATACAAGCATTCAATGGAATTTAATATTAAATGATGTAATAGTCAACGGAAACGAAGAACAATGGATAATTGTCTTTGAGAATATTTTGGAAAACTTCATTAGATATGCTGAAAGAAAAATTGATATTAAAATAACTGAATCAGAAGAAAAAATAAACCTTAGATTTTATAATGATGGCCCAGAAATAGAAGAGACCATTTTTGATAAATTGTTCTTTGCTTATGAAAAAGGGGAAAAAGGACAAAGCGGTCTTGGCCTTGCAATAATCAAAAGGATAATTAACCTTTATGGGGGAGAAATAAAAGTAAAAAATGAAGATGATGGAGTTTCTTTTTATATAATAATTGAAAAATAATTTTTCTGTCATATGCAAAGGGGGATTCACAATGAAAGAACAAGAAATTTTAGAAAAAGTAAATTTATGTGATGAAAAAGGGGATTTAAATAAAAACAGCATTGGTTGGGCTAGAAAACCAATTTTTAATCTTAATTTAAAAGGTCATCCTTTTAGAAAGAAGAGATGGAATTATTGGGCATTTATTAACGATGACTGTCTATTTTCTGCTACAATTACTGATCTTGATTATGCTGGAATGGCTTTTATTTATTTTTATGATTTTAAATCTAAAGATTTTATAGAAAAAACCATAACTACTCCTTTTGGAAAAGATGTTAAAATGGAAAATAAAGTTTATTCAGATACATTTTTTGATAACAAAAACATGAAAATTAGAATGACTTATGAAAACGAAACGACTACTATAACAGTAGACTCTGATGATTTTAAATCAAAAAAATTCAAAGCAAAGCTAAAAGTATTTCAACCAAAAGATTATGATACTTTAAATGTTGTAATTCCTTGGGATAAAAAACATTTTCAATTCACTTCAAAACAAGAAGGACTTGAATGTGAAGGATATATTCATATAGACAATAAAAATTATGATTTTGAAAGAAATAACTCTTTCGCCACACTTGACTTTGGAAGAGGGGTATGGCCTCGTGAAATAAGTTGGAATTGGGCCAATGCTGGGGGATATTCTGAGGGAAAGAAAATAGGCTTGAATTTAGGGGCTAAATGGACAGATAACACTGGAATGACAGAAAATGCATTAGTAATAAATGGAGATTTGATTAAAATTAGTGAAGATGTTATTTTTTCTTATGATAAAAATGATTTGATGAAACCTTGGAAATTAAAGACAAAAGATACTGATCAAGTCAATTTGACTTTTACACCTGTTTATAAAAGACTAGCTAAGACAAATTTTTTAATAATCAAATCAGATATTTATCAGATGATTGGATATTTCTCTGGTTATATAAAAGATAAAAATAATAAAAAAATAAAAATAGAGAATTTAGCTGGATGTTCAGAAGAGCATTTTGCAAAATGGTAAAACAAAAGGCATCTTAAGATGCCTTTTGTTATTTTTATATTATTCAATTGTAATTTCTATCCCATTGTCATCAGGAACTGTTATAGATTCTGTAGCTGTTGGTGTATCTGGTAATGTTATAGTAGAATTTTCTGATTCTTTAAATTCAATATTATTTGGATTATATATATTTAAGATATAATTTCCATCTTCTACTCGACCAAATCTAAATTCTCCTGAAGAGTTTGTCATAGTAGTTGCTAAAGCTGTATCATTTTCAGTTAATCTTAAAAACCATTGAGAATCTCCTGAAATTTCTCCATAAAAGTGTTTTCTTTCCTGATTTCTTTCTCTATGATTTAATTTTAAAACAGGTTTCATTTTATATTCATCCATACCAGGAACATAAATTATAGACTCTGATACATCAAAATCAATTATCAAATCTTTTCCATTTTCTCCAACATTAATAGATACTCCAGCTATATTAATATCTCTACTAGGTGAAGTTCCCATACCCATAACATATACAGGTTCACTATTTCCATTTATTGTCGCTGTTGCTGGATTACCGATATTCACTTTAATACTTTCAATAGTTGCTTCTGGGTTAATCTCAAAATCAAACAATTCAGTTTCAGTTGCTGCAAGTGTTAAAAGGTCAATATTTCTTTCAACTAAATTAGTTGTTGAATCAGTACCATCAGGAGTTTCATAATTTATAGTAACTGCATTAATATCTACAAAAAATTCTTCAAGTCCTGATATTGGTTTGTCTGTTAAGAAAACACCCACTCTTGAAGTTTCTTCATTATCTCCTGTTAAACCAGTACAAGAAACTAAAAAAACTGAAAGTACAATAGCAAAAACAAAAAACACTAATTTCCTACTCATAGTATCACTCCCTTAATAAAATAAAAAATAAAAAATAAAAATAATATTTACCCTTCACTTAATTATCGTAGAAGTATACACTATGATTAGCAAGATTAATCATCTAATTCAGTGAAACCTATTCCTATCGCGCCAGGTCCAGAGTGAGCCCCGATTACCGCTCCAAGCATCCCTGAATTTATTTCACCGTCATAGTTTAATTTGTCTTTTAACTTTTCAACCATGTATTTTTCATCTTCTTCAAACATGGCACTTCTAGTACAAAGAACTATTTTTTTTGGGTCTTTAACTCTGTCTGCTATTATATCAACCATCTTATCTAAAGATCTTCTTCTTGTTCTAACAGCTTTAATAGGTTTAACTACTCCATC
This sequence comes from Thermotogota bacterium, assembly GCA_051748045.1. Lineage (GTDB taxonomy): Bacteria > Thermotogota > Thermotogae > Petrotogales > Petrotogaceae > Geotoga. Next base: position 4,622 of record JBNJGY010000038.1, read on the forward strand.
TACAAATTCACTAATAGGCTTTATCTTTAAAAGTGTACCAACAAATTCGGTAGCTCCACCTATCCTTCCTCCAGCTTTCATATATTTTAAAGTTTTTACACTGAATAATGTAGTGGTTTTTCCAATAGATTCTTTTGCTATTTTTGATATTTCTTCAAAAGATTTTTCTCCATTTTTTATTAATTCACCAATTTTTATCTCTAAAGCAGCTTGTCCACAAGTGCAAGTTCTTGTGTCAATCAAAGATATTTTTGTATCCTCATGTTTTTTTAAAAAATCATTTTTTGCTATATAAGCGTTTTGATAACTTGCAGATAGTTCATTAGAAATTGTTGTAACAATAATGTTTTTAAAACCATTATTATATTTTTCTTCAAAAATCTTAATCCAGTCTTCTGAATTAGGGGCAGCTGTTTTTGGAACTCTATCAGGATTTTCTGCCATTCTTTTATAGAATTCTTCATCCGAAATATCCTTACCTTGAATGAGATATTCTTTACCGTCAAAAGTTATGTAAAATGGAATTTTAGATATGTTATATTTATCCAAAATTCTATTTGGTAAATTACTAGCTGAATCTACAACTTGTGCTATTTTTTCCATTTTGACTCCCCCTTAAATAATTTATTCAATTTAATTATATCAATAAAAAGAACAAAATTAAATTTTTAATTAAAATCATAAAAAATAATACAAAATTTACTTTTCTGATTGCCTAATATATGATAAAATAAGTAGAATAACTTATAGTATAGGGAGGTAATGTATGAAACTGAAGATAGGACAGAAACTCATAGTTTTTTTTGTAACTTTTTTGATAGCTTCAATTGGTATAGTCGTTATCCTTTATAGTAACACTATATTAAATATAGTCAAAGATTTGAGAGATGATAACCTTGAAAGCGTTTATACATTAACAAATGAAATTATAAATGAAAAAATACCTGGCAATTGGAACATACAAGATGGAGAATTATTTAAAGGTGAAACTAAAATAACAGGTAACCAAAACCTTGCTAACAACCTGAAAAATACAACAAATGCCGATATTACTTTTTTTGTAAATAACAAAAGAACAGCAACAACAATAAGAAATGCATCTGGAAACTTAGCTTTAAATACTACTTTGAATAATGATATTTATCAAAAAGTTATCGATGATAGAATTATATACACTGATTCAGAATTGTTTGGAACCCTTTATAGAGCTGTTTACGCTGAACTAACAAACAAAGGGAATACTGTGGGTATACTCTTTATGGGCTTTGATTATAAAGAAGTTGAGAATGAAGCAGTTTCTTCAATTTGGACAACTTTATTTTTCTCTATAATAGTAGCAATTATTGGAGCTATTCTGTTCTTTTTCTATATGAATAAGGGTATTTCTATGCCTTTAAAATATTTATCAGCACAGGTAATAGAATTTGGAAAAGGTAATTTAAAAGTTAGATTCAAACAAAAAACGCAAGATTCTATCGGTAATATGGCTGGTGCTTTAAAAGATATGACTGAAAATCTTAGAGATTCTATAACAAATGTAAAAAAACAAAGTGAATTGCTAAACAAATCTTCTAATGAAATGAAAGATATTAGTAATGAATCAAGAAACAATATTAGAAAAGTTCTTGACGATGTTAGCGATTTCAGTGATCATACTGAAGAAGCTACAACAAATGTAAATGAGATTAATGCTGCTATAGAAGAAATTACATCAAGTTCTGAAAATATAGCAAAAGCTTCTCAAGAACTAGCAAAGAAGTCTAATGCAACCGCTAATATTGCCAACGAAGGAACTGATATTGTCAATAAGTCAGGAAAAATAATTCATGATACAGTTGCACAAGCCGAAGAAAATGAAAAAACTTCTACAGAAGTTTCAAATAGTGCTGAAGAAGTTGGAAGAATTTTAGAAACGATAAATTCAATAACTGAACAAACTAATTTATTAGCCTTAAACGCTGCAATAGAAGCATCACGTGCAGGAGAAGCCGGAAGAGGTTTTTCTGTTGTAGCAGATGAAATAAGAAAATTAGCAGAAGAAAGTCAATCTGCTACTGAGGAAATAGCAAAAATTCTAAACAACGTTAAAAATGGAGCTAAAAAAGCTAAAAATGTTTCTAACAAAACAAAAGACATGGTTGAAAAAGTTAATTCTGATTTTGAAGAAATTGAAGATAAATTTAAAAACATAGGTTCCAATGTTTTACAAATGAACACAATGATAGAAGATCTAACTTCTTCAAGCGAAGAACAATCAGCATCAACAGAAGAAATAAGTGGAACTATGAATTCTATTTCTGAATCTATGGAAGAAATGAGAAATAAAATCGATAATATCAATAGAGCTATGGGGCAACAGGTCAAAAACATCGAGAGTGTTGCAACTCATTCAGAGGAATTAAAAGATTTATCAGATAATTTAAGAGATTCTGTAAACCAATATAACATTTAAAATAACTGTTTAAGTTAGGGATGGATTTAATTCCATCCCTTTTTTATATTATAGAAACATTAAATTGCTAAAATTATAGATGATTAAATAATTAATGTAAACTCCAAAAACAAGGAGGGTTTTGCTTTGATAAAAGTAGAAAATATAAAAAAATATTATGGAAAATATCTTGGGGTTGAAGATATAAGTTTTGAAATTACAAAAGGTGAAATTTATGGTCTTATAGGGCCTAATGGTGCTGGTAAAACTACTACTATTAGAGCTATGATGGGTATGATTTCTATAGATAAAGGTTCTATAACAATAGGGAATAAAAATATTCCACATGATTTAAAACAGATAAAAAGAAAAATAGGTTATTTACCTGGAGAAGTCAATTTTTATGAAAATATGAAAGTAAAAGACTTTTTTGATTTCAATGATAAATTTTATAAAAACATAGATAAAAAATATGAAAAAGAATTAATTGAATTATTGGAATTAGAAACAAATAAAAAGTTCAAAGAATTATCAATGGGAAATAAAAAAAAGGTGGGAATCATACAAGCAATAATACATAAACCCGAGTATATAGTATTTGATGAACCAACTAATGGACTTGATCCTTTACTACAACAAAAACTTTATGAAATTCTGAAAAATGAAAAAGATAGAGGGGCAACAATTTTATTTTCATCTCATATTCTTTCTGAAGTTGAGAAAATTTGTGACAGAGTTGGAATAATGAAAAAAGGAAAAATCATTAAAGAAAGTGACATTGCTGAAATATCAAAAATCTCTAAAAAGGCAATAACAATTTATAATTTAAAAAACAAAAAAGAATTTAGCAACTTTGAAATAAAAGAAGAATCAGGTTCATTTATAACTTATTTAGTAAAAACTCAAAATTTAAACTCTTTTTTTGAAAAATTATCAAAAAGTTCTTATGATGATGTGGAAATTAAAAAACCTTCTCTAGAAGAGATATTTATTGATTACTATAGGAGTGATGAGTCATGAACTTTAACTTATTGAAAAAAGAATTAAAATTCACATATAAAAGTCTTTTTTTATGGACTTTATTGTTTGTTTTATTTACCGCCATGTATATACCCATAAGCAATCAATTACTTTCACAATCTGGGGATTTAATGAAGTTTATAGAAAGTATGCCAAAATTTCTTTTAGAATCATTCAATTTCAACGAACAAATGTTTACTAAGCCGGAAGGAATATTCGGTTCAGAAGGTATGAGTTTTGTTTATATTTTAGGTGCTGTTTTTTCTGCTATGCTAATAAGTAAAGTATTCGCCAATGAATATGAAAAGGGAACTATTGAGTATCTATGTGTTAAACCTATTAGTAGGTCTAATTTATACATTACAAAATTTGTAAATATCTTAATAAATATTCTTTTTTTGAATATTATTTTTACAATTTCTGTACTATCTATGTTCGCTATTTTCATGGAATATGATTATAATCCTGAAATACTTTTAGGCTTTGGAATCTATTCCTTAACAGTACAAATTTTTTTCTCTTCAATATCAATTATAATAAGTATTTTAACCCAAAATAGCTCTTCTAATATGGGAATCTCAGTAGGGATTTTGATTTTTATGTATTTTGGAGATACTATGGCAAATATGATTTCTTCAACCAGTTGGATAAAATATTTTAGTATTTTTCACTATATTCCATTAGTAGAAACTGTTTTGGAAGATAAAGTTTTTTGGATCAATTCTTTATTTATAATACTCATTTCACTTGGAATATATTACTTTTCATACTACTTATTTAAAAATAAAGATATTAATTTATAAAATTTTTAACTATAAATAGTTTATGTATTCTCGGTGTTTTATTAACATTTAAAATGATTTTATAACTAAAATTTAATTTTCATATAATACAAAATAATTTTAATTTGTTAGAATGTTTAAGGAGCTTATCTATATGATGAAAATAGAAAACAATAAAAATAACCTTTTTAAAACATATATAATATGTGGTAAGTATAAAAATTCTTTGGTAAAAACCGAAAATTTTGAAAGTATATTTATAAAAAATAATTATTGGCCAGAATATACTTTTAACATAGATTCTAATTTTATTTTAGAGATCGAAAGCATTAAACAAAAGATTAAAAATCATGAAATATCTAATAATTTTTTAATTTTTTCAGATAATCTACAAACAAAAAATATTTTAGATAAAAACAACTACAAACCAAAAGATCTATGGCATATAATGAACCTAGAGAAAGATACCGTTTTTATGACTACAGAAAAAAAAGATACTAATTTTAAAATAAAAAAATTAAAAAAAGAAAATTTATATCTTTGGAATGACTTTATAGGCCTAGATATTGATTTTGTAGAGTTTTTATATGATAATGATTTTCATTTTTATGTTTTAATGATTGATGATTTAGTTGTTTCAACATCTTTATTTAATATTATAGATAATTCAGTAAATATATATATGGTTGGTACAAAAAAAGAATTCAGAAATAAAGGTTACGCATCGACTTTGATGAAAAATAATTTAAATGGTTTTATTAATAAAGGTTTAAAAAAATTTTATTTACAATCTACTCACTTGGGTAAAAAACTATATGATTCTTTAGGCTTTAGTAAAGTAGGAGAAGCTTGGATATACAATATTTTATAATGAGGAATTTATATGAATAGAGATTTTTTCAAAAAAGATGCTGTTGATTTAGCAAAGAGACTGTTAGGTAAAAAATTAATAAGAAATGTTGAAGGAAAGAAAATCACTTCAATAATCACAGAAACAGAAGCATATGTTGGCCCTGAAGATAAAGGATCCCATGCTTTTAACAATAAACGAACTAAAAGAACTGAAACAATGTTTAAAGAAGGTGGTCATGCCTATATTTATTTGATATATGGAATGTATAACTGCCTAAATGTTGTTTGCGCTGAAAAAGATAAACCTGAAGCTGTTTTAATTAGATCTATAGAACCTTTAGACAATTTAGATTATATAAAAAAACAAAGAAATATTAAATCTAATAAAATAAAAGATTTGACAAATGGCCCTGGTAAACTTTGCCAAGCCTTAAATATAGATACTACCCTCGACGGTATCAATCTTTTAAGTAATAATGAGCTTTATATAGAAGATAATGATTTAAAACCAAAAATAGTTTCAGCTAAAAGAATAAATATAGATTACGCAGAAGAATATGTTCATAAATTTTGGAGATTCTATATTAAAGATAATAAATTTATCTCAAAAAAATAATGGAGGTGTAGTTTTTGAGTTTAAACAAAAAAGATTATAAAAAAATTCATCAGTTCCAAAAAGATGAAATTACAGAATATCATATTTATAAGAAACTATCAAAAAGAGTAAAAGATGAAAACAACAAACAAATTCTTTCTGATATTGCAGAAGACGAAAAAAAACATTATGATTTCTGGGAAGACGTTTCAGGTAAAAAAATTTCTCCTAATTATATAAAAGTTTACTGGTTCTATTTTATTAGTGTTATTTTTGGTCTTGTTTTTGGAATTAAATTGATGGAAAAAGGTGAAGAACAAGCTCAAGATGTTTATGGTGGTATTAAAAATAAAGTAAAAGGTGTAAAAGATATTATTGATGATGAAGACGATCACGAAGACAAATTAATAGCTATGATAGATGATGATAGATTAAATTACGTTGGTTCTGTAGTTTTGGGGTTGAATGATGCATTAGTAGAATTAACTGGTACTTTAGCTGGTTTAACATTTGCTTTAAGGGATACAAATTTGATTGCTATTTCTGGTCTTATAACAGGTATAGCTGCTTCTTTTTCAATGGCAGCATCAGAATATCTAGCTAAAAAATCTGATGGCGCTGAAGATGCTTTCAAATCATCATTATACACTGGGTTAGCTTATATTATGACAGTAACATTCTTAGTACTACCTTATTTATTAATTGATCATTATTTTATTTCTTTAATAGTGACATTAATAGTTGCTGTATTAGTAATAGTATTTTTTAATTTTTATATTGCCATCGCTAAAGATTTATCTTTTAAAAAGAGATTTTTAGAAATGTTCACAATAAGTATGGGTGTAGCAGTATTCTCCTTTTTAGTTGGTTATCTAGTAAGAATTATTTTTGGAGTAGAAATATAAATTTTAAAAAACTGACCTTCTTTTTATATAAGAAGGTCAGTTTTGTTATATTTTATATACATCTGTAATGTCTTTTAATTTTTTTGATATTTCAAGTAGATTTGAACTATCTGCATTAATCTTATGAGATAAAGCTTTTTCTTCTTTTGCTATTTCATGAATGCTCTCTATTTCTGTTTTTATATAATCTGTTTCTTCATATATTATTTCAGTGATATTTTTTAAAGATAATGATTTATCATTTTGAGTAACTGAGATATCTTTCATTTTACTTATCATATCATCCAGTAATTTAACTTCTAAAGAAATTTCTTTAAATTGTTTTTGAGCTTTTTCTAATGTTTTTGAAGAATTTGTAATTGCTTTTTCTGATTTTTTAGTTGCAATTTTTGATTCCTCAGAATAAGCTTTAACATCTTTTAAAATATGAGAAATTTCTTCTGTGGCTTTTTTACTTTGATCAGCGAGTTTTCTTATTTCTCCAGCGACTACTGAAAAACCTTTCCCAGCGTCTCCTGCACGAGCTGCTTCGATAGAAGCATTAAGAGATAAAAGATTTGTTTGTTCTGTTATGGTGTTTATAGTATTTAGTATATTTTCTATTTCTAATGCATGATTAATCAACTCATTTACAGATTTTGAAGATACTTCGATATCTTCCACAGCATCATGTGTAATTTCAACTGTTTGTTTTAAATTTGATTCTCCTTTATCTGATAATTCTCCTACTTTATTCGAATATTCTTTTAAATCTTTTGAAAATCTTTCTAGTTCTGCTGAAGTATCAAAAATATCATTTGAACTAATTTTTAATTCTTCAATCGAATTTTTGAATTCCAAAACTTTGTTACTTATATTCTCAGATTCTTTTGTAATAGTAGAAGAATTTGTTTTTAATGTTTTTGAAAATTCATGAAAATCATTTGAATTCTTTTTTATTTCACTAGAAATATCTTTTATTCTCTTTATATTGCTAGATAATGACATTCCCATATCTTGTAATTCATTTGCTATTTTACCTGTTTCATCTTTTTGTTTAACTAAGAAATTTGTTTTTAAATCACCTTTTTTAAACTCGTGTATGTTTTTCATCATACTAATAAGTGGTTTAGTTATAATATTACTAAGAAATATTGATATCACAATAAAAATAACTATCGCAATAATAAAAGTATATATCAATATTTCTGTCAAATGACTAACTTCTCCAAATAGAACTTTATTTTCAATACTCAAAACAAGCTTCCATTTATTTGAGTTATCTATACTTCCATATAAAATAACATTATTTTTGTTATCGATAATTCCTTTTTCTTCATCTGAGTTAATAACTTTTTGTATAACCTCTTCATTTAGGTCATAATTATCTGGTTCAAAAAAGGTCTCTCCTTTTTTATCTAAAATAGTACCAAAACCATTTCCAGAAATATTAATCCCTTCTAACATTTCAACAATAGGCCTCATCTTTACAAAAACACCATAAAAACCTAATAATCTATCTGTTCCTTCATAAGTATCTATTATTTCTAGAACAACATTAAAGCCTTTCTCTCCATTATCATTTATTTTTATTCCACTTACATAAGAATCTTTACCTTCATTTACTATTGCATTGTAAAAATCACTTTTTGAATAATCTTGTTTTCCGTTATTAACTGACCAACCTGAACTTTTAACTCCTGAAACAAATACATCATGATATCTATCTTTATTGTATTTATATGTATCAGCGAACTCATACTCTATCATACCCCAATCTTCCATTATAGCAGCATCTTGTATTAACCAACTAGTATCCAAATATTTTCTTAAGTCTGTCTTTACGCTATTTAAGTATGTTGATATTTCAGAAGACATTGAAACAACTATCTCTGTACTTAAAGTTTCGGTAAGATTTTTGGCTATTTCAGTTGTTTGTGTATTGGTTATTAAAAATATAACTGCAAAAAAAAGAATTAATACTAAAGAAAAAATAAAAGTAATTTTTTGACTAAGCTTTTTCAATTGATTTCCTCCTATGTTTTATTTATAATTATTACAATTCGTTCCATAAATTTTCTATCTGCTTTTCATATTTCAAGAATGTTTTCAATATTAAATCAGAAAAATGTTTTTTATTTGTTCTTTGGTCTCCCTTTGAAATAATATTAATTGTCTTTTTATGATCGAATCCATCCTTATATGGTCTTTTACTTCTAAGGGCATCATAAATGTCTATGATTGATACTATTTGAGCTTCTATAGGTATTTCTTCTCCTTTTAATTTAAAAGGATAACCTGTTCCATCATATTTTTCATGGTGATACAAAGCAATGTTCAATGCTGTTTTAAAATATTTTGTATCTAACAATTTTTTTGCAAAAATTGTATGTTTTTTCATTTCTTCGAACTCATCCTCATCTAATTTTCCTGGTTTTTTAAGTATCTCAGGGGAAATAAAAATTTTTCCTATATCATGTAATGGTGAAAAAACAGCAATTTCTTCTATCATTTCTTTAGATAAATTCATTTTTTTTGCTAAAAACTTTGAAAGTCTTCCGACTCTATAAATATGACTTCCAGTAATATCATCATAACCCTCAGCTATCATTGCTAGTTTATTGGTAAATTTCACATATGCCTTTTTTAATTTATCTCTTTCAACTTTTTGGTTTAAGTATGATGAGGCCAGATTTAAGAATGACTCTAATATTTTTTTTGAATTTTCATCAAAATTTTGCTTAGAAAAATAAGGAATGTCTAAACTTATAGAAAGATTTAATCTCTCATCAATATCAATAGATCCAATTAGAGAGCTCTTACTTGGTTTTGTACCATACCCAAACTTTTTATGTGTTTCTCTATCCATAAATTTGCCCATTCTATCAAGCAAATTGTCATAAATTTTCACTTCATTTGAACTAATTTTATTATTACTGTTTAAATTTAATTTATTTAAGTATTCAATGTCATGGCCAATAGCGGATAAAAACCTCCAACCTTTTTCATCACTGATTGAAACACTGCCATACTGTGCCTCTGGAACTAGGAATAATATTGTTTTTAATAATTTATCATAATATTTATTAACTGATAAATTTTTATTGTTTAAATCAGACAAAATATTTATTAGTAAATATAATTTTTCACTAAGTTGATTGTTTTCTTGATAATACTCTTCCAGATCTTTATTCATTTCTTCTAACTCTTCTTCATGATTTTTGATTTCTTTAATTTTATATCTAAGATCTCTCGCTTGCTTCTCTATTTTGTTCTTCGATATAAACAAAAATATAATTAAAATAAATACAATTATTGAAAATACAATTAGAATAAAATTTATCATTTAAAGCCTCCAGAATATAAACTATCTTAATAATACTTCCAAAATATTTGATTATTATATGAAAATATTTAGAAATATAAAGAAATGTTTTTTAACACTTCTTTCTTGAGTGAACTCCATGTTTTTCTTAATGTTTACATAAAAATGTTTTTTTAGTATTTGACTTGGAGTTATATCAATGAAGTATAATTATATTAGTTGACAAGGGGATGGGTAAAAAGACATAGGTCTTTTTCCTTAAGAGGGCTTAGGCCCTCTTTTTTATTTTTTATTTGATAGAAAATAATATATAATTGAATTGTTAAAATATTATGGTTAAAGAAGGTAGGGTTTTAATAATGAAGAGAAATATAAAAAGAGTAGCAGCAATACATGATTTATCTGGATTTGGAAGAGCTTCTTTATCTGTTGTAACTCCCATTTTGTCAACAATGGAAATACAGGTTTGTGCTATACCAACAGCAGTTTTATCAACACATACAGAATATAAAGGCTATACTTTTGTGGATTTGACAGATTCTATGCCTGCTTACATTGAGCATTGGAAAAAACTAAATTTAAAATTTGATGGAATTTATTCAGGTTTTCTCGGTTCAGTAAAACAGATAGAGATTATAACCGATTTTATAAAAGACTTTAAAGATGATAAAACCTTAGTTGTAATTGATCCAGTTATGGCTGATAATGGGAAATTATACGACACTATGGATCAAAAAATGGTTGAAAGCATGAGAGAGTTTATAATGAATGCAGATATAATAACCCCTAATTATACAGAAGCAAGTTATTTACTGGGAGAAGATTATAATCTAGAAATATCTATTGAAGAAATTAAAAGATGGTTAAAAAACTTATCTGATTTGGGGCCAGATATAGTTGTTATGACAAGTGTTCCTGAAAAAGATAAATCTAAAGAGACAGCAGTAGTTGCATATAATAAAAAAGATGAAAAATTTTGGAAAGTTAGTTGTGAATACATTCCAGCATTTTATCCAGGTACAGGAGATATGTTCACGAGTGTCGTGGTAGGAAGTATTTTAGACGGGGATTCTCTACCAATAGCAATAGATAGAGGAGTTAACTTCATTACTGCAGCCATCAGACAAAGTTATGGTCATGATTATCCACAAATAGAAGGTGTGTTACTTGAGAAAGTATTAACTCATTTAAAAATGCCTGTAATGATTTCCTCATATGAGCTAATGTGAGCTTTATAAAAAAGCTCACTTTTTTAATATTGTATACAAGAAACTACTGATTCCAAAACCCCATATTAACCATGAATAAGGAATTCCAAAAAAAACTAAATTAGCACCAAGAATAGTGATAATAAAGGATGCTCCAAAATATAAAGGATTTTTTTCAGTAGAACTTAACATAGGTAATTTTTCTATAAAAAGAAAAATAATAGATAAAAATATGGCTGCTGAAGTAGATAAAAAAACAAAAGTAAAAAAATATTGGTTGGCAAATATAGTTAAAATACCAACAGCAAGAAATGCAGTTAAGACCAATATAAGAACAGCTTTCCACATTTTCACTAATCCATTATCCATAAAAAACTCTCCTTTTAAATTAATTTATAAATAAATTATAACAGAAGTAATAAAACAGCAATGTAGATTTAATGATATAATATTTTCAAAGGGATATAAATTGGGGGGATTATTATGAAAATTAGTGATTTTTCTAGAAAATATGGAGTTCCAGTTGATACAATAAGGTATTATATTGATTCGAGTTTACTTACACCACAAAAGATTCATAATAGATATGTTTTTGATGAAGTAACAGAAGAACAAATGGAACAAATACTAGAATTAAAAGAATTACAATTTACAATCTCAGAAATATCAAAAATTTTATCAATAGAAAGAATAAATCAAATCATGTCAAAACGAAAAAGAGATTATTTTCATAAATTTTTCACAGAAAAATATAATGATTTAATCCAAGAAAAAACTAAAATAGAGGAAGCAATAAATATAATAAAAAATAAATTAAGTGATTTAAACAAAATAGAATTAAAAAATGAAACAAAAATCGGGTTTCCTATAAAAAATATAAACTTAATTTCATGTCCAAAATGTAATTCAAACCTCTCTTTAAATGCAGATAAAATTGAAAATAATCAAATTTTTAGCGGTGAATTAAATTGTCAATGCGGATTTGAAGTTGAAATTGATGATGGGATATTAATCTTTGAAGGAGCAGATAAAAGCTCAAAACATGAAGATCTAGAAAAAGAAATTGAAGATTTTTACAATAAAGATTCAACACCAAGATTCACAAGTGCTTTTTATAAGGGATTAACTTGGATTAGAAAAGAATTGTTAGAAAATATGTCTGAAGATAAAATTATATTAGAGTTATCAGCTGCAACTGGATTTTTACCTTTTTATAAAAGAGATAATGATAAAAACAATATATACATAATAAATCAACAGCATTTAGCTTTTACTAAATATTTAAAAAATAATTTAAATGACCAAACTGAAACATTGGATAATATCATTTTTACAGTTGGCAACATGAATAGTCTCCCTATTAAAAAAAATATTATAGATTATGTAGTAGATATTTTTGCAACCTCGAACGCTCTCGCTGGAAAGGATCATATACCCGCAGACGTTGTTAAAAAATATATGAGTGAAAATTCTCTTTTTATTTCTCTAGACGTTTATTTTGATGAATGGGCAAAAAGTCTTAAAAAATTTGACGTTGAAGAAAGAAAGTTCTTCACTAAACCTAGTAAAGATAATTTATATAAAGAGGCAGGTTTCGAAAATCATAAGTCAACTATAATAGACACTTTGGTAGAAACAGGATCTCACGCGACAGTTCATTTAACTGGTGAAAAATTCTATATTTATACACATATAAAAAAACGAAAAAAGGAGTTGTAAATGTTGAAAAACTTTAAAGAAAAATTAGAAAAATACGCAGAAGTTGCTATTAAAAACGGAGTAAATATTCAAAGAGGTCAAAAATTAGTAATTAATGCTCCTATTGATTCAGCTGATTTTGTTAGACTGTTACAAGAAAAAGCTTATGAAACTGGAGCTGCAAATGTTTATGTAGAATGGAAAGACGAAAAAAGTTCACTTATAAAATACAAAAAAGCACCTGATAGTGCTTTTGAGGAATTCCCTGAATGGAAAGCTGAAGGCTTTAAAAAATTAGCAGAAGAAGGAGCTGCTTTTTTAAGTGTTGTTGCATCTGATCCTGATCTTTTAAAAGGTGTTGATCCGAAAAGGATAGCAAAATGGCAAAAAACAGCCTCTCAAGCAACAAAAGGTTATAGAGAAATTGTTATGAGTGGAAAAACTTCTTGGTCTGTGGTTTCTACTGCAACTGACGCCTGGGCAAAAAAAGTTTTTCCTGAATTAGAAAAAGAAGAAAGAGTTGAAAAACTATGGGATAAAATATTTCAAGCAACAAGAATTGATCAAGATGACCCTGTAAAAGCATGGGAAGATCACATGAACAATTTAACAGAAAAGCTTAAAATCTTAAATGAAGATAACTTTAAAACACTTCATTTCAAAAATTCAAAAACTGATTTAAAAGTAGGACTAGCTGATGATCATGTATGGATTGGCGGCGGGATGATAAATAGAAGAAATAATGCAAGATATATCCCAAATATGCCTACAGAAGAAGTTTTTACTTCACCTCATAAAAATCATGTTAATGGGATAGTTTATTCTTCAATACCTCTTAATTACGGAGGTAATCTGATAGAAGGGTTTTATTTAAAATTTGAAAATGGAGAAATAGTTGACTTTGGAGCAGATAAAAACGAAGATATTTTAAAAGATTTAATAGATACAGACGAAGGTTCAAAACATATTGGAGAAGTGGCTCTTGTACCAGTGGATTCGCCAATTTCTAACACAAACATTTTATTTTTTAATACATTATATGACGAAAATGCTTCCTGTCATTTAGCTATTGGTAGAGCATACCCATATACCATAGAAAAAGGAACTGATATGACAAAAGAAGAATTAGAAAAAAAAGGTGCTAATGATAGTTTAACTCATGTCGATTTTATGATAGGAACAAAAGACATGGAAATTACTGGAATAAAAGAAAACGGTGAAACAAAACAGATATTTAAAAATGGAAATTGGGTAATTTAGATATATTTGGGGGGACAACATGCGTATTGGTAAGTTTGCTAAAACATATGATTTATCTCAAGATACTGTTAGGTATTATATTTCAGAAGCTCTTTTAACTCCAGAAAAAATTAATGGACAGTATGATTTTGATAAGAGATGTGAAAAGCAAATACGAGAAATATTAGAACTTAAAAAATTAAAATTTACCATCTCAGAAATTAAAAGATTAACCGCTTTGAGTCGATTTAAAAACCTTATAGATTCAAAAGATAATGAGTATATCAAAACTTTCTTATGTCAAAAAAAGAAAGATCTTTTAGAAGAAAAAGAATTAATTGACGAAGCACTTGAATTTATTTATAAAAAAGAAAAAGAACTAGAACAAAAAGATATACAAAAAAATCATAAAATAGGACTACCTTTAAATTTTTTATACATATTAAAATGTCCGGAATGTGATAATTCTTTGAAACTAAATACTACAAGTATAGACAACAATACTATTTATAATGGATCATTTGAGTGTGATTGTGGATATAAAGCTGAAATAATAAATGGAATAATTAAAATCCCTGGTTCTATTGAAGTAGAAATAGATGACCCAAACAAGAGTCTAGAAGAGAGATATACAGATGAAATTTCTCCAGAAATTTCTGGGATTTATGAAAAAACTATTAACTTTTTAAAAAAAGAAATTAGTAATGAAAACACTAACAAAAAACTATTTTTAGAGATAAAGATAGGTTTGGGATGGTTTTTCTCTTATTTTAAAGACTCTCTTGATGATGATTCTTTTTATATAATTAGCGATCCAATTATTAATAATCTTTTCTATTTTAAGAAAGAATTAGAAAAACAAAAAAAATATAACAATTTGATTTTCATTTCTGGTGATTTCTCAAAATTACCGATAAAAAATGAATCATTAGATTATGTTTTTGACATTGCTGGTTCAACAAATTATTCTTTTTCTAGTGAATTAATGCCAATAGAGATGATGAAAGACAAGCTAAAAAATGGAGCAAAATGGTTTATGCAACATATAGTATTTGACGAAAGAAGCAAATCTTTAAAAAATTTTGAATCTAAAAATAGAAATTTTTACACATTAAAAGGATTTAAAGATGTATTAAATAGAAATGATTTAGACTATAAAATAACAAACATTGGCAATTTGAACTATACAGGTGACTATGTAAAAGTACATACTGATGGAGATAAAATTAATTTTATCGGGTTGAATATAAATAAATAAGGTAGCTTTGCTACCTTATTTATTTTATATCTTTTATTTTAATTGTTTTTCCAGTTCTATCTTTTATATTTTTGTTTAAAAGAAAAATATCGTCTTCATAATTATTAAATACTGCATAAACAGTATCTTTTTCAATATTTAGTTTTTTAAAATATCTTCTCCCATAAATTTTTTTCACAATTTCCAAAAATTCATTTACATTATCTGTCTCAGATGGATATGAATAATTGGCTATCTGCTCTTCTAACCAGTTAAGACTGTTTTTATCTGTGGCATATATAACTCTTTTTTCCATAGATTGTTTAACATTCTCTTTTGTAATAACGGTAGGAACAATTCTTTTAAAAGAATATTTTATCTTTCCCTCAAATTCATAAAAAAGAAGAACATTATATAGCATTTCATTACCTAAATTGGCAAAATAAAGCGATTCTTTTGGTGGGGTGTTTTCGGTTTCACTATAAAAAACTCTGTCATAAAAAAACAACGGGTATTTTGTTATCCCTTTTTTAAATTTGTTCAATATAATAATTAAAATCATCAAAATTAATATCAAGACAAAAATAATCGAGATAGTTAATATTAAATCCAATTCCATTTCTATCCCCCCTCTATATATTTTATCATGATTTCTAACCCTTTTAAAATAAATTACTTTGTAATTTATCCCTGTTGGAAGATGGATGTTGGAGGTTGTAGGTTTTTGTAATGTTTTAGATGTTTAAAAATGTTTTTTCTTCCAACTTCCAACCATAAACCTTCAACAGAAATTATGTAATAATTTCTACCATATGACCTACTTTGAGTTTTTATATTTCGGAATTTGTTTTTAATA
>JBNJGY010000039.1:0-20710 GCA_051748045.1 Thermotogota bacterium
TCTTAAGACATGGACAAAGTGTTGTAGTTGAGTCTCCTGATTTTTTAAGAAAAATTGTTGTTGATAAAATTGAAAATAGTTTGAAAAATTATAAAAAAAGTTTTTGAGGTCTCATTTTGTGTAACCGTTGCTATGATGTAAAATAAATATATTGTTAAAAAATAATTTGGGGGTTTTTTGGTACATTTAGAAAGAATGTTTGAATTAAAAGATAATAATTTGAAAAAAGATATATCAAAAAGTGATCAGCCATTTCTCGGATTATTTGAAAAATTTTTCGAAACGAAATTAAAAAAAACTTTAGTTTTATATATAAAAAAAGATAATGATCCAATTGCCAGGTTTATATGGTTTCTAGAAAAATTTCCTGCTTTATCAGCCTCTCTTTTAACAATAGAACTTAAAGATAATTATGGTGAGTCTGAACATTATGAAGTTTACCCAATAATAGAAAAAAATATTTTTGGAACTAAGATAAAAACACAGACTCAAAAAGAGAAATTATGGCATCATTTCAGAAGAGCCTGTATAAAACTGGGACTTAATGTTTCATCCAGAACTTCAGGCGTACATTATATAACCAAAGAGTTTCTTTATCAGGTTGGACTTCCGGATAATTATATTAAAGATTTTTGCAACAAAGCTATTGAGTTTTCATCAAAATATGGATTACCTGAAATTAATGACACAGAAGATATGAAATTTTGGCAGAAAGATTTTGAAAATACACTTAAACCACCTTTTTCAAAAATAGCCAGAGAAGCAATAGAAAGGGATGATAATTCATACTATTTAAGAACTTTTTTTAAAGCTTATAACTCTGATTTAAATGAAAATAATAATTTATCTTTTTTTGGAAAGGTGGTCTTAAGCCAAATAAAAAATCAGACTGTTAAAAAAAATCTAAAAAAATCTAAAATTCCTTATATCGTATTTAAAGATTATGAGTATGGAATCATTCTGCCTGCAGGTGAAGATGAGATCTGGGAGATTAATTGCAATGATTATAATAATAAGTTTAAAGGGTATGCAGAAGATTATTTTTTGCCTTTTGAACCAGGCAGTTTAAACAAAGAGATTATTATAAAAAATAAAGACAAAAGACAGTGGAAATTTAGTCTCTGGCCTGAAGGTAGAAAAAATGAATTTTTAATTTTTTCTAGAAGTTCAGGAAGATTTGTTAAGTCCTCTTCACTTGGTGATGGTTTAATAGAACTGGATGCAGGTAATTATATTTTAATGCTGAGATTCAAACCTACCAATTGTAATGAAATTGATTGTTTTTCAGAAGAACCCTCTATTTATCTTAAAAATATTAATATCCCCCCAGGAGAAAGTTTTTATATAGAAAAAGGCCCTGCAAAAATATGCTTGCAGGGAGAGAAAAAACCATCGGTTATTATAGATGGTGAATCATATTCGGGTGTCAACGGCAGAAAATTTTTTTCATCTCACAGATTAATTGCAGAAGTAAATATTCCAGAAGAATTCAGAAGTCATGGTAGTGAGTATACCCTTTGTCTTGAATCTGATATTTTAGGGGATCAAATTTACATAGATTTAAATATTGATGAACAGGACGATAAAAAAAAGGAAATTTCATCTCTTTTAAAAAGATGGAAAGGTGGCTTATCAAGGCTTTCTGTTGAGCTTAAAAGGAAAGGGGACTTAAAAACCCTTGCAAGAACCTCATGTTTTATTTGGAATGGCTTAAGAGAAATTAAAAATTCTGTTTTTATATATGAGAAATATCCTTTTAATCTTGATGATGATCTTTCGGAAAATTTTTATAAGAATGAAGATAAAGAATATCTCAGTTTTAAAGATGAAAATTTAAGATTTTTTAAACTGATATTTAAATTAAATCAAGATCAATCAGGTAAAGAACTTTTTGTTTTAACCTGGTCTGTTCCGGGTATTTTTTTAAGTATTACCGATTATAAAGATAAAGATAGGCTTGAAAAAAATATTTCATTGGGTTCATGTGTGTCCATAGATTCAAAATCTAGTAAAATTTTAAATATTTATGGTGAAGGCAGAGGAGGTTTAAGTCTTGGTCATAAATATATACGTGGTCTTGACTTTGAAAAACGTAACTGTGAAAAAATACCTGTTTTAAGTTTGTTTGATCATATCGATCCTGACAATAATATTTTAAATATTCATTTTGAAGGTATGCAGGAAAAAGAGGCCTTAATAGAGATTGTTACTCCTTTTACGGCAGAGTATTTTAAATGTCAGTCTGATGAATATGGTGAAAAAATTGAGTTTGAACTTGCTGAAAAAATTGAAATATTAAGGCTTGATATTATAGATATTTTAGATGGCAGGTTTATTAGCCGAGACTTCAATATAGAAAATCAATCTTTTAAAATATTTGATACTCTTAATGCTCATTTATTTGTTGAAAATGAAAAAAAGGTTTCTTTTTACATAGATGGTGGGCAATGGCCTGCAGGTTTATGGATTGTAAACCTAAGGGTAAAAGCTTCAGGCAGATGGGGAGATTTAATAAATAGTGATGATGAAATTTGTGCGTTTGGAAAAAATTCCTTGCCGGAAGATATTGCAGGGTATTTTTATCAAACCTTTATCTTTGATAATCATCAGTATCTTATAGATTTTTTTAAAAGAGTTAATTACAGGATTTCTCTTTATTATACCATTGAAGCATGGAAAACTCTGAAATGGTTAAAAAAAATATGGCTGCTTTTAGTTAATGATTATATTCCATTAATAAATGATCCAAAAATGATTTCTGTTTTATTAAGGGCTGTAACAGAGTGGCCTGAAGATGCCCAAAAAGATAATCTCTTGCCAAAGTATTTCCCTGCTGCAGAAGTTCCACATATTTTTTCCATGGATAAAAATCAATATAAAATCAAAGGAGAAATAACCACAGCTTATGCTTCAGTTTTTAAAAATTATAAAATTTTAAAGCATTTACGGTCTGTTTTTTCAGAATTTGATGTTAATCAGGCTGCATTGTTTGGATTTAAAAATGTTTCTGAAGTAGAGAGGAATGAGAATATTGAACCAAAAGATTTTAATTTTAATGCATATTTTCAAGCCATTAATAGTTTTTTTGAAAAACTTAATTTAAATTATGAAAATTGGATTCCCGGGAAAGGTTCTTTTCTTGGCAAACCTCACTATCTCCATTCAGTTTCAAATCTTATTAATAAATACAGGAATAAAGAGACTGATGAAGGTCTTAAAGGCAATGTGCTTTCTTTACTTAAAAAAATGATGAAAATAAATGCAGATCTATATTCTGAGTCTGCATTTCCTGATAATGTATTGGAAAAGAATTATCTTGGGATTCCCCATGATTTAGACTGGCTTTTTGAAAACGAAAATTCAGAAACTGAAAAAGAGCATATTTTATGGATGATAAGCTTTTTGTCTCTGTTTGCCCAAATTTGTCGACTCGAAGCAAGGGAAAAAGGTATTCTTAATAATTTTATGAAATATTTAAAAGAAGAATTTGATAGTGAATATATGCCTGTTACAAAGCAGGTTGGGTACATTTTATATATTGGCGATGATGTTTTCGCTTTTTATCTGATGTTGTGGGAACTGGTTTTAACAGCAGATTATGACTCACTAAAAACTATGGAGCAGTTAAATGTCTGA
Source organism: Thermotogota bacterium (assembly GCA_051748045.1). Lineage (GTDB taxonomy): Bacteria > Thermotogota > Thermotogae > Petrotogales > Petrotogaceae > Geotoga. The sequence goes on from JBNJGY010000039.1 coordinate 3,637, forward strand.
AACAAATCCAATAAAACTTGTTGATATTTTGAAAGATACGCTTGAACGATATATAGCAACAACTTTCCCTGTTAGCAGGAGATACCCGGAGCTTAAAAAAGAATTTAAAAAAATCATAAAAAATCAGGCTCTTGTTAAAGGCCCTTATGTTGAGGCTATTCCTGATTTTAAAAAGGGCAGTACTCTTGAGTCATTGCTTGAAATAAATAATGGATTTTTAAATAAAGGTTTTTTGTCACTGCCTGAAAATATAAGAAAAAGAAAACTCCACCTTCATCAGGAAGAAGCAATAAATTCTGCATGTAAAGAAAATAAAAGTATTATTGTTGCAACAGGAACAGGCAGTGGTAAAACAGAGTGTTTTTTATATCCTATTGCAGATATGCTTATGAATGATCCTGATTTTGATAAACCAGGCGTCAGGATCCTTTTGATCTATCCAATGAACTCACTTGCCAATGATCAGCTGTTTTACAGAATAGCCCCTTTTTTTGGTAGATATTTAAGGGATTATAATATTACTTTTGGAAGATATACTTCACAGATAAAAGCAAATTCAAGCAGAGAAGAAGAAGTAGGTAAGCTTGAAAATAATAAAAAACTTATGAATGAGCTCAATGATTCTGTTCCTGATAACTGGCTTCTAACCAGAGAGGAGATGCTTGAAAATCCACCAAAAATTTTAGTAACAAATTATGCAATGCTTGAACATATTCTTTTACTGCCAAGAAATGCTCCTCTTTTTCAATATAATACTTTGATGTCTGTTGTTCTTGATGAGATCCATACCTATAGAGGTGCCCAGGCAACTGAGGTTGCTTTTTTATTAAGAAAACTAAAAAACAGATTGGAGATTGAAAGACCGCTAAAAGTTTTTGGAACAAGTGCAAGTTTAGCCGATGGAAAAGATTCAGATAAGGAACTTATTAAGTTTGGAACAGATCTTTTTGGTGAAGATGTTCACAAAGTAATTAGAGGAGAGCGTATACGCCATAAAATGCTCCAAGAGAAAAAGGTTAAAACTTTTTCTTTCTCACCTGAAAAATGGGCATCAATTTATGATTTTTTAGTGAATAATGAGACTAAAAAAATGAACTTTCATTTATGGGATAAAATGGTAGATGAAATAGATCTTAAAGTCCAAAACAGTCAATTAAGCAGAGAAAAAGATTTTAATGCCTCCCTTGAATTTGTTTTCAGTAAAAATATTGAGATAAGAAAAGTTGCTGAATTGCTTGATAATGGTAAGGTCGTAAAATTTGAAGACCTTGGGGAAAAGCTTTTTGGTGATATTGATCCAAGTCTGAGAAATAATGCCTTAAGTGCTGTAATGTATATTGGTATGAATTCCAAAAAAAATGATAATTCTTTTCCCCTTCTTCCGGGAAGATATCATATAGCAGCTAATAGTATTGAAGGTGCCTGCGTAAGCTTGAGCAATAAAAATAATGAAGGCTGGGATGATATAAAACCATACAGAACTTATACAGATGATGAGTCAGGAATTCCATACTTTCACCTGATGGTATGTAGAAAATGTGGTCAGCCTTATATAGAAGGCTTTACAGGAGAAAATAAGGTTAATAATACTTTTTCAAGCATCAGTTCGTCAGGTAAAAGAAGAGTTTACCTTCTTGGCCCTGAAAAAGGGATTGTGACCAATGATGAAGAGGATTCAGACTCTGATCAGGAAAAAAAGAGTAAAAAGAAAGATAAAAACGAAGAATTTTATATCAAAGCTGGTACAGGCGAAATTGTAAGTGCAAAGTCTTCTTCAAAAGGTAAAGTTTATCTTAAAGGTATAAGCATAGAAAAGGATGAAATAGAGAAAAAAGAGTATGTAAAAAAATGTGATACCTGCGGTAGTACTGCAACAGGGGCAGTTGCAGAGGCTGTTACGGGACTGCAGCCTGGTAATGAGGCTTTTGGTGCTGTTGTATGCCAAAAGGTATTGGAGTTTTTACCTGAAGCATACGACAGATCCGGTGAAGAACCCATGTTTGGAAGAAATATTTTAACTTTTTCAGACAACAGGCAGAATGCTGCATATTTTGCTCCTTATTTTCAGAGGACAGCAGGTGACCTTGCTTTGAGATCAGCAATATTTGATGTTATTGAAAAAGCTGAAGATGATGGTTTGGATATTGGTGACCTAAGTGAAGACATATATTTTTATTGGGAAAAAACAGGAGAGCCTGTTGTTTTTAACAGTGCCGGAGATTTGATCAAATCTGATAAGAGATCCAAAAAAACTGAGAGGATAAAAGGTCTTGTTGCTGCAGAGTTTTGTACGCCTGGAGGCAGACGAAATTCTCTGGAATCTCTTGGTTTGGTCAGGGTAAGTTATAAAAAAAGAGAATATAAAAAACTTATAAAAGAAGTTGAAGAAATTATTCCAAACAGGTTCAAAGATCAGGCTGAGTCTATTACAAATATAATGCTAGAATCAATAAGAAGGGTTAAGGCAATTAGTCCAATCGATAAAGTCGATATGACAGATCCAACTATCTGGGGTGAAAATTTTAAATCAAAAAAATCATTTGAGTTAATGAATAGCGGAGGTAAGAAAAAATCTTCAAATCTTTATTACTGGGTTCCTCAGGATGATAAAAATCACCACAACAGAAGAACCTGGTATCTTGAAAAACAGCTTGAGTTTAATTTTGATGAAACAAGGAATTTTTTAAAAGACTTTTGGCAAGTACTGAAAAAAAATAATTTTTTAGTCAAGGATAAAAAAACTAGTTTTGTATTAAATTCTGATCTGCTGTTTTTTTCAAATGGATATAATCATAAATTCGGATATTGTGAATCCTGCGGATTAAGTCATTTCGATTTTGTTGATAATAAATGTACTGCTTTCAGGTGCAATGGCAGGGTTAATATTGTTGATGATAATTACAGAAATCAGTTTAAAATAGAGAACCATTATGTTTACAGCATTCATGAAAAAAAAGCTCTGCCTATAAGATCCAGTGAACATACAGCTGCATTGTCACCATCTTTAAGAGAAAATATAGAACAGGATTTCAGCTCTAAAAATATAAATCTTTTAAGCTGTACAACCACTATGGAGCTTGGAGTTGATCTTGGTGAGCTTGAAGCTGTAGTATGTCTAAATGTTCCCCCAGGTATTTCAAATTATCAGCAGAGAACCGGGCGTGCAGGAAGAAGGGCGCAGGCGGCACCTTTTTGTGTGACTATTGCAAGAAACAGTCAGTATGATCAGGCTGTATTTAATGGATTCAAAGATTATCTTGAAGAGCCTGCTCCTGTCCCTTTTGTTCATCTTGAAAATGCCAAATTATTTCAAAGGCACCAAAACTCGATTATTTTATCGGGATATTTGAAACATAAAATTAAAGATCTAGAAAGAAACGCTCCTGGCTTGAGTGATTTATTTGGAGAAAATTTTGGTATTAAAGCAAATGATTTAAATGATTTTGAAGATGATATTAAAAGTTTTGTTGAAAAAAACAGAGACAGTTATTTTGCAGAAGCTGAAAAATTAAGTGGGAGGCTCCCCGAAAAAGTTGATAAATCAATAGTGCTGAAAAAAAATGAACTTGAAGACAATTTTAAAAAGAGGCTTGGCTTTTTTGGTAATGAGGTATTTGAAAGGTGTAGGATATATAATTCTAAGTTTGAAGAATACCATTATAATGAGGACAGAGATATACAGGGGAAGTCTGCGGTATGGGAAAATATGAGGAAAGGTTACCTTAAGCAATACCTGGTTAATCAGCTTTCTTTTTCAGGAATAATTCCCACATATAGTTTTCCTGTAAATTCTCTTAAACTCGAAGTTATAAAGGAATATAAGCAAAGATTTGAAGGGGAAGGAGATGTAGCTCTTACACGAGACGCTTCACTTGGCATTAGCGAATATGCTCCCGGCTCAGAAGTTGTTGCAAATGGAAGAATCTGGACAAGCAGAGGAGTTGCATTCAGTCCAAGGGATTTTATGCCAGACAGATATTATTTTATTTGTACCAGGTGCCAGCATGCTGAACTTAAGGAGCACAAAGATAATATTGACTATGTTTGCTTAAACTGTGGGTTTAAAAATCCAAAAAATAATTTTGTTAGAACATTTATAGAGCCAAAAGGTTTTGTAACCTCATATCATGAAAAAGAGGGTAAAGATCCTTCAAAAAACAGGATAAGAAGGCAGTATGCTGAAGAAGCAAAGCTTATCACATTGGCAAAAGATGAACTTTTTAAAGAAACAGATATAAAATTTATTACAAAAGCACTTTTAAAAAGTAAATCACCCGATGAAAAGAAGCAACCAGCAGGAAAGCTTTTTATTGTAAACAAGGGGCCTGCAGGATTTGGATATCATAGATGTCGTAGATGTAACTATATTCAGCCTGCCAAATCATTCAAGTTTGAAAAAATAGAGCATCATACTCTTTTTGATGAAGCAAAGTGTAAAAACGATAGTTTTTTTTCAAGAATAGATCTTGCCCATACTTTTAGTACAGATGTATGCTTGTTCCGTCTAAAAGCTGATATCCCGGTTCCATCTAATATTGGGGAACAGAAAAAAAATGGATATTTAAATGATTTTGCAAGAACTCTGTGTGAAGCTTTCAGGTTTGGAGCCTCTTCTGTACTAAATATTTTACCAGGTGACATAAGAGCAACCTTTAAAATTGAAGATGGGTTTTTCACAATAATACTATATGATTCTACACCTGGTGGCGCCGGCTATTGTGTAAGGCTTTATAATGAAATTGATATTGAAAAATTATTTAAAGAGGTTCTTAAAAAACTTGATTGTCATAATGATTGTTCAACAGGCTGCAGGAGCTGTTTGTGCGATTATACAAATCAGCTCTTCTGGGACTCATTTAAAAGAAAAGATGTTTTAAACTGGTTGAATATCATTAAGTCCCAAAAACATGAGAACCCTTTTATAAAGAAGGGAGCCTTATTAATTGATAATCCTTCACTTAATAAAGCTGAATCAAGTTTTTCAGGATATAAAGATATTCATTTTTTCAGCAGGTCTTTAATGGGCAGTATAACTGATTTAAACTCAGATGATGAAAAAACAAATAGAAACTGGTTTATTTCTCTATTAAACAAAGGTCATAATCTGCATTTTTATTCAGTGTCTTTTTTTGAACCTGGTAAATTAAGTCATTATGAGAGAATTTTATTTAGCTATTTAAGACCTTATTTAGAAAATAACCAATTAACTATAAACAATATTGATGAAAAGGAACTTACTGGTCTTCCTTTTATTTATGCCCAAAATTCGAGTGATGATAAAGGTGGATATTCTGTGTTTTTGAATAAAGAGGTTCCTCTTCTTTTTAACTTGAGCTCTTTAAGCAACGCATATGAGTTAAAAGGAAATGAGGATGTTGATTTAGAAATAAAAAGTAATATAAAAAAATCTATTCCTGTAGATACAGACTCAATTTTCGATAAAGACAATGGTCTTAAAATATGGAGATTGTCTTCGGGAGTTGACAGGCCTTATGAAGAGTTTTTTAAACAATTAGAAAATTCCTCTTATATATCTGTTAATATAAAAGATCCTTATTGCGGAGCAGGAGAAAGGCAGATTAAAAGGCTTGGTGAATTCGTTTCTATATTAAATAATAATAGCGGAGACATTAAAGAGTTAAAAATATCTTTTAAAGAAATGAATCAACGGGACTATAATCATAAATCCCCCGGTCTTGTAAAAAAAGAGATTGAAGAAATCATAATTGAAAAAACCGGTATGGAAGAACAAAATATAAGAATTAATGCTGTTCCTTTTAAGAATGCAAGAAATTTTCATGACAGATCAATGCAAATTTTAGAAACTAGGGCTGACGGAATAGAGGTTGAGCATATTTACGATATGACCGGTGGCATTGACAAACTTCTTGACATAAATCAGGATACTGTTTTTATTTATTCATTTGATGAAAAAAAATAAAAAGGTAACTTACCATTAAGTAAATAAGAGAATGCTTTATTTGCATGTATGTTGTTTTATGAATGTAGATAAATAATCTCTAATTCGGGGAAATATTAATGCACCTCCCAATGACCGGAAGCATCCAGATATTATTCCTTATTATGAATACATGATATTACGTATACGTGTTCACAATAATTACCAGACTGCTGCAAACAGATTTTTTCAAAATCTTTCTGAAAAAATCAAGAAAACAGAAATAAAATATCCTGGAAAAGGATGGACTATTTTCTATGAATTAAGATAACTTATATAACTCATATTTTATGGAATTTAGGTTTAGCTAAATTTCCTTAGAATGAAGAAGCAGGATATTTGGGAGTTTCATGACGGATTTATATATCTGCACAAAAAACACATGTTTTTTATTTTTAAAGTTTCTTTATGAGCCCCTTACTTTTTTATCAAGATGAAATGCTTGTGGCTATAATGTTATCGCTTTCTTCCAAGGTCGTGTTTATTATTTTTAAAATATACTCTAAAAATTCCATTTCCGATTCATCTGTTCCATTAATCAGATATGAGGGTATATTTTCAAAAAAATCAGATTTACTGCAGGGTAGATAATAAACTAGTGCTTCTATTACAGCCGGTCTTAAAAGCTTTTTATTTTTATCCGTATTTGTATATTTTTTTGAAATAACTTCATTGTCGAATACAATAAGTTTGTCTTTAAGGTCGAGACCATGAAATGAAAAATCTTCGGGCTGAAAATAGTCTTTATTATTTTTCTGTATGATATTTTCTATTTCATTTATTATATCTTTATCCTGACTACTAGTTAGATCTTTTATTTCGTGTAGTTTTTTTATGATTGGAGCTGTTTGAGCTTCAGGGTTTTTAAACCAGTCAGGAGACCAAATTCTTGTAATTGTCCAGCCCAGATTTTTTAATACACCCTCTCTGAGTCTATCTCTATCTCGTGTTGAGTTTGCAGATGTGTATGTTGTTCCATCATATTCAATACCCATTAAATAATGGCCCGGATTTTCAGGTGCAATAACCGCAAGATCAATAAAAAATCCAGAAGCACCTACTTTTGGTGTGCACTTAAATCCTTCTTTTGATAGAATATCTGATAAATGTTTTTCGAAACTGCTTTCAATATAATTCTTATTTATTACTTTATTATCCCCCAATTTACCTGTTTCACAATATTTAAGTAGGTTTTTTAATGTCTTTATACCTTTTTTGGCTTTTGAGTCTATAACTATATCCTGAGAATCCATAGAACTGAAAACATGCATTCGTTTTTTGGAACGTGTAAGTAGTACATTCATCCTTCGCCAGCCGGAATCTGTGTTAATGGGACCGAACCTTTTTGGTACTTTGCCTCCAGGTTCTTTTGGGCCGTATGTCAAAGATACAAATATAACATCACGCTCGTCTCCCTGAACATTTTCCAGATTTTTTATAAATAAAGATTCTTGTTTTTCTGAGTTACTCTCAAGCATTTTTTGGAATTCAGAATCTTCTTTTGCTAGTGATTCAACCGTTTGTTCTATTCTGTTTCTCTGCTCAGAGCTCATTGCGATAATCCCAATTGATTCATCGGGATTATTATGAAAATGATGCTTTAATGTATCAGTAATTATTTGTGCTTCGTCAATATTTTTTCTATTTATAAAACAACCATTTTTTATTCTTGAGTATTTGATTCCGTAACTTCCATTCTCTTTGCTTGGCGAAGGAAACAAAATCAGATCGCTGTCATAAAAATAATAGTTCGAAAAGGCAATAAGGCTTTGATGTTGAGAACGATAATGCCATCTAAGTCTTCGGCAGGTAAACATAGGTATAGATGCATCAAGGATGCTTTCTGATTCTTCAAGGCATGTAGGATCATAGGCTTCGGACTCAATTGTTCTGTCAAAAAAACTAGTTGGAGGCAGTTGTTTTGGATCACCAACTACAACTAGTTGTTTTCCTCGAGCAATAGTACTCAAAGCATCTTCAGGCTTAATCTGTGAAGCTTCGTCCATTATAATGAGATCAAATTCGAATTTTCCAGCTTCAAGATATTGAGAGACAGACATTGGCCCCATCATAAAACAGGGCTTTAAAGACATTAATGCGTTTCCTGCTCTTTTGAAAAGTCCTCTTATAGGGGTTTTGGGTCTTTTAAGACTGCATTCATGCCTTAGTAAGGATAACTCGGTATATTCGCTTATTTTACCTCCTCGATATCCTTGTGGAACATCAATATTGTCGATATTTGCGGCTATTTTTTCACACTGAAGAGTTTTAAGCCTATTGTCGTATTCTTTGAAATTATTTTGAATAGTTTGATGCCTGCTCCCTGAAAATTCTGCTAATTGAGGGTTTTCTATCAATACTTCCCTTGCAAGGAAGTCAAAAAATGAAGCCAGGTAAGTGTTTTTAACCTGATCTATTTTAAGTTTGCCTTTTTCAACAAGATTTGTAATTTTATAAAAGCCCGTATCATTTGTCCTTTTTAGTTCTCTAATATAGTCAATCCAATTTTGTAGAGCAGGAATATCATTTAATGCTTTTTTATTTTTTTTCATTATATTTTTAAGTTCTTTACCGAGGCTAAGTGTCCACTGATTATAATTTATTTCTGTAGTATTTCTGAAATCATTATATTTTTCTCTGGATAAAACTATATATTTTTTTATTTTTTCAGATTGTTTAAAAAGAAAATTGAATTTTTTTTCAGAAGAATTCATTAAGGCCATTTTTTTAGCTTCATTACTATTTAGTCTGAGATTAATAAGGGACGCTGCTTCAATAGTATGTTTTAATATTAAAAGCCCCTTTTTGTTAGGTTTGTCAATACCAGGCTGGAGACTGAGTTTACCTTTAAAAATAGTATCGTCGAAGTTTAGTTTTATCCATTTGTCATGGTTCTGCTGCAATTTAACGAGCCTTTCTATAAGCTCAGATAAATCATTTATATACATAGAATCATTTATAATATGCTTTATATTAATAAAAGCTTCTTCTAATTCAGAGATAAAATTTTTATTTATTCCTTTTTCTCCAATAATAGAGTAATTATTCTTAACCACTTCGTTTAACTGATTAAAAATGCCGGCTTTAGAATTAAGCTCATTTAGTATTTTTTCAATATTATATATTATTCCCTCTTCATAAAGATATCTGATTGTTTGTCCATCTTTTTGATCAAGTTTGATAATAGAGTTACCTATATTTGCTCTGTCTTCTGAAAGAATTCCATATTCCATACGGATTGATTTATACCAGTTTCTTAAAGACACGAGCATATCAATATCTGTATCAGATCCTTTAGCATGTCTCCCAAGCGTCCTTTGGTAGTCTGGATTTGCTTTGATTTGGTTCTTTAAGTTTATAAAATCTATAAGCATGTTTGTGTAAGAGTATAACTTTGAAAATTTCAATTTATTATCTATACTTAAACTTTTTAATTTATTTCTTGACTTATGCCAGCTCCTGGAAAACCAACGAAATATATTTTTAGAGTTTATTTCAGATTGAAGGTCAATAATTTCATTGATATCAGGTAGTATTTTTAAGTTAAAAATATTTTTCAGTTTATTTTCGAGTTCATTCAGCGTATTAATTTCCTGTTTTAGTTTGGGCAAAAAATTATCAAGCTCATCGTTTTCGAACAAACTGTCTCTGTAATGCCAACAATAGGGGGGCAGACTTACTACTAACTCAATTATTTTTTTAACCTCCTTAATACCCGCTGGTGTCATGTTTAAAATTTTTTCTGAAGAACAGCCAAGTGCTTTTTTTATATTTTTTATTGGAGTACTAAGATTTAATATAGCGGTATATGTTTTTTTTACAGAGTAAAGTTCTCTTTCTATGGTAGCAGGTTTAACAGAAGAATTGATATGACGTTTTAAAAGAACAAAACTTTTTTTATAACTTTCTGTTTTTGAGAGATTTTCTAGTATTTTAGAGCCTGTTTTTTTAGAGATATCTCTATATTCTTTTTGTATAAGTATAAACAGATTGTAGTAATTTTTTACATTAACAAGATCATTCCCAATAATTCTGGGTATGCTTTTGTGGTCAACATTTTTTTTGATTTTTGATAATTTTTCAATATCTTCAGCTATAATAGTCAACTCATCCAATGATTTTAAAAACAAATCATCTTTTACATCTAATTCAGTGTAAAGATCTGTTAATGCAGCTGAAAGAGAAGCCAGACTTGTTTGCCAGTTTAAAAGTTTTTTTTCTACATTTTCGAGATCAAATATCTGTAAATGCGGGTTATATAGCCCATACCAAGGGTGATTTTCAATTTGGTTTTTATCTTTAAGCTGGCTGGATATATCATTGTATGCATTTATATATGCTTTTATTTGATCTTTGTTTTTTCTTTGAATATCTCTTGTTAATTTCCATCCGTCAAAATTTTCCAGATGAAGTTCAGAAGGATTGATTTTTGACAAACTTCTATAAAATGATGCTGAGGTAAAAATGTGATGTATTTTTATGCCTGTATTTTTCCATTTGGATTTAATTAAATTTACATGACCTGAAAGAGTTTGTTTATGCTCCTCGAATCTCGATATTTCATTGTTTATTTTCGAAGGGCTTCTATAACGACCTTTATTATTAAGTCTTAAATTAATTTCATCCAAAACTTTTCTTTTTTGTGAGTTATGACTGTGGAGTTCAAGACAAAAATCTCCAAGGCCGGCCTGGTCCAGCCGATTTTTTACTACTTCAAGTGCTGCAAGCTTTTCAGCAACAAAAAGTACTCTTTTTTTTTGAGACATTGCTGCAGCAATTATGTTTGTAATTGTCTGAGATTTTCCTGTTCCAGGAGGACCTTCTATAACAAGATTTTTACCTTTAACTGCGTCAATTACTGCACTGTGTTGTGAACTGTCAGCATCATATATAATAGGGTAGTCTGTATGGACATTATCAATTTCATCTATTAAATGCTCTTCATTAAAACTTTTATTTATTTTTGATTTGACTTCCCGGCCTGTAAGAAACTCTGAAACTATTGGATGATGGGTAATTTTATATCCAGCTGGCCAGTTGGAAGGATCAAGGTCAAGGTACATTAATAATTTATTAAAGTTAAGCAATGCAAGTGAAATATATCTTTTCACCTGCCATTCAGGTTTGTTAAATTTAATTAAGTTTTCTACTTTATGCAAGTATTTTTCAGGGGTACTTAGTTCATCCAGTTCAGGTAAAGCCATAGAAAAATCGTTTTTTAATTTTTCTCTTAAAGAAAGATTTGGGATTATATCTTCACCTGAATATTTTAATGTATATTCATATATACTTGTTTCAGGGTTTAATCTTCCTTTATGTATCCTAACAGGAATAAGGAATAGAGGAGCAACATAAGGATTCTTTGCTTTATCTTCAAACCATTGGAGGAATCCAAAAGACATGTATAAAATATTAGCTCCGGTTTCCAAAATAGCTGACTGAGAACTTTGAAGCAGATTTTTTAATTTTGATTCCATTTCATGAGGGTAGTGTAGAACCTGAATGGCATTATCTTGATGCTTCTCAAGCTGAGTCTCCCTCTCTGAAGGTTTAGGTACTTGATATTCTGTTTTAAGTCCTTTGTGTTTTGCCCAATCTTCGGCTGATGGATAGTTTTTAGTCGAAGAAGTTTGATTTGTATCTGGATCAATGTAAATATAACCTGCTTCTTCCAGCTCATCAATTTTAGGCTCAGGTACAGGAATAAATCTCATTTCTTTATCAGCTAAAAGTTCATTAGCAAGTTGATCAGGTAGTTCGTCAATTATTCTTAGACTGTTTTTTTTAGAATGTTTGAAATTTATTAGACTGTTTTTTGCTGAAAGATCTAAAAGTCTTAAACGAAGGTTATCTAATGCTTTTTTAGCTGTCGAGTTAGGTTCTGTAATCATAGTTGATATAGGCCTTAAATATTATATTTTTAAACATAATCCTGATTGTTGGATAAATAAATTCGTTTTTATCAGAGTGCAGAAAAAAGAACAATATTGGATTTATTCATATTTTGGAGAATATATAATGAATATTAAATTTAAACTTTACCTTATATGATATTTTAAGTTATATGAAGCTTTATAATAAAATATTTAATTAACGCTGGCATTAAAGGAGATGACGTTGTGATTGAATTCTTTTGCGATATTTGTGGTATTAGGCACAAGGTTGATGATGTTAAAGCGGGTCAAAGAGGAAAGTGTCCAAATTGCAATGCAGTTATTACTGTCCCAGAGGCTTCGCAATCAGGAATTATCTTTGATGAAGAAGAGCTGATATGTAAGGATTCAGATTTACAGCAGGTTTATGATTTTATTGTTAAAAGCTATGGCGATAGAATAGTAAGGCATACAATATTTCCAAATGATATATTACTATTTGAATTACCAGTTGATAAGCTAGCTAAAAGAACCCAGTCAGTATATTTGGCTAAATTTTATATAGAAATGCTTTTGGCTAATAAATTTGCTATATATAGTGAGGTAGGTGAGATAACAATGGACGAAGCGGCTGTCTTTGCCATACGGCTTGCTAACCAGAGTCCTTTTGGACAAATTGTATTAGATGATAATAATATTATGGGTGTTAGAATGCTTATAGATATTGAAAAAGATCTACAGGAAATTTTCACTTGTATGTTGGAAATAGCTGTGTTGGCAGATAAACTGGAAGAACAAATTTTTAATTGGGACAAAAAATAAATTTATACTTGAATTATCAATAAATAATTTTTTGGCTGCTAAAAGCTCCAGTGCTAAAAAATTTGACACGCACTTTTAATAATGGCTGCTATATTTTTTCAAATATTCTAAACGCTCAATAAACCTCATCTACCCAGGCAGGATTTTATGAGATAGAATTAATATCAGGCAGCTTTTTGAATTCGATATACCAGGGAACCTGAGATCTATAATCATCTTCATTCATTACATCAGGAAGTTTTGGAATAAGATGTCTTAGGAACCAAATGGTTCTATTTTATTTGCTTTTGCAAAGTTGTTGTAATTTTGTTGAAAAAAATCATTTTTCTATAATCTGATAAAACAATTCGTTATCATGGGGTTGTTTCATTGCCAGCTTGTGGCTGTTAAGCTTTTCTTTAAGCATATTTTTTCTTTGTTGTATTTTATCTGCGGGGATTTTTTCAAGTCCTTCAAAAAAATAGTTAAGAAAATTTTGGTACTCATTAATTATAAGTGATAGCTGGGATTCGTTATAATTAAGAAAGTTCAAAAGATTTAAATATACATAAATAAAATGAACTCTATGGTCTTGATAGTTTTTCAAGTCAAGCCCTGAATGAAACATAAGCATATCAATTATCCAGATATATGGTTTTAGATCTGTTCTGATCTCAGGCTCTTTATGCAGGGGATAAAATTTAATGTTGTTTACAGGAAATTCGTTGAGGAGATTTAAAAAAATATTTTTGTTAAAATTTGAAAGAAGTCTGTTTTTATATTCATCAGGTAAAATTTCAGGAGGCAGAACCACATCGAATGCCATATCTTTATTTTTATTTATAAATGCAAGGTTTAATATGCTGAGTTCATAGGTTGAAAGGCTATGAAGGAAAGAATCGTTTTTATAAAAAAACTCTATAGGTTGTAGGTCTTCAATATCGAATTCAATATCAAAGGTTGAATCATTATTAATAAAATCTGTTTTTTCATCAAATTTTGAATCTCCAATAAATTTATTAAATCTGAAAAGAAGGTCTTCATTATTAAAATACTCCGGGGGTGCAGATGTTTCATTTTCCTTTATTTCATAAAGAAAGCATAAAGTATTAATGAATTCATTTTCACGTATTTTAAAATATTCTTCAAAACTTATGTTGTGGTTGTTAGTTATAAAATCAGCTAATAAATTTAAATACTCTTTTTTCTTCATTTTTTCAGCTACTTTAAACATGAAACTCCTTTTTATTCTAACTAATAATAGTTCAATTTGAGTTGATGGTAAATTAATTGGGTGTTAGTTGAAATATAAAAACTATAAAGCCTGATTTTCAACCCTCTGATTAATCTCATCTATCTTTTTAACAAGGCTTTTTACTATGCTTTTTTTGTCTTCAAAAAGATAGCTGATGCTTCCGAACTTGTTGAAAGGATGATCGTTCAATACCTTTTTATCCATTCTGCCATTTTTAACAATATAATCTACAACAAGGTTTACAAACTCCATCTGGTTGGAGTTTAGGGAATTGTCATTTAAAAATTCAGCAAATACTTTGTTTGCAGCCTCCCTTTCAAGACCTACAAGACCTGCAACAAGCTTTACAAGGGGCTGGTTTCCAAACTCTTTTTCATAATCTTTTCTTGTTCCAAGGTCGTGTAGTAAAATCTTTTCAAGATGTTTTATCTCAGAATCTGTTATAGGCTTGTTATTTTTAAGCTTATAAACTGCAATATCGTCTTTGTGATTTTTAAGATAATGATCTACTTTTTTTCTGTAGTTTTGAAATTCGCTTGTATTAAACTCTGTCTGATTTTCAACAACTTCCAGAATTTCATCTTCAAAAGAGGTAAAATAAATCTGTGCTTCTTCAGTTTCAAGAAGGGCAACAAGATCTCTTAATCTTTTTCTTACCTCTTCATACTCCTTAATATCAGCATTTTCAAAGAATTCAGGCGTCTGAATATCTGAAATAAGCTTTCTGTTTTTTCTTATCTGGGGAAGATTACCTTTTGTTTCAAGCTTTTCAGCAGTTGATACAAGCTTTGATCTTTGCTTGTAAATACTGATCCCCTGAAGATAGAAAAGCTCGAGAGTATACATCAAAAGATCAAACCTTTTTGCAGACTCAGGATCTTCAGAAGGTATAAGAACAGGGGCAATCTCATCTTCAAGCTCTTTTACCATTTTTTCAGAGATTGAATTCCACTTTTCAATATTTTTATACCTGTGAATATACTTAATTCTCATTTTATTTGAAAAAAGATTTTCATCAAGCCTGTTGATCTCTTTTACAAAACTTTGTACAAGCTCATCCCTGAAGCTTTTGTAATGCTCATTTTGAAAATCTGAATGCTCAAGCTCTCTTGCAATCTTTACCTTAATATTAAATATATTTTCACTCAAAGATTTTACACTTACTCCTTCAACTCCGTTTTTATTTATTCTGAAAAATTCAAAATTGGAGCAATAATCAAAAATAAGAAAATTCTTTTTATCATCATAAGGCCCGAATAAATCTTTGCAAAGCCTTGTTCCCCGCCCTATCATCTGCCAGAATTTGGCTTTTGATCTTATTTTTTTAAAAAATACAAGATTTACAACTTCGGGAATGTCTATTCCTGTGTCGAGCATATCAACAGATATTGCAATATGGGGAGGTTTATTTTTTTGGGAAAAATCTTCTATTAAAGAATCTACATATTTGATTCCATTATATATTGTTGCAGCTGTTTTACCGGCATAGGAAGGATAAAGCCTGTTAAATCTCTGAATTATAAATTCTGCATGTTTTGTATTTTTTGCAAAAATTATGGTTTTTCCAATTTTGTCTCCGCCTTCAACCTTTATCCCTTTTTCCATAAGGTCTGAAATAACCTTGTCTATTGTGTCGTCATTGAATAAAAAGCTGTTTAAAGCTTCTCCTGAAACATCTTTTACATCATCATCAAATGTATCTTCCCATGTCTCTTTTTCCTCATCACTTAATTCATCATAGTGAATGCCGTCTTCAATAAACTTCATTTTTGTTTCTATGGTTGTATATGGAACAAGGAAACCTTCATTTACAGCCTCTTCAAGCTCGTATGCAAATGTTGGTACATCGTTTTCAATATTAAATATTGAGTATGTGTTTTTGTCTATATCGTTTTTAGGGGTGGCTGTAAGACCTAAAAGATGTCCGTCAAAATATTTGAATATATCCTGATACTTTTTGTATATAGATCTGTGGGATTCATCCACGATAATAAGATCGAAATGACCCGGAGTAAAAAGCTTTAATCCTGAATTATCTGTTTTGTCGTCTATGGCATTCATTATTGTGGGATAGGTTGAAAAGACCATCCTGCTTTTTGGATCATCTGCTTTATCAAGGAGGTTGCATATACTAAGAGATGGAAGAAGGTTGGAAAAACTTTTTTTTGCCTGCTTTACAAGCTCTCTTCTGTCTGCAAGGAAAAGAATGTTTTTTATCCACCCGTTTTTAAGCAATACATCTGTTATGGAGACTGCAGTCCTTGTTTTTCCGGAACCTGTTGCCATAACAAGAAGTGCCTTTCTCTGTCCCGACTGAAATGTATCACAAACCGCCTGAACAGCCTTTTGCTGGTATGGTCTGTCTGTAATATTCTGGTTTATATTTACCTTTGAAATATCTTTTTTATGCTTTTGACTGTAAAGATGCCAGTCAAGCTCGTCCTTTGTAAAAAAACCTGAGACAAGTCTTTCAGGATATTCATTATCGTCCCAGAACCAGGTTTCAAATCCGTTTGTAAAGAATATAAGAGGTCTTGTATTATACTCTTTTTCAAGACAGTCTGCATAAAGTTTTGCCTGAACCTTCCCTTTTTTGGGATCATTGGATGTTCTTTTTGCCTCCACAACAGCCATTGGCTTTCCGTTGTCTGAGTAAAGAACATAATCTGCATAACCCTTTCCTGAAGCTCCAGGCATTCCAGAAAGCTCAACCTCTTCAATACAGTCGTTTCCGACTTCCCATCCGCAGGATTCCAGGGCAAGGTCAATATATAGCTTCCTTGTCTTAAACTCGCTTATGTCATCGCAGACAAAGCTTCTTGATTCAGAGTTTTCTTTTCTAAGGTTAGAGTTCAGGTTTCTTTCTTTTTCAGATTCAAGCTGATCTTCAAGCTCTTTTTGCTTTTTTCTCCATTCCTCCTGTTTTTTTGCAAGTTCTTCCTGAATCTTTCTTGTCTTTTGTTCATAGTATTGTCCGTCCGGGACAATGGATGAATTAAAAGGTTTTTCATTTATATCTTCAGAGTATGAAAAATCTATCCAGGATATAAAATCGAAAAGATTTCTTAAAGATTCGACAGCCTGATCCCTTGTAACAGGCTTTGGAGTATGTGCTGCCTTGTTGCCGAGATCTATAATAAATTTAATTCTTGGAAAAAGCTTTTGGTCTATAATCTCTTTAAAATC
>JBNJGY010000040.1:0-20606 GCA_051748045.1 Thermotogota bacterium
ATTTCTTTTGCTGCTGATGGAAGTGGTTTTTTGGCTTTAGACAATAATTCTGATGGAACTATAAATGATGGAAATGAACTTTTTGGTCCTCAAACGGGTAATGGATTCGAAGAATTAGCCAAATTTGATGAAGATGGAAACGGTTGGATAGATGAGAATGATAGTGTATTTGATGAATTAAAGCTTTGGACAAAGACTTCTGATGGTTCAGATGTTTTATTTTCATTGAAAGATAAAGATATTGGAGCAATTTATTTAGGTAATGTTGACTCTGAATTTTCAATAAAACGTTCAATTGACGATGCTCTTGGTGTAATAAGAAGTACTGGAATCTTTCTTAAAGAAAATGGTGGTGCTGGAACTATTCAGCATATTGATTTATATACCTAAAGATCTCCCTTTTATAATCGCATCCTTTTAATTGAGGATGCTTTTTTATTTTTCTTCTCTTCCAACTTCCAACCTCGATCCTCCATCTAAAAGAGATTTTACATTTTTTCATGTTATAATTAAATGTCACAAAAATTTTAGGGGGTTTTATAAAATGAAATTCAAAACTAAGCATACACATGAGGAAGAAGATTACAGATTTTTTCTTGTAGATACTGATAAAGATCTAGAGAAGATAAATGTTTCAAGAGCTGAAATTGTAGATTTTTTATTTTTACATTTGGGGAAATACAATGATGACAAAGAGTATATCTTAAAAGCACTTGAATATGTTTTAGGGAAGGAAAAATTTTTAAGTGGAATCATTGGTCTAATCCTTAATGAAAATAATGCTGTTGTTGGAGCAGCGGTAGTTAACAATACAAACATGGAAGGGTATATACCAGAAAACATTCTTGTCTACATTGCTTTGGATAAAGAATACAGAAAAAAAGGATTAGGCAAAAAACTATTAGACCTTATGATTTATGAAAGTGATGGAGATATAGCTCTTCACGTAGATTTTGATAACAAAAGAGCGAGAAAGGTTTATAAAAAAATGGGATTTAAAGAAGCTTACATAGAAATGAGATACAAGAAATGAAAAAAATAATTTTAGTTTTATTCTTGATATATTCAACAATATTTTTTTCGCTAGACTTTATTTCTTTAGAAACAGAAGTCAGAGAGCTATTTGAAAAAAGTGATGTCCCAGGAGTATCAGTTTATATAGATTCATCATCTTTTGCTGAACCTTTTGAATTAAATCTTGGTTATGCGAATATTGAAACAAAAGAAAAGATAATATCTGGTCAACAATTTAGAGTAGGAAGTATCACCAAAAGTTTTACAGCAACAGCAATTCTTATTTTAAAGGACAAAGGGTTAATATCTTTAGACGATAAAGTATCTAAATATGTTGATATTAATGATGAGATATTAGAAAAAACAAGCATTAAAGATTTAATGAATATGAGTAGTGCGATTAGAGGTTATATAAACGATGATCCTTTAGAAGATGGTTTTATGATGAAACATTTGGTCAATAATCCAAAAAAATTTCTTTCTCCATTAGAACTAGTAAAACATGGTTTAAAATTAACTCACGAAAAGGAAAAAGCTCTATCCTTTCACTATTCAAATACTAATTATATTTTATTAGGAATGATTATAGAAAATGTAACTGGAAAAAGATATGAAGATTTTATTAGAGATGAAATAATTAAACCTCTTAAACTTGATTCTACTATAGTTCCAGATGATTACAAATCAAAAGAAAATTTAGCTAGAGGTTATCAAGATTTAGATTTTGGTTTTAATGATTATACAGAAATACATCCAAGTTATGTTTGGAGTGCAGGAGCAATAATATCAAATTCAAAAGATATTTCTAATTGGATAAGATCTGCTTATTTAGGTGTTCTTTTAGATGAAAAAACTAGAAAATACTTGTACTATGGTAATGAATTAGCTGAAAATGTTTATTATACTGCTGGATTATTAAAAGAACCTCGGAGAACTTGGCACAATGGAGAAGTGATTGGGTATCTTTCTTTTGCAGTTTATTATCCTAAAGATGATATTTCAGTAGCAGTTTTAACTAACGGAAAAACAGATTTTGATTTAAAAGAAAAAATAATTCAAATAATTGAAGATGAAATTATTAATTAAGAGGCTTTTCTAAAAGTCTCTTTTTTTTATATTTCTTTATTTTTCTGAATAAATTATTAAACTAATAAAACTATAATTATATTGAAATTAAAGAAAAGTGAAAAAGATTACAAAATTATACATTGGGTGCACCCAACTATTAATTGAAGTTTTACATAAATAAGTATATTTTTACTATTGACATAAGGTTGACTCAAGGATTTATAATTAAGATGAAAATAATTGATAGTTGTTAAATATATTATTCGAATTGCCAAAAAAATATAGGAGGGATTGAAATGTTTAAAAAATCAAGTAAAAAAGAAATGAAAAAAGCATTAAATTACAAGGGTGCTCAAGAAGAACTTTACAGCAAACATTCTAGACTAGTTTTAGATTTAATCGTATTTTAAGAATCTTTTAAAAAAGAGGGTGGTTGAAATGACTAGACAAAAAATCAAAAATGATATTTATGAAATTGAAGAAAAAGAAGTAATTAATAATATCAAAAAATACTAATTCAAACAGGCCTAATTCAGGCCTGTTTTTTTTATCACAAATTAAAATGTTTAACTACATCATTATATCTTTTTTCTAAATCGTTATTTTTTGTGTCTCTCACAAAACATTTAAAACCACTATTTAAAAGATACTCATAATTTTCTTTACTATTTATTTTTTCTATACAAGCTCTGTAATTTTTCATGGTTTTTTCAGGATTTTCTGATTTATTAATTTGTTCTAAAAGAAATTGCTTTTCAGGATCACTTCTATCAAAAAAATTCTCAACTGACATAGATTGTGGAGATAATAATAAAGCTACGTGATCATAATCAGAAATCTCCATTAAAATATCTACTGGAATATTAGTATCTACAATTACTTTTTGATTTTTTGAAATACTAATTAACTCTGTCACCTCAAATTGAGACCCTTCTCTTGCTGTATTTACTATCCAATCATTGTATTCATCTGGAGTCCTGGATATAAATTCTTGCCAACCCTCCATTGTTTGAAAATAACACATGTTTGGAAATTTCTCTGGAGTTGCAATTTTCAGAAAATCTCCCAGCTTATAATTTTCTTCACAATGATACAAACCTAAACGTTCTGAAATCATCTTACAAATTGTAGACTTACCTGCATAAGCTGTTCCATTAATAAAATATACATTTTTCAGGTATTCTTTAATAATTGTGTTATCAATATTCACTTTTACCATCCCCTTTTCTTAATATCCATCGGTTAATTATAACAAATATGTTTATATGATATCGTTACTTTTGTAACTTAATTATTAGATTCAATATTGATATTATTTATAAAAAAGGGGATGAGAAATTATGAAAAAAGTATTAACTATAACACTTTTAGTTTTGATAAGTATTAATTTGTTTTCTGGAATTTTTGATAACAATTTAATCGAAAAAGCAAATGATGCTAAAATTGAAGGGGATTTTGAAAAATCTTACAGATACTATATTAAAGCCATAGAAGATGAAGACCTAAAAACATATGAAAAATCAGAAGCATACAATGATTTAATCGAAATTTATAATTTAGTTATGAATAATTTAAATATTAAAATACATCAGAGAGGAACCAGCGCTTCATACTCTCATAATGATATAGAAAATTATGATATTTTTGATTTAGATTTAGAAAAAACTCTATTAGATTTAGCTAATTTAGATATTAACTCTCATTCAAGTATAGAATCATATTTATATTTGGGAGAATATTATTATTTGAAAAATGATTTTTCAAAGTCTATTGATTATTTAGAAAAATATCTAGATTATGATGAAATCACTAAAGAATCAATTGCATATTTATATATAATTTATAACAACCTAAAAATGAGTAATTTTGAAAATGCTATGAATATTTATGAAAATAATAAAGATGTCTTTTACGATAAAAAACCTATTTTATTGGAGATTTATTTTCATAGTGGTGAATATGAAGAGGCTCTAGAATTGCTAGAAACTATCAATAAAGATAAACTTTATTCTATAAATATTAATAAATCATTAATAGAAAGTGTAAAAGAAAATGAATTCAACCGAGGTAATTTACAAGGTCATATTTCCTACAATAAAAAACCAATAGAAAATATAAAAATATGGGCAATACCTTTCCATGAAAATGGATATATAAATAATTACGATTACCATATTAATGGATTAGAAGTAGATAATTATAGATTTTATGCTCATACAGATAAAAATGGATTTTTTTCTTTTAATAACCTTCCAGGAGGATATTATACTTATTTTGTGGAATTCAACGCAAAACAATCATCAAAATATTTTAAAAATGCTTTTGTGGAAAAATCAGATGAAGATATTGTTATTGATGGTAATACTATAAAAAATTATGATATAAAAATAAAAAATACTTTTGATATAGATAGAATTAAAGTAGATAAAGAAAACAATGTGTATTTAAAATGGGAAGATGTAGAGAATGCGTCATATTACAAAATTACTCTAGGAGAAAAGATCATAAAAGAAAATGGTCAATCGGAAAGTCAATTCCAGTTATATAATAATGAAAAAATTGAAGATACAAAGTATACAATAAATGTAGAAGAATTTTATAAATCCAATTTTGGATCATTAACCTATGGTTCTGATGAAAACATTGAAACTGAATCATTAGTTCCTTATACATGGATTGAAAATCCATTTTTAGTAGTAAATGCATATAATGAAAAAGATGAAATTATTAATAGCTCTTACCCGTTAAGTACAATAGTTTTTGACAAAAGTTCAGGAAACACCTCTTTTAATATAAGCGAGGAACATAGAAAAATTAGAAATCTTTTGGATAACAAAAATTATGATGAAGCTGTCGCTGAAGCTGAAATTCATTTGGAAGAAAATCCAAATGATATTGAGACAATTATTTTTCTTGCAAAAATTCATAAATATGGAACTTCTGCAATAGATGAAAATAATTCTATAAAATCAAGTAAAAAGTCTAACTATTATTTTAGTTTGCTTTTTGAATTAACTAACGACCCTATATATAAAAATTATATTCATTAATAAAAACCTGCGAAAGCAGGTTTTTAAAATAATTTCAAATTTTTGTTTTTTGTGATTATTCCAAGTTCATATCTAACTTTTTGGATTATTTTAATTGTTTCAGAAAATTGTTCCAGTCTAGTTAATATGTTTTTTTCGAATATAGTTAAATAGTCTATTTCAATAATATCTTTCTCAATTAACTCTTTTAATTTTTCAACATGTTCATATTCTATAGCAAGTGATGCTTTTAATTCCAAATTATTTTTCGGTGTTATATTGAAAACATCTGATACAATTTTGAAAGTTTTTGGATCTTTAAATATAACAGGATAATAAAGCACGCTGTCATTTAATGTATATTCAAATCCAAATAATTTTTGCATGACTATTATTGCTCTGACTTGATTGGGAATCATTTTATATTTATTGAAATTCCTTTTTGTTATGTTTTTAAAGATAGCTATATCTTCTAATTTTAATTTTTTAATTTCATTATATGAATTCAAAAGATATTCTTTTTTTATTTCATCTTTTAAAGCATATATGAATAATTCTGATAATATCTTTTTGATAGATGCAGGAGTATCTTTTCTTACAACTTCAACTCCATGAGTTATTATTTTATCTTCATAATCTATTCCAAAATATCTTTTTTTAACTCCAAAAAATTTAACTTTTTTAAATAGCTTATCTACGTCTACAGCTAGTGTTGTTCTATCTTTAATTTTATCTGTGGTGGAATATTTTGTCGGTAATTCTTCAGCGATAATATTGTTAATATGTTTTGCTAAATATTCAGCTATTTTTAGAATAATTTTTTTATTTGATTTTATTTCACTTTTTATTTTTATGTGGTCAAAAGAGCTATCCGTATCAGAATAAATTACTTCAGTTTCAAAATGTATTTTTTGATTTTCTATTTTTACTTTAAAATCTGTTTTATTTAGTTTTTTATTTAAATATCTAAGGGCATTTCTAGATGCTGTTGTTATCGCGGATGAGCATCTTTTATCATGCAAAGGAAATCTAGCAGTTCCAATTACACCATACATGGAATTTAAAAGAATTTTATAGTTAAGCTGTTTTATGTCATATTTTATTTTTTCTGAACTATTAACTTTTGCTTCTTTTGCCATCTTTTTGTATTTTAATCTTTCCGCTAACAAGAAGTTTATCATTCTTGGAAATATTCCTTCTTTTTCTAGAGTAAATTTTACAGATTCATTTTTATCTTCTCCTTTATACATTTCTGTTAAATCCACATAATTTATTGGGTTTATATTTTTGCTTTCAATTAGAGTCTCGGGAGATATGTTATAAGTTACTATAATATTTGGATACAAAGACGCGTAATCTAACACAACTACATCATTATATGTTTTGTCTTCTGGCTGTAAAACTATAGCCCCCTCAACATCTACTGGATCATTTTTTGTCTCGGCATTATCTTGGACAGTAACCTTTTCTTCAAATAGAAATTGATTTAAAAAATGTTCTATGGCTATTGAATTTGCCATTAAATAATTAACCGGAATTTTTATTACTGCTTGTAATCCGTATAATAAATTTAAAAGATTAAGTTTTTGTTCTAACTCAACAAGTATTTCAACATCTCTAATCGCATAATCAATAAACCTTTTAAAATCTTTTCTATAATTAAAAAAACCTTTTTCTTCTGTTTTACCTTTTAAATCATGAAATTTTGCAACTGTAGATAATTTAAAAGATGTAGGTTGTGTAAAAACATATTTTTTGTAGAGTTCTAAATAATCAACAAGGTCAATACCAGGAATGTAATTTTTTGTTATCTTTCTTCCACCTATATCCAAGGTTTTTGAATTAGAATATAACCCTGGTATGACCGATAGTTCAATTTTGTAATTTTTTGCTCTGTTTATTATATAAGGAATATCATAACCTTCAGAGTACCAACCAGATATTACATCTGGTTTTTTAGATTTTAATAATTTATTGAAACACTTCATTAATTCTAATTCATTTTTTACAAAAATATAGTTTTCATTATAATCTCTCGTTTCAGCTGTTTCATATGGGATTGTAATAATTGAATAATATTTTCCTTCGTCAGAATCAAAAATTGTAATAGATATAATTTCACCATTAAAAATATTTTGACTTTTCTTCTCTATTACTTCGATATCTAAAAACCATAATTTCTTTTCTGAGAAATCTTCCACAACTTCATAGGGGAAAATATTTAGCATAGAAGTTCCATAAGTTTTTAGCCCATTAGATTTCATTGAATCAATTATCTGTTTATATTTATAATAATTCATTTTAGAATTGAATTCTGTTTTTACTATTTGTTTACCAAAAACATCTTTCCAATTGTCTTCTACTTTTTTAATAAATTTTTTATCAATTTTTAGACTATATAATATTTTTCTCATTTTATTTATATCCTTTTTATCAAAAAAGAGCTGGAAATTATTTTTTAGTTTTTTTATATCATTTTCATTTTCTTTTTTATAATAAAATGATTTATCTAGTTGATTCTGCCAAAAAGATTTTACCTTCATTATTTCCACCTCCAATTTATTATAACCCAAGCTTTTATATTTATAAAAATATGTTAAATTTAATGTATAATAAAACCATAAAGGGGGAAACTACTCTATGAAATTATCTGTTAAAAACATACTAAAAAAATCAAAAAAACTTCCAGGTGAAATTACTTATACTGGTGATGAAAATAGAAAAGCTTCTATAATAAATATAGCTTATGATGATGAAAAAATTAAAAAAGACATGGATTCCATCCCTGAGATAAAGAATATTGATAAAAGAAATAATTTAATACATTTCCAGGGAATTTCAGATACCGAAACTCTCAAAAACTTTGGAACTCATGTAGGTATTCATAAATTAACTCTTGAAGATATTTCTAATATTAATCAAAGAACAAAATTTGAAGTTTATGAAAATTATGTCTATATCGTAGTAAAATTACCAGAAATAAAAAATGAAAACCTAAGCTTTTACCAAATAAGTATTGTGTTAATTGGTAATAATTTAATAGTTTTTACAGAAAGAGAATACACTTTTATTCATGATATTATAGAAAGACTGGAAAGACATCAGGGAATTATCAGAAGTAAATCAGTTGATTATCTTCTTTATTCTATACTCGATATATTAATAGACGAATATTTTATCGTACTCAACAATATAGCTGAAAAATTAGAAGATCTTGACGAACAGGTTACAATTAACCCTCAACAATCTCAGTTACTTGATTTGAAAGAGATAAAACAATCTCTAATCATTCTCAAGAAAAACCTGCTTTCTCTTCGTGAAATGAGCATGTTTTTTAATAAAGTAGATAATGAATATATACAAAAAGATAATTTAATATATTATAGAGATTTAACAGACCATATTTTACAGATTTCAGATAATCTTGATCTATTAAAAGATACAACAACAAATATTACTGAAATTTATTTATCTCTTATAGGAAATAAAACCAATGACATTATGAAAGTACTTACTATTATTTCTACAATTTTTATACCTTTATCTTTTATAGCAGGATTGTACGGTATGAATTTTTCTTATATGCCAGAACTTAATTGGGATTATGGTTATTTTTATGCCCTTGGTTTAATGGGAGCTATGGTTGTAGTTATGATGATAATTTTTAAAATCAAAAAATGGTTTTAAACCATTTGGAGGTTAAAATATGAAAAACTATTTGGAAATATTAGAACATTTAGGATATGGAATTATAAAAGGAAAAATTCTTTATAAAAATGAAACCCCGAATGATATAAAAATAATTGAATACAATGATAAAGTTAATGACTTTATGTCTAATAATCCTGATGCTAAATTAGAAGATACAGTTAATCAAACTTTCATAAATGAACCCATCATGCATAACCTTATTCAAGGGTTCATTAAAAATATAAAATCTATTAATAATAAAACAGTTTGTATTTATAGTGATAAATCAAAAAAATATTATGAGATAACTTCATATATCGACAATGATGAAGGTGTTTTTGTTATAAAAGATACCACTGAAAAAAATGAGAAAGATATAGAACTTCAAAAAACAAAAAGAAGATTAAACATAGCTTTAGATATTGGTAAAATAGGATGGTGGGAATTAAATATTCAGACTGGAAAAATATATTATCATAAAAATAAAGCTGAATTAATTGGATATACAACAGAAGAATTTCCCAACGATATGTATGAAATAATGGATCTTGTACACCCAGAAGATTATGAACCTACTATGGAAGCTATGAGAAAACATCTAAGAGGCGAAAAAGACACTTATAATATAGAATATCGTATTAAAGGCAAAGATAATAAATATCATTGGTATTATGATCAAGGCCAAATTATTGAAAGAGATATAGAAGGAACCCCTAAAAGCTTAATTGGAGTTATAATGGAAATAACAGAAAGAAAAGAAACTGAACTAAAACTAGAAAAAATTGCTAACTATGATGTTCTCACAAGCACGTACAATAGAAGAATGGGGCTTATTTTATTAGATGAAAAAATAAAATACGCAAAAAGGCATAAAAGCCATCTTACAATTTGCTTCTTGGATCAAGATAACCTCAAAAAAATCAACGATTACCTAGGGCATGATTATGGTGATGAAGCGCTTATTACAATTAGTGACACCATAAAAAATGAAATAAGAGAATCTGACATTCTCTGTAGAATGGGTGGGGACGAGTTTTTGATTATCTTTGATGATTGTGATGAAGAAAATGCTCGCGATATAGTAAAAAGAGTTAGAGAAAGTATCAAAGAAAAAAATAAAGATTTAGATTATAATATTTCTTTTTCTGTAGGTTTTTACGAATACAACGGAAAAGAAGATATTAATATTGATGAGTTTATTAAAAAAGCTGATGAAGAAATGTATGAGGAAAAAAATGCAAAAAAACAATACAAACACGATAAAAAATGAGGCTTAAGCCTCATTTTTTATTATACTCTCTATAGTTTTAATAATTCTTGTCTTTTATTTTCATCGAATTTTTCTATAGCATATCTAAGAGCTATCCTTGGCATTTGTTTTTTATTTTTATGAACATATTTAAAAACTGTTTCAGGTTCTTTTTGAGATAATATTTTGAGAAGCCATCCATAGCCTTTTAAAACAAGATGATGTTCATCATTCATTAATTTATCAGCTATCATCAACGGATCTAACCCTTTATAATCATCTTTTCTTATTGCTAGAATTTGAATAACAGCAGCACCTCTTCTTACCCAAAAATCAGGGTGATTAGTCCATTCTAAAGTTCTTGAAAATAAATGCTTATTTTGTCTAATCAGTTCACCAAAAGAATGAGTACAAAAATCATCACAATTCCCCCAACCATTTACATATTCTTTCAGCCATCTTTCAAAAGTAGGAAATAAATCTTCTGTATAGTGATTTTTCACCCTATAGGACCAATTAAAACCTATGATCCCCGATTCCCATTTTTTTTGTTTTAATAGTTCTTCGCTTAAAAATAAGATATTATCAAGACTTTTATCTTTTATTTTTCTATAAATATCTTTTGATATTTTTCTCACTTCAGGTGTTCTAAAATTTTCTTTTTCTGATAATTTGTGATTTACTTCTTCTATAATTTCATGATTTTGTGTGTTTATACCCATCACCCTTTCTTCATTTAATTTTTGTAAAGATTAGCGAAGCTAACATAATTTAGTAATATTTTATTTTGCTTATATTCATATAATACCAGAAAAATATTAATTTCAGATAAAAGAAAAACCATTTTGATGATATCAAAATGGTTTATAATTTTGTTTTATAACTTTTTTCTTTTCATACATTTTTATGTCAACTTCAGTTAAAATGTCATCAAAATTCTTATGTTTGTCTTTATTAAACTCAACAATACCTTCACTAAAACTTATATTAAATGGAGAAAACCTAGATTTATTGTATTCTTCTGCTTCAGAAAAAATCCTTTTATAAATCTCTTCTGCTTGTTTTTGATTACATTCTGGAAAAAGAATCAAAAATTCGTCTCCACCCATTCTTGCAAAACTATCATCCGATCTTATATTTTTTTTTATAAAATTTGCGGTTTTTCTCAAAAGACTATCTCCATATTTGTGGCCTAAAGTATCATTAATTTGTTTAAGATAATTAACATCTAAAAAACATATAGAAAAATTGAAATCTGAATTTTTACTCATCTCAACATATTTTTTTATTTTTTCTAACCCAACTCTTCGGTTGAGAGCCCCTGTCATTTCATCAAAAGTGGCATATTCATAAAGTTTCTCTTCGATATATTTTTGTTCTGTTATATCTTCTTGTATGGCGACAAAATTTT
Source organism: Thermotogota bacterium (assembly GCA_051748045.1). Lineage (GTDB taxonomy): Bacteria > Thermotogota > Thermotogae > Petrotogales > Petrotogaceae > Geotoga. The sequence goes on from JBNJGY010000040.1 coordinate 11,462, forward strand.
CAATTTCACCTTTTTCATTTTTTACGGGTGCTATTATTTGATGTGCGTAATATTCTTCTCCATTTTTTCTCTTATTTATTATATTATCTTCCCAAGTTTTACCGTTTAAAATAGTTTCCCACATTTTATTATAATAATCCTTGGTGTTTTCTTCTGATTTCCAAATGTTTGTTTTTTGACCTATTAAATATTCTTCTGAATATTTCGTTATCGCTATTAAAGCTGGATTAACAAATTTGATTACTCCATTTATATCTGTTATGTAAATCCCATATCCAGCATCGTTAACTGCTTCTCTAAACATTTTTAATTCTTTTTGTTTTTGTTTTTCTAAAGTAATATCTCTAAAATACAATACCTGTCCATTAATGTTCTCATTTTCATCATACAACTTACTTTTGTTTATCTCATAATGAATTTTTTGATTATTATTATCTTTTACTATAATTTCTGTATTATTTTTATTTTTTATATCTATTATATTTATTAGAGAGAAGTTTAAATCTTCTAATTTTTTATTTATTACTTCGTTTAAGTTATAATGCATTTTCTCTAAAAAAGCATTATTTGTATAAATTATATTTTCTTTTTCATCTAATATAAGTAAGGGATCTTTTGAATTTTCTACTATATGTTTATAAAAAAGATTAAAATCTCTCATTTTTAAGACTCCTTTATTTGTATGCGGTTAAAATGATATAATTTACTGAAAAGAATTAATAAAAAGAGGTGATAATTTTGAAAAAAATAAGTTTATTTGTTTTAATTTTGTTCATATCTATTATAACATTCTCTTTTGGATATGACGAACTGTTAAAAGACGCTCAAGAATTCGCATTTAAAGGTGATTATAAAAAAGCTGAAAATTTATATTCTAAATTGATTGAGGATTTCCAAACTGAGGAATTATTTATATCGTATGCTAATACACTTGCGTGGCAGGGAAAGTATAACGAAGCTATCAAGCTACTTGATAATTCCGGGATAGAATCAAATCCTATTTTGGAAACGAAAGCTAAAATTTTAATTTGGGCAAAAGATTATGAAAAAGGGATTAGAATCTTAGAAAATCTTAAAAACAAGGAGTATGCATTGTCTCCTGACATTCAAGATTTATTGAATGATTATTATAATTTTAAATTCAACAACATTTTTGCTAATTACAAAACAGAAGTAGCAGATGAACAATTGTCAAGTGAGTTATCACTAGGTTATACATATAATAATAGAGATAAATACAAAATTGGGTTTTCAACCAATTTAGGGTTACTAAATTATTCTTATAACAGTTATTCTTTTCAATCAAATTTCTCTAAAGATATTTTCAATATTTATTTAGGTTTATCTGATAAACAGTATTATTTCCTGGGTGCTGAACTATATTTAAGCAATTTTATAACAACATATAAAAACTCTTTATATAAAGGGAATGAAGATATTTCTCTTAATTTTTCGTTGTTAAATGAAATTTCTTTAGGATATTCTCATTCTTTTGATAGAGGTTATTTAAATGTTTATGGTATATTTATAAACACTACAGATTTTTTTGAGTCACAAAATGAAAATACTTTTTCTTATTATTTTAAAACAAATTTTAATTTTTTAAATTTCAACACCAATTATAATTTTAATTTTAAAGACGTAAATGATTTTAATGTTTCTTACAAGTTTTATTTTGACACGTGGAATATATTATTATCTGGAGAATATAACTTTATTACTGATTCTTTTATGATTGGTACGGGTTTTGACATCATTTTCTAAAGCCTTTTCTCTTGCTTTTCCCCCAAGATTGCCTATTTCTCATTGAATTAAAATATGAAAATAATCTTATAAAATTTTGAAATTGTCTATATCCAAAGTTTTCTAGGATAGAAAAAAGCAGGAGAACTATTGTTTCTCTAAAAGAAAAATAGTTCACTTCATCTTCCGCTATTATAAACGAAGAAAGAGACACAACAGTTCCTAGCATTATTACTGCAATAAACAAAAACAAAAAGATTTCCAAACTGACTATATTTAGATATAACCCAATTAAAAATACCACTATACCGGAAAATTCGAAAATAGGGCCTAAAGCTTCAAAAATAAAATAATATGGTAACCCTATTAACCCCATTGTTCCATAATTTTTATTGAAAATTTTTTTTCTATGAAAATGTAATATATCTAATAAGCCTTTTTGCCATCTATCTCTTTGAACGAAAAGGCTTAGTATTTTTTCTGGTACTTCTGTCCAAGCATTTGCATTATATACAAAACTAATTTTGCTTTTACTTTTTCTTTCTTTTATCCCAGAGAGGACTCTTACTACAAGTTCCATATCTTCTCCTAATGTATTTTTCCCATATCTTTCAGATTCAGTAAGATACCCTCCTGCTGCTATTGTATCTTTTCTATTGAAAAGCCCAAATGCTCCTGATATAATCAATAAACTACTTATACTAGACCAACCAAGTCGTCCAGCTAAAAATGCTCTTATATATTCAATTGTTTGAAATAAAGCTAGTGGATTTTTTGGTATTTTAATTTCTTCGAAATATCCTCTATCTGTCTTACTACCATTTACAGGGATAATATTACCGCCCATAGCAGATATTCCCTTTGGCTCATCTATTGTCAATGAAACCAACTTATACAAACTATCGCTTTCCAAAATTGAGTCCGCATCGATACCACATACATATTCATTTGATGCTGTATTAATACCTACATTTAGTGAGTCAGCTTTACCACCATTCTCTTTGTCAATTACAATTAAATTTGGAATATTTTTATTAACATATATTCCCCTAATAGGTCTAGTTTTAAGTTTCTCAGTAACTACATAATCAACTTTTTCTAAATAAAAATAAGATTTCAAAGTTTCAAGGGTTGAATCTTTTGAACCATCATTAACCACTACTAGTTCATATCCAGGATAATCAATACTCAAAAGAGAATTTACACTTTCAACTATATTTTTCTCTTCATTATATGCAGGAGCTATAATTGTTATTGAAGGAAGAATACCTGGTTTTGTTAGCATTTCCATATTTTTTATATTCCATAACTTTTCTTGCCTATATTTTTCATAATAAGAAAAAAACATCAGAAAAAGATATATAAAGTTCAAAGCTAAAACATAAAAACCAAGATAAATATTAAAATCAACAACAAATATCTTGAAGTTTTCTTCTGTTGAATTTTGAGCTATAATATCCCCCTTTGTAAATGTAAAAACTAAAATAGGAATTAAAAAAGTTATAAATAAAAAAAACCATTGAAACTTTATTTTACTCTTCTCATTGGTTACAAAATGAGGAAGCGACTCTGGTTCTAATCTATCTATATTTATTTTTTCAAGAAGATCATCTTTTAAATAATATGAAAGTTCTTTATTGACATAATCATCTGATTTTACAGTTTTCATAACTGAAATCATTTCTTTTTCAATTTCTTCAACCTTGTTTTTATTAACAAAATCAATTATTTCACTTGTTTTATGGGCAAACATAATTTCTTTAATTATCTCTTTTGCAAACTCTTTATCTCTAGACATAAGTTTGTACATAAAATAATCTATTCTTAAAGACAATATTCTTGCGTAAGCTTGTTTTTTTAAAGGATTTTTTTCTTTTTTAAATAAATCTACTACATTTTCAATAAGTGAAGGGGTAGATCTCAATATGGTGGAAACCGTAGATATTGCTGTTTGATAAACTTTATCATCTGCTAAAAATTCAGATATTTTTTTTATTGTTGAAAAATTATTTTTAAAAGCAATAGCTTCAATTGCTTTTTTTCTAATTTCTTCATCTTCATTTTTTAGAAAAAAATCATCATCTAATACTTCAGGATAGTTCTCTCTTAAAGCATTTACTGCTAATACTTTAATTTCTTTTGATTTACATTTTGTTGCTTTTTCTATGAGAAAAAATCTAAAAGATTCTTTTGGAAAAAAGGATGCGAAATTAATTATTAATTTTTGTAGATATTCATCTTCTGTATCAAGTTTATAACTTAAATAATAATACAAATCTCTCCCATAATCTTTAATAAGCGATGAAATTTTATCAAAATAAAAAGGAGTTGATCCCTTAATACTTCTTAATAATACAGGTATAGAGTTCTTATTTTTATGTTTCACAATGGCCCAAGCCATATAAAATTTAACATCTTCTTTCTTTTCTTTTATTAAAGATATTTCCAACTCTTTTAGAACATCAAAATTTATTATATACCCCAAAACCATAGCGGCTTCTTTTCTTTTTAATTTTGACTTAGAATTGAGGTTTTTAATATATTTCTTATGTACATTGTTGTTTATAAAAATATGTGTTAATTTATTCGCTTCTTCTTTGTTTAAGTCTATAATTTTTATGTGTTCAATTAACTGATTTAAATGCACCCTGTTTTCAATGTTATAATCTACAGAAATATTCTTAAAATTATCTCCCACCAATTTTCTGTAATAATTTTCTTTTTTTCTATATTTTTTCATATAGAATTTTTTTAATAATAGATAAGAAAAAAAGAAAATGTCAATAAACAAAAGTACATACATGATAATGAATAAAACTTCTAGTTTAATCATCTAAATCACTCATTATTATATTTTCAATTATTCCCATTATTTCTTCTATTATAAAAGGTTTTTTTATAAAATAATTTATACCTAATGAATAAGCTCTTTTTGTATTTGATGAAGACTTTTTAAAGTCTATTAGTATAAATTTTATTTTTCTGGTGTTTGATTTTTCGTTCATTTTTTGTTTCAATGAAAATCCATCTATTTTAGGTAAAGATATAGCAGAAATAACCAAATCAATTTTTGTCTCATACAATATTTTTAATGCTTTTTCACCATTTCTAACATTAAGAACTTGATATCCAAGATCAATTAAATAATTTTTTAATATATTTGTAGAATATTCATCATCATCAGCTATTAAAACAACTTCAGTATCTTCTGTATAGTCTTTAAGCATTTGATCTTCAAAAAGTATATTATCACCTATACTTTTTGCTATTTTTAATCTCAACTGACCCATGTCAAATATATCATCTATTATTCTGTCATATCTTTTTTCTTCATTGAAATACTCACTAAAACTAACAATTGCTAATGAAATGGTTGGTTTCTCAATAAAAATATCACTATCTTTGATTATGTTAATAATTCTTTCTGCATAAGGATAAGGGTCACTATCATCTTTTATATAATATGCAAAAAGAGAGCCTTTTAATTTATAAAGCTCATGTTTATCACTTTTATTTTCTCTTAGTAATATTGAAACATTCCTAAGTGTTTCATCACCCATAGAGTCGCCATAGGATGAATTGATTTCTGATAGGTTATTAACATTTATAAATATAATTTTATAGTTTAGTTTTTCTTCTAAAGCTTTTTGTAAATCATAAGACAATGCTTCAACAAATGATTTTCCATTTTTTAAATTTGTCAAATCATTTTTATATAAATTGACTTTTGTATCATTGAGAGTTTGTTTTAATATTTTGTTATCTACTTCTATATTGTTTAACTTCTTTTTCAGCTTATTAAGTTCTACAACAGTTTCATTTAAAACTTCCTTTATAATAGATGGAGTTTGTATGTTATATTTTATACAAAAATCATCAATTAACCCTTTAACGAATATTAATGATTCAATTCCTTTGTGATAATAAATCAAAGAACTAATCTCATTTAACACTTTCTCAGGAGCATCATTTTGATGATTTTTTGCGACTGAAAGCATTTTTTCCTTAAATCTTTCGTCTTTCCCTGGTATTTTCTTTGAAATATCTTTTATAAGAACTTTATAATTTACCATCGAAAGCATCTTTTTTGCTATATGTCTAGAATAAATTCCTGCTTCAATATTTCTTACTTTATTTATAGCCTCTTTACTATTTTTACTAATTAAAGAACCGTAAAAAGGAGCTATAGTATCTATTTTAAGGTCATCTATATAATCTAAAATCGGCTCTAATAATTCTGAGCTTGCAAAATTATATTCATGATAAGCAACCATTAAATCAAAATAATTAAAATCTGCATACATAGATAAGTTGTTAGCAATTGCACCAAATAGATTTCCTGAAAATAAAACGTGTCTTTTTTCATCATAAACAATAAAAGTCCCTGGTGATTTTAAATAAGGAATTGGTATTACATTCAAGTAATTCCCATCCATAAAATCTATGGAGTCTTTATAATCTACAATAATATACTCGCATTCTAGGCCTAAAGTTTCAAGAGATAACTTTATATTCCAAGAAGTTATTATCTTCGGTTTAGTAGGAAGTATTTCAAAAATTTTAGATAAAGAAGACACTTTTTCAATATCAGCAGAAGTTATAAGGATTTTATTAATTTGGTCAAAGTTAATTATCTCATTGATAGTTTCGTATATATGATCAAACATAATAACTGGTCCAGGATCTACCAAAATTATATCGTTGTCATTGACAATAAGGTATTGGTTGATCCTTAGATTCCGTGGTTGAATATATGGACTCAACCAGTATATAGAATTTGCTATTTCCCTTTTAGAGTTATTGTTTGCCATAAAATCATCCTTCAATAATAATGAGTGTAATTCCAAAAATAATCTGATATTTCCAAAACAGTATCTTTTACCTCTAATAAAAATAGTTTTTCTTCTCTTGATATTTTCTCTAAAACACCATCATTTCTAATAATTTCTAAATCTTCTAATATTTCTAACTCATAAATATTATGATATTTATATTCAGTCTTTTCTTTTAATTTAAGTCCATCAGGAATATTCTTATGGTTAATATCTTTTATATAAAAAACATTTCCATTTCTGACTAAAAGCAATCCTGAAGTAACTGAAAAAGCTGGATATATTTTTTCATAATTTTTATAAAAGTTTAGCAAATTTTCTATCCTAGCATCTGAAAAGTTCATATAAATTGTTTCATCTCTATAATAAATCCCAAAATCAACTACATAAAGCATTGGGATCATTCCATCAATTATTTCTGCCATTTTTTTTAAGTCATAACCTCTCGATGAGTTTTCATATTCTGAATCTATTGTATTTGTAAAAGCTAAAACTTTCTTATCAGAAAAAACATTTTTTATTTCTTTCAGAAAAGTCATATATTTTTCTGTATTTTCTCCATCTTCGAGATTAATCCATTCAAAATCTACAACAATACCTTCATAATTAATGTTTAATGAATCTATAAATTTTTTGTTTGAGGTGATTAAATTGAACCTATTATTATATAGTTCTAAAAAGCTCTCTGAACCAAAACTATCAAAAAACCAAAGATAAAGTTTTATTCCTCTATCCTCTAATAAATTAGAAAAAAGTTTTAAATTTTCTTTTGATGTTTTGTAAAAAAAGAAATTTCCTCTTTCAGATACATCTGCTCTGCCCAAATGTATAATAACTTCATCAAAATCTTTATTGATATTATCTACAATTTTAAGAATCTCTTCTCTCCCAGAATCCCTAAAAGTTTTTAAGATAAAAATATCATCACCGATTATTATTCCTTTAGAAAATAGGAATAGACTCATAAAAAGAAAAATAAATATTAGAATATATTTTTTCATAAACATCACCTTATTTTGAATTTAGAAAAAATTGAATATCTTCTTGTTCAAAATCTTTTAAATCTCTTTTTAACAATTCTTTAGCTTTATCTTTAATTTCATCTATATTTTGAACCCCTTCTTTAAATAAATTAGCGATTATCTCTGTTGCCTCATAATCTTTGTAAAAACCTTCTGGAGTATGTGGCTTGTCATGGGCTTCTACTATTATGTCAGCGTTGTAAGATCTTATTGTATTCATCAATTCCAAAAAAATATTTGGTAAATAAACCCATTTCTTTTGGTATAAATCTGGGGCAGTGATATCTCCTAAAAACAAAACATTTTTTTCTTTTATATATATAATATTTCCATCAGTTGTATGGTCGTTTTCTGTTTTTCTTATCTGAATAGTTATTCCACCAAGATCCAGTTCTAAATAGTTTTCAAAAACAATGTTTGGCATCATTATCTTTATGTCTTTTCTATTATCTTTAAACTCTTTTTTTATCATTTCAGCACAGAACTCAATTTCTGTTCCACTTTTTACCCTTTCATCGAGAGAAACATCGTCCCATTTATAATCTTTCATTCTTTGTAATTCTTTTTTTGTTTCTTTATTAGTTATAATTGTGCTATCCTCAAAATAACTCATCCCAAAAGTGTGGTCCCAATGCCAATGAGTAATTACTACATAGTCAATATCAAAAGCATTAATCTTCCTCAATCCTTCGACAAACTCTTTTGCATGCTTTGGAGAATTTCCCGCATCAATCAAAAGACTTCTTTCTTCTCCTTGAACAAACATTAAAATTGGTCTATCTGTTGCTTCGTCCGGATTTGAATAATAAATCCCATCCATTAATTTGTTAATAATCATCTTCCATCCTCCATTTTCAAAAATTTTTCTATAACTTGTGTAAATTCAGTAGGTTTTTCTTCTTGAGGCAAATGACCTGTATTTTCTAAAATTACCAATGTTGAATTATTAATATCTTCAGATAATTTTATACTTTGTTCAGTTGGTACAACAACATCACTATCTCCAGTAATTACTAGAGTAGGAACACTTATTTGGTCTAATTTTTCTATAATTTCATAATTTTTACTTCCCTTAATAAATTCCCAAAAAGCTTTTTTATAACCTTTAACCAATGTTGGTCTTTTATATTCTGCTAATACTTCCTTAGTTACCTTGTTTTCATCATAGAAAGCAGTTTTAATAAAATCATCTCCATTGTTATTAAGCAAGATTGCAGTTATTTCAGGCCCTAAATAATTGATTTGGGGTAAATATAATAATGGTTTAATAAAATCTGGTGAACCGCCCCCTAAATAAACTGCAGCATCAACTAAAATTAAATTTTTTACCATTCCAGGGTATCTAAAATAAAAATTTAATGAAATAGTTCCACCCGCTGAATTACCAACTAAAGTGGCTTCTTCTATATCTTTTTTTTCCATTAATTTTTTTATTAAATCAATTTGATAATCAGTGGTGTAAATATTTATTTCATTATTAAGAGACCTTTCAGTTAACCCAAAGGAAGGTCTATCAAAAGCTATTACATGATAATTTTCACCAAGCTC
>JBNJGY010000041.1:0-20442 GCA_051748045.1 Thermotogota bacterium
TTTTCTATAACAATATTATCACAAAATGACTTTAAAAATTATTTCAGTTTGATTTATATAAATAATTATTATGTTATAATTTAATGTATATTGATTTTATAAGGAGGGAGAATGATGGGATATTTAAAAATAAATGTTGATGAAGAATTTGTTAACAACTTAATTGACAGAGTTGTTGAAGCAAACACTAATGTTCAGGGTTTAAAAAATTTAAACGTAGAATTAAAAGAAGATGGCATTCATTTTCAAGTAGATGTGAATGTGTTAAAAAAAGAAGCAAAATTTGACACATTGATCAAAATGACACAAAAACCCGAAACCCTTTCAAAGGGTATTATGGATTTCACTATAACAGGTGATGAAGGGGTAAGAAAAATTTTGGAAGGTGTATTTAAAATACTTTCAAAATTCACAGAAGTTTTTGATTCAGCAGATAACAAATTAACTATAGATTTAAACAAAATTGATATAAATCCTTTGATAAACGATACCTTGAGTTCTCTAGCTGTTAAAGAACTTACTGTCCAAGACAAAGAATTTAAACTTGAAATGAATTATAGAGATTAAAATGTATATAGAATTTGACACACATTTAATTAAAGACTTATCTCATAAAATCATCGATAAATCTAACGGCCAATTGTTAGGCTTTTTGATGGGAAATACAGTTACCTTTATTGCTGAAGATAATGATTTTATAATAAAAGTACTATTCCTTAAATACAGAGTTACTATAATAAAAATTCCTGATGCTCTTTCAGGAGAATTTGTTTTTAAACACAATTTACCTTTAGATAAAATGGATAAAACTCAAATTCCATCGTTTATTAAAATAGAAAAAAATAATATTAGAATTAAAATACCTTCTAATATTATTACAGATAATTTAAAAATAGCAGATTTCAGAATGAATGATGATAAAATATATATAGAACTCAATTAAATGGAGGAATTAAAATGATAAAAATAAATGATGAACTAATACAAAAACTTAAAAAATTATCTAATATTGAACTAACTTCTGAAGAAGAAATCGTAATAAAAGAAGACTTGAACAAACTATTAGAATACATGTCAGAATTGGATAATATAAATGTTGAAGGGGTTTCTGAACTAACCAATCCTATAAATGAGGAAATAAAAGCACCTTTACATAAAGACGAACCAAAAGAGTTCGAAAACAGAAATAAGATTATTGAAAATTTCCCTGAAAAAAAGGATAATTATCTTAGAGTTCCAGGAATACATGGATAATGAATAAGAAAGGTATTGTTTATGAAGATACTGCAGTCAAATATTTATCAAGAAATGGATATAAAATCTTAGAACGAAACTTCAAAACAAAATTCGGAGAAATTGATATTGTTGCTTTGGATAAAGAATTTTTAGTATTTATTGAAGTAAAAGGTGGAAGCGATGATCTCTACGATCCAGCAGAAAGAGCTGATGTAAATAAATTAAAGAAAATAATGAGAACTGCAGAATTTTATATAAACAGATTCAAAGGAAATTTTGAGGAAGTAAGAATAGATGTAATATCTGTCAACAAAAAATTAGAAGTAAAACATTATCCCTCACAAAGAATATGATTTCTTTGTGAGTTTTTATTATAGCGGATATATTTTATCGTTTTTATGTTAAAATAAAAATAAAGCAGTTAAAAACTGCTCTATTTTTGGTGTCTCCACGAGGAGTCGAACCTCGATCTGAGGATTAGGAATCCTCCGTTCTATCCGTTGAACTATGAAGACTTATATGTCAGAAGAATTATATCAAAAATGCTATATACTGTCAATAAATAACTAGGGGGTTAAACTATGAATATATTAGAGCCTAAAGTTTTATTCGAAAATGAAAATCATAAGTTTATTTTATTGGGAATAGAAGATTCTCAAAAAGAAGGAATCACTACAAATCAATATTTAATTGTACATAACGAAGAAGGAGTTTTGCTTGATCCAGGTGGAGTACATGTTTTCCCAATGGTTTTATCTAACGTTGTAGAATTTATTTCTCCGCAAAAAATAAAAGCAATATTTTACTCACATCAAGATCCTGATGTTTCTTCCAGTATATCTTTATGGGCTAATTCAACCAACGCTAAATTCTATGTTTCTGGATTATGGGAAAGATTTTTACCTCATTTTGGTGTTTTTGATAGCAGTAAACTAGTACCTGTAAAAGATCATGGAGGTAAAATAACTTTTTCTGATGGATACAGCTTAGATATTTTGCCTACTCATTTTCTACATTCAATCGGTAATTTCACTGTTTATGATTCTATATCAAAAATTTTGTTCAGTGGAGATATTGGTGCAGCTGCTATAGAAAATGAAGGAAATATATATGTTGAAAACTTCCAATCACATATAAAAAATATAAAAGGATTTCATGAAAGATATATGACTTCTTCTAAGGCATGCAAAGTGTGGGGTAATATGATAAAAAAATATGATGTTGATCTAATGGTACCTCAACATGGTCTTTTATATAAAAAAGATGAGTACACACAATTTTTAAATTGGTTTGAAAATTTAAAATGTGGAATAGATATCATAGAAAAAATATATGGGGTGTAAGTTATGGGAGATAAAGAAAAAAATATCATAAAAAAATTATCCAATAGTTTATACCATGAAAACATACTTACTTCTTTTATAGTTAACCTTGATACTATAATTGGTTCTAGATTCAAAAAAGCTAATAATAATGTTCAAGAAATTGGACATAGTATAATAAACTCTGTCACTGAATTGAACAAAGCATCAAACAGTATTAATAATTTTGTGAAAGACGGTAAAAAAGAAATAAAAGATATAAATGCAAAAAACACAAAAATGATAAAAGAAATAAACCACCTTGGAGATTCTTTAACTGATATTCAGAATCAAGTTGATAACTCCATTAATTCTATTACCAATATGGTAGATAAATTCAAAGAAGTAAACGATCTAACAGATAATATAAAAAGAATTTCAAAACAAACTAATATTTTATCTATAAATGCTTCCATTGAAGCAAGTAGGGCAGGGGAAGCGGGCCAAGGCTTTGCTGTTGTAGCTAATGAAGTTAAAAAACTTGCTACAGAAACCAAAGAAACATCTAATAAAATTTCAGATAAAGTCGGACAATTAAGCAAAGAAATTAATTTAGTTTTAGATAAAATTAATTATCTCTCTGACACTTTCAGTGTTTTTACAAATATTACAGAAAAATCAATGGAAAGAACTCAAGACAATTTAAAATTATTTAAAAGACTAATTAGCGAGATGGATGAAAATAATGAAACTCTCATTTCTAATAAAGAGAACCTTAATATCACAGTTGAAGACCTTAAAACTCTCTTAAGAGACATAGAAAATATAGATGAAATAGTCTCTATAATAATAAATATGCAAAAAAATATAAAAAATATCAATTTGTAGGTGTTAAAAATGGAGATATATGAAGTTGCAGTTATAGGTGCTGGAGCAGCAGGAACTATCGCTGCGATAGAAGCAGCCAAAAAAAATAAAACTATTTTAATAGATAGAAATCATAAAATCGGTAAGAAAATCTACGCCACAGGTAATGGTAAATGTAATTATACCAATAATAAAATAACCTTGAATAATTACCATGGTTCTAACATCAAATTTGCGGAAGGTATCATAAATAGTTTTGATAATATAAAAACTATTGAATATTTTAAAAATGCAGGAATTTTATCAAAAGATATTGAAGACAGAGTTTATCCAATAACAGAAGAATCTGCGTCAGTTGTTGAAACTTTGGAATTTTTATTAAATGAGAATAATGTTGATCTTTTGCTTGGGTATAAAATCTATAATATTGAGGTTAAAGATAATATTTTCATTATTAGTTCAAACCATAAAAAAATAAAATCAAAAAAACTAATAATATCCACAGGGGGTAAATCTTCTCCTAACCATGGTTCTGATGGAAGTATGTTCGAAATAGTAGAAAAACTTGGTCATACAAAGACAACTTTAAAACCTGCTTTAGTTCAGATTGAAACTAACAATAAATTTGCAAAAGAAGTAAAAGGAGTCAGGATAAAAGGGAAGGTGACTTTAAAACATAGAAATAAATCTATTGTTTCTGATACTGGAGAAATAATGTTTACTGATTATGGTCTTTCTGGAATTCCTGTTATGCAAATAAGTCATTATGCTCATGAATTTTTAGATAAATCAGAAAAAGTATTTTCATCAATAGACTTTTTCCCAAAAATAAAAAAAATTAATTTAGAAAAAATTCTTTTTAATAGAAAAAAAGAGTTAAAAAATAGAAAAATAAAAGACTTTTTAAAGGGTATGATACATTCAAAGTTAATCAATATGATTCTTATAAAATCAGGAATTAAAAATCATAATTCTTTGTCTTCTAAACTCACAGATAAAGACATCCAATCATTATCCAAAAATTTAAAAGATCTATCATTTTTTATAACTAAAACAAAATCCTGGAAAAATTCACAGGTAACTTTTGGAGGCATTAAAACTGAAGAAATACATGAAAAAACTATGGAATCCAAAATCATAAAAAATCTTTTTTTTGCTGGAGAAATAATAGATATATCTGGTGATTGTGGTGGATACAACCTCCAATGGGCTTGGAGTTCTGGATATATTGCTGGTAGAAGTACTTGGAAATAAAAAGAGCTTGCTCTTTAATATTCTAAAAACAATTCCGAAATATAAATATTCAAAGTAGGTCATATATTAGAAATTGTGAAACAATTTCTATCCTTTCGATCTTGTGAAGAGCAATATTTATTATTTTAAATTACTTATTAATTTTCGTAGGAAATTGAATTGTTTTAAAAGTTTAATTTCACTTTGTGAAATTTACTGATGAGTTTTCTCCATGCGCTGCGCTTAGTCGAAATGACAGTTATGGCTATTTTTAACAATGATTTCTCTTCAATCCTTCAACAATAAACTAACAACAGAAATTGTAAAATGATTTTTTTTAAAAAGGAGTTTGAAATGATCAGAATAAACAATATAAAATTACCATATAATCATAAAGAAGAAGATTTGATTAATACATTAAAAAAAGATTTTAAAATTAAAAAAGAGGACATTATCTCTTATGAAATAAACAAAAAATCTATAGATGCAAGACAAAAACAAAAAATGATTTATTTTGTATATTCAATAGATTTAAAACTTAAAAATGAAGATAAATATCTTAAAATTAAACATGCTCAAAAAATTAAAGAAAAAGGCTATGAACCTCCAACTAAAGGAGATAAAGTTTTAGCCTCAAATCCAGTTATTGTAGGTTCAGGTCCAGCAGGTTTGTTTGCTGGATTAATTTTAGCAGAAGAAGGATATAAGCCAATAATTATAGAACAAGGCGAACCTGTAAACAAAAGAGTTGAAGATATTAATCATTTTTGGAATAATGGTGAACTAAAACCTCATTCCAACATCCAATTCGGTGAAGGCGGTGCAGGAACTTTCTCTGATGGTAAATTAACTACATTAATAAAAGATAAAGCTGGAAGAATCCAAAAAGTTTTTGATGAATTTGTAGAAAATGGTGCTCCTGAAGAAATTAAATATATAAAAAAGCCTCACATCGGCACAGATATTTTGAGAATAGTTGTATTTAATATTAGAAAAAAAATTGAATCTTTAGGAGGAAATTTTCTTTTTAACTCAAAACTTACTGATATAAATATTAAAAACAATATAATATCTTCCATAAAAATAAACGAAAACGAAACTATTAGAACAGATATATTGATTCTTGCAACAGGACATAGCGCAAGAGAAACTTTTGAGCTTTTATTAAAAAGAAATATTAACCTTGAACAAAAACCATTTTCTATGGGGGTTAGAATAGAGCATCCTCAAGAATTAATCAACAAAAATCAGTATGGTAATTTTTATAAAGACGAAATATTACCCCAAGCAGAATACAAACTCTCAGAAAAAAATGGATATAGAGGAATATACACTTTTTGTATGTGCCCTGGAGGCCAAGTGATAGCTTCTGCGTCAGAATATAACACCATCGTGACTAATGGGATGAGTAAGTTTAAAAGAGACGCATACAACGCGAATAGTGCCATCCTTGTTAATGTTGAAACAAAAGATTTTAAAAGTTCACATCCTTTAGCTGGAATTCAAATGCAAAGATTTCTTGAAAAATCCGCTTTTAAAACCAATTATTTTGCACCAGTACAAAACACAAAAGATTTTTTAGAAAATAAATTAAGCAAAAGTTTTGTTATACAACCATCTTATGAACCTGGAGTTTTTTCTGATAAATTAGAGAATTATTTACCAAAATTTATATCAGATAATCTGAAATATGGAATATTAAAATTTGAAAATAAGATAACTGGTTTTATTGACAAAGGAATTCTAACAGGTTTTGAAACAAGAAGTTCTTCGCCTGTAAGAATAATTAGGAATGAACTGTTTCAATCTACAAACACAGAAGGTTTGTATCCAGCTGGAGAAGGTGCTGGTTATGCTGGTGGAATAACATCTTCAGCGGTAGATGGAATAAAGATAGCTGAGCAGATAATTAAAACTTATTCAAACTCAATTAAAGGAGGATGTTTATGAAAATTATTTCTTGGAACGTTAATGGAATTAGGGCTATATACAGAAAAAACTTATTTGATTTTTTAGAAGAATATGATCCAGATATTTTAGCCATTCAAGAAACGAAAGCAAGACCACAACAATTAACAAAGAAATTATTAAACTATGGAGATTATTATAAATATTTTTCATCTGCAGAAAAAAAGGGATACTCTGGTGTTACTACTTTTTCAAAACCAGAACCAAAAGGAGTAAAATTCGGTTTTGGCTATGAAAAATATGATTCTGAAGGAAGAATTGTTTTAACAGAATACGAAGATTTCTCTCTTTTCAATATTTACTTTCCAAATGGAAAATCAAGACAAGAAAGATTGGATTATAAGATGGATTTTTATAATGATTTTTTAGAGTTTATGAATGATTATAAGAAAAAACAACCAAATGTAATAGTTTGTGGTGATGTGAACACAGCTCACAAAGAAATTGACCTTGCAAGACCAAAAGCTAATGAAGATGTTTCTGGATTTTTACCAGAAGAAAGAGAATGGATAGATAAATTCTTAGAATCAGGTTTTTATGACTCATTCAGAATGTTTAACGAAGAACCTGAAAATTATACTTGGTGGGATTATAAAACTAAAGCAAGAGATAGAAACGTTGGATGGAGAATAGATTATTTTTTCATAAGTGAAGGACTAAAAGATAGAATTAAAAAAGCAGAAATTCTAGATGAAGTAATGGGTTCTGATCATTGCCCAATTATGATTGAAATATAAATTAAAACAGCATCCTTAAAAAGGATGCTGTTTTTTACACTTCTAAAATCTTCCAATTTTTATTAATTGCTACTTTCATTAATTTTTTATCTGGATTTACACAAATAGGATTACCAACGGCATCTAGCAAAGGTAAATCGGAAATTGAATCTGAATAAAAATAACTTTCTTCAAAAGTCATATCATTTTCTTCTAAAAAATCATTTGCCCTTTTAACTTTTTCATCTCCATAAACATTTTTACCTTGAATCCCTTTAAAGATATTGTTTTCTATTATCAAGTCCGTACTTATCAATTTATCCATATCAAGATAATCATATAAAGGATAACAAAGATTCCTTGGGGAAGCTGAAATAAGAACTATCACTGCATTATTTTCTCTATGTCTTTTGATTTCTTCTACTAAATCTTCCCTAACGAATTTATGCCCAAAATCATCAAACCATTTTTGCGTTTTTTTATAAATCTCACTTTCAGTTAAACCAATATATTTTTCCGAAAGAACTCTTGAGATATATTCTAACTTTAACATTCCAAAGGCGAATAAAATAGGTATAGGTAATAATTTCAAAAAATCCATAAAACCAATTTCACCTTTTTTATAATAATATTTATAATATAATTGTCCACTATTTTTAGATAATATAGTTTTATCCATATCAAAAAACGCTGCATACTTTTTCATACATCACCTCGTAAAAATAAATCTATTCCATTATACCATATAAAAAATGCACCTTTACAGGTGCATTTAATTAATTTTTTGGTGGAGACGGCGGGAATCGAACCCGCGTCCGAAGCAAGATCGTATAGGCTTCTCCGAGCGCAGTCCATGTTTAAATTTCGATTACAAGAGCTACATGGGCGAAGCTTTGCAATCTATCATTCTAAAATGTCCACTATAGCCCGAATGATAAAGCTACAGTGTAAGACACTTTTTTATGACATCCTACTTACCTGCAAGTGTCAGGCAGGTAAGCGGACGGCTGCGTTATCTTACGCAGCTAAAGCGTAATTTTCTTCTGCGTTTATGTTTTTGTATCGCTTTTTAGCGAGGTTGCGAAATCCTCGGCTCGCTTCCCTATACGGTCTTACCCCGTCGAGACCATTTCGTCCCCATGGTCTGAATAAATATTATAACATAAAACAGGTTAAAAATCAATAAAATAACCTTTAACTCTGATTTTCAATTTGCCATTGAAGTTTTTTTGAGAGATCAGGATTAATTTGTTGTAAATAAGGAACGAGTTCAAAATCTCCTAATAAGACTTTAACCATAGAATCCATGATCAAAGCTCTTTTTGATTTATTCTTGCTAGTTTCATATTTTTCCGATAAGATATCTACCACTTTTTTAGAAGGAATATTAGTAATAGACATGAGAGCAATTTCTTCCGTCTCACTATCGTCATCCATAAAAGTTAATAGGATATCTAAATATTTATCATCTTTTGTTAATTTCAAAAGATTTTCAATAATAATAGGAAAAGCTCTTTCGTCTGTATAATTGTTAATCATTCTTTCTAAATACGGTACTATTTCCTGACATTCAAGATCAGCTAATAATTCTGTCAAATAAAGAAGTGTCACATCATCCTCTCTATTTCTTTCAAATCTTTTTTTAAATTCTTCCAACAAATAATCTTTGCTTTCTGATCCCATAACACTTAACACGTCAACAGCTAACTCTCTAGTTTCAGAGTCTCTTTCATCAAGCAATCGTATTAAATTTGGTATTGCTTCAGTCCCTTTTTCTTGTAAAACTCTTTGAATTAAATCTTCTCTGTTCACGAATAACACTCCTCAGTTCAATATACTATATCACCATACATCTCTTTTATTTCTTTATCTTTTTCTTCAGAAGTCAAAAGTTTAATATTTGATTTTATTTCTCCATCATCGTTATTTTTAACTATTTTAAAATGCCTATTTCCTGAATTTGCTACCTGTGGCATGTGTGTAATTACTATAACTTGTTTTTTATTTGCAAGATCTTTTAATTTTGATCCTACAATATCTGCCATTCTAGGTCCAACACCAGAATCAACTTCATCAAAAAGCATTGTACTCATGCTATAATCATTGCCTAATACAGTTTCTAGAGATAAAAATATTCTAGATAATTCTCCTCCTGATGCAATAAGAGATAAATCCATAAATTCTGATTTTGGATTTGTCTTTAAAACAAATTTAGCTTTATAATAACCGTTTTGAGTTGGTCTTTTTTGTTTAATAAAATTAACATCTAAATCTGAATCAGGCATATTTAAATCTTTCAAATTCTCAATTATTCTCTGTTTTAAATCATCTATATAATTTTTAGATTTTTTGAGTATATTATCTGATTCTTTCATCAAATTTTTTTCAGCTTTTTCAATTTTTGGTTTTAAGGTATCTATATTATCTTTTATTTCATGTAATTCAGTGAGTTCATTTTCTATATGTTTTTCTTTTTCTAAAACATCCTCCAAAGAAGGACCATATTTCCTCTTTAAGTTCATAATGGCATTTAATCTATTTGATACATTTTCAAACTCTTCTTCATTAAACTCAAGTTCATTTAATTTGTTTTCAATTATTGAATGAAGGTCAGAAATTCCATCTTGTAAAGAAAGAGAAAGATCATAAGCCTCTTTAAAGCCATACTCTGAAATTTTAGAAAGATTATATACAACATTGCCCAAATTATAATCAATATTTATATCTTCAGCATCTTTAAGTAAATTCATAGATTCATAAATATTCTTTTTTATAACCTCTATGTTCTCTAAGGCTTTATATCTTGAATTCAAATCATCGTCTTCACCTAATTCTGGCGAAACGCTTTTAATTTCTTTTAATTCAAAATCTAAAGTATCTATTTTTCTGAATAACTCTGTTTTATCTGCAGGCATTTTATCTCTTTTTTTCATCAAATCAACATATTCTTTATATGTCTTATCATAAACCTTAAACTCTTCAGTATATTTATCTCTTAAAATGTCAAATATAAGATTGTTTTGATAGCTTTCATCTCTCAATAAAACATTTGAATCTTGTGAATTTATTTCAATCAAAAACTTCCCAATTTCTCTTATTGTTTCTTTTGGATAAATTTGCCCATTTATTCTAAAAAAAATTCTTTTAGAAGTAAAATTGCCTGAAATCACCAACTCATCATCTTCTAAATCTATTAATTGTTTTATTTCTTTTTTTATTTTTTCTTCTAAAGTAAAAAATGCTGATATAGAACCTTCCTGATCTTTCAATGCATTTGGAATTTTCCCAGTGATAAAAGCTCTTAAAGCATTAATAAACATTGACTTACCAGCACCTGATTCTCCTGTTATGACATTTAATCCTTCATCAAAAATAACTTCAGCTTCATCAAATAACCCAAAGTTTTTAATAGATAGAGAAATTAGCAATCAAATTCACCAACCTCAAATTTTTTATTTTTCTTATATAAATTATAGCATAGTTTGCCTTTTCTAAATAATAAAATCATTATTAAAATATTTTCGATAATAATATTTCATACTATTGAAAAACGCTTTATATATAATAAAATAAAGAAAAGAAAATAGGTGATAATTTTGGAAATAATAAAAATAATTGATGAATTAAAAAAGGAAATAAAAGAAACAGTTGGAGACCAAAAGATGTATATAGCTTTTTCAGGTGGTCTTGATTCAACTGTTGTTGCTCTACTTGCAAAAGATGTTTTACCCAAAGAAAGATTAACTTTAGTAAATACCTGTTTTGGCCCTTATTCTTATTCTAAAGGATTAGAAGCAGTTCTTTTATTAGCAAATCAGCTTGATATTAGGTTGTTTTTTACAAATGGTCAAGAAGAACAAGAAAATCTATTATACCATGGACCAAATTGTAACCAATGTACAAGAGACATAAAGCTAGGGAAAGTTAAAGAAATGATTTATAAAGGTATGGTTGCTGTTGGTTCTAATCAATCAGATTCTTGGGGGAAATTAGGTTTAAAAATTAACAACGGAATGTATTCTCCACTACTTAATTTGGATAAAAAAATAATTCAAGAAATTTTAGATTATTATGGTTTTGTTATACCAAGAATTGGGGAAAATTCATTTAGAGAAGGCTGCAAATATAAACATCTTTTGAAAATGTCCGCAAATACTGGATACCATGCTAGAGCTATGGTTGTATCTAATGAAATAATCCATGATGTTTTAGATTATCATAACATTAAAAGAGAAATAGCAAATGTAAAAATAATAGGTCCTTTATCTAAGAATGTTGCGCTAATCAATATTAAACCTTTACCAGAAAAAGAAATTGTAGATGAAATAATCGATATTTTAAAAAAAGAAAAAACTATAGATGAAGTTGACGTTGTTGATCGTCCTATTGAGCTTAGCATAACAGCAAGCCCAGGTATAGCTAACAACGAAAAATCAAAATACTGGATTTTAAATGGTAGATTAAAACCAGAGTTTGCTTTTAATATAACAGCAAAGTGGAATCCGCCCAGCAGAAATAACAAATTATGGACTTTCTCAGTTGTAGATTATAAAAAATTGTAAAAATAATGTATAATTTATTAAAAGAGTTATATTTAATGTTCTTCGTTCTGGGGGGAATGAAATGGTTATTAACGTTATGGAAAGAATTGTAGATGAAATATATGAGGAAGTTTTGGATACCCATGAAATAAATTTTTGTGACTGTTCAAAATGTCGAGAAGATGTTAAAGCAATAGTTTTAAATCAAGTTCAACCAAAATATGTTTCTACTAACAAAGGAGAAGCAATATCTAAAGCTGAATTCCAAGAAGTACAATTTAGAATAGATGTTTTAGACAAAATAGTAAAAGCTATAATAAAAGTGGGTAATAAACCTAGACATTAAAAAAAGATGAGCTAATGCTCATCTTTTTTATTATGTGTCTTTTATTTCTTCTAAACTTTCGTCATATTCTTCAACAACTCTATCTTTCCAATTACCAAATCTAATAAATAGAAAAGATAACAACATAGCTGATACATTACTGATAATCATCGCATAAAATACACCTTTGAATCCCCAAGTTTCTGACATTATTAAAATCAAAGGTACTCTTATACCCCACAATCTAACCATATCTACAATAGTTGATTGAACTGTGTGACCTGTTCCTCTCAAAGCTCCCATAAAAATATCCATTAATGCAAAAAAAGGCAAAGAGAAAGAAACTAATTTGAAAAAAGTAGTACCTACTTCTATAACTTCCGGTTCATTTATAAAAAATTGTGTTATATATTGCCCATAAAAAAACATCAAAACAGAAATTCCAAAAATAGTGCTAAAAGTAATCGCTCCTGCTTTTTTAACAGTTTCTACAGCCTTTTCCTTATGACCAGCACCAATAAATTGAGCAGCCATAGCTCCAGTAGCAAGAGACATACCCACAGCGAACATAACAACCATAGAATTTATTCTATTCCCAACACCATAAGCACTTATTACAACTGGTCCAAACTGAGAAATAACGCTTGTAATTATAGTGAACCCAAATGCTGTAACAGATTGACCTAATGAAGCTGGAAGTCCTATAGTTAAAACTTTTTTTATAAACCTAAAATCAGGTTTAAAATCATTTAAGTGAACTTTAAATCCCAGCTTGCCTGAAAATAAAATATAAGCAAACACAATCGCAAAAGTTCCCCGCGATATAATTGTCGCAATAGCAGCACCTATTACTCCCCAATCTATGACAAATATAAAAATAGGATCTAATATTATATTAGTAACTACAGCAAAAAACATTAATTTTAACGCTATTACTGAATTACCCCATCCTCTAAAAATACCTGCTATCAATTCCATAGAAAACAAAAAAGGCAACCCAAGCAATATAACTCTCAAATAAAACACCGCTAAATCATGAATATCCTGCTCAACCTTCATTATGGATACAAGAGAATCAGATAATATTAACCCCACAACCATTATCATAGCTGAAATAACAAAAACGGTAATTATAGTTTGAGCAGCAGATTTTTCAGCATTATGTTTTTCACCCATACCAGTATACTGAGCAACCATTGATGATCCAGCATGAGAAAAACCAGCAGCTAATGATATAAAAACAAATATTATAGGGAAAACTAAAGTTGGAACAGAAAATTCTTTTGGTCCTAATTTTCCTAAAAAATAAGCATCAGTAACGTTATAAATTGTTTGGAGTAAATTAGTTAAAATAATTGGCCATGCGAGCATGAACAACCCTTTAATAATAGACACTTCAAAAACATTGACTTTCTTCATTTCTTTTCTTATTCTAGGCACTAAAACCACCTCATAAAGTAAAATTGATTAGTTTTCCTAACTATTATATCATAAGATTTTTATTTGTAAACCTAGATTTTTTAATTTTTTATAACATTAATATATAACAATTTTTGTTATAATTAAAATGAAAAATATTTTTGGAGGTGCTATATGAAATTATTATTTGATCATATAATGACAGAATACTGGAAACATAAATTAGATTCTTTGAAAGAACAGTATGAAGGATTAGAAATTCTTTTTTTTGAAAATGAGAAAGAAAAAAAGAAATATTTAAAAGAAGCAGATGGTTTGTTAGGTGGATTCATCACTGAAGAAGAGTTGGAAATAGCTGAAAATTTAAAGATAATATTTGTACCTTTTTCTGGTGTAAATACTCTACCTTCTAAAAAAATTCTAGATAGAAATATAATAGTAGCAAATTCAAAAGGAAATGGAAAAGTAGTAGCAGAAAGAGCTGTTAGCCTTACAATGTCTTTATTAGGGAAAATTCCTCATTTTCATAACGATATGAGAAAAGGAGTTTGGCATGGTTTTTCTGTTGGGGAAAAGCCTAATCAATCTTGGGAAAGTATTATTAATAAACAAGTTACTATCCTAGGTACAGGAAGTATTGGAAGAAGCCTTGCAAAATATCTAAAAGCTTTTGATTGTGAAATTACAGGGTATAAAAATAGCTATAATGGTGAAAAAATAGAAAATTTTGATATCTTAACAACTGATTTTGAGAAAGCAATCGAAACTGCAGAAATAGTTTATGTGGCTCTTCCATTAACAAACAATACCAGAGATATGGTTAACTTAAATAATATTGAATTATTCAAAAATAAATATCTAATAAACGTCGGACGTGGCCCTATTATAAATGAAGAGGCTCTATATGTTGGCATAAAAGATGGAATATTAAAAGGCACCGCTATTGATGTATGGTATGATTACCCAACAAAAGAAAATAAATATAAATTGCCTTCTGTATACCCAATTCACCTATTTGAAAATGTTATTCTTTCCCCACATGTTGCAGGTTTTAATGAAAAAGCTGTTCAATATAGTATTGATTGGTGTATAGATAATGTTATTAATTATATTGAAAATGGTGAGCCTAAAAATAAAGTCGATATGAAATTGAAGTATTGAAGTAAATAATCAAAGGATTAAATCTTTTAATTTTCGAAGAAAATTTATAAGTAAAAACAATTCCGAAATATAAAAACTCAAAGTAGGACAAGAAGTAGAAATTGTTTCACAATTTCTGTTGAAGGGTTATGGTTGGAAATTGGAAGTAAAAAACATTGTTAAACGTCTAAAATAATACAAAAACCAACAACCTCCATCATCCAACTAACAACAAAATAAATTACAAAGTAATTTATTTTAAAACTGTTTCACTCAGAAAACACTATACTTTTCATTTTTATATTTCTTCATTGTTTTGTTTGTTTAATAAAAGATATATTTAATACATAATTAGATAGATAAGTATCTTGTCATTCTGAACGACGTTTTTTGGAGCTGAAGAATCTAAAACCTTTTTAATTTCCTTCGCAAATTTATAAACTCAGACCCTTCGACGATGCTCAGGGTGACATTCGCTAATCTTTTTAATAAGTGTTTTTTCAGCCAAAATAATAATTCAAAGAAAGAAAAAAGGAAAGCTTTCGCTTTCCTTTTGTTTTATAATATTGCAAATATTAACGCTGCAATTAGTATTAAGAGTTTTAAAATTTCTTTTATATAAAAATAAATCGTCTTTTCATCATTTCTATTAACTTCAAAGGTAGTTATTTCTTCTTGAAAAGGTTGTATAACTTTTACAATCCTACCATATTTGTCAATATGACCTGTAAATCCAGTATTAGAAACTTGAACAAAATCTCTTCTATTTTCCACTGCTCTAAAAATGCCTTGAGTAAAATGCTGGGTTAACCCTGTTCTCGTTCCAAACCACCCATCATTTGTTATTGAAACAAGAGCTTGTGCTCCTTGTTTTACCTGATTATTTGATATATCAGAAAAATATGTCTCAAAACAAATTTGAACACCTATTTGATCTCCATTTATTTCAAATACTCCTGGATCACTACCTCTCTCATAAAATCTCAATAATTTAAATGATGAAAAATTATCAAAGATAAATTCATAAGGTAAAAATTCTGCAAATGGAGTCAATCCTATTTTGTTATAACTTTTCACTTTATTAGCGTTCTCATCAAAATGCCAAGCTGTATTGTAATATTTATCTTCTTCTATTTTTGGAAATCCTAATATAACATCCTTTCCAATATCTTTTATATTTATTTTAAAAGCGTCATAGACCTCTAAATTTGTAATATCCTCCATGAAAGTTGATTCAGAAAAGATAACTAAATCTCCCTTTGTATTTGCTGATTTTCTTAATCTATCTGAAAAATCTACATAATTTTTCCATGGATTGCTTTTGTATTTTATTTCTTGACTTACATCTGTTTGTACAGCGGTAATTTCTAAAGGATCTTTAAAAGTATTTTCTATAGGTATAAATCTTTCAACAGTAAAGTTAATAACAAAAATTACAGATAACACAATAGGTAATTTATAAAACCAGTATTTTGATTTATCAAAAGCCAAAAAACTGTTAACAAAAACTATTAAAAAACTTAAGCCTAAATAACCAAATATAGAAGCTATTTGTAATATACCTGTATGATCCCAAATAGCATAACCCAAAGCACCACCAGAAAAAGCCAAATCTCCAAAATCTTTTAATATTTCTGCTGAAATAAATGCAAAAGAATAGAAAAAAACTTTGTTCCAAAAAATGGTTTCTCTGAATTTTCTATGAAATATTTCGGATAAAAGCCAAACCAACAAATAAGGAACACTCAGTAATAATATTTCACCCATAAACCCAAAAAAACCAATAATGTTTGAATATGAGCCAAGTATTTCTGGTATATTTTTGGATAACACTGGTATTTGCCACCAAAGTGTTGTAAAAAGCATACTATAGGCAAAAATAATAGTGTGTAAAAACCTAGACAATGTATTTTTAGAATTATCTAAATTTCTCAAGAAAAAAATTAATGACCCCCAAATTAAAAATGAAAATAAATTACCTGGCATAGCTAACCCTGTTAAAACTCCAGATAACAAAGTTAATAAATAAATCAAAGTTCTATCCCCCTTAATCTTCTACTCTCATTGATTCCGCTGCCTGTATTTTTGTTGTTTTATATAATGGCAAGACTATGGAAAATATAGAAACAGCATAGAGAGCTACTGCTATATACAATAATTTGACCCAAGGTATCGCAAACTCTGTAGCTTCTCCTATAAATACAGTATATATATTATAAGAGCCTATTATTCCAGATAAATATCCTGCAAAAATAGCTAAAAATATAATAATCGAATATTCTATAAAAAAGCTTTTGAAAACCATCTTGTTTTTAAAACCAATAGCTTTAAGCATTCCTATTGTTTTTGTTCTCAGATCAATTGACTTAATAAAAGTAATAGCCAATCCAACTACTCCAACTATCAGCCCAAAGTAAAGAAAAGAATTGATAATGGAAAAAATACCCTCTGTAGCGTTTAGACCAAAATTAACAAGATCATCAGCTAAAATAAAGAAATATTTATTTTTTTTGAAAACACCTTCTAATTCATCTCTATCATAATTTTCATCTAATGTAAAAATTTGTCCATTGAAAGATCCTTTCGAAAATTCATTAAATTCTTCAAATTTATTAGAAACTATAGGCCCCATAGTTATAGTATTTATAACTTCAGGAATAATTGCTGCAACTGTGAATTTCACTTCCATTTCTATATTATCTGAAAAGTCAGGTCTTTCTGCCATATTGAAACTTCCTTCTAACTTCCCAATAGAAATTTCTTGACCTACTTCTACTTTATCCTTTAATCTATTGTTGATAGATTCTGGAAATGCTATATATTCTGGATTATTTCTTATTTCTTGCCAAACTTCTTTATCAGATAAATCTTCAAACGAATCCATTTTATCTTTTATTTTTATATTATTTACTTCAAAAAATTCATTTGATCCTATCATAAGAGGAAAATATTCATTATCCCCTCCAACAATGGTAGAAGGAACATAATAAAAATTTGCAGCTTCTTCAACATATTTTATCTCTTTTACTTGTTCTTTGTCTGTTTTTGATGAAATCAAAGGAACAGGAATATTAATTATAGCTCCATCAAAACCTGCAAAAAGTTCTTCTCTTGAACTTTTGATTTGATTTCTTTGTATATCTGGTATTATCGTAGATATTACTATTAAAAACAAAACAATAGAATACAATACTATAATTAATGATACATCATTTTTCTTTTTAGACGGATAAGAGGTTGATATGTTAACTACAGCCTTATTCACATTAAAAAGATTTAGAATTTTTTTCAACCCTAAAATTATGAAATCAAAATCATATAAAAAGATCACTACACTAGAAATTATCATAACAAAACTTTTGGCTCCAATGAAAATATAATCTTCTGATGGAATCCATATACTCAAACCAAAAACAATAAAATATATTAAATTTATTAGAAGTCTTCTATTCATAAGTTTTTTAAAAATTAAAGGGGTTAACAACCCAAATGCTGAAATCAAAAAATAAATCAAAGCATTGTTAAATCCTGAATACCAAGATAATAAAAAAGAAATAACAACATATCCTGTGAAATATATTAACGATCTTGGCTTTGATTTTTCTTTTATTCCTTTGATTGCGTTTACAATGTTCATTTTTGAAACTTTATAAGAATAAAAATATATAAAAATTGTTGGTATTAAAAAACCTGCTACTCCTGCTATTATAAAAGATTCTGTTCTTACAAAGAATTCATTTATTTGAGGGAAATAAGCAAACATCTCAAAATTAGATAAAGATTCACTGAAATCACTTATCTGTTCAAAGGTAAATCTAGACAAAAGATAACCCGAAATCAATCCCAAAGGAACAGAAAAAAGGTTATAAAATATACCTTCAAAGAAAATCATTTTTCTTATTTTATCTTTTTTGAACCCAATAGCCCTAAGTACGCCCATCTCTTTTCTTCTTTGATTCATGAGCATTGAATATATACTAACCATTAATATTCCACCAGCTAAAAAAGAAAAAGACGATAATGCCAAAAATATGGCTGATATTTCTCCAGATGAAAGCATTTCTTCTTGTCTTTCTTTAGGAAAAATTAATTGCATGTCTTCTGATATTTCTTTTTCAAGTGTTTTAAATTCTTTCATGATTTGATCATAATCATCAACTTGACCAAAATTAATAAGATATTGATTTGGTTTTGAACCTGTTGCCTTTAATAGATTAGCTGCTTTTCTTTCATTTAAAAAAACAGCACCTTGCTGAGATTCAGAATTGCTTCCCCTATAGTTCAAAAGGCCTTTTGAGTTGATTATGTCTTTTATTTTATATTTATTCGGAAATAAAATAGTAGATACATTTGCAGAATCTAAGATTTGTATTACATCTCCTACTTCGACATTTAAATCATCTGCTAAATCTTGTGTGATTATAGTTTCATTAGGTCCTAATGGCTCGTTGTAAATATCTTCATAAAAAGAACTATTTTTATATTTTTCATAAGAAAACCCAACTATCCCGACATTTGTAATGTCAGAAAAGTTCAATTCTTGTATTTGTCCTTCTTTTAACACAGGATACATCTTATAATAAACAGGTAAAATAGACTGTTCGTCTACATTGTTTTTTACTTTGTTTAGAGCTTCATCAATCTTTTCTTGCTCTAATCCGTCCACATCTAAAACTGCATCTATTTTATAATAAAATTTTTCAATGTTAGTATTTACAAAATTATTATAGGTGTCATTTATCCCTAAAGCACCTATTATAAAAGCAGTACCTATCATAGTTCCAAGAAGAATAAGAACAGTTTGCATTTTTTTCTTAAAAATATTTCTAAAAGAAATCTTGGTAATGAGTTTGTCTCTCAACAAAAACATGAATACCATTAATATAATGAAAACAAATATATATACAAACATTATTTTTTCCTCAACTTTCCATTTTCCATTAAATAAATTGAATTAGAATATCTTGTCACTTTTGGGTCATGTGTGACTATTATGAAAGATTTGTTTTTCTTTTCATTTAGCTCTTTTATCAAATCTAAAATTTCATTACCTGTTTTTTCGTCTAATGCTCCTGTAGGCTCATCTGCCCAAACTATTTTTGGTTCATTTATAAGAGCTCTAGCTATAGAAACCCTTTGAGCTTCTCCACCACTTAAAGTAGATGGGTCCACATACATTTTATCTTCAAGTCCTACTTTTACTAAAAGATCTTTAGCTTTTTCTTCTGCTATTTTTTCATCTTGATTAGTTATTAACATAGCTAATTTTACATTTTCTATTACGTTTAAAACCGGTATTAAATTAAAAAACTGGAAAATAAATCCCATATTATTAGCCCTAAATTCAGTCACATTATTATCAGATTTATTTGTCAACTCATAATCCTCAATAAATATTTTCCCGTGTGTTGGCCTATCAATGCCAGATAGGCAGTTTAAAAATGTTGATTTTCCTGAACCTGAAGGACCTAATATAGATATTATTTCACCTTGATTCATTTCAACATTTACATTATCTAAAGCTCTGACTTCCTTTTTGCTTTCGTTGTATATTTTGGATAAATTTTCTACTTTAATCATATCGCACCTCTTATCATAGATTGTCTATATATTTTATAACACCATTTACACAAGCACCAATCATACTAGCTGGAACATAGTTAAATTCTGTAACCCTTATATCTACATTGTTATTG
>JBNJGY010000042.1:0-18605 GCA_051748045.1 Thermotogota bacterium
ATTGATATTTATACTCCTTGGTTTTGGATTTATGCTTCTGGACAATCTATGGAGTTTAATAATGCGAAAAGAATTTACGGATATGATTTTTTTAATAACAGAATGATTGACAGATGGATTTCTAAAGATGATGAAAATGATTTCGTTATTCAATCACTTAGATGTTATTCTCCAGCTGATTTAAAATTGCTAATTAAAAATACTTCTTTGAAATTAGAAGAAGGTATTCCTGGAAGTTCTTTTAATTATGAAACAAAAGAATTTACTCCAAAAGCAGATTTAAATAAATCCATGATGTTTACAGCAATATTAGCCTATAAGAGTTAATTCTTATAGGCTATAAATTTTTATAAAATCTATTTTTTATTTGATTAGAAATTAAAAAAATAGTTATTATTATTACTATATTTAAAGCACTCAAAGCATTTGCTTCTAGATAATATCTATTTGCAGAAATAGAATAATTTACAACACTAACAAGAGGGAAAAAATCCCTAACTTGCATTGTATAAGTTATCGTGAACTCTCCATAAATTATTGCAAAGATTTGTAAAAAAACAGATAAAACTGATGGAAGAATTAGAGGAAACTCAATATGCCAAAAACTTTGCCATTTATTCGCCCCATCTATACTCGCAGCCTCAGTTAGATTTTTATTGAATCCAACAATATGCTGAAATAGAAAAGAGTAGGTAATAGGAATCGTAATCATCATAAACCCAATTACCAAAAGAAAGACAAAAGGTATCCCGTATAGAATATTAATGTATAGCAA
This sequence comes from Thermotogota bacterium, assembly GCA_051748045.1. Lineage (GTDB taxonomy): Bacteria > Thermotogota > Thermotogae > Petrotogales > Petrotogaceae > Geotoga. Next base: position 776 of record JBNJGY010000042.1, read on the forward strand.
CCCCATAGCTAAAAAAGCTGAAGATATCCCTAAAAAGGGCAAAATAACTCTGTCTGTGAATTTACTATAATTTTTCAAGATTATGTATGTAAAAACTATACTCAAAGTAGAAGCTATTAAAGCAACAAACAGTGAATTGAATATAGATTCTATAACAGGAAATTTGTTATTAAAATCTTTACTGAAGAGATTCAAAAATCCAGATAGATCAAATTTCATATCAAAAAAGTTGAAAAAAGCAGAAAAAATACCCACTAAAACTATAGAAAATTCAAATATCAAATATAATATTGAGATAAAAGTAACTGTTTTACCAACTTTTTTATAACCAGAAACATCTCCTTCAAAAGAAAAAATATTTATTTTAGAAATGACAAAATTTAAAACAAATAAAACAGCAAATTGTATAAGTGCATATCCTAAAGCTTTTGAAAAATCAAAAGACCCTCTCAAGGTATTTGCAATAGCAACTTCTAAAGTTGAATACTTGATCCCACCTAAATTCAAAACTACTGCAAAACTCATAAAGCTATAAGTAAAAACCAAAAAAAATGCTTTCATTATTGAAGGCATTATCATAGGTGCTTCTACAGATAAAAATGTTCTTATTTTACTAGCACCATCTATTTTTGAAGCTTCTACAACAGCATTGGGAACTTTCCTCAATGCTTCTCCAATATATTTTACAAATATTGGAGAATTATAAAAAACATGTGCCAAAACAATTGCATTCATCGTGTAGAGAATATTCATTTCTATTCCTAATTTCGCAAAGACTCCAGCATTAGAATATAAAAGACTGAAGGCGAGCACCATAGAAACAGGAGGGAAGAAAAAGGGAATGAATATACTTCCCTCCAAAATATTTGAAATAAAATTTTTCTTTTTGTATATATAGTAAGAAGGTATTATTGCTACTATTAAAGAAATAAAACTAGATAGTATTGATTGTAAAAACGTAACACCAAGGATTCGCGACAAGCGCGAATCCATTAAGATATTGAAATTATTAAGTTCAAAAAAATCTCTAAACAAAAATATGAAAGGAGTTACCCATAAAACAATATATATTATGGGAATTATTTTTTTTCTAATCATTTTATTAGTACATTATTTCCTCCCATTCGTTTAACCATTTATCTAAATTTTCAGCGATTTCTTCTGATTCTATAGTTAATATTTTATCAGGTTTTAGTGCATATTCATATGAATCAGGAAGTTCCACATTTGTAACAGGGAACATCCATTGATTTAAAGGAATTTCTTTTTGGAAATCATCCATTAATAAAAATTCTATAAATCTTTTTGATAATTCTTCATTTTTAGTACCTTTTACTATTCCCGCACCTTCTATTTGCACATATCCGCCTTCTTCAGGAATAAGTGCTTTATATTTTGTGCTTTCATAGTATTCATAAGAATAAGCTCCATCAGTTGCATAGCTAACCATCATTGGAGCTTCACCAGCTTCAAATTTTGAAAAAGAATCTGTCCAACCTGTTGTAACTGTTAATATAGATGGTTTTAATTCTTTCCAAAACTCTTGCCAATCTTCTCCATATATAGCTATTGTCCATAATAAAAACGCCTGTCCAGTACTAGAACTTCTTGGGTCTTGGATTATCAAGGATTTGTTCATTTTTGTTAAGTCTTCAAAACTTTTTGGTGTTGAATCTAATCTTTCAGGGTCATAAATAATTGCAATAGCCCCGTAATCATATGGAGTAACTGAGTATTCTTTATTAAAAACAATATCTTGATTTTCTATTTTTGATGAGTTTAAAGGTTTGTATGACATCAAAAGATCATTTTTAACCGCTTCTACAGTCAAACTTTGATCCAACCCAATAACAACATCTGCTCTTGGGTTTCTTTTTTCTAATTTAATTCTGGATAAAACATTTCCAGCGTCTCCCAATTTCATTACCTCTACATCAACACCATACATATCTTCAAATTCTGCAATAACTTCTTCATCTATCCAGCCCATACTTTCATAAGTATAAACGGTTAAAGAACTAAAAGAAACTAAACTCAATAAAGTAATTAACAATAATAAAAACAACCTTCTCACTTTGAAAACCTCCTTTAGATTTTTGAAAATAAATAAAAAACTCTCACCTTAATATAGGCGAGAGCTAATATATTTTTGATTACACTTCCTACGCCGGCATTACCCGGATCAGGTTTTAGGGTCGGCAAATTGCCCTCTCAGCCTATATGGCTCCCCTGGTTCATTTATTTAATTTTCTAAATATAGAATAACAATCTTTTAATAAAATGAAGTTTCACTTTTATTTCTAATTAGTAAATTAAAATTCTAATACAATCAAAAGGTTTGAAAAAAATCATAAACAAATTTTGTTACTTCATACAATATTTCATAAGATAATAATTCAGGTTTATCATTCAGAGTGTGCATTATTCCCTTTGATGGTTGAATCAATTGAACTGAAGTTATCCCAACATCATTAAAAGCCTGAGCATCTCCACCTACTACTTCTGACATTGTAGTTTTGAAATCATAATTTTTTGACTTTATAAACATTTTTGTCCTTAAGGATTTATTCCCTTCTTTTATGTTTTCTATATTAATAGTATTAATATTATTTATCCCCAAACTATCAAAATTCACATAATATGTTTTTTCTATGTTAAACTCTTTTTCTTGTACAAATTTCTGAGACCCGATATAATATTGTTCTTCTCCAGAAAAAAACACGAAAATGTAATTAAACTTCTTATTATCTTTTAGCATCTTAGCAAGTTCTAAAACTATTGAAGCCCCCGATGCGTTATCATAAGCTCCAGGATATGTTTGAGGAATATAACCTTGTCCGTCAAAATGAGCTCCAAAAATTATAGTTTCTTCTGCATTATTTTCTACATAAGTATAAACATTATTAGTATTTGATTTTTCAATTGTTGCATAAGCTTCAATCAAAATTTTTTGATCTGGATTATCTTTTATATAATCAAAAGAATCTTCAGTTACGCTACCTAAAAAAGGGCCTTGGTTAGTATATCCTCCGTTGCTGAAGACTCCAATCATCTTTGGGAACTCTCCAAAATCAGTATCTCCAGCAATAAAAAGACCCTCTACTTTATTATTTGGGTTAAATAGCTTTTGCATATTCATAGGATTTTGACTTATTCTTTCAAATAGATCTTTTTTTACGAAAATGACCTTGTTTTTTGCAATATTTTCTAAATCCTCAATTTTGTTGAGTACATAAACTTCTGATTCTAATTTACCGTTGTATCTAACTCCTGGTTGTATTTTAATTTCAAAATCGTAAGCATAATCAAATGATTTCTCGCCATAGATTAAAATAGGAGTTTTATTATATTTTGCTACATCAAGTTCAAAAGAAAAATATTTTGGAGTATATCCAACTTTTCCCAATGACTCGTATAAATATTTTTCTACTTTTGAACTCCCCACTGTTCCAGACAATCTACCTTGGAATTCTTTTTTACTTAATTCAAAAACAGTTTCTTTTAAATCTTGAATAATTATATCTTTGTCTAAAATATTACTAAAAACAAATGATATAATTAAAATAGATAAAACCAATAATACAATTTTTTTCATCCCATCTACCACCTCACTCATCCAACAAAATTATATCATAAAGGGTGTGAATTTATTGAAAATAATCGACGCACATATGCATTTTTCTAATATTTTGAGTTTTAAAGGTACAGCTTTAGAAATTTCTGATCTTGACTATTCTTCTATTGGACTTAGAAACGAATATGAAGAAAATAATATAGTAGCTGGGATTGGAATGGGGCTTTCAGAAACAGAAGAAGGAAGTTTTCCTGACTACAACACTCAAAACCCAATGAGGCTTGATTTAGAAGTACCAAATCCAGCTTATATTTATGAATGTTTAGGAATCAACCCTTATGATTTACAAAAGAGAAAAGAAAGCATAAATGATATTGAAAAAGCTATTCAAGAGACAAGAATAGTTGGACTAAAAATATATGCTGGTTATTATCCTTTTTATGTTTATGATACAGTATATGAACCAATTTATGAATTAGCAGAAAAATATAACTTACCAATAGTAATTCATTCTGGAGATACTTATTCAGAAAGAGGTCTTTTAAAATATTCTCATCCCTTACATATTGATGAGTTAGCAGTTTTTCATAGAAATATAAATTTTATTATAGCTCATCTAGGAGATCCTTGGGTAATGGATACAGCTGAAATTTTATCAAAAAACAGAAATGTTTTTGCAGATTTATCTGGATTAATAGTTTCTGATGAATATAAGGCTAAAACATATATAAACCAAAAGACTTTTATCGAACATTTTCAAAGGGCAATATTCTATAGTGAAACATACGACAAACTCCTTTTTGGTACAGATTGGCCTCTAGTTCAAGTTAAACCTTATATTGAATTCATAAAAAGAATTGTCCCAGAAAAACATTATGAAGATATTTTTTATAATAACGCGAATAATTTATTCAAACTATTCAAGGAGGGGTAGAATATGGAAAAAATTAATGTTGGTATTATTGGATTTGGTACATCAGCGAGTGTTTTTCATGCTCCAATTTTAGATTATTTACCCGAGTTTGAAATAAAAAAAGTTTATGAAAGAAAATCCGAAAAATCAAAAAAAGAATATCCATATGTGGAAGTTGTTCATAACATAGAAGACCTTTTTGCACCTGATATAGATGCAGTTTTGGTTACTACCCCAAACAAAATACACTATGATCACGCTAAATTGGCTTTACTCCATAATAAACATGTCATTGTTGAAAAACCTTTCACTGTTAGTTCTACAGAAGCTAAAGAACTTGTTGATTTAGCAATTAAAAAAAATCTAGCTTTAACAGTTAACCAAAACAGACGATGGGATGGAGATTTTTTAACAGTTAAAAAACTTTTGAAAAGTAAAAAACTAGGGAAAATAGTAAATTTTGAAGCCCATTTCGATAGATTTAGAAACTTTATAAAAGATAAATGGAAAGAAAAAGATGAACCTGGCTCAGGAATTGTATATGACTTAGGATCTCATTTAATAGATCAAGCACTTTGCATTTTTGGTGAACCTTATGCAATTTTTGCTGATATAAGAAAACAAAGGCCAAATGCTGTTGTAGATGATTATTTTGAAATAATATTAGATTACAACACAATAAAAGTCACCTTAAAAGCTGATATGCTTTCTAATTATAAATCACCTAAATATATAATAAAAGGGTTAAATGGTACTTTTATAAAATATGGAACAGATGTTCAAGAAGACCAATTAAAAGAAAAAATAACTCCAGATAACCCTAATTATGGAAAAGATACTGAATCAAATTGGGGAATTATAAACTATATAGAAAATGAACAGGATAAATCTGAAAAAATAGAAACTGAAACAGGTAGATATCACTCTTTTTATAAAAATTTTTATGATAGAGTAACTAATAACAATCAGTTGGAAGTAAGACCAGAAACAGCTTTAAGAACTATACAAATAATCGAAAAAGCTTTTGAAAGCAATAAAGAAAGAAAATTTATAATTTTATGAAATATAAATCTCAGGGGGGAATTTATATGAAAATAGGGGAATTTGCAGATAGGTACAATTTATCCAGAGATACAGTTAGATACTATATAGATAATGGTATGATAATTCCAGAAAAAATTCATAACAGATATCATTTCGATAAAACATGTGAAAAAAGTATGGACTTTATTCTACAGTTTAAAAAAATGAAATTTACAATTGAAGAGATTAAACATATATTGACTTATATGAGAATGTTACCAAAAGCTGGTAAAGCAGAAAACGAATATCTATTAAGTATAATTCAAAATAAAATAGATCAAGTAATAAAAGAAAAAACAGAATATGAATTTGCTTTGAAAGAATTAGAGAAAGTTAAATCTTCTTATGAGAATGAGCTTAAGAATGCAAAAACACTTTATAAAAGTTATTCTATTCCTATAGATATTTTGGGGTTATTAGCTTGCCCAAAATGTCAAACATCATTAAAGTTAAATAATGCATCAATAGAAAACAATAAAATAGAAAATGGAGATTTATATTGTGAATGCGGTTATAATGCAAAAATTGATAGTGGAATAATAGTAACAGATGATGCAGATAAAAAAGCTTTTCATAAATCTCATGATGAAGAAATCGCTTATAAGAGTATAGTTGATGAAAATGATTCAGAATACCTTTCATTTTTAATGTCTCCATCTTATTGGATGGAAAAAAGAGTGAAATTAGAAGACTTGCACAATAAAAACATAATACTTTTAAGACCCATTGGCCATGAAATTTCCTATAGATTTATAGAAAAAGTCAAAAACGCTAATATTTTTATTACAGATTATCAGTATTTAAGAATTAAAGGTCTTAAAAAAAGAATGGAAAGAACAGATTTAAAATCTACATCTAATGTTATTTTTATGTCTTTTGATTATATGAACATACCACTAAAAAATAATACTTTTGATTATGCGTTTGATCTCTCAGGTATGATTAACTATGTTTCAAACTATAACAAATCTCCAATAAAAAACTTTTATGAAATTTTAAAAAATAAAGGATTATTCTTTTCTACATTCTTTTTAAAAGAATCAACAGAAAATATGTTTGTAAAAGAAGTAAAATATTTAGATAAACTATACACTAGAGATTTCATCGATGAAGAGTATAAAATATTCGAAAAAGAAGAATCAGCAGTCATTCAAGGTTCAGATTTCAAAACTGAGATAGATAGTTTTATGAAAAGAAAAGCTAGGTTAGATTTCTTTGTTTTTAAGGGAAGAAAAATAGTAGGAGATGATTAAAATGTCTTTTCAACATTTTTCAAGAGACATAGACACTTTATTTTTAAAAAAACCTAAATATAACAAAACACAAAAGATAATCAAAGAATATCTCTATGGAAATGAAAAAAACATAGACACAAAAGAAAGTATAAATATGTTTTTTAAAAGGTTAAAGAAAAAAGCTATTAAAGAATTCGAATTAATTGAAAATAATTATTCATTTGATGATGATATAGATTCAAAAATAAAAAAAATTCAAGAAATATTTTTCCCTGAAAATCTTCTAGACTATGATAAAACAATAAAGTCTCTAAGAGAAAAAAGAAGAATAAATGCTAACAGATTGGATGAACCGATAATTAAAAATCCTTACAAAGAAATTCTATTAACAGCTAATGTATTGCTTACTATGCCTGAAAAGAAAGAAAATTTACCCTATGAATATAGAAGCAAGATTGATTTTGATGAAAATCAAAGGTATTGGTATGACCACCCTATACCTCTTGATGCTACAAAACAAGAAAATGAGATAATTTATGGGCTAAAAATGTTGAATAAATCTATTTCTATAGAAACAAATGAAAAGGTTACAATTGTTCTTTCAATAAGTTGTACTCATGACTCTTTAAATATTATCGCTAAAAATTATTTAAGAAACATATTGAGAGATATTGAATTAGATCATTTAAAGGTTTATGTTTTTACCGAAGAAGATACAAACAATATATTAGATTTAGTGGACGTCGATGAAATAAAAAAAGAAAAAATGAAAAATTTTATAGGAGTACAAGGAAAATACGGAAGACATTACAGTTTTTTAAAAGCTATTTCAGCTCTATGGGCTTATTATTTTGATTCAAATATCAAAGGCACTTTTAAAATTGATTTAGACCAGGTTTTTGATCAAAAAGCTCTTCAAAAATATACCGGACAATTTGCTTTTGATAACTTCAAAGATAAATTATGGGGCGCTGCTGGAATAGATGAAAATGGTGATGAAATAAGGCTTGGTATGATGGCTGGAGCATTGGTCAATGATGAAGATATTAAAAAATCTATTTTTGAGTCAGATGTTAAAAAGGAAGAAGATACAAATATTACATATGATAAATTTATTTTCAATTCGCAAAAACCTCAATATATATCAACAATAGCAGAGATGGGAACAAGATATAAAAAAAAGGACCATCCAATAATAAGGTACCATGTAACCGGTGGAACAAACGGAATATTAGTAAATGATTTAATAAAATACAAACCTTTTACACCGAGTTTTATTGGAAGAGCAGAAGACCAAGCTTTTATCCTATCTGTTATTGATAAAAAAGTACATGGTAAATATCTAAGATATTTTCATAATGATAAATTAATAATGAGGCATGACAAAAACAAAATAATTAAAAAGAACATAGACAAATCTAAAATATCAAATCTTGTAGGCGATTACGAGAGAATATTGATATTAAGTCATTACGTAGACGACATTTTAGATAATTATGAGTATATTAAAGAAGAATTATTTCCATTTACAGGATGCTTTATAACAAAAATTCCTTATTTGACTCTTTATTTTAGGAGTTTACTAAAGATTTTTTCACTAGCTGAAGAAAATGAAAATGATGCGAAACAATTCTTATTGGATTTATCAGAAAGATTAAATGAAACGATGTCAAAAATAGAAGACGGATATTTCAGAAGAGAATACAGAGAAGAAAAAAATGTTTGGGAAGAATTCTATAATCATTTTGAAAATTACAAAAATGGTCATGAAAATTTCTTAGAAAAAATAAGAGTAAAATAACAAAACTCCCTTGAAAAAGGGAGTTTTGTTATTAATGAAACATTAAAAGGCCTAAATCTTTGTTTTTAAAACAAGAAATAATTTTATGGGCATTTTTTAAATTTTCGGATTTACCAACAGCAATAGCTTTCATCCCCGCCGCTAAAGCTGCATCTATACCTGATTGTGAGTCTTCAAACACTACACAATCTTCATATTCTTCACCCATTTCATCTGCTGCTTTTGTAAATACTTGTGGATCTGGTTTTGCTTTTGTTATTTTCGTTCCATCTACTATCGAATCAAATTTGTCAATCAAATCTATTCTTTCCAATATGGTCTTAGCATTTTTTGATGCCGACCCTATGGCTATTTTTATTCCATTTTGTCTTAATAATTCAAGGAATCCTTCTACGCCTGGTAAAATCTCATCTTTTCCCATTTTTGTTATATATTCTCTGTACCATTCATTTTTTTTAGTCGCCAGATCTTCTTTTTCTTTTTCTGAATATTTTTCTTTCAAATTCCCTATTTCTAACAATATATCCAAAGACGTCATTCTGCTAACACCTTTTAATCTTTCATTGTCTTTTTCTGTAAAATCAAAACCCAACTCTTCTGCTAACCTTTTCCATGCTTTATAATGATATTTTGCTGTATCAACAATAACACCATCCAAATCAAAAATACACGCTTCTATCATTTCATTTTCCTCCTCAAAATTTTATTCCATTTTCATTATATAATATTAATTTTAAATAAATACTAAAAAAGCTCTAATATTTTATTAGAGCTTTGTTTTTATGTATGAAATTTTCTTTTAATCTTTTCAAAAAAAAGTTTAATTTTTCTTTTGAAATTTTCTGTAGATTTATAATGCAACAAGATAAATAAAAAAGCTATTGGTATTAGTTGAAACAAAGTTATTAAAGACCAATTTAAATCTATTATAGAATAAACATTTAGTTCTATTATAAATTCCAATCCAATACTTAAAAAAGCCAAGAATATAAGAATATAAGCAATTGAATCAAGACCAAACTTTCTTGTTTTTTTGAAAATAAAGAAAAAAACTTCTAATCCTATATATGTTATAAAAAGAATTGGAAGAGCTAGAGTAAAAGTAAAATCTAAACTACCATCAAATATATCTAGTAAAAAATTCAAAGCCAATATATCTAAATGTATCGTTAACAATCCCCTATGAAATCCTCTAGATAGCCCCATTATAAAGTGTAACATGTATATTGTAGAAAAAAGAGGAGCAACAACATATTTACTCCAGGTTATAGCCCCAGTAAAAACAAAATCTTCTACCAATAAAATTATTGATAATATTAAAACCATAAATCTATAATAAGACATAAAAATCTTTCTCTTTCTTCTATATGATTTTGGGTATCTATTTATCTTATCGGGATATTTTTTGAATTCTTTTTTCTCTTTATAGTCAATGACAGGGATTCCAAAACCACATAAAGGACATTTTTTAACCCCGTTATCTACCTCGATTCCACATTTTGGACAATATGGCATAAGATCAACTCCTGTTATTTGTTTCTATTTTTGATTTTACTCCCATTTTCCTTAATTCTGTGAAAAATATTCTTTCTAAATCTTTCTCTTCTGTCAATTTTCCAAAAGTAATATATAATTTATCTTTATATGTCAAGGAGGCTACTTTTATTATATTCCCTTCACTTGGAGGAGGATACGCCTCTATTTTATCAATATATTCTTCAAGAGCACCTAATTTTATAATTCCTAAATTAGAAAATCCAGAAGTATAATTACTTTCTCCCCAAATATTATAAATGGTAGACATAGCAACATCTTTTATTATCAGAGGGAAAAATTTTAACCAGTTATTAGTATTTCTAACGGATCGATTGATATATCTTGTAAGATATTCTTTTTCTTTCGCTTTTTCCATATATATTTTCACTTGTCTAATTATTTCAGTCAAAGAATACTCTGATTTTTCAAAATCAATATGTGGAGTAACACTAACAAAAAAATTCTTCATAGTTTTAGAACCAAAAACATTTCTTAGGTTAACAGGTGAATTTATATAAATTGGTTTTTTGGGTAATTCATTTTCAATTATAAAAATATATATTGAATATATATATAATGATGTTAAAAACTCTCCAACTTTTGAGTCATAAGTTTTAGCGAGTTTTTTAATTTCATAACTATCCAAAATCCCAGTCACTATGTTATATATACCTGGTTCTGTCTTTATAAAAGGCAGTTTAAAAGCATTCACAAATTTGATTCTTTTTCTATTAGATGCATCAAAATACTTTTCAAAACCATCTTCAAATTCTTTTTCATCTGGTATTTCATTTTTATAAAATAGCCCAGGTATTCTCGGAATGTTTTCTCCCTTTAAAGACAAGTATTCATAAACTAAAGAAAGAATAAAAACCATGGCTCCATTTCCATCTGTCATTATATGGCTGAATTCAAAAGAAATTTTATTCTCAAAATACAATATTCTATAAAGATACATACCATCTTTGTTGTATTTTATATCCATACAAGGATAAAAATTTTCTTCATCTATGATAGGTTTTCTATCTGTCTTTTCCAAATAATGCCAAAAAAAACCTTTTTTCAATAGAACATTGAAATAAGGAAATCTATCCTTTATATTATTTAAAGCATTTCTTAATAATTCCTTATCAACTCTTTCTTTCAAATATACACTAAGTCTAAAAATAGTAGTAGCTCTATCGTTCATGATAGATGAGTAAAGTTTACCAGCGTTATCCAATTTATACCAATTTTTTTTCATATATAACCCCTCTTCCAGTTTATACAATAGATTATATAATAAACACTTCTTTTTATGAAATTACTAAAAATTATAGTACATAGATAAATTTTACACAATCTTATATAGAATTTTTCATTTGATCTCTTGAATTAAATTTAAAATAATTATATAATTTATATACGATAAATTTTATCTGTTTTATTTGTACTTTTTTTAACTAATTATATTTTAAGGAGTGATGAATATATGAAAATAGCTGTTATAGGATGTACTCATGCAGGCACAGCTGCAATTAAAAATGTAGTAAATTTATACCCCGATGCAGAGGTTAATGTCTATGAAAGAAATGATAATATATCTTTTTTATCTTGCGGAATTGCCTTATATGTAGGCGGTGTAGTTAAAGATCCAAAAGGGTTGTTCTATTCATCTCCAGAAGAACTAGCAAAAGATGGAGTTAAAACCTATATGAAACATGATGTCATAGATGTTGATTTTGATAAAAAATTATTAAAAATCAAGAATCTAGATACAGAAGAAATAACACATAATAATTATGACAAATTAATAATTACAACTGGTTCATGGCCTATAATTCCTAATATAAAAGGAATAGATTTAGAAAACATACAACTTTCCAAAAACTATAATCATTCAAATAATATTATAAAAAAATCAAAATCAGCAGAAAATATTGTTGTAGTAGGAGCTGGATATATAGGGGTGGAATTAGCAGAAGCTTTTGAACAAATGAACAAAAATGTAACTCTTATTGATGCAGAAAAAACTATACTTCCAAAATATTTAGATAAAGAATTTACTGATATTGCTCAGAATACTATGGAAAACCATGGCATTAATCTTGCTTTGGGAGAAAAAGTTGAAAAATTTATAGGAAAAGACGGAAAAGTTTCAAAAGTAATAACAAACAAAGGGGAATATAAGGCGGATATGGTTATCATGTCTGTAGGATTTAAGCCTAACACAGAATTATTTAAAGGGAAATTAGATACTCTAGACAATGGAGCTATAAAAATAGATAAATACATGAGAACAAGCAAAAAGGATGTTTTTTCTGCAGGTGATTGCTGTACAGTAATTTATAATCCTTTGAACAAACACCAATACATCCCTCTAGCCACTAATGCAATTAGGATGGGTACTTTAGTTGCAAGAAACTTAGTTGAAAAACGAACTAAATATATAGGCACACAAGGAACTTCTGGAATAAAGATATATGAGTATAACATAGCATCAACAGGCCTAACTGAGGAAAGAGCAAAATCTGAAAAAATAGATGTAGAATCTATTTTAACGCAAGAAAATAATAGACCTGAATTTATGCCTTCTTATGATAAAATAACTATTAAATTAGTATATAATAAAACAAATAAGGAGATTTTAGGTGCACAAATAATGTCTAAAGGAGATTACACAGAATCAATTAACACCATATCTATTGCTATACAAAATAAAATGACAGTTGATGAATTAGCTTTTACAGATTTTTTCTTCCAACCACATTTTAATAAGCCGTGGAATTACTTAAATAGTGTTGCTTTAAAAGCATTAAAATAAAAAATGAAAAAAGTAAAAGCTCTGTTTAACTAAACAGAGCTTTTACTTAATTATAATAAATTTGTTATAATATATATAAAGGCATAAAGGAGGTAAAATTATGGGAAAAGATATTTTCAATGATTTTAAAATGTTCAATTATATAAACGATGCTATATATATACATAAATTGAATACAAATTCCAATATGCCTGGAAATTTTGTTTTCGTAAATGACGCTGCAATAGAAAAAATGGGATATTCTTATGAAGAATTTAAAAGACTAACACCCGCAGATATAGATGCCCCAAGAAATATAGATAATATTCCAGATATTATTAAAAGTCTGAAAGAAAATCAAACCCAAGTTTTTGAAACTAGACATATAACAAAGTCAGGTGAAAAAATAGATATAGAAATCTCTTCAAAACTAATAAAAATAGATAAACACTCTGAAGAGTATATTCTTTCTATTGCCAGGGATATAACAAAAAGAAAAAAACTAGAAAACGATTTTTATAAATTCAAAAAGTTAGCAGATAAATCGACATCAGGAGTATGTTTCATAGATTTAGATGAAAATATAATATATATAAACGAATTCATGGCAAAAATGCATGGTTATACTCCTGATGAATTAATAGGAGAGAAATGGAGAATACTTCATTTCGAAAGTTCTTATAGTAAATTAGATGAATTGATTGATGATCTTTATAATTCTGGATATTTAGAATCTATAAAAATGCCTCATAAAAAGAAAAATGGTGAAACAGTTCCCGTCTTATCAAATGTTGTTTATTTAAAAACTGAGTTAGAAACTTTAATAGGGGTAACAACAACAGATCTTTCAAGTGAAGAAAAAATTATTAAAAACTTAATAGAAGCTAAGAATAAAGCAGTTGAAGCTAATAAGGCAAAAGAAATTTTTTTAGCAAATATGAACCACGAATTAAAAACACCTTTAACAGGAATGATAGGAACTTTATCTATTTTAAAGGAAAGTGAATGTACTGAAGAAAACAAAGAATTTTTTAATATGCTAGAAAAATCTGCTAATAGATTAAAAGAACTTGTTGATGAATTACTTTTATCCTCAGAAATCAAGTTTGGTCATATAAAGAAACATTTCAATTGGATAAACCTTGAAAGCGTGTTTGAAGATTTAAAAGATAAATATGAACAAATGGCTTCATACAAAAATATTGAGTTAAAATCTTCAAAAGAAAATTTAAACATTGAAATAAAAACTGATTTAATAATGATTGAAGAGATAATAGAAAATATTTTAAAAAACGCTTTTAAATTTACTGAAAAAGGTTATGTTGAGTTTAGCATGAAGTTAGATAAAAGAATATTAGAAATTAAAGTAAAAGATACTGGTGTAGGTATTAAAAAAGAATATATTGAAAATCTTTTCGATGAATTTTCACAACAGGATTTATCTTATACAAAAGAATTTGAAGGATTCGGTTTAGGTCTCTATATAACAAAAAAATATATCAACATGCTTAATGGTAAAATATCTGTAAACTCAGTCCCAAAGAAAGGTACTGAAATTTCTGTAAAAATTCCTGTTGAGACAAAAAACAAATTTGAAAAATCTATTGATTTATCAAATAAAAAAGTCTTAATAACAGAAGATGACATAATAAACTTAGAAATAATGAAAAAATACCTAAGTGATGAAAAGATAAAAATAGATACAGCTTTAGATGGAGAAGAAGCTTTAGAAAAATATTCAAAACAAGATTTTGACATTATTTTAATGGATATCCAACTAAAAAAAATTAATGGCTTGGAAGTAATAGAAAAAATAAGAGCCATTGACAACAAGATACCCATTCTCGCAATATCTGGTTTTACTAGACCTGAAGATAGGTTCAAATTTATTTTAGCTGGAGCGAATGATTTTCTTGGTAAACCGTACACAAAAAAAGAATTACTAGATTCTATAAAAAAACTAATAAACAAAGAGTGAACTCTAATATTTACATTTATTTAACAATTAAACACTTTTATTCAACTTGACATGTAGCATACTTAATTTTATATAATCAACCGTAAAATGGTTGATTATATTTTTTATAGAGGAGGAATAAGAATGAATGTGACTTTTTCAAATTTCATTGAAAGTAAAGAATCATTAGTAAAAAAATTGGTTCAAAAACTTTCAACAGATTATGATTATGTATCTGTACTATGCTCTGATACTGAAAATAAAAGTTATGATGTATCAGAAAAATCTACAAATATTTCAAATTCTATGTGGGAGGAAAGGGGTTTTGTGGTCAGAGTTTATAACAATAATCTCTATACAGAATATTCTTTTAACACTCTAAAAGAAGAGGACTTAGAACAATTAATTAGGGAAATTAAAGATGAGGTAGAAAATACTCCAGAACTATTAAAAAAACAGGTGAAAATTAGTGATTACCCTCTAATCACAGAAGAAAAAATTGAAGATGAATTTTACGGTGAAATAGTTAGTCACCCAAAAGACATCTCTTCACAAGAAATAATAAACAGACTAAACAGAATAAAAGAGAAAGGCATGATTTTATCTAAAAAATTAATTGATTTAAGAGTAAGGTTTGAATGGGCACATGTATCAAAAATGTTTATTTCAAACAAAAAATCACTAAAACAATCATATGTTTGGAGTCAAGGTTATATTATCCCTATAATGAAAAGTGAAGAAAATATAAAATACACATTCAAAGCTTTTTCAGGATTAAAAGGTACTGAATTAATTACAGAAATGCTTGAAAACATAAGTGAATCAGTATCACACACTGAAGAAATTTTAGATACAAAAAGGGTAAATCCCGGTGAATACGATATTATATGCACTCCAGATATAGCAGGTTTAATCGCCCATGAAGCTTTTGGTCATGGGGTAGAAATGGACATGTTTGTTAAAGAAAGGGCAAAAGCAGTAGAGTATATAGACAAACCTGTAGCTTCTCAAATAGTAAATATGCATGATGGCGCTACATCTGCTAATCATGTATCTAGCTATTTATTTGATGACGAAGGCATTATGGGAAAAGACACGAAAATAATTGAAGACGGAATATTAAAAAGAGGAATATCAGATACATTATCTGCTTTAAGACTTGGTGAAACTCCTACAGGAAATGGAAAAAGACAAAGCTATAAAAGAAAAGCATATTCAAGAATGACAAACACATTTTTTTCTGAGGGAAAAGATGATTTAGAAGACATGATTAAATCAATAGAGCACGGATATTTATTACTTGATGAAATGAGTGGAATGGAAGATCCTAAAAATTGGGGAATTCAATGTATGGTATTATCCGCAAGAGAAATAAAAGATGGTAAATTAACTGATAACTTTTTCTCGCCTATAGTTTTAACTGGTTATGTACCCGATGTTTTGAAAAACATCAGTATGATATCAAAAAATATTGAATTAACGGGATCTGGTGCTTGTGGAAAAGGTTATAAAGAGTTTGTTAAAGTAAGCGCTGGTGGCCCTTATATTAAAACGAAAGCGAGGTTAGGTTGATTATGTTTATAAATCTAAAAAAAATATTAGAAAAAAACGTTAATATAGATGCCTGGAAAATCGTTGAAAAAAATATTACAGCAAATGAATTATTTTTTATTAAAAAAGAATTAGATATGAATAGAAAAGTAAAAACAACAGAACTTGAACTCCATGTTTACAAGGATTTTGAAGAAGATGGTAAAGTTTACAGAGGTAGCTCAAAAGCATCTATACATCCAGGAATGAGCGAATCAGATGTTGAAAAAATAATAAATGAGACCTTAGAGTCTGCAAAATATGTAAAAAACCCATACTACCCTTTAGCCAAAAATCCTGAAAGGGCTGAATATAACATCAGTAACTTTGATAACAAAAAAATGAAAGAATGGCTTCCGATTCTTACTGAAGAAATCTTTAGAGACAATGAACATGATAATGGATGGCTTAATTCATCAGAATTATTTTTAAATAAAATAGAAAAAAGAATAATAAATTCAGAAGGTGTAAATTCAAAGTACATAACTTACACAGGTATTTTAGAATTTGTTATAACCTGGAAAGGTGAAGAAGAAATTGAAATACATGATATGATTCACTTTTCTGATTATGAAAAAGATTTTATAGCAAATAAAATAAAAGAAAAGTTTATAATAGCCAAAGAAAGAGCTAATGCTCAAAAAACACCAAAATTAGAAAATATAGATGTTTTATTAACTGGATCACCTATAAAAGAATTATTTAATTATTATTATCATAAAACAAACACAGCAAATATATATCAAAATCTTTCTGATTACAAAATAAATGATTCTATCCAGGGGAATAAAATAAAAGGTGATAAATTGAACATAACTCTTGACCCTTTCATGAAAAACTCAACTAGTTCTGCTCCAATAGATAACGATGGTTTTCTTTTACAAAAAATAGATTTAGTTAAAGATGGAGTTTTAAATAAATATTGGGGAGATGTTAGATTCTCTTATTATTTAGATATAGAACCAACTGGAAACATGTCAAATATAGAAATAGCACCTGGAGATTATAGCGAAAAAGAACTAAAAAAGAATGAATATCTAGAATTAATTCAATTCTCAGATTTTCAAATAGATTATATAACAGGAGATTTTGGTGGAGAAATAAGATTAGGATGGTATTATGATGGAAATGGAAACAAAATATCCGTCTCTGGTGGGTCAATATCAGGAAATATTAAAGATACACAAGACGAAATGTATTTATCAAAAGAAACTCAACAAATAAATAATTTTAAAGGTCCCAAAACAATAAAACTCAAAAAAGTTAATATAAACGGTATTATTTAACCATTTTATCAAAAGCCCTTTTTTAAAAAGGGCTTTTTTTAATAAATTTATAATTAACTTATCACTTGATTAA
>JBNJGY010000043.1:0-18074 GCA_051748045.1 Thermotogota bacterium
AGATTGTCTATATATTTTATAACACCATTTACACAAGCACCAATCATACTAGCTGGAACATAGTTAAATTCTGTAACCCTTATATCTACATTGTTATTGTTTACATAAGTATATTTTTGAATTTTTTCTTTTAATTCTCTAAAAGTAACTGTTGGATGATTAATTATTTTTCCACCTATAATGACTTTTTCTAGATTCAATAAATTTATTGTATATGATATATTCAAAGCTAAAGTATCTAAAGTTTTTTCATAATTCCTTTCAAAATCAATAAAATGTTCAAATTTAATATTTTCACCTAAAACGTAATTATGCCCTATTTCTCCAGCTGAAAAAGAAAAACCTCTGTATATATCATCATTTAAAAGAAGGCCTGAACCTACTCCCTCTTTTATCAAAACAAAAATGGCATTTTTTTTATCTTTCATATCTTCAGCTCTTATCTTTTCAGCTAATATAGATAAATTTGAATCATTGTCTAATATAATATCATTATTTTTTATAAGAGAATTATAACTAAAATCTTTCCACTTTAAATTTGGAGTATCTTTTATTCTTTTATTTTTAATGTCTACTATTCCTGGGATTGAATAAGATATAAAATAAAACTCTTTATTCAATACTGATATGTAGTTATTAACTATTTTATTAAGTTCATCAAAAGAATCTGGAGTTGGAATGGTTTTTAAAAGTTCCACAGTTCCATCAAAATAACCTTCACCAAACATTGTAGTATTTACATCTATATCAACAACAAAAATTCTTAGTTTAACCTTATTAACCATAAGCATTTCACTTTTTCTTCCATAACGCGATTCGTTTATTTTATTAGATCTAAGAATAAAACCATTATCTATTAAATAATTTATAACACGTGTAATTGAAGAATTGCTTAAATTTGTATGTTGAGAAATGTCTTTTCTTGTTGTTTTGTTGTTTAAAAATATATACTTTAATGATTTTTTTATATTTTCTATTTTAGTATTACGAACTTTATTCATTTTAAATATAACCCCTTATTTAAAAATTTATCTAAATTAATTTTACCATATATTATTTCTCCAATTTTTTAATTCTATCTGGGTTCATATGATTCAAACAACAACCAGACTCGAAAAGTTTTACTTCTGAATCTAATTTTTCTTCATATTTTTTTATTTCTTTATATTTTGAACACTTATTGTCATCTGTTAAATATTCGCATTGCTTTTTCTCATAATTCCACTTCCCATAATAGCAAGGATTTTGTTTGCAGCAATATCCACATTGAACACATTCTGGGCATATTTCTTCATCGTTCATTTTTTTCATTAATTCATCCAAGTCTTCTATATTATCTAAATCTTCAAAAAACATATTTCACCTCGTTAAAATTAATTCTAATTTTCTTTTTTGTCTTTATAAGATTATAATATTTTTTGTATTAAGAATAAATTAATATCTATGTATCAATTAATTAAGATATAAATTTATTTTATTTGGTAGAATCAAAGTGTAAAACAAAAAAAATTAAATAAGTAACCCTTTCCTATATAACTTCGGAAATATGGTCCGAGAGTCTCTACCAAACAACCTTAAATTGTTTGACTATAGGAAGGGGGTGCGGGTTATTAAAGCAGTCTAGAATGACTGCCATAATCTGATTTTTTACAATGGCTATGTAAATTATTATATATTAACCCCACCTCTCTTCCTATGAGAGAGGTGGGGTTTCTTATATCACTGGAGGTTTTTTACATGGCTAAAGTACTTGTTATTGCTGGAAGTAAATCTGATGAAACTTTTGTAAAGCAGGCTCTTGATCTTTTTGAAGAATGGAATATTGATTACAACTTTGAAGTTATGAGTGCACACAGAGACCTAGAAAAACTCACAGATTATATTAAAAATTTAGACGATGATTATGAAGTTATCATTGCTGTTGCTGGGCTTGCAGCTGCATTACCTGGTGTAGTAGCTTCTTTAAGTTCTCTCCCTGTTATTGGCGTACCTAATGATGTTGGGCCTTTAAACGGCGTAGATGCTCTTCTTTCTATGGTTCAAATGCCAAAAGGTGTTCCTGTTGCAACTATGGGAATAGGAAACCATGGTATGAAAAATGCTGCATATTTTACAAAAAGATTATTAAAGGGGGAGAAATAATGGATTTATCCAATTTGACATTTATGTATGAAGGAAAGGCTAAAAAATTATACGAATATGATGAAGATAAAACATTGATTTATTACAAAGATGATGTAACAGCTAACAATGGAGAAATGAAAGACAACATGAAGGGAAAAGGCATTATAAACAAGAAATTTTCAGTTTACTTCTTCAGAATGCTCGAAGAAAAAGGTATAAAAACACATTTTGTAAAAGATGTAGATGAAAATTCATATATAGCTGAAAAAGTTGACATTATACCTTTAGAAGTAATTGTTAGAAATTATACTGCTGGAAGTTTTTGTAGAAGATATGGCGTAGAAAAGGGTATGAAATTAGAATTTCCATTAGTTGAGTTCTCTTTAAAAGATGATGACCTAGGTGACCCAATGATTTCAAAAGATGCTGCCTTAGCAATTAGGTTAACTGACGAAAAAACAATAAATTATTTAAAAGATCAAGCTCTCAAAGTAAACGAAATTTTAAATAAATATTTTTTGGAAAAAGGGATCATCTTGGTTGACTATAAATTGGAATTCGGTATGAAAGATGGAAAAATCATTCTTGCAGATGAAATCTCCCCTGATACATGTAGATTCTGGGACTCTGAAACAAAAGAATCTCTTGATAAAGATGTTTATAGAGAATCTAAAGGAAACTTAGTGGATACTTACAGCACTCTAACAAGGAGGCTGGGTTTATGAAAAAATTCAGTTTTGAAGTGAAAATTTCACTCAAAAAGGGAATTTTAGATACTCAAGGTATGGCTACAGAAAAGGTTTTAAAAAGAATGGGGTATGTAATTGATTCTATTAATTTTGGAAAAGATATAAAGTTTGAAATTGAAGCTAACGACAAAGAAGAAGCTTTAAAATCTGCAGAAAAAATTTCTCATGAAGTACTTACCAATCCCGTCTTGGAAACTTATGAATTAAACATGATAACCACAGAAGGTGAAGCTTAATGGCTAAAATTAAGGCTGGAATAATAGTTTTTCCAGGTTCTAATTGTGATAGGGATGCGGGTTTTGCTCTTGAGAAAATAGGCTTTGATTATGAATATATTTGGCATGACTTTGACAAAATGTTGAATTATGACTTTATTTTCTTACCTGGAGGATTCTCTTATGGAGATTATCTTAGAGCTGGTGCTCTTGCAAAATTTTCTCCTGTAATGAAATACCTAAAAAAATATATAGAAGAAGAACAAGGTCTTGTTTTAGGAGTTTGTAATGGATTTCAAATTCTTACAGAAGCTGGAATTCTAAAAGGAGCTCTTTCACAAAACGAACAGATGAAATTCATATGCAATGATGTAGACATTAAAATAAAAAATAATTCTTCACCTTTCACAAAATATATAGAGAATGATAATCTAAACCTCCCAATAGCACACATGGATGGGAATTTTAGAATAAGTGAAGAAGAATATGAAGAATTATCAAAAAATGATCAAATTATTTTCGAATATTCAGATAATCCAAATGGTTCATACAAAAACGTAGCAGGAATAATAAACGATAAGAAAAATGTACTTGGAATGATGCCTCATCCAGAAAGAAATGTTGTAAAACTTCTTGGCAATGGTGATGGAGCATTGATTTTACTTTCTATTAGGAGGTTTTTAGAAAATGAATAATACATTTGATGCTACAGAACTAGCAATAGCACTCGGATTATCTGAAGAAGAATTTAATCTTATTAAAGAGAAATTAGATAGAACCCCTAACGAATTTGAAACATATCTTTTTTCTGCTCAATGGTCAGAACATTGTGGATACAAACATTCAAAAAGTTTATTGAAAAATTTACCAATGAATATTGAAGATGAAAATGCTGGATACATTAAAATAGACGACAACGCAATTGTTTTCAAGGTTGAGAGTCACAATCACCCTAGCGCTGTAGAACCTTACCAAGGAGCTGCTACAGGCATAGGAGGGATAGTAAGAGATGTTCTTGCAATGGGTGCAAGACCAATAGCGCTTTTAGATTCATTGAGATTTGGTGATCTTGATGATCCTAAATCAAAAAACATTTTTGAAGGTGTAGTTCATGGAATAAGTGGATATGGAAATTCCATTGGAGTTCCTACAGTAGCAGGTGAAACATATTTTAATAAAACATATTCAACAAACCCTCTTGTAAATGTTATGTGTGTAGGAATGGCAAAAGAAGAAGAACTCACTTATTCAAAAGCCAATGAACACAATAAATATTTTGTATATTTTGGTGCTAAAACTGGAAGAGACGGTATTCACGGAGCTTCTTTTGCATCAAAAGAATTGTCCGGGAAAGATGACAGGCCTTCTGTTCAAGTTGGAGATCCTTTTTCTGAGAAAAATCTAATAGAAGCTACACTTGAAGTCTTGAAAATCCCCGGTGTATTAGCAAGCCAAGATATGGGAGCAGCGGGTCTTTTAAGTTCTTCTTCTGAAATGGCTTATAAAGGAAATCTCGGGTGCGAATTATATTTAGATAAAGTACCTATTAGAGAAGAAAATATGAAACCATGGGAAATGATGCTTTCAGAATCACAAGAAAGAATGCTTTTTTTAGTTGAACCTGGTTCAGAAAAAGAACTTAAAAAAATTGCAGATAAATATTTTTTAGAAATGTCCGTTATAGGAAAAACCACTTATGAAAGAAACATGAAAGCCTATTACAACAGAGAAGAATTATGTGATCTATCTTTAGATATTCTTGTTAACGCACCAAGTTTAACAATGAAAGCAGAAACCCCTGGATATTTTTTTGTGCATAGAGCAAGAAAAAACCCAAATATAACAAAACATCCAAAAGTCATTTTTTCAGAGTTGTTAAAACATCCAAACATAGCTTCAAAAGAATGGGTATATAACCAATATGATTATAAAGTTGGAAACAATACAGTCATAACTCCGGGAAACGCTGATGCTTCTATATTATGGATAAAAAATAGTGAAAAAGGTATAGCTATGACAATAGATGGAAACGGACCTATGTCTTTTCTAAATCCTTATGAAGGAAGCAGAAATATAGTTTTTGAAGCTGCAAGAAACCTAGTTTCTGTTGGTGCAACTCCAAAAGGAGTAACAGATAACATGAACTTCGGTAATCCTGAACAACTTGAAGTTGCTTGGCAATTTGAACAGTCTATAAAAGGAATTTCTTCAGCTTGTCGTGAATTAGAAACTCCTGTTACAGGTGGAAATGTTAGTTTTTATAATGAATCTGGTGACAGTGCCATATATCCAACACCAGTAATTGGAATGGTTGGAGAAGTAGAAAATATAAACAATATAATGACTTTAGATTTTAAATTTCCATCTGATATAGTATATCTTGTTGGAAAAACAACTATAAACAGAGATTATCTTGGAGGAAGCCTTTATCAACAAGTTATATCTGATTTTATAGGAGGGGAAGTTGATAAAGTAAGAACTTTATTCGAGCTTGGTCTTCATAAAACTATTTTAAAATTAATAGAAGAAAAAATCGCAAACGCTGTTCATGATGTTTCAAAAGGTGGAATGGCAATAGCTCTAGCTGAAATGGCTATAAGAGGTAAAAAGGGTTTTAAAGGAAACATTGGTGAGACAAGTGAAGAGTTCTTTGGCGAAAACCAATCAAGATTTATTGTCACTGTTCCAAGCGAAAACAACGATTTATTTTTACAAACAATGGCGAAAATGAAAATGGAATATAAAAAAATAGGTAGAGTTCTTCCAGAAGATTATGGTTTTGATTGTGGATTTGGAAAAATTGACTTGGAAGATATGAAGAAAAACTATCATAACTCTCTTCCAAAGACAATGGAGGATTAATTATGCTTATGGAAGAATGTGGAATCTTTGGTACTTATTTAAAAAACGACAAAATAGCTCCTGCTTATGTTGTTGAAGGTTTAATGGCTTTGCAACATAGAGGTCAAGAAGCAGCGGGAGTTTCATATACTCTTGGTGATAGAATAGATAGTTTCAAAGAATTGGGAACAGTTGGTTCTATTTTTAATAAAAAAATCCTTTCAGATATGAAAGGAAATATTTCAATAGGTCACGTAAGATATTCTACAAGAGGAACCCCTGATATCACAGGGGCCCAACCTTTTACAGCGAATTATGCAAATTCTTCATTTTCTATTGCTCACAATGGGCAGATAGAAAATTCTGAAAAATTAAAAAAACAATTAGAAAGTAAAGGAATAATATTTCTCACAGATTCTGATACAGAAATTATTCTACATTTATTGGTAAGTAAATTGAGAAAATCACCGGACAAATGGACTTTAAAAGAAATATCAAACATAATTTTTGATAATGTAGGATCTTCTTATTCCCTATTAATAATGTTCAAAGATAGAATGATAGCCTTAAGAGATAAAAAAGGTTATAGACCACTTTCTTTTTATGAAGATGACCATGGGTATTATATATCTTCAGAAGATTGTGGGTTAAGATTTTTAACCCCAAATATGAAAAAAATAAGAGATGTAAAACCAGGAGAAGCTTTAGAAATATCAAAAAATGGAATTGATAATATTTTATATGATACAGATGAATTAAAACATTGCTTTTTTGAACATGTATATTTCTCAAGACCTGACTCTAACATATTCGGAAGAAATGTACATCAAATGAGAGAAAGAATGGGTGAACAATGTGCACTTGAAAGCCCTGTGGATGCTGACATAGTTGTTCCTGTTATGGAATCTGGACTATCAGCTGCTATGGGATATTCAAAAATGTCAGGAATACCAGTTGAGATGGGACTAATTAGAAACAGGTACATTGGAAGAACATTTATTCACCCAGAACAAACTGAAAGAAAAATTGGTGTAAAAAGAAAACTCA
The DNA here is from genome assembly GCA_051748045.1 of Thermotogota bacterium. Taxonomy (GTDB): domain Bacteria; phylum Thermotogota; class Thermotogae; order Petrotogales; family Petrotogaceae; genus Geotoga. The sequence goes on from JBNJGY010000043.1 coordinate 6,977, forward strand.
CACCTATATACGAAGTCATAAAAAACAAAAGAATTATACTTGTAGATGATTCTGTAGTAAGAGGAACTACCATGAGTCAAATAGTAGAACTACTAAGACAATACAAAGCAAGAGAGGTTCATGTTAGAATAGCTTCTCCTGCAGTTGTTTCGACTTGTAGTTGGGGTGTTGATATACCAGATAAAAACGAGCTAATAGCTTATACAAAAAGTATTGAAGAGATTGAAAAATACATCAACGCAGATTCTCTAGGTTACTTATCTTTAAACGGAGTAAAAAAAATTTTGAATTCAGATCATCAAAACTATTGCTTGAATTGTTTTTTAAAATAATATTTTGGAGGCAACAAAATGAATTATTCTGAAAGTGGAGTAAATATTAAAGAAGCAGATCAAATGGTTGATGATATAAAAAAATATATCGGTAAAAACATAGGTTTATACGGAGGACTTTTCCCTATATATAAATATCTAAAAAATTATGAGAAACCTGTTTTAGTATCTTCAACTGATGGTGTTGGAACTAAAATGATGCTTTTAGAAAAAGAAAATAGATTAGATATTGCTGCAAACGACTTAATAGCCATGAATGTAAATGACCTTGTTTGTATGGGCGCTAAACCTTTATTTTTTATGGATTATTACGCGACAGGGAAACTAAAAAAAGAGCAAGCGAATTCTTTTATAAAATCGCTTTCTAAGATATTATCTGATATGGATTGCGAGTTATTAGGTGGAGAAACAGCGGAACTACCAGGTTTATTTAAAGAATCTTCTGTAGATGTGGGTGGATTCGTTGTAGGGATAGTTGAAGAAAATGAAATACTTGGTCCACAAAAAGTCAGAGAAGGAGATCTTGTAATTGGGATTTCATCTTCGGGAGTTCATAGTAATGGTTTTTCCCTAGTAAGAAAATTAATAGCTGAAGGATTAATAGAAAATGATAGTTCAATTATAGAACCAACAAAACTTTATGTGAAACAAACTTTAGCAATCAAAAATTTGATAAACTCTGCAGCTCATATAACCGGTGGGGGAATAGAAGGTAATTTATCAAGAGTTATTCCAGAAGGCCTGGGTGTAGAGATAAAATTTAATTGGTTATTACCAGATATTTTCAAAAAAATTGCAAATTCTGGAATAAAAATGAAAGATATGTTAGAAACTTTCAACATGGGAATAGGAATGATTTATATTATACCAGAAGAAAATATTGAAAAAGTAGAAAAAATCTTAGCAGATTATGATGAGAAAATAATCTTAAAATCTAAAATAAAAAAATCAAATCAAAAGGTGAAAATAGAATATTGAAAAAGATTATAATAATGGCTTCTGGAAACGGAAGTAATTTTGAAAACATCGTAAAAAAATTAGGCAAAAAAGTAGAAATCAAATTATTTACCGAGAAAAAAAATGCTTATGTTATACAAAGAGCAAAAAAATTACAGGTGAAAACTCATATTATAGATTTTAAATCTAATTCTAGGGATGAATTCAATTATAATTTATATAATTTTCTAAAAAACGAGACCCCCGATCTTATAGTTTTAGCAGGTTATATGAAAATCCTACCTCCCCAAGTTGTAGGATCTTTTAAAATTATAAATATTCATCCCTCTCTTTTACCAGCGTTTCCAGGAATAAACTCTATAAAAAAAGCATTTGATTATGGGGTTAAAGTAACTGGAGTAACCGTTCACTGGGTCGATGAAGGATTGGACACAGGAAAAATAATTAAACAAAAATGTTTAAAAATAGATAAAAATGATTCTTTGGAAACCTTAGAAAACAGAATACATACTATAGAACATGAGATTTACCCCAATGTCTTAAAAGAGTTGTTGGATATATAACCAACAACTCTTATCACTATTTATTATTGTTAACATTTTGTATATAGATGATTTTTTGTTATCATATTAATGGAGGTGTTACTATGGTTGGGAAAGGAAAAATAGTAACAGAAAAATTTATAGATTTCATAAATAGAGAAATGGGAGTAGACCTAGCTGAAAATATTGTAACTTACAAAGTGAAAGATGAAAACACTGAAGCATCTAACCCAAATATCGCATCTTTATCTTCTGAAGAATCAAAATTAATAGAATTTAACTTAAATTTTATGAATATAAGAGTGGAGCTAACAGATTGTGAAATGCCCGGAAAAGAAGGTAAAATGTTAAGATATAACGATAACGTAGAAATAAAAGATGTTGAATCTGGTATAAAATATATTTTTACTCCTAATGCTTGCTGGTCAGAATAAAAATTTTAATTAAAAGCACACTTGTCGAAGCAAGTGTGTTTTTTTATTTTGAAAATAAATATAAACAATAGTAAAATATGAATATGTAAAAATTTTTAAAAATTCTTTAAACAAAAAAGCAACAAAAATGCGGAGCATTTTATTTACCAACAACCTCCAACATCCATCTTCCAACTGCCTTGTCATTTCGACTAAACAAAGTGCTGAGTAGAAATTGTTTCACAATTTCTGTTGTTAGATGCTAGTTGTTAGTTGTTTGTAAGTAACATATTTTGGGAAATATTGCGTATGTCACCTTGAGCTTGTCGAGAAAAGGTCTCATCAGTTAATTTTGCTTGCAAAATTGAATCTCCTCTAAATGTTTTATAGGAGCGCCTTTGTAACAGGGTAGGAGTTTAGACACTTGTTTTTTAGTCAAAATAATAAATAGAGCTCTTCACTAGGTCAAAATGGTAAAAATCATATAATGATTTCTATTGGATTTTGGGTAGCAAATTTTAATTTAGCTAAAAACGAGATTTCTCCAGCAAGGTCGAAATGACATACTTAAAATTTGCTTTTGAAATTTGGAAGCAAAACCAACAACCTCCATCATCCAACTTTCAACAAAATGTATTTTTTTCATAATTTATTTTCTATAAAAAGGAGTGATTAAAAGTGGAATACCCAAAAACAAAAAAAGTTAACCAAGTAGATGACTACTTTGGTTATAAAGTAGAAGACCCTTACAGGTGGATGGAAAATGAAGAATCTGAAGATCTTAGGGAATGGATAAAAGAAGAGAACGAAATAACTTCTGATTATTTAGAAAAAATACCTTTTAGACACAAAATAAAAAAAAGACTAAAAGACTTGAATTCAGCAACTACATATGGAGATAGTTTTTTAGTTGGAGATTATTTATTCTACTATAAAAACGAATCTGGAGAAAATCAACCTAAAATATATTATCAAAAAGGTTTGAAAGGTGAAGAAGAACTATTTTTTGATCCAAACAAATTATCCAAAGATGGAACAGTTGCTGTTATGATTAGTAGTTTCTCAAAAGATCATAAATATATTACTTTAAATATTTCTGAATCAGGTTCAGATTGGCAAAAAATAAAAGTCATGGATATAGAAAGTAAAAAAATGTTGGACGACGAATTAAAAAAAATCAAAATGACCTATGTATCTTGGTTTAAAAATGGTTTTTTCTATTCAGGGTTTGAGCATAATACAGAAAACTTATCTGAAAAAAACAAAAACTTAAAAATATACTTCCATATCTTAGGTACAAATCAAGAAGAAGATATGTTGATTTATGAAGATGAAGTGAATCCAGAGAGATTTGTTTTTGGTAATGTCACTCATAATCAAAAGTATATGTTTATTGAAACTACTGAGGGAACCTCTGGAAAAGAAGTATTTGTTAAAGATTTACAAGAAAATTCTGAGGTGAAATTACTTTTCAAAGGCTTTGATTTCGAATACGATTATATTGGTGACATTGAAGATAAAGTAATTTTCATGACAAATGAAGAAGCTCCAATGAACAAAATAATACAGGTAAATCCAAAAACTCTTGAAAGAAAAATTTTAGTTAAAGAAGATATTAAATTTGATGAAGCAAAAGTTATTAAAAACCATATAGTTGTAAAATATATAGAAGACGCTAAATCAAAATTAGTTATTTTTGACCAAAAAGGTATCAAAAAACATGAAGTAGTTTTACCTGACAAAGGATTGGCATACCATATACAGGGGAATGAAGAATCAGATGTTTTCACATTTCACTTTACATCCTTTACATACCCAGTATCAATATTTAGTTTTGATGCAAACTCTAACAAATTAATAAAAATTAAACAGTCAGAATCTTCTGTTAGTCCGGAAGATTTTGTCACTGAACAAATTTTTTATCCAAGTAAAGATGGAACAAGAATCCCTATGTTTATAGTCAGAAAAAAGGATTTAGTTCTTGACGGAAACAACCCAACAATTCTCTACGCTTATGGAGGATTCAATATTTCTATACCACCATTTTTTGATCCGAATAAATTATGGCTGCTTGAAAACAATGGAATATTTGCTATAGCAAATATTCGTGGTGGTGGGGAATATGGAGAAACATGGCATAGATCGGGAATGCTATTAAACAAACAAAACGTTTTTGATGACTTCATTACTGCTGCAGAATATTTAATAGAACACAAATATACATCAAAAGAAAAATTAGCAATCGAAGGAAGATCCAATGGAGGGTTATTAATTGGAGCTGTTATGAACCAAAGACCTGATTTATTCAAAGTTGCATTCCCAAGTGTTGGGGTTATGGATATGCTCAGATTCCAACACTTTACAATTGGATGGGCGTGGAAGGTAGAATATGGAAGCAGTGAAAACTCTAAAGAAGAATTTGAATATCTTTATAAATATTCTCCACTACATAATATTAGTCCAGAAAAAGATTATCCTTCAACAATGGTCATAACAGCGGATCATGATGATAGGGTTGTTCCTGCTCATTCTTTCAAATACACAGCTACTTTACAAGAAACTTATAAAGGCGAAAGCCCTATATTAATTAGAATAAATACTAAATCCGGACACGGAGCTGGAAGATCTTTAGAAAAAACAATAGAAGAAAAAGCAGATCTCTATTCATTTATGTTCTATGAAATGGGAGAAGATATATAAATAGTATATTTATAAAAAGGCGATTAATAAATCGCCTTTTTTCAATGATATAATATAATAAACTAAAATTTCTACTGGAGTGTGTTAAATGATATTTTTTCTTTTTACAGATTGGAGCCCTATTTGGTACTTATTATATATTGTCTTTTCTACTTCTATTTTAACAATGGAGAGAAAAAGACCAGAAAAAACTATAGTTTGGATTATAATATTAATAGTTTTTCCTCTTTTTGGAATAAGTTTGTACCTATTGTTTGGAAGAAATTGGAAAAGACGTAAAAATAGACTGAACATTAAAACCGATGACTTAACAAAAGAGCTTTTTAATATGTACAACACCAATCTTAAGCTGAATAAATATAAACCTTTAACCAATTTATTTTCGAATAATAGCTATTCTCCTTTATATGGGAAGAACTACATCAATATTTTTTACGATGGAGAAAAACTCTTTAATAACATTATTGAAGATATTAAAAAAGCTAAAAGCCATATACATTTAGAATATTATATTTTTAGAGACGATAAAACTGGAAAAGCTATAATTAAAGAATTAATTAAAAAAGCTGAAAAAGGAATTGAAGTAAAAATAATAGCAGATAAAATGGGGTCTGTTGATTTAAAAAGAAAAACTATTAGAAAAATGAGAAAAAGCGGTATAGATTTTGTTTTTTATAGCTATGTACTTGCTCCAATTTTAAAAGTAATAAATACTATGATTAATTATAGAAACCACAGAAAAATAATTGTTATAGATGGTGAAATAGGTTACACTGGTGGATTTAATATAGGAGATGAATATATTAGTTCAGAAGAGTTTGGCAATTGGAAAGATACTCACATAAGGGTAACTGGTGATTTCGTATACGGGTTACAAGCAACTTTCTTGGATGACTTCAACAGAATTAAGCATATTATAAAAGACAAATTTTTTGAACTGCAAAATCTACAAAAATATTTTCCCGAACATACAGATGATGATCTGGACATAAAAATGCAGTTGATTAAAAGTGGTCCAGATTCAGATAACCCAGCCATTATGGAAGGTATTATGAAAATGATATCAATCGCTAAAAATAATATTTATATAACAACACCTTATTTTATCCCAACTGACCAAATTCTTTCAGCTTTAAAAATAGCAATTTTTTCAGGAATAGATGTTTCTATTTTGATCCCCAAAAAAGTAGATCACAAAGTAGTTAGATGGGCTTCTATGACATATTTAGAAGAACTAATAGATATAGGTGGAAAAGTCTACTTATACGATGAAACTAATTTTTTACATTCAAAATCTATAACAATAGACGGAGAAATATGCTCAGTAGGTTCTGCAAACATGGATATAAGAAGTTATCTTTTGAATTATGAATTAAACGCTGTAATTTATGATGAAGAAATAACAAAAAATATTGAAGATGATTTTTTAAATAAAGTTAGAAAAAGTGAAATTTTAAATAAATATTATTTTGAAAAAAGAAGTCTCATTACAAAATACAAGGAATCTTTCGCAAGAATATTCTCAAATATAATGTAATATAATTCTAGGGGGAATTTCTATGTATGACATTTTAATAATTGGAGCTGGTGTCATAGGAACTTCAATAGCAAGAGAACTGAGTAAATATAACATGAAAATTGCTCTATTAGAAAAAACAAAAGATGTGAGCAATGGTTCATCAAAAGCAAACAGTGGAATTGTTCATGGAAGATATGCTGCAAAACACGGGACATTAAAAGCTAAAATGTGTTCTGAAGGAAGAGAATATTTTCCGAAATTGAACGAGCAATTAAATTTTGGATATAGAAAAACTGGTGCTTTAGTACTTGGTTTCGAAAGTGAAGATTTAGCTTCAGTTGAAACTCTTAAAGAAAATGGTATTAAAAATGGTTCTGATCCAAAAACATTAAAGATTCTAAAAGGAAAAGAAATACAAAATTACGAACCTTTAATAAATCCAGAAACAAAATATGCTCTTTATGATAGTGAAGTTGGAGTATGTTCACCTTATGAAATGACAATCGCCTTAGCAGAAAACGCTATAAAAAATGGGTTAGACCTATTTTTAGAAAATGAAGTCGTAGATATATTAAAGGAAAATAATAAATTTAAAATAAAAACAAATCAAAAAAATTTCGATAGTAGAATTATTATAAATTGTGCAGGTGTAAATTCAGATAAAATAGCAGAAATGGTAAATGCAGATAATTTTAAAATAACTCCTAGAAAAGGGCAATATATAATTTTTGAGAAAAAATCTGGAGAAAAAATAAATAACGTAGTTTTTCAACTACCAACAAAAAAAGGAAAAGGTGTTCTAGTCACCTCCACTTATCACGGAAATCTTATGATTGGCCCAGATTCACAAGAAATATTCAGTAGAGATGATAAGGGAACAGATATAGAATCACTAAAATATATTGTAGACACTGCACAAAAATCAGTACCAAATATTTTAGAAGATAAAATGATAAGATCATTCTCCGGGTTGAGAGCAACTCCAGATAAAGATGATTTTATAATAGAAGAAAGCAACGTTGATAATTTTATAAACGTAGCAGGTATAGAGTCTCCTGGTTTAACTTCTTCTCCTGCAATAGCAAAAGAAATTATAAAAATAATAAAAACAAAAATAGATTTAAAAGAGAAAAAGAATTTTGACCCACATAGAAAACCTATAATCATAAAAAAGAGTTTGAGTAATGAAGAAGTAAAAGAAAGACTTTTTATAGACTCATCACCAGAAAAAATCATCTGTAGATGTGAGCAAGTTACAGAAGGTGAAATTGTAGATGCTTTAAACAGAAATATTTTTATAACCACTCTAGATGGAGTAAAAAGAAGAACGAGAGCTGGAATGGGTTATTGCCAAGGGAATTTTTGCGGACCCAGAGTAAAAGAACTAATCACAAGAGAGAACGATATCCCGGAAGATAAAATCACAAAAAGTAGTGGTTCAGCAGATAATTTTGAAAGATTCAAAAAATTTCATGAATTAAAATAAAACAAGCGACTAGGTCGCTTGTTTTATTTATTCATTCCTATAAAATCATTCCACATTTGAGTATTTTTTATAATCTTTTGTTCTTTAATATAACCTTCTCCATATTCAACAAATAAAGTAAAATCAAAATCCTCTAATTCTTGATTTTCTATGTAAATAACTCTTTCTGGTCCTCCATTTATCTCATTAGAAGTTAAAGGTACTTTTATATAAGCTCTTGTTGAAAAATTACCATAATCAACAATTTGAATAGAACCGTCATTAGTCGCATGTTCTTCTTTTTCGAACTCAGGATATAAATTTATAATTTCTTCTGTTTCTCCAGTATCTATTTTTAGGTATACATCCTTGATATTCAATTTATCTAAATATTTCTTTCCCATTTCGCTATTAAAAGTTATTCTAAATACTTTAAAATCTTTTGTTTTACTATTCTCAAAATATATTTCATAATCTAAATCGTAAGACTGATAACTATATCTTGAAATATCTATTCTTCTAGGTTCTGATACGATGTTTTTGCCATCTTGATTATAATTAATTTGATAATAATAAGCCTTTGAAGTTTCAAAAGGCATAGTTGCTGTAAATTGTCCATTGGCTTCATTTTTCATTGCCATACTCTCTTTTTCATCTATCTCTCCAGTAGGCCAATAAATAATATTTGGTTGAACATTTTCATAAATACCATTTAATACAAAGTGCCCTTTTAAAACTACCATCTCATCTCCTGGCTTAACAACTGAAAACTCTACATTTTTTACCCAACTTTCTTCATTTTCTCTCAAAACATTTCTAACAGTATTAACTACTCTATTTTCCATACCATTAATTTGAGACATAACAAATGATTCAACACGCATTCTTTCTTCCTCTAATTTTTTTGTTAAATTATTATTCTGTATTATTATGAAAATATTCATTACAAATAATATAATGATGAAAATATACAAAAGATATTTTTTCATAAAATCCCTCCTATTTTTGTTTAACACTATAATAATATCACAAAAATATACCGTCAATAATATGACTAAAGTATTAAAGTTTTTACCTTTAAATATGATATAATGTATTGAAGTCTAAAGAGGAGGTATTTATTAATGATTAACAAAGCAGCTTTTTATAACCAAGTAAATACATATAATACCACTCGGGATTTCTATGCCTATTTGTATAAGGCATAATTACTTATATATAAAACAGAAATTATTATAGACATAAACCGTGTGGTTAATTCCACACGGTTTTTTTATTTATAAAGGAGGAATTTTTATGCAAGAAATACTAATAAATAATGTTGATTTTTATTATACATCACCATATAAAGAAATATTCAATAAATTAAATATAAATATAAACAAAAATTGGAAAACAGGAATCATTGGTAAAAACGGGAGAGGTAAAACAACTTTATTAAAACTGTTATTAAATGAATTGGAACCAAGCAAAGGAAATATAGTCAATAATTCAAACTTAATTTATTTTCCTTTTAAAACTCTAAAAATAGAAAATGCTTTTGAATATATAAAACAAAATATTGCACCTTATAAAAAATGGGAGAATAAAATAGAAAAATATTTACAAAATCCTACCGAAGAAAACCTCATAAAATATGACAAAATAATACAAAAATATCAGTTTTACAATGGATATACTATTAATGGAATAATAGAAAAAGAAATTCAAGAAATCGGTCTAGATAAAAACATACTAAAGAAATCTATTAATACTCTTAGTGGTGGAGAAATGACAAAAATAAACATAGTGATCCTATTTCAAAAAAAAGGCAAGTTTCCATTAATAGACGAACCAACTAATCATTTAGACATGGAAGGCAGAGAAATATTGGCAAGCTATTTAAATAAAAAAGAAGGCTTCATAATGGTTTCACATGATAGATATTTTCTTGACTTAGCTTGTGATCATATAATATCTTTAAACAAACATACAATAGACATTAAAAACACTGATTTTTCAGGTTGGGAAAAAGCTCATGAAATAAAGCTTAACGAAGAAAATTCTAAAGACTATAAAATAAAAAAAGAAATAAAATCTCTTAAAAAGCAAGCAGATCAGCAGTCAAAATGGTCTAATTCTAGAGAAAAAGATAAAAAAGGTAGCCGTGGCGATAAAGGAAATATAGGAGCATCAGCAGCAAAATTGATGAAAAAATCAATATTGGCAAAAAGAAATATAAATAACAAAATATCTGAAAAACAAAAATTATTAAAAGATAAAGAAAAAGAATATAAACTCAAATTTAGAATTTCAGAAAAAGCTCCTAGTCAAATATTAGAAATAAGAAATCTAGATATTTCTTATGGAGAACAAAAAGTTTTGAATAATTTTAGCCTAGATATTAAAAAAGGTGATAAAATAGCTATAACTGGGAAAAATGGTTCTGGTAAAACGTCTATAATAAGGGCTATTTTGAATCAAATAGACTACAAAGGACATATCCATTATCCTTCTTTTTTAAGAATTAATCATTTAAAACAAATTCCAGAGTGGCAAAATGGATTATTAAAGTATAGAGTAACAGAAAAAGGATATGATTATGAAGAATTCAGAAACCTTTTAGGTAACTTAAACATAAGAGATGGAATACTCGAAAAAGATATTTCTGATTATTCTGAAGGTGAAAAGAAAAAAGTAGAAATAGCAAAATCATTAATAGAAGAATATGATTTGTATATTTGGGATGAACCTTTAAATTATATAGATATGCAAACGAGAAAAATAATTGAAGAAGCAATATTAAAATATGATCCAACAATACTTTTTATAGAACACGATAGATATTTTGTTGAAAACATCGCAACTGATATTATTAAGCTTTGATAGAAAATAAAAATAATTTTCTGTTGGAGGATGGAAGAAAAAACATAATCAAAAGCCTTTTGCGAATGTCATGTCGACTAAACGAAGTGCATGGAGACAACCCATCAGTCAATTTTCGAAGAAAATTTATAAAAATCAATTGCGAAATATAAAAACTCAAAGTAGGTCGTTTTTTAACCTTCGTTCAACAATAAAATTGATGTACTGCTCATATTATCCGTCCATGGATAAATTCGCATGAAAAACATCCGTGTTTTTCAACATCAATTTTTATATTGTTTCACTCAGTAAAACTCCAATACTTT
>JBNJGY010000044.1:0-17125 GCA_051748045.1 Thermotogota bacterium
TGTTGGAAGATGGATGTTGGAGGTTGGAAGTAAAAACAAGAGCTAAAAACCTTTACAGCTGTCATGTCAAGCTTAGTCGAAATGACAGAGGGTATAATTGTTTCACAATTTGCCTAAGGAATAATTCTTCAAAATTCTACATTTTTGGTAGAATATATTGAAAGGGGAGATTTATTAATGAAAAAAATTTTGTTTAATACCCATCTTTACCAGGATTTTCCTGAAGTTATTAATAAATTGAAAGATAAATATCCTGATGTTGTGTTTGATTTTGCTGAAAACAAAGAAGAATTAAAGTTAAAGATAGTTGATTCTTCTGCTATAGTTTGGGGACACCCAAAAGAAGAAGTATTAGATTTAGCTAAAAATCTGGAAGTTGTTTTTATACCATTTACTGGGGTTAACAAACTACCATTTGAATATTTAATTAGAAAAAATATTATGGTTTCTAATAATCATGGTAATGGAATAATAGTTGCAGAAAGAGCAGTTTCGTTATCTCTCGCTTTAATGGGGAGAATTGTTGAATTTCACAATGATATGAAAGAGGGAGAATGGCATAGAAGGTATGAATCTAAGAATCCTTTTGATTTGTGGACATCTCTTCAAAATAAGAATGTTACTATTCTTGGAACAGGAGGTATAGGAAAGAATATCGCAAGACTTTTAAAGGGGTTTAATTGTAAAATTATGGGATATAAAAAGAATATTGATAAAAGAGTTGAAGGGTTTGAATTGATTACTAATGACTTAAAAGAAGCACTTAACTTTGGTGATGTTGTTTACATAGCGTTACCTTTAACAGAAAAGACTAAAGGCATTATTAATTCAGAAAATATAGAGTATTTAAAAGACAAGTTTATTATAAACGTTGCAAGAGGTGAAATTATTGAGGAAGAAGCATTATTTAAGGGTTTATCTGAAGGCCTTTTAAAAGGAGCTGCTATTGACGCTTGGTACAATTATCCTAATTCAGAAAAACCTTATGCCCTACCCTCTAAATATGATATACATAGGTTTAAAAATATGGTAGTTTCTCCACATGCTGCTTCACATTCTGTGGAAGGGAAAAAATATCAGCTAGAATATACAGTTGAAAATATTGATTTTTATTTAAAAAATGGGAAACCAAAAGATATAGTTGATTTGGAAGAAAAATACTGAGGTGTTGTTATGATTGAGCTAAAGAATGTATACTTATCTTTTGATGACACAGTTTTGTTTGATGGATTTGATTTGGAAGTCAAAGAGAAAGATAAGGTTTTGATTTATGGGAAATCTGGTATAGGAAAATCAAGTATTATGAGGATGATTTTGGGTTTTGTTCAGCCAGATAAGGGGAGTGTTTTATACAAAGGTAAAGAGTTAGACAAAAACTCTGTATGGGATCTGAGAGAAAACACTGCTTATGTAACTCAAGATAATGATATAACTGGTGGCCTTGTTAAAGATTTTATCTCTGAAATTATGAATTATAAGGCTAATAAAGGTGCTGAGTTTTCAGAGAGTGAAATCAAAAAATTGTTGGAATATTTTGATTTGGAGAATAAAACTTTGGATAAAGATTTTCAAGATTTATCTGGAGGAGAAAAACAAAGGGTTTCTATTATTGTTTCAATCTTATTGAACAAAGAATTATATTTACTGGATGAGATAACTTCTTCTTTAGATAATGATATGAAAGCCAAAGTAGTTGATTTTTTTGTAGATAAATTGGATAAAACACAAATTATTATTTCTCATGATGATCATTGGCTAGAAAAAGATGGATTGAAAATAATAGATTTGGAGGATTTATAATGGAAGCAGTTGATATTAGTAATACTGCATTGTTTTTTGCTTATTTACTCTTGATAGTTCCAATAGCCATTTCTTATATTTTGAAATTGGATATAATAAAGAATATATTTATATCGGTATTTAGAATGTCAACACAACTTTTTATTATGGCAATTATTCTCGAATATCTTTTTACTTGGGATATTAAGATTTTGAATATAGTATGGCTTATGTTTATGATAGGATTTGCAGCTTTTTCTGTTATCAGAGAATCAAGTTTGAAAATAAAAAAATTTATTGTACCAGTATTTTCATCTATGATTTTAGCTAATATAGTGGTTTTACTTTATTTTAATTTTTTTATTTTAAATTTAGAAGATGTTCTTCAAGCAAGACATTTTGTTGTTATAGGCGGTATGCTTCTGGGAAATGCTTTGAGAGGAAATATAATTGGAATTGGTAATTTTTACAAATCTATAGAGAGAAATAAAAACAGATATCTTTTTGCTTTGGGAAATGGCGCTAGTATTTATGAAGCTGTTTTTCCATATTTTAAACAGTCATTTAAAGATGCGATTAAACCAACTGTTGCGAGCATGGCTACTATAGGTGTAGTTTTTCTTCCTGGAATGATGACAGGGCAAATTCTTGGAGGAGCTGATCCTTCAACAGCTATAAAGTATCAAATAGCTATAATGCTTGCTATATTTTTATCTGTTTCTTTGTCCGTTTTGTTCACTATTCTATTAACAGTAAAAGCCAGTTTTAATGATTTTGGTATTCTTAAAAAAGATATTTTTAAAAAATAAAAGAGCGTATCTCTTCAGATACGCTCACACCTAATAACTTTTACATATACCTAATCAAAGAAAAGCTGGCTTTCCTATATAATTGTATAATGGTACATCAAGAATCATACTATTTCCGTCGTTTATTACTTCTATATCTTCATCAAGACTGAAATATCTTCCTTTTTTGTCTTCTAAAACTATTTTTTTATCCTCTAATTTTTCTATTTCGTTAAAAAGTTCACTTTTTTTGAAACATTTAAAATAGTTTTGTTCTGAAAGAACAATAAAATCATCTTCAACTCTAACTTGATCAGGGCAAATGAAACATTCATTGTCGTTTACTCCGTTGTGGCAATCAGTCAAAACAAAGTGGATAGTAAAATCTTCGTCGGCTACAAAATTTTCTTTTAAAAAAATCATGAAATCGCTTTTTTTCATATTATATTCCCCCTCATTATTTTTTTGTGAATAAAATAACTTATCTTTTCATTTAGATTATATACTAAAAAATGACTTTGTGTCAAATTTAACAAAGAGGAGAAAAACCAACTTAATTAACAATAATTGTCTTTAAATGGATATAATTGATTATATAATATATTTTTGTTAAAAACATCACAAAAAGTAAAATTTTGATTAAATTTTTTGTGATGTAATGGTTAACTAGAATCATTGAAAAAAGTGATATAATATTAATATGAGGTGATTTTTATGGTAGATTCAGTTAATCCTGAATTATCTAATCCATATTTGGGTTATGGTTTAGACCCAGGAGAAAGAGGTCTTTCTTTATCTTCTCCAGCATCTATGAGTATTATGAGAGTTGCTTCTCACGAAGCAAGGAATATAGCACAATTCAAAAATAAAGCCGCTCAAGAAGGCGGTGTAGTTCTTTATACCGATATTGATCTAACTCTTAAAAAAAGAGGGAGTTATTTAGCTGCTGTAGCAGGAAAGTCTACTGCAGTTATTCTTTATAGGAAAGATGCAGAAGAAGCAAGAAACATTGATGGATATATGGTTTCTTCTCAGTCACAAAGACAAGATCCAGGCAGTGTAGGTTCAGAAAATGGAGAGGAAGAAAATAAAATAAATTCTAGTAACACTGAGCAAAATGTTGAAGAACAAATAGACGATTTAGAAAATAAATTGAGAATTGAAAATGACCCAGAGAAAAGAGAAGAACTGGAACAAAAATTAGAATTGTATAAATTATTGAAAAACTTTTCTGAAACAGGACTTTCAGCAGATTTTGCAAACGGCTTAAATATAAATTTTTCAGCTTAAACTTTATAAGTTTAAGCTGAATTTTTTATACTTTCATATATGCAACTTTTGGTTCGAAATTGAATTTTTTAATTTCCAATTTGTTGAACCCACCAAATTTTTCAAATATTGCTTTTGTTTCTCCAGGCCATAGCTTGTTATTAACCTCGTCAAAAACTACTATTCCACCTTTTACAACTCTTGGGAATAAATATTTTAGTGCTATTTTTGTTGGCCTATATAAATCAAAATCTAGAAACAATAATGAAATTGAAAGTTGTGGGTTTTTTTCAATATAATCTGGAATTGTTTCTACAGCATCTCCTTTTACTAGGTCTATTTTTGGGAATTTTCCTAAATATCTATTTTTATCATAGTTTTTAATTAATTCTTCTAACTCTTTTTTTACATCAAAATTAGGGTTTAATGCATTTTCTTTTAGATTTCTATTTTTCCATTCAGATTCGTCTTCTTCATGAGTGTTTGGAAAGCCTTCGAAAGTATCAAAACCAATGACGTTTCTATACAAAGCATAAGGCTCTAATATTGTGGATAATTTAGCCCATGCCATTATTCCTCCTCCATGATACACCCCGCATTCAACAATATCTCCTTTTGTGTCTTTTATCATTTTAAAGAGTTCGTATCTTGCTAAAAATCTAGAAAGAGATTGTCGAGATACAAATTTTTCAAAATTATCCATTTTTTTATTGAAAGTACCACCATAGCTGTTGAAAATTTCTTCTATATTCATTTTTTTGTACTCCTTTAAAAAAGTCTGTTTTCTTTTTCAGGGATTATATTAGATTTTGAATTGTTTTTTGGTGAATTAATCTTTGTACTAACTTGATAAAGATCTATCTCTTCACTTTTTTTTGCTGTCAGCATATTTTTTACATAGTCAAAATTATTTTCTGATCTAATCCATTTTTTTGTTTCTTCTTTTTCTAACATAACTGGCATTCTGTCATGTATTTGTTCTACTTTCTCATTTGGGCTTGTTGTAATTATTGTGCAAGAAGTGATTTTATTTTCTTCGTCGTCGGTCCATATGTCATACAAACCTGCAAATGTAAAGGTTTTATCATTTTTTAATTTTATATAATAAGGTATTTTTTGGTTCCCTTCTGTTCTCCATTCATAAAAACCATTTGACACTATAGCACATCTTTTGTTTTTTAATAAAGGCTTATATGTTTTTCTTTCTGAAAGAGTTTCCGCTCTTGCATTAATCATTTTATAACCTATTGAGGGGTCATCTGCCCAGAAGGGTACAAGACCCCATCTAAATTTATTAATAGTTTTTTGAGTATCTTTTTCATAAATAGCTAGTACTTCGTTAGTTGGAGCAATATTATAATTTGGAGTATAGTCATCTATTAAAGATATGTCTATATCAAAATCTTTTATAATTTGTTCTAAAGGAATATATGTCACGAATCTTCCACACATTTTTATCACCTCTAATAATTATAATTAAAACTCTATTTTAAATTATATCAGAATAAGAAAAATATATAATGATTTCTTGTAATAAAAAAGTAAATGAA
The DNA here is from genome assembly GCA_051748045.1 of Thermotogota bacterium. Taxonomy (GTDB): domain Bacteria; phylum Thermotogota; class Thermotogae; order Petrotogales; family Petrotogaceae; genus Geotoga. Next base: position 5,387 of record JBNJGY010000044.1, read on the forward strand.
AAATCATCTAAAATTAAAAAATGATTGCTAAAATAATATAGACAATAATAGTCGGGATTAAATTATCCCATATATTTTTTGAAAAATCAACCCCTTCGAAATTCCCATATAGATTATTAAGATTTTTAATTTGTAAAGTATTTCCAATATGTGCTGCTGCGAAATATCCCGTAGATTTCTACGGGATATTTTTTTAGCAATTTTTGTCAAGATTTTTTTATTTTATGTTGATATAATTTAATTACTCCCGGGGGTGGTTAGATGGCAAGTGAGTATTTGAATGAACTTATAAATTCTATAGAGTTCATAGAAAATAATTTAGACAAAAGTTTAAAAATTTCTGATGTTTCAGATTATACTGGGTTTTCACTTTTTCATTTTCATAGAGTTTTTGTTAAAGCTACTGGAGAATCTATTAAAGAATATATTTTGAAAAGAAAATTGAGTGAAGCTTCAAAAGAATTGTTGGGCACTAAGAAAAAGATTATAGACATTTCATTTGATTATGGTTATGAAAATCCTGAAACCTTTTCAAGGTCTTTTAGAAAGTTATTCGGTATTTCACCAAGTCAGTATAGAAAGAATAAAAAAATTATGTTTAGGAAAGAAAGAATTGAACCTGAAGTTTTAAAACATTTAATAGGAGGGATTGATATGGAACCTAATGTAATAAATATAGAGCCAAGAAAAATTGTAGGAATGAAATATAAAGGTAGTATGGGGCATCCAGTTTTAAATGATTTATGGGGAACTGTAAACTCAAGAGTTAATGAAGTTAAAAATATAGTGGGTAATGGTTATGGTTTGAATTTATCTGTTGAAGAAAAAGAGGGAGACTTTTTAATTGAATATATAGCTGGTTTTGATGTATCTGATTATGAAAATATTCCTGAAGGAATGGAAAGATATGATTTACCAGGAGGCAAGTATTTAGTTTTTGAGCATAAGGGTCATGTTTCAAAAACACCAGATACTTTTGAATATATTTATGGAACTTATTTGCCTAAATCAGATTATGAGAAAGATAATTCAAGACCTGATTTTGAATATTATGATCAAGATTTCAACTGTGAAACTGAAGCTGGTAAATTTTATATTTATGTTCCTATAAAATAGATAAAAAACGAAGCCATATTCTAGAATATGGCTTCGTTATAATTTTAACTCATTAATTTATTGATTTTTTCTACAAATTCAGAAGGATTTTCGATTTTCATACCTTCCATTAGTAAAGCTTGATTGTATAGTATATCAGCATAGTCTTTTAATATTTCTGAATCAGGGCTTTCATCATAAACACTTTTTACTTTTTGAAAAACTGGGTGGTCAGGATTTAATTCTAATATTTTTTCTGCGTTAAAAGGCATTTGGTCAAGATCTTTTAATACTTTTTCCATATTTATAGACATACCTTCGTGGGCACTAACTATACAAACAGGAGATTTTTTCAATCTATCTGTTAATTTTACTTCTTTTACTTTTCCAGATAAAAGTTCTTTTATTTTAGATAGTAAGTCTTTGTTTTCTTCTTCTTGTTTTTCTTTTTCTTCTCGGTCTTTTAATTTTAAATCTGTAGAACTTATTGATTTGAATTCTTTGCCTTTATACTCTTGTAGCATTTGAATTAAGAATTCATCTATGTGATCTGTTAAGTATAGTACTTCGTAATTTTTTTCTTTAACAGCTTCCATCTGTGGAAGACTTTCTATAGAATCTCTGCTTTCTCCAACAGCATAATATATATGTTCTTCTTGATCTTCTGTCATGTTTTCTATGTATTCATCTAATGACACAGGTTTTTCTGATTTTGAAGTTTCAAAAAGTAATAAGTCCATTACTTTGTCTTTTTTATCTATGTTTTCGTATAATCCTGCTTTTATACCTCTGCCAAATTCTTTCCAAAATTCTTGATATTTTTCTCTTTCGTTTTTCATTTTTGATTTTAATGTTTGATGTATTTTTTTCTCTATATTTTTTTTCATAACTTGTATGTTTTTAGAGTGCTGTAGAATTTCTCTTGAGATATTCAATGTAAAGTCAGGAGAATCAACGAGACCCTTTACAAAAGAAAAATAAGAAGGGATTAAATCTTCATATTTATCCATCACAAATACATTTTTTGAGTATAAACTAAGACCTCTTTTATATTCTTTTGTGTAATAATCAAAAGGAGCTCTTGATGGTATAAATAATAACGATGTAAATTCTACTGTTGAACCTTCTGCTTTAAAATGTATTACATCTAGAGGGTCATTCCAGTCATGGTATGTTTCTTTGTAAAATTCATTGTATTCTTCTTGTTTTATTTCGTCTTTGTTTTTTCTCCAAAGAGATTCCATAGAGTTCAGTGTTTTTAATTCTGTTTTTTCTTTTCCTTCTTCATCAGTTTCTGTAACTTCCATCTTTATTGGGTATCTTATGTAATTTGAATATTTTTTGACTAAATTTTGTAACAGTTCTCTTTTAGCGAAATTGTCTTCATCTGTAAGATCTTCTCTTAAATGAAGTGTTATTTTTGTTCCTCTTTTTTCTTTATCTATTGTATCAATTTCATAAGTTCCAGAACCGTCTGATTCCCATTTTACTCCGTTTTCTTTATTCCATTTTTTAGTCTCAACAGTTACTTTGTCAGAAACCATGAAGGCAGAGTAAAAGCCTACTCCAAATTGCCCTATCATTTCTAAAGTTTCTTGATCTGATTTTTCACTCTTCATTTGGTCAATAAAAGCTTTTGTCCCTGATTTTGCTATTGTACCTAAATTTTCCACAACATCCTCGTAGGACATACCTATTCCATTGTCTTCAATAATGATTTTTTTATTTTTTTCATCTACATCTATGAAGATTTTGAAAACTGTCTCATTACCTAATATTTCAGGATCTTTAAGGGATTCAAACTTCATTTTGTCGATAGCATCTGAAGCGTTTGATATTAATTCTCTTAAAAATATTTCTTTGTGGGTATAAATTGAATTAATCATAAGGTTTAATAGTTGTTTTGTTTCTGTTTGGAATTGTTTTTGTTCTGCCATTCAAATCATCCTCCTCTTTATTTTATCACTCTCAAGTATAGACTGCCAATTTATATTATTATTATATCATTTGAAATGAGAAAACGCAATAAAAAAGACTTCTTTTTTAAAAAGAAGTCTTAAATATTATATACTTACACGATTTTTACCTAATCTCTTTGCTTTGTATAAAGCATCATCTGATTTTTTTAGTATTTGGTCAAAGGTTTTTGTTTCAGTAGTAACTGTAGAAATCCCAATACTAGCTGTGTATTTTATATTGTGACCTAGAAAAATATTTGTTGAACTATAGGTTTTATTTTTAATTATTTCAGAGATTTTTCGGATTTCTTCAATATTGTATTCTGGTATTACTATTGCGAATTCTTCTCCACCAAGTCTTCCAAAAATAGAATTTTCTGGAATGATTTCTCTACATAGATTTGCAAAAGATTCTAAAATGAAATCTCCCGTACTGTGACCAAAATTATCATTTATTCTTTTGAAATTATCTATATCTATCATAATTACAGACAGATCTTTATTATTGTGCTTTGCAATTTCAAATAGTTTTTCAGCTTCACCAAAAAATTCATACCTATTGGAAGTTTTTGTAAGAAAATCTTTTGTTGCTTTAAACATTAATTCTTTTTCTAAAACTTTTTGATTTGTTATGTCATAAATAATTATTATGTAACCTTTATCATCATTTAAAGGTGTAATTTTCATTTTATAATATTTTGACATATCTTCATTTTTTTGAAATTCAAGGTGTTGATCTTCTGGGTTGTTTATAAACATTTTCAATTGTTTGTATAATAAAGGGTCGATATCTCTTAACCTTTTTCCAATATATTTTTCTTTATAATAAAATTCATGTTTCATAAATGGGTTGTAATCAAGTATGTTTAGTTTTTCATTGGTTACTACAACGCCTATTTCCATATTTCTAATAATTTTTTCATGAGCTATTGGAGTAATTCTAAAAAGGTTGTATTTGAAAAGAGCATACATTATTAGAATTCCTGACGGGATAAAAGTCAAAGCTGTAGGACTATATGGATAAAAAGGATTTTTTCCAATTAAATCTATTACATTAAAAGAATATGGGATAATTAAACTCATCATTAATATAAAGCTTTGAAATTTATAAATACCTTTTCTTTTTAAGAAGGCTAATAAAAAATTAATTAGCGAGAAAACAAGTAAGGTATAGTAAAATGCAATAAAAACCCAAAAAATTATAGAAGTATCTGTTTCTATTCTAACTACTGAGTTCACTACGTTATAATATATTTCTTTTCTAAGTAGTTTATGATAATCATTTGTAAAATTTAAAAATATATGAAAAATGGGTATTACCAATAATGGAACTATTATCTTTTTATTTAACAGTTTGCTTGATTTTAGGTGTTCTAAAGATAAAAAGAACCAAGCAAAAGGGGCCAAATATATTCCTATTTGCTGGAAATTTAACCAAAATAGTTTTTCGCCGTTCGAAGTAACAGCTAACTCCATTGCATAACCAAAAGTCCAAATCATAGCCATACCCATTAGAAATAAAAATGAACTTCTACCTGGAGTTTTTTCTGTAAAATATGTAATTATGAAAATCATTGTGACTACTGAGAAAGATAAGAATAGTATTGATTCGTAAATTTTAATCACCTTTTTTTAATGTTTTGTTTATTTTACCAAATTAGTGTTAAGAGTAAATAAAAAGAATAAACGCTATATTTACTTAACGTTTATTCTTTATTGTTTTTTATATTATTTTTAATTTTTCGTCAGAATTATTAATCCCTTCAAATAGTCTTTTATCAAGAGACTCTTTCGTATCTTCTTTTTTTATTGAGGTTCCAACTATTTTTATAGTTGTAGAGATTTTTTCTTCTTTGTTCATTATGAAACATGCTTCTGCTGTTGTTAAATATTTTTTTGCGATTATCTTTAATTGCTCTTTATTAACAAATCTAACGATACTTAAAAATTTGTTTCCTTCCAATCTACCTGTTATATCAGAGTTTCTAGTATTAGAGTGTAGGTTTAGGGCTATCATTTTTACTACTCTATCTCCTATTTCGTTTCCGTATTCTTTATTTATTTTTGGGATGTTTTGGATTTCTATTAGTAAAACACCAGCATCATAATTGAATTTTTGAGACTCTTTTATAATTCTATTGGTATTGTCCTCTAAATATTTTCTGTTTGGAATACCTGTTAGATTATCTAAATAAGCTATTTGTTTATATTTTTCTATTTCTTTTAGAAATTTTTCTTTTTCTCTCATATCGTCAAAAATTTCTATAGCGCCCTCTATCATATTTTTATCGTCATATACAGGAAAAACTTTTACAGATACAGGTATTCTATGTCCTTGCTTATGATGTAAATAAACTTTGCTATCTCGCTCTCTTCCGTCTGCAAGTGTAGTACTAACAGGGCATCCGTGATGACAAAGGTTTCTTCCAGCTTCATTTATATGTTCTAATATGTTATCTTTACAGCTCTTTCCGATTACTTCTTCTTCCTTAAAACCAGTAATTTCTTCTGCTTTTTTGTTCCAGAAAAGAATATTTCTCTTGTTATCTAAAGCATAAACTCCACTGCTAATATTATTTAAAATTTTCACAAGTTTAGCATCTTCAATAAACATAAAAATCAACTCCCCTCATACTAATTATACTACAAAAAAAGCCACAGATATAAAATCTGTGGCAATTTTAAGTTTATAAAAAGGGGGATAAGTTTATACTTATCTATTGGTTTTTAATTCTTTTATTTCATCTTCTTTATTCTTAATGTCTATCATCAAGTTCATGTTTTGTCTTCTTAATACTTTTATCATTTTTATCAGTTCTTCTCTTGTATTATTTTTTAATATTTTTTGAAAATCGTCAATGAATGCAAAATCAGGGTCTATCTTTCCAGTTCCTTCACATAAGAAACATTCAATATTCTGATCGTGAGATAATTCTTCTGGGATATCATCGGTTATTTTTAAATATTTGTAGTAAGGAGTTAAATCTTTTTTTGAATCATCTAAATCTTTTAATCCCACTATTCCATTAATTGTGTATATTACTTTATTATCATCAAAAATGTTCAATTTAAACTTTGAATGGTTTTCAGCTTTGACAATTTGTGTGTGAAAATCGTAGTTTTTCGAATAAATATTTTTTATTAAATATGGATAGTTGTTTTTTATAGCACCCTCTACAAAATTTCTAGTAATAATGGTAATCACCCCAAATATATTATAATAATTAATTAATCACTTGATTAATTTTACCATCTTTAAAATTTCTAAAACTTTACCGATGTAACAGATTTAGTTAATTTTGGTAAAACTAAGATTTAAAAAGGTAAATATTATAACAATAAAAGGTAAAACCTGTGTTATAATGAACAAAAAGGGGTGATAGATATTATGAATAAAATAATTTTATTCTTTTTTCTTATTTTTAACCTAATGATTTTTTCAATACAAGTCACAGAAGAATACAAAGACGAGCTATTTTATGATCTTATTTATAATGGTTATGAAGAACAGGAAATCATTCAATTAATCGATAAATATAACTATACTTTTAGAAAAAGTGGTAAATATTCAGAGAATATGGATGATCTTATAATAACAGCCCTTACTAACGAAAAGAAAAATTATTCTTTAGATTTTATTAAAAAGCTTGATAGTATTTATATAGATGGATGGATTAATAGATATAAAGATTATAATAACAAAAATCTTTATACCCCTTATAAGTATGCACTTGAATATGCAAGATTTGATATTTTCGATTATTTAATATCAAAATCTTATAAAATTCCAAATTATAAAGAAAGTATTCTAAAAAGTGACGTATTTAAAGGGATAGCAGCTTCTATAGATAAAGGTAATTCTATAGAAGCAATTCATTATCTTGAAGAAAAAGGACTATGGGTTGATTTCAATTTTTATGAAAAAGATTTATATAAATATTTAGCGTCATTAGATTTGAAAACATTTAAAAATCTTCATAAAATATCTAACATAGATATTTTTTTGAAAGAAGAAAATTTTTTTGAAAAAATTCTGCTTTCATTTGGTCACGATATTGATATGGAAATACAGTCAGAATACATAGACTTCCTAATATCTAGAATAGATATAAATACTATTAAGTCTGGATTTAATGATTTGGAAAACTTGAGAGGTATTCAAGCAGAAGTGTTTTTTTATTTGTATAAAAAAGGTATAGAGCCGGATATAAAATATATAGATAATTATTTTAGTCATTTATACGAGTATTCAATATTGAGAGATTCTTTTGAGTTGTATTTAATTTATTATACAAAAGATAAATTAAATAATACAGAAGAAAGGTTTGACCAAAAAGACCTATTGAACCATATTTTTACAAATTATTTTGAAAATTTTGTTTATGTAATGAATAGAGACGAAATATTAAAAGCAACGGAAATAGCATTTGTTTTTGATTCAAAAAGAAATAAAGATTTTTATTTTTCAAGAATTAATAATTTGATAGAAAATGAGTATTTTCTTTTAGCAAAAAAATATCTTTTAAAAGGCATTAGCGAAAATTTCTGGGCGATTGAAGATATAGCCCTTTACTATGATTTTAGAGGTATTGAAGATCAATTTTCAACTTTTTTCTTGGTTAATGATATTGATTTAACCTTTAAAACAAAATATAAAACTATGGATAGAAATATCGATCTGATGGAATATTTTGTAGAAAGAAATCTATTCTATAAAGATTTTCTCGAAAAGTATGATGGAGATTTTAAAAATTTATTTTTCTCAGCTATCAAATACAGTTCTTTAGAAACTATAGAGTTTATAACCAATAATTTTAAAGATAAAATTCCTTCAGATAGATCAAGTGTTTCAAATTACTTTATGGCTGCTGCTCAATCTCATGATCCAGAGAAATTTTATTTTGTGAAGAGTTTTTTTAAAGTTAAGGAACTGGATAGTTGGGCAATCGAAAAGCTAATACATTATAACTGGGATTTAGACTTTATCAAAAAAATTATGAATGAAAGTAAAATTGATTTTTCAGAAAAAACTTATACTTATTTAACTTTGGCAGCAAAATATCACGACAATCCAGAAATATTCAACTTTTTTGAAACTAAGGGAATATTTTTGGACAAAGAAAAAAAATATCCATTTGGAGATCCAATTAAAATTTCCATTTTGGAAAATCCAAGCTTTTCAATGAAAGAATATTTAATAGACTATTATGGAGTTAATTATAGCCATAGAGAGGGTTATTCTTTGCTTTCTAGTATAAACCCTGATTATTACCAGACAATAAAAGATATATACGAGCATGAAAATTTTAAATATAGAGATTTACCTTATTACGAACATTATGATTTAATAGATAAAGAAATATTTGATGGTTTTGATATAGAAGCTAGATTTATTGTTGAGAGCAATAATTTATTAACCGTTGATTATTTTTTAAATCAAATTCAACGAATCAATATGTTTTCAGAGCAATGGAGAAGTCTTTTAGATTTTGCAGTAATAAACGATAATTACTTTTCTCAAAAATATATTTTATTGAATAATTATGATGTTGATTATGGTATAAGGGGAATTGGATCTGCTAAACTAAGAATTGGGGACATGGAATTAAATAATGTTTTTCATTTTTTAGCTAGAATAGAGGGTTATTATAGTGATATTTTTTATAATTACATTTCTGAAGATGATATAAAAACTTTGATGAACATTTCAAATGGGGAGAGGTTAAACCCTTTAATGATTTTATTCAAAATAGGTAACTTTGATAATGTTGGTAAAGTATCTTTCTTTTTGACTTATACTGATTTCAATCATTTAGATTATAATGATAATAACTTTTTACATCATTATGCTATGAAAGAAAATATATTTTCTTATTTCAAAGATTATGTATATAAAGACAATTTACCTTCAGAACTTTTTAAAGCAAAAAACAAAGATGGATTTACTCCTTATGAATTAGCTGTTGAAATGGGAAATGTGGAAAAAGCTGAACATATTAAAAATTTGCAAGAATACTATAAATAAAAATATAGAAGTCGAAAGACTTCTATATTTTTTTATTGCATAATTCTTTCCATTTCATCAACCATCCATGTTGTTGGTCTAGAAATTCTTTTTGTAACCCACTCTTTTGATTAATGGTAATTGTGGCTATCAGTTCGTAATGTCTTATTGGTATGAAGCTAAAAATATTTTTTATATCCTCATATTCTAGAGTTCTTTCTTTAATATACCCACTGTAAAAACTTTCAAACCTTTTCATAATTTTATCAAAATCTTTTTCAATTAAATTGTTGAAATTGGCTGTATCACAAAGTGTTGCCACATCAATTACGGGAAAAGAGTATGAAGATGTGTCAAAATCAAAAAGTATATACTTACCATTTTTTTGGAACATATTTCCAGAATGAAGATCACCATGACAAATTCCATTTTCTGATTTTTCCATTTTTCCCCAAAGTTCTTTTCCATAACCATTAAGTTCTTCTATTTTGTTTTTATCGTAATCTGATTTAATTAAAATCTTTATAAATCTATCTATATAAAATTCTTTACTCCTATGGATTATTGGTTTTTCATAACCTTTCATAAGGTTATGAAACAAACCAACTTGTTGACCGATTTGTGTTACCTCTTTTTCTATATTTGGTTCTTTCCCTTCCACGTAATAATAAACAAAACCGATATAGGTTCCTTTTTCAGTTTTGAAATCAAAATAATTTTTCTTGTTTTTAGTTTTTAGAAGTTCAACAACGGGATAATTGTTTTCAGTTAGATATTCTATGATTTCCGTTGCTTGGATTGCTGAAATTTTATTATTTGGTCTGTTTAGTTTTAGTATAAATTTATGTTTTTCATTTTCAAAAGTATAAACATGACCTATCATGCTTCTTATATGTTTTATATTATCTATCTTAATTTCGTATAATGGTTCTATTTGGTCTTTAATATTTTTTAAATCAAATTCTGTCATATCATTAACCAACTTATCACTAATAGATTATTCAAATCTTCATTATAATTATTGATAATTTCTTCGTTTTTCAACAACAATATTAAAATATCCATTGTAGTCAGGAGTTTTTTAGGAGAAATATCTTCAGTTAAAATATAGTTTGAGAATATTTCAAAAGCATTTTCATATTCTTTATTATTTATCAAAGTAGTTATTAAAAAATAATCATTACTTTTATAGGAACTATCTTCTAAAGTTATTCTATTTACTTTTTCATTTTTAGTTTGATTTCTAAAATCTAATGCTAAATCTTTATATCTTGATTTTATGAGTGATTCAGATAAGGTATATTTTAAATTTCTTACGATTTCTTTATCTTTTATACTGTTTAATTGATTAATAGTTTCGTGTACATTGTTTTTTTTAATTTCTTTGAAAAATTTTAATAATAGTGTTTTTTGTTTATAATTTTTATCAACAACTAAGTTCAATGTATTATCAGCAACTTCATAATATTCATTTTCATACAAAATTTTTATAAAATTGTACATAAACTTTTCTCTTATTTCATAATCAAAATTATGATGAGCAATCTTATAATAATGGTTGAAATACAACTCTATTATTTCATTTCTATTTCTAATTTTATTTGTTATAAATTTAAAATCCTGAGCTTGATATTCTGTTATTTTCAATTTTTGACCTGGTTTAATTGTGTAAGGTTCAGATAATTCATTACTTTCGGTTAATGTTTTTAAGGGGATATTCAATTTTCTGGATATTGAATATAAAGTATTTTCAAACTCTACAGTATAAAAAATATTTGTTGAAAAAACAAAAATTGTCATGGTTAGTGCTAATAATAAAAATAGTATTTTTTTCATTTTCCCACCTCCATGACAATTATAATCTAAAAAACTTCTCTTTTATAGTGACAATATGGTTGTTTTCCAGTTTTTTTATAATAATCTTGATGATAATCTTCTGCTACGTAGAAAGTTGAGGCTTCTTCAACTTTTGTTTCAACATTGAAGTCTTTTTCTTCTAATTCTTTAATTATTTTTTCTGATATTTGCTTTTGCTCTTCGTCAGTATAAAAAATAGCTGATCTATATTGTTTACCTATATCTGGCCCCTGTCTATTTTTTTGTGTGAAGTCATGTATTTCAAAAAATAGTCTAGTCAACTCTTCAAAACTTGTTTTTTCTGTATCATATATTACTTCTACAGCTTCCGCGTGTCCAGTGAACCCCATGCATACCTGTTCATAAGTCGGATTTTTTGTTCTTCCACCTGTATAGCCAACTCTTGTATCGATAACGCCTTCATTTTCTTCGAATAGTTTTTCTACACCCCAGAAACATCCTCCAGCAAAAATAGCTCTATTGTATTTTATTGATTCTCCTTCTGGAATGAAATCCATAGAAATAGAATTAACACAATGTCTTATGTTTTTATCTGTTAGATGTTCTCCGTGAAAAACATGCCCTAAATGAGCACCGCAATAAGCACAGGTTATTTCTGTTCTTTTTCCGTCTGCATCGACACTTTTGCTTACAGAAGCTGGTATTTCGTCATCAAAACTAGGCCAACCACATCCTGAACTGAATTTGTCATCTGATTTGTAAAGTGGAAGTCCACACCTTTTACAAACGTATGTTCCTTTTTCAAAAAATTCGTCATATTCACCTGTGAAAGGTCTTTCTGTTCCTTTGTCAATTATTACAAAC
>JBNJGY010000045.1:0-16743 GCA_051748045.1 Thermotogota bacterium
GGAACTGGTCATGCATTGTTTTTTGAAAGAATAACAGACTTTATGAAAATTATTAATGACTTTCTATGATAAATAAAATGGTGGATATATAAAAATATATATCCACCATTTTTTATTTTTTTATTCCGTTTATCATATGACATTTTAATTCTTTAATTATTTCTTTTTCGTCTAGTATTTTTTCTAAATAAAACTTTTCAATACCCATATAATGAGATATACCCATTAATATATTAGATATTAATACATTAGAATTATATTTTATATCTTTCAAATTTTTCAAATAACCTTTTTCAAAACTTTCATAATAATCTTTAACGTCTTTATTTACGACAAATTCTGCTTCTCTAACTATTTCATAATAATCTTTGTTTTGAGAGAAGAACTTCAAAAATAAATAGATACCCCTTAGCTCTTTTTCAAATCTATTTATAGAACTTGTAGTATTTTTAGTGATAAATCTTCTTGTTACTTTACTAATCTTTTTAACTATGGTAGATAAAAATTCTTCTTTAGAATTAAAATAAATATAAAAGGTTCCAATGGCATAACCAGCGTCTTTAACTATATCATAGATATTTACATTATAATATCCTTTACTCCCAAATAACTCTATACCTGATTTTAATAATCTATTTCTTGTATCATCTCTTTCTTTTTTATCAACACAATCTGTATCTTCATCAAAAACATTATCAAAGTTTACTTCTTGATTATAAAAAATACCATTTAAAATAATTTCTTTTAATTGATTTTTTTGATATTCTTTTCCATTAAAGAGATTCCTTATGTTGATAAACCGAGTAGCGCCTGCAATATATAGATATTCAGCTTCAGAAATGTCTCTATTAAAAATTCTAGAAATTCCTGTTATATAAATTCTTCTCAATCTTTTTTCGTATTCCGGAAATCTATATTGAGCTTCTCTATATATAATAATCTGTTTTCTATATTTAAGAGCGCTTTCAATAACAATATCCAAAAATTTATTTAATCTATCTTCTATAGTAACTCCACGAATTGAATTAAATTCTCTTTCGAAAAATTTAATTATTTCATTAAGCTGATATTCAAATATTCCTTTTTTGTTCCTAAAATATCTATAAAAAACTCCATTAGAAACCCCTGCTTCCCTACATATTTCAGCTACAGAAACAGTTTCAAACCACTTTTTTGAAAACAAATCACGTGAGGCATCTATTAACTTTTCTAATGTTTCTGTTCTTCTCCTAGACATCTTAAAGACTCCTTTAAGCTAAAAAACTAAGTAATTCTTTCTTGAATAATTCTGGATCTTCTATTATTATAGAATGACCAACATGTTCATAATATTTTAATTCTCCATTTAATTTTTCTAATGTTTTTTTTGCCATATCTTTGCTTACTAATAAATCTTTTTTACCAACGAAATAAAGAACTGGATTTTTAAAGTTTTCAGCAATATCAGAATAATCATAAGATTCTAAAGCTCTTGCGTTTTCAGTAAAGCATCTAGGATTCATTAAAATTGCTTCATTAGTCAATATATTTAACATTTTTTTATCATTAGAAGATGGCATGGTTCCTTTTAATGAACTTTTTAATAATGATTTACTTGTTTTTAGTAGTTGTAATCCATTATAATTTTCTTCAGGAGTATTTAATCCATCAACAGGGGCTGAATCAACTAAAACCAATTTTTTAACCATTTCTGGATTATTATAAGCTAAAGATTGAGCAACAGCTCCTCCAAGTGAATGAGCAACTAATATTGCTTTTTCTATTCCAATATTTTTCATAAATGCTTTAACATAATCAGCATAAGTATCTATTTCAATATTTTCAATTCTATCAGAATGCCCAAAATTAGGTAAATCTAAAGCATAAGTTTTATAACCTTTTAAATCATTTACTTTATCAAACCATCTATGTGAACCAAAGTTACCATGTATCATTATAACAGGTTCACCATTACCATTAACATTATAGTAAATATCTTTCCCATTAACAGTGGTTTTTTGAGAAGGTTTTGATTTTTCCTTCCAAATAAATTTAGTTATTTCAATAACAGGTCTTTCAAAATATTTATAATATCCCATGATTATTCCATATATTAATCCTTTTGGGAAGAATAAAACAAATATTATTAATAAAGTACCAAATATTACAGACATTGGTATATCAGTTCTTGAGAATAAGAAAGGCATTCCTGTTATAATAAATGCTCCAATTAATCCACCCTCAATCGAAGCTAATCCACCTATTACAATCATTGCCAGTAAATTTAAAGATGTTGCTAGTGCAAAATCTGTAGGACCAATATAACCAATTGTATGAGCATATAATGCTCCAGCAATACCACCATAAACTGCAGAAACTATGAAAGCTTCTAATTTTGTTGTTGATATCCTCTTACCAAAAGATCTAGCTGCATATTCACTGTCCCTAGTCATTTGATAAGATATTCCATTTGGTGATTTGATTAATTTAGTTGCTATATAAGATAAAACTACATAAAAGGCTAAATTCAGTACATACATCCAAAAATCATTAGGCATTATATCTGGTATATCTCTAAGACCTATATGTCCTCCAAATACTTCTACTGAAGCTATCAGCTGTTCTACTGTAATACCAAAAGCCATAGTTGCAATAGCCAAATAGAAACCTTTTAATCTAAGTGCTGGAATTGATATAATTGCACCTAATACTCCAGAAAAGACAATTGCTACAATTAAATTTAAAATAAAAGGAGTTCCAAAAGTTAAAGACATATAAGCTGTTGTATAAGCTCCTATTGCCATAAAAGCTGCATGTCCAATTGACAATTGCCCTGTATATCCTATAAGGATATTTAATCCCATTGAGGCTATACCAAAAATAAATACTGAAGATAAAATCATTAAAAAGAATGATTCTTGTATGAAAATTATACCTAATAATAAACCAAAAATTAATAATAAAACTGATTTCTTCATACTCAGACTCTCCCTTCAAATTTAGATCCAAAGAGGCCTGTAGGTTTAACAACAAGCACTACGATTATTAAAATCAATATTATAGATAATTGATAATCTGGGGATATATAATACCCAACTAATTTTTCCATTATACCTAATAATAATCCTCCAACTATAGCTCCAAATAAGTTATAAAATCCACCTAAAACTCCAGCAGTAAACCCATATAATTGGTAATTAACCATCATATTGGGATGAACATTAGTTTTAGGTGCTGCTAATACAGCAACTAAAGCAGCTAATCCGATACCTATTCCCCATACAATTGAGTCAACCTTATTTATATTAATACCTACCACACTAGCTCCTACTTCATCTTGTGATCTTGCTCTGATAGCGGTTCCTAATTTAGTATATTTTAAGAATAAAGCCAAAGCAATTGTAACTGATAAAGCAATAACCATGTTTACCAAATCATTCATAGGTAATACTAATAAACTGTCTCCTAAGTTAAATAATAAAGGAGCGCTTTCTGTTATCTGTGGAAATTGATAATAGTCAGTTCCCCAAATAATTATTGCTAATCCTTCAAATATCATTAATAATCCTAAAGTTATAATAAGCATTGCTCCATGAGATAGATGTTTAACTGGTCTCATCAAAAACTTTTCTATTAGTTGAGCTAAAATAAAACCAAATAAAATAGCTCCTATAATAGCAACAAAAATATTTTGTGTCCACCCATATACGGTAAAAGCAAAAAATGCAGACATCATACCAGCAGATCCATGAGCAAAGTTCATAACAAATACTGTTTTAAATATTAAAGCAATCCCAAAAGCCATTAATCCATATAATGCACCTTGAGGTATGCCTAATAAGACATTTTGTATAAAAGCCATCAAATCACCCCTATATTCCTAAATACGCTTTTTTAACTGATTCATCATTCAATAAATCTTTTGCGTTTCCTTCTGTTGCTACTTTACCAATTTCTAATATATATGCTCTATCACTTATTTTCAATGATTTTAATGCATTTTGTTCTACTAAAAGTATCCCAACATCCATTTCTTTTAACTGAACCAAAACTTCAAAAATTTCATCTGTTATTAAAGGAGCTAATCCTAATGAAGGTTCATCCAGCATTAATATTTCTGGAGAACTCATTAAAGCTCTTCCAACTGCAAGCATTTGTTGTTCTCCACCTGATAATGATCCAGCTGCTTGTTTTTTTCTATCATTTAAAATAGGAAACAATTTATAAACTTTTTGAAAGTTTTCTTTTTCATTACCTCTTACAAAACTACCTAACTTTAAATTTTCTTCTACAGATAACTGTGGAAAAACTCTTCTGTTTTCTGGAGCTAAAACTAATCCCTTTTTTACTTTTTCTTCTGTAGATGCTTTTGTCAAATTTTCTCCATTAAATTCAATATTTGCAGAGGATTTTATTATTCCCATAGTACCGAATAAAGTAGATGTTTTTCCTGCGCCATTAGCTCCAAGAATACTAACAATTTCACCTTTATCAATATTAAAAGAAATATCTTTTACAGCAGCAACATGACCATAATTTACTTTTAAATTATTAACTTTAAGCATTTTCGCTCTCCCCCAAATACACTTTTATAACTTCTTCGTTGTTTCCTATTTCTTCTGGTGTTCCTTCAGCAATTTTTTCACCAAAACTCATAACAGTAATTCTATCTGAAACTTGCATAACTAAATTCATATCATGTTCAACTAGTAAAATGGTTTTACCGTTATTTTTTAATAATTTCATTATATCTCTAATTTCTGAGGTTTCGTTATGATTCAACCCTGCTGCGGGTTCATCAAACAATAAAATTTTTGGATTGGATACAATTGCTCTAGCAATTTCAACTCTTTTTAAAATACCATAAGGAAGTGATGATGGATAAGAATTTAATCTATTTTTTATTTGTAATAATTCAGCAATTTCTAAAATTTTCTCCCTTGCTATTGTTTCAAAATGTGATCTTTTTTTAGAAAAAAGGTAAAATATATTTTTATCATAATTATGTAGATAACCAGATAATATGTTGTTATAAACATTCATCCCTTTAAATAACTGTAAGTTTTGGAATGTTCTACTTATGCCTTTATATATAATTTGATCCGGTCTAGTTTGCATTAAAGAATTTCCTTCAAAATTAACTTCTCCCTCTACAGGTTCCAAAACTCTAGTAATTACATTAAATAATGTAGTTTTCCCAGCACCATTAGGACCTATTAAAGAGTGAATAATTCCTTTTTTCACATTCATACTCATATCTTTTACAGCTATCAAACCACCAAAAGATACAGTGACATTTTTAACTTCTAACATTTATAATTACACCCCTTTAAAAAAGCGGGGAAGTTTATTCCCCGCATTATTTAAATATGATTAATATTCCATGTAGTATAGCCAGTCAGTTACTTTTTCAAATACTCCATCTTTAATTTCCATAATGTACATAGAATCTTTACCAATTCTTGAAATATCTTTGTTAGGTCCTTCAAAGTCATAATAAGTAACACCTGTTGTTATGTCTCCTGACCAATTATCAAAAGTTTCTAAGGCGTCAACTAAAGTTTCTCTTGTTAGGTTATCTCCAGCTCTTTTTACGCCTTCTGTAAAAGTTTCAGCAGCTATTAATCCTGCTACAGCGTAAGCGTTTGGAATTTCACCATTATTATATTTACCATAAATTTCTAATGCTGGAGTATCAGGGTCTGTGAAGTCTACATCAACCCATGCCATTGATTTAACTCCTTCTGCATCTTTTCCTAATAAGTCAATGAATGAAACACTTGCGTTTGCATATGAAGTTACGTATTCAACATTTTTTAAGCCATATTGTTTAGCTTGTTTAATGAAGTTTGGTGCTTGTGTTCCATAAAGCATAACTCCAATAGCTTCCGGTCTGTTAGAAATTAATCTTGTAACTTCTGCTGAAAAATCTTCTGCGGAAGGATTTACTGGAATGAAAGTAGCATTAATTCCTCTTGATTCAAATAATTCTTTTGCTGCGTCTCTGAATTCTTTACCATCATCTGCATTTCTGTAAACAATTGCAATTTTTGTATATCCAATATCAGCAAAATAATTAGCAACAATGTTTCCTTCTACAGTATAGTTTGGTTGAACTGGAAAAATGAATTCTTTAGCTGGGAAACTTAATAATGATGTTCCCGCACCTTGATAAACAAAAGGTACTTCATTACTGTTTAGATATTCCATAACAGCTAAAACACCTGGTGTTCCTAATCCCCCAACAATTGAAAAAACCTCATCACTTTCAACTAATCTTTTTACTTCAACTGTTGTTTTTGCTGGTGAAAATTGGTCATCTGCTACTAGTAAGTTAATTTTTCTTCCGTTTACTCCTCCATTATCGTTTACCCAATTAAAGTATGCTTCCATACCTTTTGTCATAGGTTGTCCGATAAATGATATAGGACCAGATAAAGCTTGGAAAGAACCAATGAGAATTTCATCATCTGTTACTCCAACTTCAGCAAAAAGTCCCACTACCATGAGTAAAGCTACCATAAGTGTTAATACCTTTTTCATAAGATCACCCCTTATTTTATATTACGTACTACAACTGCAGTACCCATGCCTCCTCCAATACAGAGAGAAGCCAATCCAATTTCTTTTTCTTGTTTTTTCATTTCGTGTAGTAAAGTTACAATGATTCTGTTTCCTGACGCACCTATTGGATGTCCTAATGCTATTGCTCCACCATTTACATTAGTTCTTTCAATAAACCAATTTTTATCTTTACCAAATTCTTGGCCTAATTCTTTAATTACTCCTAAAGATTGTGCAGCGAATGCTTCGTTTAATTCGATTAATTCTATATCCTCTATAGAAATATCGTTTTTACTTAAAACATTTTTTACAGCAGGAACTGGTCCTAATCCCATGTATGCTGGGTCTACTCCTGCTTCATCATAAGCAACTAATTCAGCGATTGGTTTTAGATTATATTTTTCTACAGCTTCTTCAGATGCTAATATTATAGCACTTGCACCATCGTTAATCCCAGAAGCATTAGCAGCTGTAACAGAACCATCCTTTTTGAATGCAGGTCTTAGTTTTGCTAAACCTTCTATTGTTGCGTTTAATCTTGGGTGTTCATCAGTATCAAAAAGAAGTGTACCTTTTCTTGTTTTTATTTCATAAGGTATAATTTCATCTTTAAATTTTCCTTCTTCGATTGCTTTTTGAGTTCTATTTTGAGAAATAACAGCAAATTCATCTTGTTCTTCTCTAGATAAATTGTGTTTTTCTGCAATATTTTCTGCCGTCATTCCCATGTGATAGTTATTAAAAACATCAGTTAATCCATCTAAAATCATATGATCAAGCATTTTTTGATGACCAAATTTACTTCCAAATCTATTTTTAGAATCAATCATTAAAGGCGCTTGTGACATATTTTCGATCCCAGCTGCAACTACTATTTCTGCGTCTCCAACTTTTATATCAGTAGCTCCAATCATAACTGATTTCATACCACTTCCGCAGAGCATATTAACAGCGTAAGCGGGTTTATTTTCAGGAATACCTGCATATAAAGCTACTTGTCTACCTGGACCCATTCCTTCGCCAGCTTGTAGAACATTACCTACTATTGTTTTATCTACATAATCTGGTTTAACATTTGATTCTTCTAAAATTGTTTTAACTACATGAGCACCTAATTTTGTAGCTGGTTCATTTTTTAATGTACCACCAAAAGTTCCAATAGCAGTTCTCTTAGCAGCAACTATAAATACTTTTCTCAAGACAATTCCTCCTTATAATATGTAACCAATTTCTTTTGCTTCCTTTTTCAATTGATCTCTAAAATCTGGATGAGCTATTGAAATTAATAATTCAACTCTTTCAGCTAAACTCTTTCCTCTTAAATGAGCTACTCCATATTCAGTTACTACATAATCTATATCATGTCTTGGAACTGATATCGTTGCACCTCTTGGATGAGCTACAGTAATTGTCGATATTTTACCGTCTTTAGCAGTAGATCTTAAAGCTATTATTCCTTTTCCGTTCTTACTTTTTATAGCTCCTCTATGAGTATCGAGTTGGCCACCTGTTCCAGAAAATTGTTTTGTACCTATAGCTTCACTCACAACTTGTCCTTGTAGATCCACAGAAATTGCAGTATTTATAGAAACCATATTATCATTTTGTGCTATTACATATGGATCATTAACATAATTACCTTTCATTACCCAAACTCCAGGATTATTATTCAACCATTTATACATTCTTTTTGAACCAAGTGCAAATGTACAAATTGATTTACCTTTCCAAAGTGTTTTATTAGTATTCGTTATTGCTCCACTTTCAAAAAGATCTATCATTGATTCTGTAAACATTTCAGTATGTACACCAAGATCTTTTTTATGATCAAGAAGTTTTGCAACTGCATTAGGAATTCCACCAATTCCAATTTGGATAGTTGATCCATCTTCCACTAAATCAGCAATAAACTGAGCAATTGTTATTTCTGTTTCCGTTGGTTCTACAATTGGTAGTGGTGGTACTTCCCAACTGCTTTCAACAATCATATCAGCTTTGTTAATATGTACACCAGTTTCTCCGTGTATAAAAGGCATTTGATCATTAACTTCAAAAATAACTTTATCTGCTTGTTCCATTACTTCCATTTCATAAACATTAGATAAACCTAAATTAAAAAAACCATTTTCTTCAAGCATTGGAGCTACAGCACCCCAAAAAACTAATGTTCTTCCTTCTTCTTTCTCTGCAACTAATTTATCAGTTCCAGCCATATGTAAGTTGTTAGGTATATAATCTACTGTTTTTAAATCATTTTTTCTTGCTTTTCTTGTTGGTGGGCTGAAAAACCAAGAATGATTGTTCATTTTGTCTTCATATTCTTTGTCTGCAAAAAAAGGATATTCTTTCATATTTAAACAAGTCAAAACTCTTAGTGAATCAAAGTGATCTTTATATTTATGAACATTGCTTAAAAAACCTTGAGCTTCTGTTGCGGCTAATCCAACAACTACTGTTACTGTTTTTGGCAATGATAATATTGCTTCTTCTATAGATTTTAATTTATTATTATATACATCTTTCCACATTTATTATCCCCTCACAATTCTTATAATACTGTACCACCATTTACACTTAAAACATGCCCTGTTATATAAGATGCTTCTTCTGAAGCTAAGAAAAATACAGCATCTGCAATTTCTGATGATTCACCCATTCTGCCTAAAGTAACTTTTTTTGCTATCGCGTCTAATACTTTTTCAGGCATTTTTTCTGTCATAGGAGTTTTTATAAATCCTGGAGCAACTGCATTCACTCTTATATTTGCACCTTTTCTTGCAAATTCTTTAGCCCATGAATATGTCATTGAAATAACTCCACCTTTAGTTGCAGCATAGTTAGTTTGTCCGATATTTCCTTTTTCTCCAACTATAGAAGAGATATTCACTACATTACCTTCACCATTTTCTAACATCGTTGGAACTATCGCTTGTGTCATATTGAAAACACCCTTTAAGTTAACGTTTAATACGAAATCCCAATCTTCTTCTGACATTTTTTGAATTAAAGCGTCTCTTGTTACTCCTGCATTATTAACTAATATATCTATTTTTCCATATTCATTTTTTACATTATCTACAAATTCTTTTATAGCATCTCTATTAGTAACATCTAAAACATAGCCTTTTACATTAGAAAATTCTTTTTCGACTTCTTTTAAAGCTTCTTCATTCATATCAATAGCGAAAACCACTTTTGCTTCTTCTTTAGCCATTTTAGAAACTATTGATAAACCAATTCCTCTTGCTCCACCTGTAACGACACATACTTTGTCTTTCATTCTATTCATGATGATACCTCCTAATGTATTTTGAAATTTTTATTAACCTTTATATTCTCCCCAATGAACATGAGCTGCGGCCCAAACAAACCCTATTCCAGCTCCAACCATTATTACATCGTCTCCATCGTGAAGTCTTCCTTCTTCAAGCGCTATTTTCATTGATAAAACTTGATCATTTTGTCCTATGTGCCCATATTTTTGAAGATATGTAGTTTGATCTTCTTCTAAACCAAATTCTTCAATAACAGCATCATGAGATGATTTCTTGAAATGTAAAATAGCTAAATAATCAATATCTTTATCTGTTTTATCAGATTCTGCTAATGCTTCTCTGATAACTGCATAGAAATTAGGCATAGTTCTTTCACCAAGTTTTTGTTTAAATGAATCAACATCATCTATAACAAAATGCATTTTATCTGCATCTTCTGGTTTCATAGGCCAATTTTTTGTTCCACCAACAGGTACAACACAATCTTCAGAAAAATCACCGTCTCCTTTGAATGCAGTTCCTAAAATAACATTTTTATTAAAGTCTTTCCTAAGCAACATAGCAGCTCCACCAGCTCCTATATCGAACATAAAAGATGTTTCAGCTACTTTATAATCTATTAAATCTCCGTTTCTATAACCACTTACTAGTAAAGCGGTTTTATATTTTTTATTTCCCAATAATAATGATTTTGCTGTTTCCATTCCAGCCATCATAGAACCACACATTGCTTCCATATCAAAACCCCAAGCATTTTTAGCTCCTATTTCGTCAGCAACTTTCAAACTAGCTAACCAACATGGATAATCTTTGTGCTGGGCTCCATTCCAGATTACAATATCAATTTCTTCAGGATTAATTCCTGATTCCTCAATAGCTTCCTTAGCAGCTTGAATTCCCATATAACTTGTTGTATCTTTTTTTCCTGGAATAGGTTTTTTACTAACTCCAAATTTTTCTCTAATAACCCATTCTGGTATACCTGATTTTTCTGCTATTTCATCAGATGTAATATAATTATCCGGAATGTATATTCCCATTCCCATTATTCCAACGTTCACTTTAAAATCACCTCTTTATTAATCTAATAAAAACCATATATTATATAATGAATCACTTCTCATTTTAATATATTTTAATCTTTTTTTCAAGAGTGATTTTTTAGGGTTTAGAGATAAACAACATTAATTATTATTAAATATATTAATAATATTTAAATTTGTGCATTTTTGAAATGATTCGCCTCTCACTAATGTTCTCATTAAAAAAGACGGTTTTTTAAAAACCGTCTTTTTTTTCTAATGTTTTAATCTTATTATACGCGCCTTTAATTTCATTTGTCATCTCAATCTTTTCAATAATTTTATATAAATTATTATTACTGATTCTATTCTTTAAATAATAATCTATAAAAATTACATCTAAAAGATCGCCAGTACCAAATTTATACTTAAATTTTTTCCCGTTTGAAGGATAGAATTCATCTTTATAATAAAAACCTTCTATATCCATTTTTCCAAGAGCAATGAGATCTGTTGATATTTCACTATCTTTATTAGATATTAGAATATGATTATCTTTTTTAAAATAATTTTTCAGAATAAAATGCCTAGGCCCACTGTCAATAAAAATCAACTTATAATCTAAATTGATAATTTTATCGAAATCATTTTTATTAATTTCCGTATTTACAAAAGCATATTCAGCTTTTTTTTGTGGGAATTTAATATCTTTTTCATTATTATTTCTCTGAATTGCAAAAGGCTTTTCATTTTGGCTAATAAAAATATCTGATTTTTCATTTCTAATATTTAGTAAATCTATATTTATACCTTTATCTTTTAATATTTTTAAAGTCGTATTGGCATTTTCATCATTACCAATATTTCCAATAAATCTAACTTTATTTTTCAATATGGATAGTCCTAGAGCAATATTAAAACCAGATCCACCAGGAAATATATCAATTTGTTTTTTATGAGGTGTATCACCATTTATATAAATATCTGTAAATACACCCCCATAAACGTCAATCATTTTAAATTTTTATTAAATTATAATCAGTTGTTCCCATTCCCATTTCTTCACCATAACTTATTTGCACATAACCTTGAGAATTTTCTCTCATGCCAACGAACTTATCCTTTCCAGGTTCAAAGTTATTTTTTAGATGAGATCCTTCAAAACCATGTTGATTATTTACTAGATCATAGCAAGCTTTATCCAAAGCTATTGGATCTTTTGAAGCTAAAATACCAATATCTGGAACTATTGGTGCATCAGACCAAGGAGCACAATCACAGTCCGGAGTTACTTTCATAACAAAATTAATATAGCCAACTTTATCTTTTTTATTTTTTACAGCACCATATGCGTATTCTGTCATTCTTTCCATAAAGTCTTTTATTTCTGTTTTCCAATTAACCCCTATAGCATCTACAGGACAAACTTGCATACATTCTCCACAACCTATACATTTACTAACGTCTATTTGTGCTTTTCCTTCAATCATAGTAATTGCATTTTCAGGGCAGTTATTTACACATGTTTGGCATCCTATACAAGAATCTTTATCAACTTTTGGCCTCATAGAATGTTGTTGCATTTTTCCTACCCTTGGAGCACAACCCATGGCAATATTCTTTAACGCTCCACCAAATCCAGCAAGCTCATGACCTTTAAAATGAGACATAACAATCATGCTATCTGCATTTTCTATATCTCTTGCTATTTTAACTGTTTTAAAATTTTTTTGATTAATCTCAACATCAGATATATTTTTACTCAACATTCCATCTGCAATAATAACAGGAGCACCAATAACTGAGTATACAAAACCGTGTTCAGTAGCAGTTACCAAATGATCAACAGAATTTTTTCTCTCACCTTTATATAAGGTATTTGTATCAGTTGCAAAAGGTTTACCTTTCGCTTCTTTTACCTTATCTACAACTGGTCTTACAAATACAGGACTTATAAATCCGTCATTACCTCTTTCGCCAAAATGAATTTTTATTGCAGTTAAATCATTTTCACTTATCAAATCTGCAAATCCTGCTCTTTCAAATAATCTTTTAATTTTATTTACTTTATTATCTTGCGGTTTTCTAGCTCTTAAATCTGCAAAATAAACTTCTGCTGCCATAATAACACCTCCGGAAAATTTTAAATCAACCCTATATATATTATAATATAATTAATAAATAAATTATAGGGAGGAAGAAAAATGAATTTATATGATGATTTTTCTAAAATTTATAATAATAAGTATTTAGAATACAGTAAAAAAATGTCAGAAATTTTCCCGTTATTAATAAAAAACTACACTGATAAAACTGATAATATTTTAGATCTAGCTTGTGGAGAAGGTACTTTTTGTAGAGAGTTAACAAAAAAGGGTTTTCAAGTTGAAGGGGTAGATCTGTCAGAGCAACAAATAGAAAATGCCAAAAAAAAGTCGAAAAAAGAGGATTTAAATATTAATTTCTATAATGAAAATATAATTGATTTTAAAATTGATAAAAAATATGATGTTATAACAAGTTGGTTTGACTCACTAAATTATATCATTCATAAAAATGATATCAAAAAAGTATTCATAAATACTTTTAACATGTTGAATGATAATGGAGTTTTTATGTTTGATATGAACACTATACATGGTTTGATAACTTTATGGAATGACCTTCCTTATTATATTTTTGAAGATACAGATGACTTATTCGAAGTTCACAAATCTGATTATGATTACGAAAATAATTTAGCATACATGAAAATTATCTTTTTCTTGAGACGAGATAATAATAAATGGGAAAAATTCGAAGAAGAACACATTGAAAAAGGTTATAAAAAAACAGAAATCAACGAGTTGTTGACTTCTGTTGGTTTTAATGAAATTTATTTTTATGGAAATTTAAACCCTTTATTACCTGATTCAGAAGAGTCTAATAGAATGTATGTTGTTGCAATAAAATAAATCTATTTTTTATCTCTACCTTCAAGAATTTCTATAATCAGATTATCTATTTTGTCCATACCTTTTAAATTTATTTTTGAAATATTTTTAATACTATCGCTACAACAATCCCCTAAGAATCCTTGGTTTTTTTCAACATATATATTATTCATAGCCATAACAGCTGACATATAAGCTTCATGAGTTGCTATTCCAACTCTAAAAGCACAACTTTCTTTTGCTCCATCGCACAAAACACCGGTAGTGTTGGAAATCATTGTATCTATAGCATTAATAGTACTTTTTTCATCAAGATCTTCTAAAAAACAAATTCCTGCAGTAGCCCCAGCTCCAGCAGAATAGAACGCTCCACAAATAGGAGCTAGTTTACCAACCAAAAATTTTATATAACCAGAAAGCATATGACTTATTGCTAAACCTTCAGCGATTTTTCTTTTATCTTTATTATGGTACATACCGTATAAGTATACAGGTATTGTAGTAGCTATGCCTTGATTTCCTGATCCACCAGAGCTCATAATATCTACTAATTCTCCATTCATCCTTGTGTATGAAGCAGCAGTGGAATATTTTCTAATTTTTTCATTCAAAATTTTTTCAGAAAATATTCTATTCAAACCATTTCCAGTTTTTTTTACACCTTCACTTTTTAATTCTAAAGTGAATTTTGCTGCATTAATATTAGTTTTAGCCCCCAAAAATAACTCTTCAATATCTTCATCATCTATTTTTTTAGCTGCCTCATGAATATCATTTAAGTCAATATTTTCTAAATTGTATTTCTTGAAAAAATCAACATTGTTGTTTTTATTCCCATCATTCTTAAAAATAGTAGTTTTATTTTTTCTTATTAACATTATGTTTGAATGGCCACCATCTATTATTACTTGTATATCATTTTCTAAACTATCAGTTATTAAAGTATTTACATAAACACCATTTCTATTATTGGGTTTTATTGAGATGATCTCATTTTTTACCATTTCTCTGGCTAATTTTTGATGCTCTGGTTTTGTATGGTGTAAAATTTGTAAATCTTCTTTTACACTCTTTATAATTGTACCTAAAGCTGCAGCGATTTTGTTACCTCTTTCTCCATTTGCACCCGGTATTTTAACATACTTCCCATTTTTATAAATACTTTTGCTAACTTCTATTTCAATTTTCTTTATTTTTTTTTCAATATACTTATTTGCTATAAAAGTAGATAAAGCAACAGCTGCTGGCTCTGTACATCCAGTTGATAGCTTTACTTCTTCTCTAATGTACTCTTTAATCAAAATTATCCCTCCAAAATATTATTAAGTGTCATTAATAAGTTTATATCAACTCTTTCTTTTTTTCAATTCTTTATAATGAAATATATTTCATGCTAGACTCAATATTTAGCCCTAACAAGCTGTCATTATATATGACTATATTTATTACTTAAGTGTATATTAATTTAAATAATATTTTGCTATATTATGTTGAATTAACTAAATTTTAACTTGACTTATGTTTTATAGTGTATTAATATATTAATACAGTAATATTCGTGATGGTGTAAATGGGGGTGTTTAAGATGAAAAAATATTTTTTTATATTTAATGCTTTGATTATGCATGTTATTTGTATAATTATAAACAAATTTGGTCTGTTTGGAGAAGATTCATACGAAATATCTACATTCTTTTTGTTCAGTGGATGGGGAGTTTTTATAATCAAATCTATATATTTTTCAATGGTGAAATTATCAAAAAATTTCAAAGTTTATAATAACTTTAAATTTTATATTTTTTCTTTAACAAAAACTTTCTTACTTTCTCTTTTGACATTTGGTTCTGATATTTTTGGTAATTATAGTTTTATTTTAAATATAGCTTTATTTATTTCCTTCAATTTATTGTTGATATTATTAATAGTAAAAATATTTATGTTATTTGCTATAAAACTAAGTTTCCTGAAAAATATAGTATCAATATTTTTAGTAATTTCTATATCTTTAATGTCCTTCTCGTATGATTTTAATAGTAATTTAAATACAAGTTATAACCCAGTTTTTGATTATTATGATAATTATTCAAAAATATCAAGAAATTCTTTTGATTTCATTATAGAATATCTAGCAAAAGCAATTACAGGAAGAGAATTAACTAACAGAAAAAACAAATTTATTAAAAACAGTCAACAAAATGATATTCAAAAAAGATTAGAACCAGGAGATATTCTTTTAAGAAGAATGAATTGGCAATTGACCAACATAGGAGTTGGAGGATTTTGGACACATTCTGGAATGTATTTAGGAAATCTAGATGAACTAGATAGATATTTCAAAGGTACAAAGCAATTAGGAGATTTAAATTATTCTGAATGGTTAAAAAAAGAATACAGTTTGATATATGATCTTATGATAAAAAATCCTGATTTTGTTTTGTATGAATCAAATTATAAAGGTGTTGTTTTAAATGAATTTGATTCTATGGGTAGATCTGATTTTTTTTCAGCGTTGAGACCTAATTTAACAAAAGAAGAAAAATTTGAAGCAATTAATAATTCTTTTAAATATTTTGGAAAAAATTATGATTATAAATTCAACTTCCATGATGATCAAGAACTAGTTTGTTCAGAATTATTGTATGTTGCATATAAAAAAACAAATTTAATAAATTTTAAACCATACTACTCAACTGGAAAATATTTTATGAGACCAGACGATTTTGTCAAATTCTATCTAGAAAATCCAAATGAATTAGATTTTGTAGTTTTCTATGATTCATCTGAAAAGAAAAAGATCGCTTTTGAAGCATCTGAAGATAGCTTTAAAAAGAGTATAAATAGAACTCCATTAGATATAATGATGAGGTAGACTTTTATAAAGTCTACCTTTTTTGACATTTTATTCCAAAATATGACAGTTTGTCTTAATTCGCTTGTAGTTTTAACAATAAAGTTATATAATATAAATAT
>JBNJGY010000046.1:0-14678 GCA_051748045.1 Thermotogota bacterium
AATATATGGTTTTTTTGCTTTTGGATATTTTTCTATGATTTCCTCAATTTTAGCATTATATTCATCTATAAAATATTGATTTAATATTTTAGGTGACCTATCATCTATCCATTTATCATTCAGCATACCATCTCTAAGAACCATAAGACCTGCAATAGCTTTTGTTATATGTGACAGACCTGAATCTTCATCTATATCTTGACCTTCCCACCAAGCTACTATATGTCTCATACAAGCATCGTAATATACAGATGCTCTCACACCCATAACACGATAGTTACTTCTACCATACTTTCTTGCACCTTCATACATAGCTGTAGCAACTTCCATCATAACCTGTGCAGGAACACAAGACATAGGAACTTTCTTTATCCCAACTGCATCTTTTGGGTTTGTATCTTTAACCTTCATTTTACCCTTTCAACTTTATAATTATTGTCTTTTGAATAAGCATAGAATTTGAAAACCCTGTCTATATTATATTGTTCTTTTATATATTTTCTATCTTTATCACATTGGTTGTATGCCTTCCCTCTATGTTTCTTAGAATCGTAAGTTTTTACCTCGAAAGCATACGCATAATCTCTGAATATATCTATCATGAGATAATCAGCTTCTCCATGTTTACGACATTTCAAATTATAATCCCATTCTCTTAGATGAATAGAATCAGGATGATTTTCTTTACATCGTTTCTCTAATTCTGAAATTATATCGTTATGTTTCATCTTTAATCTTGTTTTATGTCTTTAAACTTATCATTTTTGTTAAGTTCAAGGCACTCTAACAAGATATTTTTTATACCTTTAGTTTCTTCTACAGAACTATAAAAAAGTCTAGATAATGTATCGTCTTCTATCTTCACCTTTTCGTAATGTTCTAACCATTCATCTATATAATCTATCATAGATTTATATGTAACAAGATATATATTTTCTTTATGATTCTTTATTATATCAGTTACTAACGATGGTGCATAAGTATGTCTGCCTATAGCATATTTCATAGCTAAATTGATAATTTCATTGAAATCTCCTACAGAAATTTCAGTTGTTTCTTCATTATTATCATCTTTCATTATAGGAGAATAAAAATTTAACCATTTTTCAAAACTCTTCATAAATATATCGTTATAATATGGTTCTTTTAATAACCCCTGATATTGAAATTCATCTTTGAAACACTCTATATCAGATGATTTCAAAACATCTTTATTCCTATAGATAACTTTCACTATATAATGAATATGATCATTATCTACAAAACATTTTCTATAAGAAAAAACCAACAAAGCTCGTAAATTATCTTTTTTTATTTCCATTTTGAAAGTGAATGAGGAAGCACCACCTCGTTTTTATATATAATAGGCGGTTAAAAATGGAGAGGTGGTGCTGTAGGAATTTATAATAAAATATATTTATCGTTTTTAATAATATCTTCTTCCTCGTTATATTCAGATATTACTTTTTTAACTTCATACCCTCTATCTAACAACGATAAAACCAAGAAAGTATCTGTAAAATAGGTACTAAACAACAAACTCATTTTGTTTGTTATCATTTTCATCAAACTTATCTCTGAAACTGTATATTTAGTTTGGTGTTTATCATCTAGCAACAGCTCTTCATCCATAAGTTCGTTTTTCAAAATAGCCCATTCTTCCTGAGCTTCAATAACATCATATTCAGATAGTTTAGTTTCAATTACTATAATTTTATCTTTAAATCTATTTGGTCTGAATTTTTTTTCTACTTCCTTTAGTTCCAAATGTATATGGTTATATGTTCCCATTTTATTTAATTTCACCTAAAATAAAAGAAAGATAAAGAAATATATAAATATTTCGTTTATTTTTTATCTTTATTGTTATCTATATTTTTCTTTACCTCTTTTTGATTTATTTCAATTAAATTTTGTTTCAAAAACTTTATTATGTTACTTGCATATTTAAATGGTACATCACTTAAATATTGTAACAGTTCATTTACTTTCTTTTCCGAAATTTTATATTCTTTTTCCATTTTTTACATTGTTTATTTATTATTTTTATTAACCCAACATATTTTCTATTTGTTCGTGTGTTTTAATTTCATCAGGATTTACACAATCATCACAGACAAAACCTTCTTGAAATATATAACCCATACTTTTTTCCTTTTTACATCGTTTACATTCCATTTTCAATAATCTTTAGATGATAATTTCCTTAAAACATAATCTCTAGATTCTTTATCCCAATGATTTATAGTGAATAATAATTCTTTATATTCTTCTTCTGTCAATCTTCCCTTCCGAACATTACATCGTTTACATATAAGTTCTACATTATATTCATCATCTATCCTACCACCTCTTGCTACAGGTAGGATATGGTCTAAGGATATGTTATCTTCTATAAGCCATTCACCACAATATTTACATTTCCTATAGTTATGCAAAATATCATCAACAATATATTTTATATATTGTTCAGGAATATCATAAGATTTATTCCAGTTATATACTTTGCTCTGTAACCTCGATATAATCTTCTCTATAGTTTTATTGTGTTTTCTGGGATATTTATCTTTCAAAATTTTCCTTAGATATTTTTTAGTGTATATTGCCATCATATATAAATGTTTACAAGTTTAGCATCTTCTGTAGATTCTCTGTCGTATTGTATCAAAAAAGCGTTAAACTTTTGCTCTAGCTGTGTCATCCGAAGTTCTAAATTTGATATCCTCTCCTCTTGTGTTTTATTTTTCACCATCTTCTACCTCGTTAAAAACTCCACAATACCTCGTTAAAAACTCCACAAATACATTTACCTTTTTTACAAAATAAATCACAAGGACATATAGTTTTATCGTTTTTCATTATATTACAAGGACAATGTTTACCTCTATATTTCATTAACTTATCTAAATCTACTTTAAATTTTTTTATCATTTAAAATTCACCTTTATAAATTCGTTATCTTTTATCTGTTTGAAATAACAGTCAAAGTTATTTATATCACTTTGCATAACTTCATCTGCTATCAACCCCTCTTCGATTTCATCACAAACCCCTTCTAACTCGTCTGTATCGTTATTGAAATAACCTTCTGCAACTTTCAGATATTCTCCATCCCAAAATAATATATAACTCCAATACATTTTCATTCAAAAATATTATATTTCTCTAATTCCTTTATATAATCTTTATGTCTTGAATACATCAGATCCATAATTTTATAAAATTCCTTTTCTTTGAAGTCTGTATATAACTGTACTATTTTAGCGAAGTTTATAAATTGTGTGTTCCATCTACCGATTTCTTCGTTATTTGAAACTTTGAAATTATATTTCGATAAATCAAATTTCACAACTTCATCAGCTAAGTTATCTCTGAGATATATAAGTTTACCTACAACCTTTTTATAATCTTCTATGTTATCTATAATAATTTGCCTTGCATCGTATTGTGCATTCACGAAATTAGGATCGTTTACCTGACCTTTCAACAACACAGGAAATATCCTATATAATACAGAATCTAAAAACATCGTATCAAAAAAAGGTATGCCTTTATTCATATAATATGAAGGTAAATTGTAAAACACAGTAAACCCATAGTTAGATGTATCATATACAGGATATGTGACCTCACTTCCTGTTGTTTTATGTTGATAGGTATTATTCTTAGGGTCTCCGTTTCTTAAAAAGAATTTCTGTAATTCATCTCTCTCTGCACCTGCATATCCTGAGACTTCGTTAAAATATGTAAACCATTCATCTATCAATGTAGCTAATTTAGCTGCACTAGCGTCACCTACATTAGTACCATGACCTACAAGACTTATGATATTATTAGCAACTGCATCTTTTCCGAACCCTTGTCTTGTGCTTATCCTGAAAAATGATTTAGTTGTAGCTGTTAATATACATATAAGTTTACATAACAACAAATCATCTGAAGATGTATGTTTAGCAGGAAATATATAATCAACTAAAGTCTTTGTATCTAAAGTATCGTCGGCTTCCATCTTTTTGGAATCTGTACCAATAACAAGATGATATACTTTACCTCTGAATATAATCTTTTTAGATTGTGTGATTTTAAAAGGCATCTGATGGATAATCTCAGAAGGTACAAAATATACTTTCTTGGATTTGAAATCTTTTAATTCAAATCCTTCATATCCTACCTTATTATCATCTCTTATCACCCTCTCATCGCCCCTTAAAAAATGTGGTTTAAACACATCTCTATAAACAGCATGATTGAACTTCTTAATTGCATCCGAATGAAACATCAACTTTTCCATCTTTTCATATATCTATATTATCAAACATTCCAGATTGAGTTGTTTGTACTTTTTCTTTTTTCCTTTCAACTTTTTCAGTTTTACTTTGCATACTTCTAAAATATAGACTTTCGTTTATAGGATTAGAAGTTACAACTATATCAACCTGTACACCTATCTTAGTTGGTGTGAATTTCACACCCATATAATTATTAACCCTCATAAAACCTGAATGTATAGTTTTATGCAAATCTTTTATCTTTTTCCAACTTATAAAACCTGTCGCCATACTTTCCATTTTTAACCATTTTAAATAATAAAAAAAAATATAAAAAAATTACTTTATAATTATTGCTAAAGCCAATATAAAAGCAATTGACATAATTAAACCATAATATACAATTAATGGTGCAAAGACCAACCACCAGCTCATATTATATCCTACAATAGTTTTGGTAAACAACAAAATTAAAGTTAAAACTAAAAGGACTATATTTACAACATAAGTTTTATGTGTTTCTGATTTTTTCATCAGTATATCTAAATCTTCTTTCACCATTTTCATTTTATTTCAAAGTTTCCAAAACTTCTTTGCCTAAAATATTCTCATAGGTGTCTTTTTTTCCATTGAAAATGACTATATCACTTGGTTTCTTTTTCTCTGCTAAATATATCTTTAATAGTTGTTCTTTTGTCATTGATGCATCTGTATCTGTATTTTCAAATGTGGTATTATTTTTAAAGAACAACTCTTCACCATCAATAAAAACTTTTATGTTAGTTCTACCATTATCTGCTATAGTTTTCTTGAAAATAACTTGTTTATCAATGTAATTTCCATTTTCAATTAATTTTTTTGATGGTACAGCTGACATCCTTACATATACAACTTCGTTATTATAATCTGCCTTTACATTGTATGCGTCAAATGTCTTACCTTTATACTCTATGTTTTTAACATTTATTCCATCTAAAATTGTCACTATAACCTCTTCATCTTCACCTAGATTGTTTCCAATCCTAATTTGTGGATATTTTAATGGTACATCCACACCATCCTTTTTATAACTTCTTTTTACTTTTACCATTTTAGTTTAATTTTTATCATATTTTAGATGATATTCATATATCATTTTCAGAATTTTTTTATCTGCTTCTGCAACAGCTAACTCATATCTGATTTCATTTAATCTGTTCTTTTTAGCTTCATATTCTACATCTTTTTTCAACAACCTCTTTTCTTCTGCTTTCCTTTGAGTTGCATTTTTCAAAGTTGTATCAGATGCAACCTTTACCTTTATATTTGTTTCTGTTTCAGAAATTTGCTCTGAAAGTTGTATCTTCTCTTCTGAAAGTTTAGTTAAATTCTCTAAAGATTGTTGATATAACTCTATAACCTCTTTCATATCGGTTCTAAATAATTTTTTTACATCTAAATTCATTTTAATTTCCACCTTTCAATTTAGCTAAAGCTTGTTTAAGTTTATCGTTTGTTTCTTCATCTATAGATTTAGATTTCTCTAAACTTTTCTTAGCTTTTTCAGTTGTTTCTACAATTAATTCAGTTCTATCTTCATCTAACATTCTGAATATCTGTATGCTTTGTTTCAAAAATTTAGTAAACTCTGCGAAGAATTTATCTTGTTTACCATATTCATAGGTTCTGTTCAGAACCATACCTATGAAAGCACCATAAGAATGTTCGTTTTTCTTTGCTTTCAGATCTAACCATTGTACTTCATCTTGTGTAAGATTGAAGTTCTTACTTTTAAACTTTTTTTCAGCCATTTCATTTCACCTGTTATATGTGTAAGATGAGATAGTATATAAATATTGTGTTAAGTTTTTGTATGTTTCTTAATATATACATTATACAGAATTATCTAAGAGGTAACTACTAGTCCCACCCACCCACCAAAAAAAACTTGTTTACAGTTAATGCGTGAATGGAATGTGTGTAAAGGAAAGAATGTAAAAATACTTTTAAATTACTGAAAATTTATCTATTTTACCTATTTTTAATTAATTATTATGTAATATGAATGAATAACTAATTTATTAGTTATTTATGAAATATTATATGATAATTAATTACATAGTTATTTACATACTAATTTACTACCCACCCACCCTCCTAATACTAACTAATATATAAATATTTCGATGAAATTTTGTATGTGTTTTACTATATATATGATATATTCAGAATTATCACTTTATTTTATATCTTAATTTGCTTTCTCGCTCACACATCTTTATTCTAAGAGCAAGAAAATTAAAATAGGTATAATTACATTCTTTTTTATTTTCTGTTCGTTAGAGAAGAGTTATTTAGGTAAAATCTAAACTAATTACCTATAATTTAAAACTTGGTCTCAAATATTGTTTATTATTTGAGACACATCAGAATATTTTACAGATTTATAAAGGTTTTGGTTATACTTAAAACCATATAAAATTTTATAGTAATATTTATATATCAAAACTTCTAATATGTATATAGATTGAAATGAAAGATTCAGAGAAAAAGGAAAAGAT
The DNA here is from genome assembly GCA_051748045.1 of Thermotogota bacterium. Taxonomy (GTDB): domain Bacteria; phylum Thermotogota; class Thermotogae; order Petrotogales; family Petrotogaceae; genus Geotoga. The sequence goes on from JBNJGY010000046.1 coordinate 6,809, forward strand.
AAGATTTATTTTTGAACAGATAATGAAAACTTCTAAAGAAATTCTAAGTTCTGAAAGTAACCATCAGAAAAAGTTAGAAAAGAAAATCTTATACCAATACATAAATGAATTAGATGATGAATTATCAAGAAAAGATATATAATTATATTCAGAATAGGAAACTCATACAGCTTGTTACTGTAAAGGAGAGTAGAAGACATTATAATAAAATAATGAAAAACGCTACTCATAGAGAAGTTGCACCTGATGAAATTATAATTGAATTTGATACAGATAACGAAATTTTAATGAAGAAATTATTCAAAAAAACTATATCACGATTAAATGCTAATTCTTATAATTATTTTGTTTTTGATCATTATGGTCGTTCTCCTCATATACATTTATATAACTTTAGAGGGTTACTAGAGCAAACCGATATAGTTAGAAGTGCATATAAAAAGATGTTTATAGAAAGATATGCACCTTATAAAGAGGTTGATGTGAGCTTGAATACAACAAGAGAACATTTAGTTGCATTTGAATTTAGAAAACATTATAAATACAACACAATAAAAGAATTAATATATACAAATACAGGTATTATTTCTAATAGATTAGAAGTTGATATACTTGCTAAAGCCTATAAAGAAGAAAGGCAGATAATACAAGAAATGATGAAACGAAAAGATGAAGGTGAAAAAGATTATAGATGGATAGTTGCATGGGCTTTATCTCAACCTTTACCAGATGGTAATAGAGATAAATATGTATATAAAAATATAGCTATAGCTATAATAAACCATAAACTAGATGACGAACCTATAGTTGAAAATTTGGCTTCTTTAAATTCTCATAAAGTAAGAGGTCAGATGTCAGGTTGGTTATCTTGGGCTAAAAATAAAAAAAGAACTGTTTCGCCTTCCGAAATATATAAATATTGTGATGAACACGATATAGATTATTTTGGTACAAAAAAACGATGGCAAACTCTCTTGAAGATATAATTAAAAAGGAAAGAATGAAAAGTAAAGATGTAAAGAAAGTAATGGTAGTATCAGACCACCATATACCTTATATAGACTATAAAGCTGATGCTGTAGCAAAAGGTTATGCAAAGCAATACAAACCAGACTATTATGTAATCAACGGAGATTTAAACGATTGTTATTCTATAAGTATATTTGACAAAAATCCAGAAAGGAAATATACCATAAAACAAGAAATAGACCAAACAAAAAAATATTTAAAAGGATTGAAAAATACATTACCTAAAAAAACTAAAATGTTTTATAACGAAGGCAACCATGAAGCTAGAATATATAAAAAGTTGTGGAAAGATCCTGAGATGTATGATTTGTTGAGTGGATATGTAAACATGAAAACTTTATTAGAGTTAGATAAGTTAGATATAGAACATAGAGGTATAGATTTAGATTATTGGAAAAAAGATAACGGACATCTAAAGTTAGGTGATGTACTTATCATGCATGGAGATAACAGACTTAATGGTGCTAAAGGTGGTATGAATGCAGCAATAAACACAGCTAAAAATATGCGACAGAATACAGTTATAGGTCACACACACAATTTAAATCTAAAATATGAATCTAACCCATATAACGATATATTTGGTGGAAATTCAGGATGTCTTTGTCAGATGACTGGAACTGCTAATTGGCAACAAGGATTTTTTACATTTGAGATTATAGATGGGAAAAGTGTAAATCCTAGAACTCATAGAATTATAGATGGTGTCTTATATGAAGATGGTTATATATATAAAGCATAATATATATTTTAAAATCTAAAATTAATCAACAAAATATTTATATACTTCTTTATCTTATCTTTATATTAGGTGAAATTAATATGAAGGTGGATAACAAAAAATTAATGGATGTGTTGGGTTTTTATGCTAACCCTTTAGTTTCCGATTTGAAAAAGGTAAAAGTTCCTTTTAATGTTTTTGATTGTTCTGAACAGACAGTTAGATATTATGTAAAATGGTGTCTAAAAAATGATTTATTGAAAAAATCTCATATTCAAGTAAATAAACGAATGATTTTATTAGAAATTACATTAAAAGGTATTAATGTTTTGAAACTCATAAAAGATTTGAATAAATTAGTTGGTTTTTAAAATGGAAGATTTTAAAAGGTATCATAAAATTAAAATATTGGGAGATGAAGAAAATAAAGATATTTTTTCTTATAAAGATGATTGTATATATAAAGAAGAGAAAATAGATGGTGCAAATTTTAGATTTCTTATTAATGATGGTAAAATTATTTTTGGTAGTAGAACAAGACAATTAACATCTGATGATGGTGAAGATGGTGATATAGATAAAAACTTTAGAAGGTGTGTTGATTATATAAGAGAACAAACACAAGATTTAGACTTATCAAATCACGAAGGGTATATTTTTTATGGGGAGAATTGTGTCAAACATACTTTAAGTTATGATTGGGATAATATACCACCTTTTTTAGGATTTGATGTATATGATATGAAAAATGATAGATATTTGGTTTTTGATGATGTAGTTAATTGTTTTATGGCTTTAAAATTACCTACAGTACCTTTGATAGAGATTGTAAAATCTTCTGATATAAAGCTACCTATTAAAGATAAAGATGTACCAGTTTCTTGTTATGCACCTAAAAGTAATCCAAAACAACAGGCAGAGGGAATTGTTTTTAAAAATTATGATAAACAGATATTTGCTAAATATGTAAGAGATGAATTTAAAGAAAAAAATGCAAAAGTTTTTGGTGGTAAACCTAAATATAATAAACAAGATGATACAAATAATTCAGAAATTGTATTTAAATTTTGTACTAATCAAAGAATAGAAAAGTGTATATTTAAACTTTTAGATGATGGTAATAAATTAGAAATGAAGTTAATGGAAAAATTACCTAAAATGGTATATAAAGATATTATGGAAGAAGAGTGGAGAACAATATGTTTTAGTAAATGGAAAGTAGATTTTAAACTTTTGAATAAACTCTTCATCAAAAGATGTGTAGCTGTTTTAAAACAAGTTATAGAAAATAATATGATAAATGAAAATGTGTGAAGGTTGTGAATATTCGGAAGTTGAAGGTATATATGTAGTGTGTAGTTGTTCAGACAAATGTCCTTATCAAGAAGATATAAAAAATGAAATGTAAGATATGTGGTAGGGTAATAAGAGAATATGAAAATTCTGATATGTGTGATTTCTGTCAGGATAGAATGGAAGATTTTAAGGATGATTAAAATGATAAAAACATATAAATTTAATTTGGAAGAAGGAGAACTTCTTTATATTCGTGAGAAGTTAAACCCAGAAGTTCAAGAAATGTTCATGGAATTAGAAGGGTTTATGGATATGAGAGAACATTATATAAAAGTCACACAAAAGTTATTTGAGAAAATCATGTATTACTTAGACAAGAATGGTAATTATAATTTGAAGGAGAAATTACAAAGTTCGTATAATCTCCAAGAATCAGATAAATATTATTTTGTAAAGCAAATGTTTTATCTGATATATAGATGGACAGATGCAGGTAGGAAAAATTATTGTAATACAAATAATGCAACATCAGACCAAATATTAAAAAAGTGGTTGGATTTAGCTAAAGAATTGAAATTCTTTGATGGTAACTTTTTTAATTCGGATGATTATAAATCAGAATATGAAATCTTTTTAAAGAATTGGGGTGATAAAAGTGTTTCCTCCTAAATTTACAATAGAAAGAATTATATATCATTTGTGTTATATTATAATTATAATAAATATTTATTACAAAGGTGAACAAAATGGTAAAGTTAGATAATATAAAATATATAAAGGTAGCAAACGAAATTGGTGAAGTTGAAGTATCTTTGAATTTAGAAGATTTAGAAAGAGCAGAGATAACACATTTAATGATACAAGCTTTAAAGGGGTTAGGTTATGAATGGTCTGAATTAGAAGCCATTTGGGAAGATGATGTTATGAACCATTAAAATGAAAGATGTTTTAGTTTTCGATATAGAAACAGAAACATTTGGAAAACCTAATCCTCACAAAGATAAACTTAAATTTATAGGGTTTCAGTTTCCTAGTGGCACTAAATTAATGTATAATTATTTACAAAAAGAAGCCATACAATCTATTTTCAGAAGGTTCAGAAATATTTCAGGTCACAACATAAAATATTATGATGTACCTATTTTAGAGAGATTTGGGATAGAGTTTAAAACATTTACAAATAAAAGACATATAATGTTAGATACTTATGAGATTCTAAGTAAAAGAGCTAAATCTTTAATGAGATTGAATTTAGGTAAAGGTGAGATGTCTTTAAGACAACTTTGTAAAAGATTTGGTTTATCTTCTAAAGGTGATATGGATTATAATATATTAAAGAAAAATAGCTGGAACAAAGAAGAGTTAGCTTTAATTAAAGAATATTTATATGGAGATCTACAAAGTTCAACTGAGTTGTTGGATTATTTAGAAAATTATTTTCATGGATTCAAACATTTTCTTTCACGAAAAGATGTAAAAGAGTTAAAATGGCTGACATCATCATCAGGTAGTTTTGCATATAAAGCTATATGTCATAGAACAGGTTTGCCTGAAATATATGATGATAGAGCTAAAAGACAGAAATTCAGAGCTGCAATAAGTTGGGTAAGAAACGATATAAAATCAGCAGAGAATGTGGTAGCTGTAGATTTCAAAAGTTTATATCCACACATGATGATAGGTGGTAATTTATATACACCAGCAAAAGAAGGAGAAGATTTTTGGAATGGTATGGGTGTATATTTACCATATTTAGAAGATAGAGAACATGGTATAAGAGGTAAATATAGTAGAAAAAGAGGTAAAGTTGAAGAGTTTTTAAAAGAGTTATTTGATAGTAGAAACGAAGATAAAAAAGAGATGAAGAAATTAGATAAAAATTCAGATAGATATAGATTTTTAGATAAAATACAATATGCTAAAAAGATAATTTTGAATACAAGCTATGGAATAGCAGGAAATCCTACATTTAAATCTGTATATGATGTTATAAGAGCAAATGATATTACAGCTATGGCTAGAAGAAGTTTAGTTCATGCAACAGATGTATATGAGTCTTATGGATATGAGTTAATCTATCGACATAGTGTAGATGGTGATTCTAAAACATGGTATAAAGTTGAAAATAAAATTAATGAATTTACTTTCAATGAGTTTTGGAATTTATTTAAAAATAACAATATAATAAGAAAAAATGGTAATGAATATATATATTTAAAAGATGTAGAAACTTTAACTATGGATAAAGATTTAAATATAGTTTGGAAACCATTGAAATATATAATGAGACATTTAAATGATGTAGATTGTTATAAAATAAACATCAACAACCAGAATAGTTTAATTGTTACATCAGACCATAGTGTTATGAATATAGAGAATTATACACATAAATTAACAGAAGTTAAACCTGAAACCCTGTCTAAGGTAATTTTAAATAGTGGTTTTGGTAAAAAACAACAAGTTGAAATAAATCATCAATTTGAATTTTTTGGTTATTGGATTGGGAATGGTTGGTTTAGAAAAGATAATTATATTGGTATATCTACAGGTAATGACAAAGAAGAGTTATTAGAAAAATGTTTAAATTATGTTACAGAGTTAAAGAATAACAACATTTATCATAGTCATAAAGGTAATATATCTTTATGTAATACTAAGTTTGTTAGATATATGAAATCTTTAGGATTTATAAGTGGTTCAAAGAAAAAGAGAATACCTGAGATGGTATATGAATCATCTTTCGATGATAGATGTAGTTTTTTAAGAGGTATGTTTAGTTCAGATGGAACTGTTGTAAAAGGAGTTCCTAGATATACTACTGTAAACGAAAAATTAGCTTATGATTTAAAAAAATTGTTAATGTCTGTAGGTATAGGTTCTAGTGTTATAAAAGAAAACAAAACTAACAAATATAATAATAAAGATAGTGGTACATATTCATATCATATAAGAATATTAGCTATGAAAATAGATATTTATAAAAAAAACATAGGTTTTATATTTAAAAGGAAAACAGATAAAATCAAAGATAGTTCTAATATATCGTATTCTTTTAAAAGAATATCCACAGAAAAAGCTAATTATGATGGATATGTATATGATGTTGAAGTAGAAGATACACATAACTTTTTTGCTAATGATGTATTGGTACATAACACAGATTCCTGCTATATAATAGATAAATATAACGATAAAGATAAAGTTTTAGCTATAGCAAAGGAAATATCTGAAATACAAAGAAAGAGTTTTAATATAGATATAGAAACCCATGAGTTAGAGTTTGATGGTGAATATATAAAATTTTGGCTTATACAAAACGATGATGGAGAGAATCTAAAAAACAGAAATATAGGTTTAAAACCTGATGGTACATTTAGTTATACAGGTATAAAGTTAGCTAGTGTAAATACATCAGAAGCTTCAAAAGAAGTTTTCAATAAACACATTTCAAAATATTTGAAAGAAAATCTACCTGATGAATTATATATACCTGTTCCGAAACTTATGAGTTGGATGAAAGATGTTATAAAAGATGATCACACTTTATTAGAAAAACGATATAAAGTATATGATATATCACAGTATAAAAGTAAAACATCCTTACAAGCACAGATATCTAAAAGATATGGAGATGGGATTCATAATTTAATTTTGAATAAATATATAGGTGCAGGTAAATCTAAAAAATATGCTAAGATTTCAGAACTAAAGAAATCATTTGGCGATAAATGGATGGATGTGATAGATTATAAATCATATTTAAAAGAGTTAATTGAATTTATAAAACCTAAAATGAGGAAAACGATAAAATGATAATAAAAGATGAAATTTTGTATTATATAGTATCTGATAGTTTGATATATAAAGAGAAAAATGAGAAGATACCTTTATATAGAGTAGAGGAAATTAAGAAAGCTATAGATACTACAATAGGATATGCTGGTAGTATTATGAACAAAATGGTAGAAAAAGACATTCTGATGTCTATAAAACATGGCAACAAGAAATATTATAGATTGTGCGATGAATATATAAATAGATATTTTTACGATTTTATATTCAAATATAAAGATGTAAAAAAATGAACCTTCATTCTTTAGAATATGGTTATAATTTTATAGGTTCTTTAACTAAACAAAGGTTAAATATATGGTATGCTATATATAGATTTTCTGATAACAACCAAAGTTGGTATGGAAAATATGTAAATTCGACAAGAAACACAGTTAGATTGAATGTAAATTGGTTAATTGAGAAAGGTTTTGTAGTTTATTATACAGATGTATATAAACATTTTAAATATCTGAAATGTACAGAATTAGGTAAAATTTTGATAAAGAAACTTATAGATTTAGATGATTTAGTTAAATAGGGCTTATATATTGTAATAAAGCAATTAAAACAGCTAACAAAGCTATAGCACCAGAAACAATTTTATAAACAAAGTCTTTATCTGCCTTTTGGTTTAATCGTGAGTTCATAGATTTAAACTCTTTAGAAAGGTTATCATTTTGTTTTTTTATTTCATCTTTTACATCGCAAACAGACTTATCAATATTGTCCAATTTCTCTTCCATTTTTCCTATTTTTACGCATATATTGTTGTCATCATATTTTTCCATTGTATTATCACTTTTTTTAATTGTATTTACTTAGAAAGTTTTGTATATCTTTTATAGATTGTTTTGCATGGTTTATAACTTCATTAGATGATAATTTGCCATCTTTGTTTTCATCTGCAATTTTTATATATCGTTTTAATAATAGCTGTAAACAAATATAACTTAATTTTCTTAGTAGTTTTAATATTATTTGTTTCAT
>JBNJGY010000046.1:14778-16700 GCA_051748045.1 Thermotogota bacterium
TTTTTGATAACAAGCATCAAAAGTATCGTTAAAATCTGTAGATAAAGCACTGTCTGTTGAAACCCAATCTGTTCCACCTAATAAAGTATTTTTAATAGCCATTTTCTACTATATTAACTATCCAATTGAAAGTATCATTTAAATCTGTATATGTTGGTGTTTCACTGTAATGAAACTTGTTATCACCTAACCTAACTGCCATATTTTTGTATAATTATTATATATTATATAAAAGATATACACTAATATATAAATGTTGTTATAAAATATTATCATACCATACTATTAACTAAATATCCAAATTCAACTCTATAATCTTTATCCATATCATAAGTGAATTTTGGTGTCACTATGAAATATATATGATATTTTTCAGATTTTTCTTGTGGATTATACCAATGAATTTGTGCATTTGAACCTGTAGTTTCTAAGATATATAAATTATTATTCTTTATAAATACATTAAAGGCGTGACCTGTGCCTTTATCACTATATTTAAAACCATCTTTATTATAGAAACCATAAGCAACTCCAAAATCTGTATCTATACTTGAAACTAAAAAAGAATGTGATTCACAATCTTCTTTACCTAATTTTAAAACTTCTTCTGGGTAGGTATAAAAATCTCTTTTTCCATGAATTTTATTATCTAAAGTCCATTTTATTTTCTCTGCTACGAAATCACCTATTTTATCTGCTTTATCATATATATCCAAAGCATTTAACTCTAAATCTTTTCTTACTTTTATAACTTCATAAGCATTTGGTGTAATTAATTGATTCAAAGATACACGAATTTCTTTATCTAAAAACCATCTTTTGTTTTTATATACTTTATTTGGAACTTTAGGATAATCGTATTTATCACAAAATATATCTATAGGTGTTAAATCTTTAGATATATTTTTTAAATCTTGATATTTGTTTTGTAGTTTTTTATATTTTTGCTCTATTTCTGTGAATTTATTAAGATAATTCAATTTTTCAAAGTGTAATATAGATTTCTCCTCTCTTAGAGCGTCATTCTCTTCTTCTAAATCATTCTTTAATGTAATTATATTCTTTTTTATTTTCTGTTCGTTAGAGAGTTCCTGAGAGAGTTTGCTAATATCTTTTTGGCATTCAATATCCTTTTTTTTATAATATTCTAAATTATTGCATATTGTCTCATAATTATTCAATTTATAATAATCATCAGGGTAAAATGTCTGAATGATAAGTTTTTTGAAATTCATTTTTATTCTTTTTTATTATTTGTATAATTCAAAAACTCGCTATTTGCTGTATAAAGAGCCAGATATTTTTTATAAAATGGTTGCATATTCTTATCTGATATACTCTCAACATATTCTCTTGCGTTTATATACATATCTGTATAGACATCTTTGTCTTTATCAGATATCTCTTTAAATAAGTTATATGTTTCCTTTAACTCTAATTCATATTTTTTTAAAACTATTTTTTCAAGTTCTTCCATTTTTAATTTACATTTATCCAAGCATCACTTAATGATATGCTATTTTGATATATATCTCCGTTGTTATCTAATTCATACATTTTTGTGCCATCTGGTTTTAAAAAAACACTAACTAGATTAGAGGCTTGTGCACTTATATTAATAGAATCATATGTAATTGTATCAATATCATAAGGTGTTGATAGACTATATTGATATATTGTGTTACCTGATACTACGTACATTTTTGTACCATCTGGTTTTAAGAATAATCCAACTAACGATGAGTGTGTAGATTCTATATATGAATCATTTCCCATTGTACTTATATCCCAAGGGGTACTCATAGAATATTGCCATATATCTTCTGAACCTACCTCGGTAAAATAAACTTTTGTCCCTGTGTTATCTATATGTAAATCATTACATTGTCTTATATATTGATTTTTACCATCATAACTAGCTG
>JBNJGY010000047.1:0-15794 GCA_051748045.1 Thermotogota bacterium
GCACTTTATTCTCAAGACAAAGATTTGTTATTTGCTAACATGCCAGAAGATCAATTAGAACTAACAAATAATAAGTTAGAAGAGAAAAATGTCACAGAAGAAATAATGGGTAGACAAATGAGAAGTTTATACTCACAAACAAAATTATTTGATGGAATATATGTTCAATTATCCAATCCGTTTGAAGAAATAGATACCTCATTTAATATACCTTTAAAAACTGATTTTGATTTAGAAGAATTTAAGATGGAAGATTTCGAATACAAGGTTAAAATAGGCTTGGATGAAATTATTAGAAATGTATTATTTGTATTAGCTATAATGATAATTCTTATAGGAATTTTTGCATATTTCTTTGGTAAGAGATTTGGTAGAAGAGTTGTTAAAGTAAACGAAGTTCTAGAAAATATTTCAAAAGGTAATTTAAAAAATGAAATCGAAGATCATAAAACAAAAGATGAGTTTGATGTTATGATGAACAAACTTAGAGATACATCTTCTTCTCTAAAAGAAATGATTAAGAATTTGATAAATAATTCAGATAAAATTGTAGAAACTTCAGCGAATGTTTCAGGGAAAGCAAAAGATCTTGATAACACAAAACAAAAATTAGAAAATATGGTTAACTTTGTTGGAGACATTGAAAGCACAATAGAAAATCTAAACAGCAACATTTCAGGGTATTTAGATAAACTAAGAAAATCATCAAATGAAGTAGATAAAGGCGCGAATGATATACAAAAAATTTCTGAAGATTCAGTTACTATAGCGCAAGAGGGAGATAAAGAAGTTGAAAATATAAACAAAGTATCAGACAGTTTAAAAGATTTTATAATGAGTACTGAAGAGAAATTAGACAATTTCTTACACGAATTTCAGAACATCAATTCTTATATTGATAGTATTTTAGATATTTCAAAACAAACAAATCTCTTGGCACTAAACGCATCAATTGAAGCTTCACGTGCTGGAGAAGCTGGGAAAGGTTTTGCAGTCGTTGCAGACGAGATAAGAAAATTATCAACTGAAACAGCTCAAACAGCTAGTGGTATAACAGATGAAATGGACAAATCTTTTGGTAGATTAGATGATTTAAAAAATAGGGTAAAATCAACAGTAAATGAAATAGAAACCTTAAAAAATACAATTGCTAATTTTGAGAAAGGATTCTCAACGCTAAAATCAAGCTCTTATTCATTAAAAGATTTTGCAAATGTATTAAAAGATACAGTATCTCAGGAAAATGAAGTTATAGAATCATTCAGAAAAGATATGAAAGATGTTGATAGAGTAACCCAAAACACCAAAAAACAAGTAAGTTCTCTAAATAGTGATTTGAAAAAAGAAACAGAGGTTATAAACTCTCTACTTAAACAGGTTGATGTGATGAATCAAATTTCAGATGACCTTAATCAAGAAACCAAAAAGTTTGAGATATAAGATATAATAAAATCCCCAAGCTAAAAAGCTTGGGGATTTTAAATATATTAACTTGCGTATGAAACGCTTCTTTTTTCTCTTATAACAGTAACCTTTATTACACCAGGATACTGCATTTTTTCTTCTATTTGAACAGAAATATCTTGAGATAATTTTTCTGCTATAGAATCATCAATTTTATCTGGTTGAACAATGATTCTTAATTCCCTTCCTGCTTGAATTGCATATGCTTTATCAACGTATCTAAAAGATTTTGCTATATCTTCTAATTGTTCTATTCTTCTAACGTAGTTTTCCAATGTTTCTCTCCTTGCGCCAGGCCTTGCAGCAGATAACGCATCAGCAGCTCCAACAAGAACAGCTTCAGGAGTCATAGGATCAACTTCGTTATGATGATATTGCATGCCATTTATAACTTCTAATCTTTCGTTATATCTCTTAGCTATTTGGCCACCAACAAGTGCATGTGAACCTTCAACTTCATGATCAATAGCTTTACCAAGATCGTGGAATAAAGCAGATCTTTTAGCTAGTTCTACATTTAATCCCAATTCAGAAGCCATAAGGCCAGCAAATTGAGCAACTTCAATAGAATGTTCAAGAACATCTTGGCCATAGCTTGTTCTGAATTTTAATCTTCCTAATAATTTAACGATTTCTGGATGAGGTTGTTTAATTCCCACTCTCATAATTGCTTCTTTACCAGCTTCTTTGATATATTCTTCAACTTCTGTTTTTGTTTTGTCATACATTTCTTCTATTCTAGCAGGATGAATTCTTCCATCAGCGACTAATTGTTCAAGAGTTCTTTTTGCGATCTCTCTTCTTAAAGGGTTAAAACATGAAAGAACAACTATTTCTGGTGTATCGTCTATTATTAAATCTGTGCCTGTTAATTTTTCAAATGTTCTTATGTTTCTACCTTCTCTACCGATAATTCTACCTTTCATATCATCAGCAGGTAAAACAACTGTAGATGTTGTGATTTCAGAAGTAACATCAGATGCGTATCTTTGGATTGCAGTTGTGATAACCCATTTAGAATATTTTTTAGCGTCTTCTTCATAGTTTTCTTTTATTTCTTTGAATTTTTGAGCAATATCAACTTCATATTTTTCTTTTACTTCATTCATTATAATTTGTCTTGCTTCTTCTTCAGTTAAATTAGCTATTTCATTTAATTTATCTTGTGCTTCTTTTTTCATTTTTTCGATTTCAACTTTTTCAGTTTCAACTTTTTCTTTAGTTTTATCGAGGTTTTCCTCTTTTCTATCCAAATTCTCTTCTCTTCTAATTAAGCGGTCTTCAAGTGATTTTGTTTCATCTTTTTGTTGTTTTATATCTTTGTCGAACTCTCTTCTCATTTTGTGGATTTCTTCTCTTGCTTCGACTATTTCTTTTTTTCTTAAATTTTTAGCGTCTTCTAGAGCTTTTTCTTTTATATCTTTTGCTTCTTTTTTAGCATATTCAATGTCTTTTTCAAGCAATTCTTTTTTATTTTTTAAACTTCCAATAAATTTTGAATTTCCCAAAAACATACCTAAAAATATACCAATAATAGCTACGACTACAGCGATTATTATTTCAATAATCATCCGCTTCACCTCCTAAATCTTTAATCACGTATTCTATTATTTCAGTATCAAATCCTCTTCTAAATAAATATTTTCTCAATTTTAAAAAATCATTTTTTGTAGATAAATATTTCTTCGCAACTTCCTTTGCAATTTCATACATATTTACTTCTTTTTTTACTATTTGAGCAGTTTCGTCAACGATATATTTTTCAACTCCAAGCTGAAGCAAATCGTTTGAAACGGCTATGATACCTTTTTTGTTTAAAGTAACTTTGTCATACATAAATAAATAAGCGAATTTATAATCATCAATAATACCTATTTTTTTTAACTTTATAATTAGCTCATCTATAATATTATCATTATAACCTTTTTCTCTTAATCTTCGTCTTAACTCTTTTTCTGCTCTCATTCTATATTTTATCAAATGGGCAGCAGAATTCTCAGCATCAGCCAAAGAGTCAGGATCATTTTTTCTCATCAGACTCATCCTGTGTTTCTTCTTTTGTAGATGCTGTTTTTTTACCTTTTTGCATATCTTTTATTTTCTTTTCTAGTTCTTCTGGAATGAATAAATCTTTTTTCTTTCTAAGCTCAAATTCAAAATATTCTAAAAGTTCTGGATGTTCTTTTAAATATTCTAGAGAATTAATTTTTCCTTGACCCAAACTTACTTCTTCATCACTGTCGTCTGTATAAGAGAACCAAGCGCCTTTTCTTTGGATAAGTCCTTCTTCAACAGCGAGGTTAAAAACATCATTTTCTTTTGCAATACCTTCTCCATATATCATGTCAACTTGTGTTTCTTTAAAAGGAGGTGCAACTTTGTTTTTAACTACTTTTAGTTTTGTTTCATTACCTATAGCTTCTTTACCTTCTCTGATTTGACTTCCTCTTCGTACTTCAATTCTTACGCTTGAATAAAATTTTAGAGCAACCCCACCAGTAGTGGTTTCAGGATTACCATACATAACACCAATTTTCATTCTTACTTGGTTGATGAATACAACTATTGTTTTTGATTTACTAACGCTACCAGCTAATTTTCTTAAAGCCTGTGACATGAGTCTTGCTTGTAAACCTACATGAGTATCCCCCATAGCTCCTTCGATTTCTGTTTTTGGAACTAAAGCAGCTACTGAATCAAGAACAACAATATCAACCATGTTTGACCTAACTAAAGAATCAACAATTTCTAGAGCTTGTTCTCCAAAATCTGGTTGAGAAACTATCAATTTATCAACATCAATACCAAGATGTTCTGCATATTCAATATCTAAAGCGTGCTCAGCATCAACGAAAGCAGCTACACCACCATGTTTTTGTACTTCTGCTACTGCCTGTAAAGTCAGTGTAGTTTTACCTGAGCTTTCATTACCATAAATTTCTACAATTCTTCCTCTTGGTAACCCCCCTATTCCTAAGGCGACATCAAGAGAAAGTACTCCACTAGGTACAGAAGCTACATGATTATCTGTATTGCCTTTTCCCATAAGCATTACAGAGCCTTTACCATGGTTCTTTTCTAATTCTTTGACTAATTTTTCAAGTAACTGGTCTTTTCCGCTATTATTATTATCGGTTTTTTTCTTAGCCATTAATTATTACGCCTCCCTCAAAATCAATCGTGTACATTTTTTTGTAAATGGGTCCTTTTTTAGTTAATTTCGATGAATAAAGTCCTACAGAATCAACTGGTATTTCAATTTTTTCAAAGTCAATTGATCCCAGCAAAGCTTTCCAGTGTTCAGGATATTTTTTAATACGTCCTACAGTAATGTGGGGTACAAATGTTTCTTTAGAAACATCTATTGAGTTGAATATAATTGATTTTTTAACCTCAGAATAAATACCTTCTAAAGTTTTTCCGCCATGAACACCAAACCAAAGTGTTTTCAAAACATCATCTTTTGCGAAATAACCTAATTTTTCTACATTATAAACAAAAGTTGGGAATCCAGAAATTCTTTCCCCCATTTTATAAGCTATATCTGCAATTTTATGCATATCAAGATTACCCAAGAAAAATAATGTTAAATGAATATTTTCAGGTTTAGTCCAATTACCGTTGAACCCCATTCTTTTTAATTTTTCTATAGTATCTGTAAGTAGCATTTTTAATCTTTCGTTTGGTTCTATAGCAACAAATGTTCTAACTGTTTTTCTTAAATTATGTTGTATTTTTTCTTGTTTTTTCATCTTAATCCCCCTCGAAGTTCATCTGATACTATCTTATAGTATGTTTTCTTTGTTCTTTGTATAATAGTTTATCCCTGAGACAACACTAACTATAGCTGTAAATATAAGTAATGATATAAGTACAGGCTCGTTTATAAATAAATAAGCATAGAGGATTGAAACAATTTGTAAAAAAGTTTTTAGTTTACCAAATTTATCAGCTGCAATAACAACGTTTTTGCTTGCCAAAAACATTCTCATACCACTTACAAATATATCTCTTGAAACAATTATAGCGACAAACCATCCAGGAACAATGTCAGCACCTAAAAGGGCAATAAAAACAGTATTTATTAATATTTTATCAGAAATTTGATCTAAAAATTTGCCAAGATCTGTAATTTGGTTAAACTTTCTAGCATACCATCCATCGAAAAGATCGCTTAATGCTGCAATAACAAATAAAACTAAAGCTGCTATTTTATAATCTGGCCCCATAACTGTCAGAATAAACACAGGTATTGTCATAATTATCCTTGAAATTGATACTATATTTGGTACATTCATAATATCTCTCCTTCCAAATCATAGTCAAGAGAATTTGTGATTTTCACCTTAACAAAAGAACCCAAATCAATTTTTTTATCAGATTTAAAAAGCACGTTGCCGTCTATTTCTGGGGCGTCCATAAAAGATCTTCCAACATAAACTCCGTCAGAAAATTCTTCAACTAAAACATCTAATGTTTTACCTAAATATTTTTCCATAATATCTTCAGAAATTGCTTTTTGAAGTTCTAATAGAGAATCCACTCTTTTATCTTTAGTTTCTTCATCTACAGAGAAATCAAAATCATATGCTGGTGTTCCTTCTTCAGGAGAATAAGAAAATACTCCAAGTCTATCGAATTCTATTTCGTCTACAAAGTCCATAGTTTCCTTGAAATCTTCATCTGTTTCTCCAGGGAAACCTAATAAAATAGTTGTTCTAACAGCAGAGCCATTAGATTTGGCCTTTTTAACTATTTCTTTTATTTTATCTTTCATTCTAACTCTTCCCATAAGTTTCAAAACATTATCAGAACCATTTTGAACTGGAATATCAAAATAGTTTAATACTTTTTCGTTAGTGTGTATAGCCTCTATTATTTCATCGTTTATAAAATCTGGATGTAAATACATAACTCTAACCCAGAAATCGCCTTTGATTTTGTTTATTTTATTTAACAATTCTGGTAAAGACTGTTTTTCGTAAAGATCCAAACCATAAAGAGTGTTATCTTGTGAAACTAAAATGATTTCTTTTATCCCGTTATCAATTAAGAATTTAGCTTCATTAACAATGTCATCTATTTCCCTGCTTGCAGGATTTCCTTTAAAATAAGGAATAGAACAAAAATTACAATTTCTGTTACAACCATCTGCTATTTTTATATATGCATAATCAGTTTCTGGAACATGCCTGAAATCACATTCATATGTGTCATATGGAGTATCCAATTTCAAGTAGAAATTTTCTTTATCAAAATTATCCGCTATAACAGCAGGTGGAATAACACCGTAAAGACCGTCTACCTCTTTCAAGTCTTCTTTAAAATCATCATAATACCTTTCAATTAAACACCCGATAGGAATCACTTTTAAATCAGGGTTTTCTTCTTTTAAAGAGTTGTATTCAAAAATTGTGTCGATAGATTCTTTTTTTGCAGATTCTATAAAACCACAAGTATCTATAAAAATGGCATCAGCTTTTTTAGGGTCATCAGCATATACATAACCTTTATTTTCTAAAATACCTCTAAAAATATCCATATCAGCATCATTTTTAGGGCATCCAAGTCTTACAATGTGAAAATTTTTCATCTTATTCCTCCAAGGTAAAAATATAAATTATTACTATATTAAGGGCGAACAAAAAGTTCGCCCTGCTTTATTTTGTATCAATAAAATTATATCAAAAAAGTGGCTTAAACAAAAATTAAAAAATCTTTTATTTGCTCCAGTATTTTCCTACTGATACGTCAGCTTTTAAAGGCACATCTAATTTAACAGCATTCTCCATATTTTCTATAAGTATTTTTTTAACTTCTTCAGTTTTGTCTTCTGGAATTTCGAGAACTATTTCATCATGTATTTGTAAAATCATTTTTGCATAATCTGGTAAATTCTTATAAACCTTAATCATTGCAAATTTCATGATGTCAGCTGCTGTCCCTTGAATTGGAGTATTTATAGCAATTCTTTTTATATCATGACTACCAGTTCTTATATTTTTTACAAATCTTTTTCTACCATAAAGAGTTTCTACATAACCTTTTTCTTTTGCAAGTTTTATAGCGTTTTCTTGGTTTTCCTCGACTTTTTTATAAAGATTAAAATATCGGTCGATAAATTTCTTGGCATCTTTATAAGAAATATTTAATTTCTGAGATAACCCATAAGGTGAAGCTCCATAAACAAGACTGAAATTAACCATTTTACCTATTCTTCTCATGTCTGTTGTCACATCATCTAAATCAACGTCATAAATTTGAGAAGCAGTTATAGCATGAATATCTTTGTTTTCATTATATGCTTCTACAAGAGTTTCGTCTTTTGTTAAATGAGCAAGAACTCTTAATTCTATTTGTGAGTAATCAGCAGAAATCAAAGTCCATCCATCTTTTTGGGCACTTACAGTTCTTCTAATTCTTTCTCCTTCTTCCTCTCTGATAGGTATATTCTGAAGGTTAGGCTCAGAACTAGAAAGTCTTCCTGTTGATGTTCCAGTTTGGTTGAAAGAAGTATGAATTCTTCCTGTTTTATCATTTATAAGTTTTGGTATAGCTTGAACATAAGTTGATTGTAATTTTTGATACTTTCTGTATTCAAGCAATTTTTCAGCAATTGGATGTTTATCTCTTAAGAACTCAAGAGATTCAGCATCAGTTGAATAATTCCCACTCTTTGTTTTTTTCTTGCCTTTTAAGCCTAATTCATCATAAAGCAATTCTCCAACTTGTTTTGGAGAGTTTGGATTAAATTCATAATCAGCCATATCAACCATTTCTTCATAAGCTTTATCTATCTTTTTTTGAAATTCATCTTCCAATTTTTTAAGTGCATCTTTATCAAAATAAACACCATTATTTTCCATCTCAGAAAGAATTGGAACTATAGGCATTTCTATATCATGCATTATATTTTTCATTTCTTTTTTTTCAATTTCTTTGGATAATTTTTTATAAAGTCTGAAAGTTATATCAGCATCTTCCCCCGCATAATTGACTACATCATTTTGATCCAAATCTTTTATATCTGCTGCAAAGAGTTTAGTTCCTATTAAATCATCGTATTTTATTGTTTCATAATTCAAATAATTTTTGGCTAAATCATCCATGTTGAACTTTCTTGAATCTGGATTTAAAAGATATGCACCAATCATAGTGTCAAAAAATATTTCTTTCATTTCATATCCGTTGCTTTTCAAAACAGAAATATCATATTTTAAATTTTGTCCTATAATCTTTTTGTCTTTTAAGGCTTTTAATAATCTTTTAATGATTTTACTCTTTTCTTTAACCTCTAATTTGGAAACATCTAAATAAAAACCTTCAAAAGCTTCTGTAGCCATTGCAACTCCATATATTTCTGCTTTTATAGGGTCAAGAGAATTTGTCTCTAAATCAAAAGCTACTTTGTCAGCTTTTTTAATAGTTTTTTCTATAAAATCATCTAAATCATCTGGTTTAATAAGTTTATATTCAGCTTTTTTAGAGTAATCTTCTTGGTCATCATCGTCATCATCTGTTTCGAGATCCATATCTTTGATTAAAGAAGAAAAATCTAGTTCTTTCAAATGTTCAACCAAAGAGTCTTTTGGACCATTATATTCCATTTCTTTATCTTCAAACTCTATAGGTGCATCATACATAAGTCTTACAAGTTTTTGGCTCATAAAAGCATTGTCTTTATCATTTTTAAGTTTTTTCTTAGCTGCGCCTTTAATTTCGTCAATGTTTTCATATATTTTTTCTAGACTATCATATTCTTTTAACAGTTTTTGGGCTGTTTTAATCCCTACGCCTTTAACCCCTGGGATGTTATCTGCAGAATCTCCCATCAAAGCAAGCAAATCATTTACTTGTTCTGGGTAAACACCCATTTTTTTATGAACTTGTTCTCTATCGTACTTAACAATATCGCTTGCACCTTTTTCAGGCCTTAAGATATAAACATT
Source organism: Thermotogota bacterium (assembly GCA_051748045.1). GTDB lineage: Bacteria > Thermotogota > Thermotogae > Petrotogales > Petrotogaceae > Geotoga. Next base: position 9,414 of record JBNJGY010000047.1, read on the forward strand.
ATCTTTCACGAGTTGCATCATATCTTTATCTGAAGTTATGATATATACATTATCAAAATCTTTGCTTCTTTCAGTAGCCATGGTGGCAATAACATCATCAGCTTCGTAGTTTTCTAGCCCTAGTGTTTTAACTCCCATATGTTCTACAATTTCAACTATATAAGGTAATTGTTGAACGAACTCGTCAGGAGCTTTTGGCCTATTAGCTTTATAAGTATCCAGAAGTTCATTTCTGTATGTAGTCGTTTTTTTATCCATAACAAAAACAACAGAATCTTCATCTTTTTTCATGTAATCTTTTATTAGTTTATAAAGCATTCTTGCAACACCAAAAGTAGCGTTGGTGGGAACACCTTCAGAATTTTGCATCCAGTTTCCTATAGCAAAAAAAGCTCTATAAGCAATACCCGATCCATCTATGAGGTATAAATCAGACATTATATCCCCTCGCTTTTTCTGGCGTCTTCCAAAAACTTAACCGCTTCACGTAGATGTGGGATTACAATTGAACCACCAATAATTAAAGCAATATCAAAAGCTTCAAAAATCTCTTCGTCTGTTGCTCCTTCTTTAATACACTGGTTAATGTGATAAGAAATACACCCTTCACACCTTAAAACCATAGAAGAAGAAAGCCCCATGAGCTCTTTATATTTTGTTGGGATAGCCCCTTCCTTATAAACAGAATTATCAAGGCTAAAAAATCTCTTTGTATTTAAAGTACCCTTTTCGAGAATTTTTTGATTCATCTCTTCTCTAAAATTTTCAAACTCTTTTTTATTCAAAACAAACACTCCTTACAAATTTTTATTTAAGTAGGTAATAACATTTTCTATTTCTTTGAATTTTTGATCTATCTCTTCTTCATCTTTTGAAATAGCAGCAGATTTAACACACGTTTCCATATGATTTTTAAGAATCATTGTATTTGCTTTTTTTAAAAGAGCTATAGAAGCCATAACTTGATTAGAAATGTCAATACAATATTTGTTGTTTTCAATCATTTTAATAGCAGCTTCAGTCTGACCTCTTGCAGTTTTTAACATTCTCAATGCTTTTGCATTTTTACTCTGATCCATGATAAATTCCTCCTTAAAAAAGGGCTTTTCTAAATTATACCATTATTAATTAAAAGAAATAAAAAAAGTCTTCCAGAATTGATCTGGAAGACTTATATATATATTAAAAAATTAAGCGAATGATTGAACTAAGTAAACAATAGCGCTAACAATAACCATTGCAAAAACAATAAATCTGATCCAATTAGAACCTTTTTTGATTGCAAATTTACTTCCAATATATGCTCCTAAAGAGCTACCAGCTGCTAAAAATAAACCTGCTATTAAATCGACTTTTCCGTTTAAAGCAAAAATCAATAAAGAAAAAGCTGTATAAATCATTACTAAGAATACTTTTATAGCGTTTGTTTTTAATAGGTCGTATCCTTCAAGCATAACAAGAGAAATGATGAAAAAGAATCCAACACCTGCTTGCAAAAACCCACCATAAATACCTATGGCAAAGAAAACTATAAAACTAACGAAGTTGTTTATCTTAACATCTTTTTGTTCTACCCACATTTTTGGTTTCCAAATAATGAAAATACTCATAATCAAAAGAATTATTCCCACTATTGGTTTTAACATAGCTTTATCAATTTCCACAACAAGATTAGAACCCAATATAGCTCCAATGGTTGTAGGAATAGCTAAAAAAAGAGCTCTTTTAAAATCAAGTACTTTTTCTTTTTTAAATTTGGAAACAGCTGTAACATTTTGAAATAAAATTCCTATACGATTTGTTCCGTTTGCAACGTCTAAAGGTAAACCTAAAAAATTCAGCAAAGGGAGAGTTATTAAAGAACCCCCTCCTGCGTTAACATTAATGAATCCAGAAAGGATTCCACCCAAAAAAACAAAAAAATACAGCATTGTATTCCCTCCATTAATTCGTATTCCTTATCATTATATATTTTTTTATAAAAAAATCAAAAAATATTATTCAAAAATAATATATAATTTAATAAAACCCAAATATAAAAAAGGTGATTTTATGATTATAGAAAATGTTCTTATTGTAGATCCAATTGATGGAGAATATACAGGAAATATAGAAATAAAAAATGAAAAAATAGAAAAGATAGAAAAAATAAATTCAGAAAACTATAAATATATAATAATGCCGGGGTTCGTAGATGTTCACACCCATGCTTTAAAAAAAATTGACACAATGAAAGCAAGCAAACTAGAATTTATACAATGGGCAGAAATGAACTTTCAATATGGGGTGACATCTTTTTTACCAAGTACAGTTTCAGCTTCAACAGAACAAATAAAAAAAGTCTTAGAAAATATGGGAGAAACAGTATTATCTATAGAAGGGATACATCTCGAAGGACCTTTTATAAATCCAGATAAAAAAGGTGCTCAAAATGGAAGCTATATAAGAAATCCTTCTATAGAAGAATTAAAAGAAATAACTCCTGAAAAAGTAAAAATAATGACTATGGCACCAGAAAGAAAAAACTTTTTTGAAAGCGTAGAATATTTAAATGAAAAAAACATCAAAGTTTCCATAGGGCACTCAACAGCAGAATATAGATTGTTAAAAAAATCTTTCGATAAAGGTGCAAAAAGAATCACACATTTTCCTAATGCTTTATCTCCACTTCATCACAGAGAACTTGGAGGGACAGGATCAGCGTTTTATCTGGATTTTAATGTAGAACTAATAAGTGATGGGGTTCATTGTTCTCCAGAATTTGTGGATTTAACATACAAAATAAAAGGCCCTGACAAAATTATACTAATAACTGATTCAATGGAAGCTGCGGGTTTAGAAGATGGAAAATATGAATTAGGCGGATTAGATGTATTCGTAGAAGATGGAGTTGCAAGATTGAAAAGTGGAAACATAGCAGGTTCTACTCTTCTTTTCGACCAGGGAGTTAGAAATTTCCAAAAATACACAAACGCTTCATTAAAAGATGTTGCTAAAGTCAGTTCATATAATGCTTTAAAAGAATTAGAAATAACGGATAAGGGAAGAATAAAAGAAGGATACATTGCAAATCTAGTTGAATTAAATAGACTACTAAATGTTCAAAAAACAATTTTTGAAGGTAAAGTTGTTTTTCAAATATAATCAAAATAATCAAGATATTTTTAATAGTAATTTAATACTCTCAGTGTAAAATTGATATAATATTCTCTGGGGGTGGAAAAAATGAACTATATTGAAGCTATGAAAAAAAGGATATCTGTTAGAAAATATGAGCAAAAGTCTTATCCTTCTTGTGCTGTATTAAAAGAGAAAACTAAAAATTTAATACCCATAAACAAAAACATAGATTACAGAATAGACATTATGGATAAAAACACAATGCTGAATCTATTTAAGGGTGTTGTTGGAAATTATGGAAAAATAATAGCTCCAAACTATTATCTTATATCATCAGAAGAAAAAGACAATTACCAAATGAATTGTGGTTTTATTGGAGAACAGTTAGTTTTAAAATTGGCATATGATGGCATAGGAACATGCTGGATAGGTGGAAAAATAGATAAAAAATTAGTAAACAAAAAATTAGAATTAAATAAAAATTACACCCCACAAATACTTATTGCTGTAGGATATCCAAAAGAAAAATTGAGATATAAAACATCAAGAAAAAGAAAATCTTTGAATAAATTAATAATAAATAAAGAAACAGATAAATTTGATAAAATAATGGATTTTGTAATGCTTTCTCCATCTGCAATGAACTCTCAACCATGGAATTTTGAAATACTTGAAGACAGAATAAGAGTATATGAAAACCCTGGAGTTATGAAAAAACTCCTTGCCAACCATTTAAATGGTTTTGACATTGGAATTGTTTTGAGTCACATATATTTATCTATTTGTGAAAAATTCAAAACGAAACCAAAAATAGAAAAAGAAGAAATACAAGAAGACAATTATAAAATGAGTGTTTTACTATAAACCAGCTTTAAAAGCTGGTTTTTCTATATCAAGGAGGTACATTATGCTAAACAATATTATATTAGTAGAAGGATTACCAGGAGTAGGAAAAACAACAATATCCAAACTGATAAAACAAATTCTTCAAAAAAAGAATATAAAGAGCAAATTATACCTTGAAGGAGATAAAAATCAACCAGCAGACTATGAATCAGTTGCTTTTTTAAACGAAAAAGAGTATATAGATATTTTGAAAAAACATCCTGAAAATTCAAAAATAATAGAAAATATAACGCAAAAAAACAAAAAAGGTTTGAAAGGTACTATAGAAGTTCTAAAAAAAAGACAAGAAATAGAACATAAAATATTAAACAATTTAAAAATAAAGTATCAAGTAATAAACAATTCTAATTACAAAATTTCAAAAACAAAAAAAGTGTTAGAAGAATTATTCTTCACTAGCTAATGATTTAGCTATCTTTGCAGACCATTTCCTTGGTAAAATTTTAACCAAAAAAGAAGCTATTTTATTTGTTGCCCCAGGCACAACAACCCTTTTTCCCTTCATAAGTGCCTTATAACCTATTTTTGCAACTCTTTCTGCATTCATGGCATTGCTAAACATCTTTTTATCTTCAACATTTGCTACTTTACTAAAATTAGTCTTTGCAGCACCAGGGCATAAAGCAGTAACTGTAATATTTGTACTCGCTAATTCTTCCGAAAGAGCCTCTGAAAAAGATAAAACATATGCTTTTGAAGCATAATAAACTGCCATAAGAGGACCAGGCATCATACCAGCAAGAGAAGAAACATTCAATATTTTTCCTTTGTTTTTCTTTTTCATATCTTTTAAAAATAGATAAGTCAATTCTGTCAATGCCTTGACATTCAAATCAATCATGTTAGAATGAACAGAAAGGTCAATACCATCAAAACTCCCCATCTTACCAAAACCAGCATTATTAACTAAAACATCTACAGAAACCCCCATTTCTTTAACCCTTTTATAAACATCATTTGCCGCATCTTTTTCAGTTAGATCTTTTGCAATAATTTTAATATCCAAATCTTTGTATTCATTTTTAATTTCTCTAAGCATATCTTCACTTCTTGCAACTAAAACCATATCATATCCATCTTTTGCAAAAAGCTTTACAAATTCATATCCAAATCCTTTAGAAGCTCCTGTGATTAAAACTCGTCTATTCATAAAATCACCTCTAATTTAATTATATAAAAATAGATAAAATAAGTCAACATTAGATTAAAAATATAAGAGCTATTTAAGCTCTTATATTTCTCCATTAAGTTTGATAATAGTTCTTTCTATAGAATCTCTTGTGTTTTTCCAGGGTAAATGATCGTTTTTGTGGTCGAACTTATCCAAATAATAAACCAAATCTTCTTTTGTGGATTTCATGTTTTTCAATTGAACATCTATAATATCATTTATAAAAGATTTTGAATTTGTTGAATCATAAAGTTTCCAAAAATGTTCAAGACAAAATCCCTTTGAATTTACGAATTTATCTTTAAACTCATCTTTTTTCTTGTAAAGGGTTATAACAGAATCATAATAAAGGTCCATAAATTCATCTATCTTATTGCAAAGATAACACTCTTTTTCATGAAGATATTCAACATCTTTTTTCTTTTTAAAAATTTTTTTCTTATTTTTCAAAGATTCTATCTGAGCAATCTCTTGTTCCATTAGTCTGTTTAAAATAATCCCATAAGTAAGTCTATCCTGTTTTTTTAAAAGTTTATCCAGATGTACATCACAAAACCCAAAAACTTTTAAATCATCTGTGAATCTGTTATCTATAAAAAAATCATTACCAAGCATTCTTGTCATAATCTGCTCTTCGACCTGTTTTTTTAAAACGCAAACAGGGCATTCTTTATCTTCGTTAAAAGCATCCCAAATTGGAATTTCTTGTATTTTTTCTTTAATAATAAACACCTCATTCGAAATATAATTCATTACTTCTTTCATAGATATTATAATCAAAAATTTGCTATTATAAAAATATAGGTAAAAAGGAGATGAAGAAAATGGGATGGTTTGATATCGAGAAAATTGACGATAAAACATATGTTATCAGTGAAAATAAGCATTACGAAGAAACAAACATTTATTACTTAATTGGCGAAAAATTCAATGTTTGTATAGACACAGGGATGGGACTATATAAACTTAAAAGCCATCTAAAGGAAATAGATGATAAAGAGGTAAAAGTAATCAACACACATTATCACTGGGATCATTTTGGAAACAATGACCAATTTGAAGAAATATTTATGAGTGAAATAACCAAAAATAAGATAAATCAATACGACGAAGAAGAAAAGAAAAAAGTAAAAAAATTACTCATAAAAAATGTAGATGAAAAATACATACCACCAAAAAAAATT